>CAZAMB010000014.1:0-134530 GCA_964486335.1 uncultured Phycisphaera sp. | reverse complement strand
ACAGTTAGCGATCATCTGCCAATACCTACGAATCGTGTTTTGAGACAGAGCCTAGTATTGAGACGCGATCGTTCAATTCCGGCTCGAAGCTGATCGCTTTTTGCTTCTCCACGGCTACACTGGCATCCTAAGAGATTTGAGGCTCACGACAACCCGTCGCCCTTGAAATCAGGGAAAAAACAGCGCCGGCACTGAAAGGCAATCGATTGAACCAGTAAGTTGTCCAGCGCTCCTATCAGGCTGAGCTCAGGCGGGTCCGGGTTAACTGCGGAGCTGATTGCGGCTGGTCCGATCAGGCTTGGATTGGATTCGTCGGCGTCCAACCACTTTTGGTGTACGCAAACGCAAAGTGCCAAGGCTAAGTCAAATCCGGGAATCGTGCGAATCTCAGGTCGCCTCCGGGTCGCCCAAAGGTGAGCTTCCCAATCCGGCGAGCAGCTTGGGCAACTCGGCGCTGAATCGCGAACGCGGCATCACCACGCTTGCTCCTGCGGCGCGTGCTTCGCCGGCCAACTCGACATCGACGTGAGATACAAATGCTACGATCCTTGCTCCACGACCAAGGCACCTCGCCAATTCAACCGCCTGAATAGCCGATGGTCCCATGGAGTTGAGGTCGATGATTATGAGCGAGGGTTGCCATCGTGCGATGGCGGCGGGCAATTCAACGACCGAGCGAAGCACGTTCGGCGTGACTCCGACCGTCCGAGCCGTCGAACTGATCTTCGTCTCGAAGATCAAGTCATTCAACACGGCCAGTAGGTTGGGTCGGTTGGGCGCGCTCAGGCTCATTCTCGACAGACTCATTCTCGAAATGATAAGACGATCTTCAATGAATGAAATAGTCGGACCGGCGGTACGAAAAGAACGATATTGAATTCGGTCGCTGGTTTCCAACGGTTGAGCCAAAGCGAAATGCCATGACATTCGACCATCTCATTATTGTCGCCGCCGGAATGATTTGCCTGCTGGCCATCCTCTTGACGGCCTTGCGGCTGCCCGGTACGTGGTGTCTCGTTTTCGGAGCAGCTCTTTACGGATGGCACACCAACTGGCACGCCATCACGGTGCCGACACTTGCCATTGTCGCCGGCATCGCCCTGTTCGCCGAGGCGGTTGAGCTGCTTATGTCGGCGGTCATTGCTCAAAGAGCGGGCGGTTCCCGCCGGGCCGCGTGGGGCGGCCTTGCCGGCGGTTTCCTTGGGATGTTCTTTCTAGCATTTCTTATCCCTGTTCCGTTGGTGGGAAGCATGGTCGGTGCGATCGTGGGGTGCTTCTGCGGAGCCGCCGTCGCCGAACTGTCTCACCGAGGCGACATTGGAAAAGGAACTCGCGTAGGTGTTTTCTCGGCGCTGGGGATGGCGCTGGGAACCGCCGCCAAAGTCGGACTTGCGCTGGTCATGTCCACGATTTTGATGGTGTCGGTCTGGTCGAACGGACGGCCGAGTGAAGAACCTGCCCTCCCTTTGGACACCCAACTACAATTCGAGGCACGCGACGGCTAATCTTCCTTCGGAGGATCGCCGATCGGCTCGCCGATCAATCTCAGACCGGCGGATTCCGCGGGACAAGGAATGGTTCGGACAAACTTCACTTCGAGCATTTTCTCGACGCGGTCTCCCTGAACGCGGAATGTCGTCGCTGTTCGATTGTCGGCGTCGGTGAACCGCTCAATGATCTTAAAACTCGGTTTGGATGCGCCGTCCGTGACGGACGCCAGGGAATGCGACATGGTGGTCGTCGACTCCATCCACTCGCTTGCGACAATCTGCGGTCCCGTCGTCGAATGATTGTCAAACCAGCTTCCCTCGAACAGGCGCGCCTTCGAATTCCACGTTAACATCCCTACCGCCCGAAAAACGGACTCGCCGGTTCCGGAGGCGTAGGTGCGGCGAATCGCGCGTTTGTCGAGCGACCATGCGATTTCCTCGGTCCCCTTAACTGTTGCTGAAATCTTCCCATCCGATGAGTAATGAGTTTCAACCAGATTCCACGAGCCGAGAAATCGAACCAGAACGGCTGATTCAGAATCCAACATGGTTGTTGGGGAGTTGCCTTTTTCTGTAACGGATTCCGAAGGAGGATTCTCCGCACTGACTCGCAGGGACGTCCCCAAGAAGCCGCAGAGAAAGACCAGAACCGACGGAGTCAGGCTAATCCTTTCATACTTCATTTCTTGATCGCGACTAAACACATCAATCCTTCAGCACCGATTTCGCTTTGTTCAGAACGTCTTCAACGCCCACGCCAACGTAACCAAAAACCTCTTCCGCCGTCTTGGCCGACTTGGGAATGCGGCGAGCCGTGAGTCCGAACACGCGCACGTGCCCTCTCTCCGCCGCCGCTTCAGCCAACTCCGACCTCAAGCCGCCTTCATAATTGTCCTCGACGGTTAAAACCGTCCCACCCGCATTTTGGGCGGCCGCCAGAATCGGTTCGGCATGGAGCGGAAAGGTGTAGGCATCAAACACGTTGCTCTCGATCCCTTCGGCGGCGAGCTTCTCGGCGGCGTTTAGCGTCACGTGCAGCATGTAGCCGCAACTGACAAGGGTCAGATGACGCCCTGTCCGAAGCTGCTTGCAGCCGCCCACTTCGAACTTCTCGTCCAGTGCGTATACGAACGAGGCATCCGGCCGGTGCGTTCGGAGGTAACACATTCCGTTAATATTGGTCATCAGCTCCGTCAGTCGGTAGGCGCTGACGGCATCGGCAGGCTGGAACACGTGGCAGCCAATCCCTCCACTACCGTTATCTACGCGGGTCAAACTGCGAAAAAAGGCGACATCCGAAACGGCCATCTGGGATGGTCCGTCGGCCGCAAGGGATACACCGCAATGCGATCCGACAATTTTTATGTTGGCCCGACTTATCGCGGCCATGTCAATCTGGTCGGCCGCCCGGGCGAGGAACTTCCCGAAGCTGCTGGCGAAGGGGATTAACCCTCCCGCGGCGCAACCCGCGGCGGCACTGATCATGTGCTGCTCAGCGATCTTGCACTCAAAGAACCGGGAGGAATGCGCCTGGCCGAACATGTCGGCAAACGTCGAATTGCTGACATCGCCGTCCAGGCTGACGATTCGCGGATCAGTGTCGCCAAGGACCAGCAGCGCGGCGCCGAAAGCCCTTCTCGTCGCCAGCTTCTTTTTTTCCAGCGCGTTTTCCAAACCGGCGCGCTTGAATCCTTCCCGAATCGCGGGCATGACGATTCGCTGGGGGTGCTTTTGTGGGGTCATTCGACCGGGTTTTCGCGGCTCAAACGCCGCGCAAAGCGACGCGCCGAGTCTCAGACCTGTCGCCTCCAACTGTTCGCAGGCGCCATGCAGTTCGCTCTCAGTCAGGGGTTTTCCGTGGTAATTCTTGCCGATCATTGACTCAACGCCCCAGCCTTTAACCGTCGCGGCGACGACCGCAGCGGGGCGATCGCAGGCTTCCGCATGATCCAAGGCACCGGCGAGCGATTTGGGATCGTGGCCGTCTGCGCGAAACACCTTCCAGTTGAACGCGGAAAGCTTGGCCGCGAGGACGTCGGCGGATTGCTGACCGGACACAGGCCCCGCCTGTCCGTGACCATTGCAACTGAACACGGGGACGATGTGATTGAGGTGCTGATCGATGATGAAATCGAGTGCCTCCCAGACCTGGCCTTCGCGAGCTTCGCCGTCACCGATGATGCAGTAAATTCTCTTGTCGATGCATTCGAGGCGCGCGGCCAGAGCGAGTCCGGCGGCAACGGACAGACCTTGGCCCAGCGATCCCGTCGCCGCATCAAAAAAGGGAAACCCCTCGGCGGGGTTGGGGTGTCCGTCGAGCACGCTTTCCAGTTCGCGCAGAGAAGTCAGATCGTCGATCGAAAGCGCCCGCCCCTCCGACTTGCTTCGACCGACGAATCCGCCGAGGTCGGCGTAGGCGGCATAGACCGCAGGCACGGCATGGCCGACCGAAAGGACAAGACGGTCGTTGCCAGGGTTCCACGGGTCCTTTGGATCGTATCGCATGCGCCGATGCATCAATTCAATGATGATGTGACCGATTGCCAACGCGCTCGACGGATGTCCGGACCCGGAGGCCGTCGTCATTCTGAGGATGAGCTTTCCGAGTTCAACGGCCTTGGCGTGAACGGCGTTCACTTCGGCGGGCGAAATACCCCTGCGCGTTTCGGCGGCGGTCATTGTTGTGGTCATTCCTGGCTCCGGGATTCGATGGTCGGTGGAAACGAATACTCAAGCGCAAAGGATAAAGTCGCAGCCAAGGCAGTACAAGCGGAAAATCGTCGATAGGCGGCTTGTTTTATTCGCCTGTGAAATTCGGACGGCGTTTTTCGAGGAAGGCGGAAATGCCCTCGCGGTGATCTTTGGTCTGGCCGGCGGTCGTTTGCAGCATGGCTTCGTAGTCGAGCTGGGCTTCGAGATCGTTGTTCCAGGCTGCGTTGATCGCTCGCTTGGTAAGGCCGATCGCCCGGGTCGGCAGCGATGCGAGTTGCCCGGCCAGCCTGGTCGTCTCGGCGGCCAAATCGGCATCGGGAACAACCCGATTGACCAATCCGATCTGCAAGGCTTCATCGGCTTTGACTTTGCGTCCGGTGAAAGCCAACTCAAGGGCCTTCGAAAAGCCCACCAGTCGCGGAAGGAAAAAGGTGCTTCCCGAATCTGGAGCAAGTCCGACGTTAATGAAGGCTTCAATGAAGCTCGCGGACTCGGCGGCGATGCGGAGATCGCAGGCCAGCGCCAAGCTGCACCCCGCTCCGGCGGCCACGCCGTTGATTGACGCGATGACCGGCTTCTCCATCGATCGAATCCGACTGATGATCGGGTGGTACTTCTCTCGAAGGTGTCCGCCTAGCTCGATGGGCGCGTCGCTCTTGTATCGCTCCGAGACGTCGGCAAGGTCCTGCCCGGCGGAGAAACCGCGTCCCGCGCCGGTAATGACAAGGCATCGAACAACCTTGTCTTTCTCGGCGTCGCGCACCGCCTTGCCGAGCGACGCCAGCAGGTCGTTGTTGAACGAGTTGAGCACGTCGGGACGGTTGAGCGTCAGCGTTCGCACGCCGGCCTGATCGTGGAGGATGATCGATGGGCTTTTTTCAGTCATGACAATCTCAAGACCATTGGCGGCTACTTACCTTCAAACTTCGCCTTCCGCTTTTCGAGAAAGGCCTTCATGCCCTCCTTTTGATCGTCGGTGGCGAAGAGTGAGTAAAACACTCGCCGTTCGTACTCGAGGCCTGCGGAGAGCGGCATCTCATCGACGGCCAGCACCGCGTCCTTGGCCATCCGCAGCGCGATGGGCGGCTTGGTCGCGAGTTGCCGCGCGAGCGTCATCGCCTCGGCAAGGAACTGTTCCTTCGAGACGACTTTCGAGACCAGCCCCGCGTCGTAAGCCTCCTTTGCACTGATGAACCGGCCGGTGAGGATCATCTCCATCGCCCGGAACTTGCCGATCGCGCGCGTGAGCCGCTGCGTGCCGCCCGCGCCGGGCATGATGCCGATATTGATCTCCGGCTGTCCGAACTGGGCCGACTCGGAAGCGACGATGATGTCGCAGTGCATGGCCAGTTCGCAGCCGCCGCCGAGGCAGAATCCGCTGATCGCCGCGATGATCGGCTTGCGGATCGCCTTAATCCGCAGCCATCGGGCGAGGTTGTTCTTGTTGTACATGTCCAGCACGGAGGCGTCGGCCATGTCGCCGATGTCGGCCCCTGCGGCGAAGGCCTTTTCACTGCCCGCGATGACGATGACGTAGATGTTCGGATCGCGATCGAACTCCTCGAGCGTCGCGATGAGTTGATCCATCAACTCGATCGAAAGCGCGTTGAGCACTTCCGGGCGGTTGAGTGTCGCGACGCCGACGTGATCTTCCGTTTTGGCGAGTACTGTGTTCGACATGCCGATTATCTTCCCGGTTTTCTCGCGATCCGACAAGTCTGCGTTGACGTGCCATGATCAGAATCATAGTATTTCAATGGTCCATGAGGAGTCCCATCGTGCGGCCTGAAGATGTGCGTGAACTTCTCGTCAGACAGCCCTTCGAGCCATTCCGGATTTTCATATCCGATAGCAAGACCTTTGACGTCACGCACCAGGACATGTGCCTCATCGGGCGATCGGCCATCAACGTCGTGATTCCAGATCGCGATATGCCCTGGATGTACGACCGGCTGGCTCACTGCGCTCTCATTCACATCACGCGCATCGAGCCGATCAATGGCCGAAATGGGCGGTCGTCGAAGCGCCGCTCTTCTCGATGATCATCATTCTGCCGAACCGAGTTTCAGTCGCGGCCACTTATCCAGATACCGTTTCGGAGCATGAAATAAGCGCATCGGATTTTCGTTGTGCTTTTTTCCTCCCTTACCGAGTGTACGGAGCCATATATTGTAATCGTTTTTGATCGTTCGTGCGACGACTGCGCTTGGAACTATGTAGTACTCTGGAATTGAGCGCTGTTTCCCAAGCTTGACGAACACATAGAACTTCTTTGGAGAGCTGTCGTCCTCGGCTTTCTTGCCGAGGGTCCATACCGGCTTTGTATTCTGAGTTGTTTTTACTTGTATCGCAACGGTTCGGGTGCCCTTCGAGTTCGACGCAAGTATGTCGATTCCCGCCGTGTTCTTCAGGGTTAAAGACGCGACATAACCCATGCGCGACAACTCTGCGGCGACGAAGTACTCGCCGGCTATTCCAGATTGGTATCCTTTGAGCGGAGATTTTTGGCTTCTTTTGGCCATTGCCGCATCCCTCTTTAATTATATACATTTATGCCTGTTGCCCGCGCACTTTCGAGTAGTCAACTGCTCGCTTCTCGACAAATGCCTTGATGCCTTCGTGGACCTCAGGGGCGAGGTTGTGGATGGCCAGCCAATCGCGGGCGTGCCCGATGGTCTGATGCCACGAGAAGTCGCGCCAGAAGTTGAGCTGCTGCTTGGTATACCGTGTACACTCCGGCAGTTTGTTGATGAGTTTTTCGCACAGCACGTCAACGGCCTCGTCGAGCTTCGCCCGCGGCACGACCTGATTGACCAGCCCCCAATCAAGCGCTTTCGCCGCAGGGATTTCCTCGCAAAGGAACAGAATCTCCCGTGCCCGCCGATCGCCGACGATCAGAGGCAGAAACTGAGTCGCTCCGCCCGCGGCCACGCTTCCCCGCGCTGCGCCGACCTGCCGAATAATGATGTCGTCCGCCGCGATGGCCAAGTCGCACGACATGTTCATCTCGTTGCCGCCGCCCACCACCATCCCGTTAAGCCGGGCCACTGTCACCTTGCCGATGTTGCGGAGCTTCTCATGCACCTCGATGAACGCCCCCATCCATTTCCAATAGGCGTTAGGCTTGTCGAGGCAATCCTCGGCCTGTTCCTTGAGGTCCGCGCCGGTGCAAAAGGCACGGTCGCCCGCCCCGGTCAGCACCATCACGCGAATCGCGTCATCCCACGACACATCCTCGAACGCCCGGTGCAACTCCCGCAGCGTCGGAAAGTCGAGGCAATTGAGCACCTCGGGCCGGTTCATCGTCACCGTCGCCTTGTGCCCGCGCTTCTCGTAGATGATGTGCTGAAAGCCAAACGATTCCGCCGTGCAAGCCTTCGGAAAGTTCATCACTCACCCCCTACAAACATAAGAGTCGCAATGTCCGTCGAAACGATCGCGGGTCGTTTTTCAAGGTCGGCAATTTGTACTCCAACTTACCCGATGAAGCGAGCGGCAAACCATGTTCTCGCCACGATTTTCCCTGTACCTTTCAGTGCTGATTTCACTCCACGGCCGGGTTGATTTACAGGTGCCGCGCAACGTCGAGCGGGCGTCATATCGGCAACATAGTTCTGAAACGGGCGGGTGACGATCCGGACTGCAAACGTTCGCATGCAGGGCGCGTACTCGAGGCCGTACACCCAGAGATGGGCGATGCCCTGTGGAGAAACTCCCCGAAAAACGGAACAACGCCGGATGCGGTTTATCGATTTGATTCGTAACCTCAGGCTCGGTACGCTTTGGCATGGGGAACGCTCGAACTTGGCATGGGGAGAGGATGGCAGTCCTCTTTGGATGTCCGGCTGGGTGGGCTTCTGTTAGCGTTTCAATTGCCTCCGACGGCACAGTTGAGCGGATTTTCAAGACGCAGAACGAGACAGGCTGCGGTTCGTTGCTCCGGAGTTTCTGCCGGTCTTAGCAGAATAGGAAATCATGACCGTGATCTCAGGATTCAACTTAACCGAAGAGCATCGGATGTTGATCCGGATTCGCGATACACTCTACGAGGGCGCCTGGGATGATTTCGAGACTGATTTGCACGCTCGAGCCGGAGGGCGGCCCCACGTTTTCGACATTGTTCCACCGTCACAAAACGCCCGGAGCGCGATCGAACGCCACTTGAACCTGATCCGACAGATGCGCGAGTGGGAGCGGGACACGGGGCAAGTTTTTCATGTCGAAGAACCCACGCAGCCCGATCCCGGTTGACGATTCGAGTGCTTTCCGGTTCAATCCGCTGAAGAGTGAGTCGATTTCTAGCTTGTAAATCGGCGTGTCGAGCAATGACAACTGGAGTCCCTGCCGCCGCCCATCCACGGACCTGACGGAGCCTGCCGGAATGAAGTCGCTGGTTGCCAGTTTTCTTATCGCGTTTTCCGCTTCGCCTGCCTTGGCGGCAAAGCCACCGGCGTTAGCCCCGCCGTTGGACAGGGCGGCGTTGGCCGAAGTCGGCTTGTCTTTGTTTTGGGAAGCCCGGTTGCCGCTCGCCGCCGACGAGCGATTGAAGGAAGCCTTCCTGGTGGACGAGGCGTTGTACGTCTCTACCGATCGCGGCGCGCTGTATTCACTTCACGCCGAGACCGGGTTGCTTCGCTGGGGCGATTCCCTGACCGAGGCGGCCTACCGGATATTCTCTCCGACGCACATTCTTCAATCCGACCGGCGTGGAAATGTCGTGATCCCGACTACGACTCGAACGTATATTTATGATCGGTTTTCCGGACGACGTCTGGGCGATTTCGCATTGGATTTTCCCATTGGCGGCCCAATGGTCGCCATTGGAAACGTGCTGATGGCGGGAAGCACCAACGGGCGGTTTTATTCGCTGTTCGTTGACGTTGAGCGGCGCACCGCTCCCGTCATGCGTTGGGAAGTGGCGACGGGCGGGCCGGTGCTGGCGGCGCCGAAACTTTACGGCGATCGCAGGGAGAATCTGCTGATTGCTTCTCAGGCTGGATCGGTGTTTTCTTGCCGCGCCGCGGACAAGGGAATCAATTGGCACTTCCGCACGAGTGATGCGATCGTTGCCGACGCGGCCGTCGATGATGCCGGCGTGTACATTCCATGTCTCGACCGATCGCTTTACAAGCTGAATCGTGAGCAGGGGACATTTGTTTGGCGTGTCCGGTTCCCCGCGCCGCTAAACACCGCGCCCACGGTCGTCGCTCAGACGGCCTATCAGTTTTGTGGCGGCAGCGGCGTCACCGCCCTCGACGCCATTACGGGCGAACAGAAGTGGGTGGAAAAGGACGCGACGGCATTCGTCGCGCACAATTCGTCCGGCGATGTATTGTTTACGCCGGGCCGGCTCTTCGTGCTTGACCACGAAAAGGGCGATCGCCTGGGCGGGGTGGATGCCCCAGGCGTGACGTTCGCGGTTTCCAACGGCGCGACGGATGCCGCGTATCTTCTCGGCGACGGGGGGCGCGTGTACAGTGTCCGCCTCGACAAGGTTCCCTACCTTCGCCGTCAGCAAGTCATGATGGCTCGCCAGCAGCTCAATTTGCCTCCGTCCGAGGCGGGAAACAATGCTCCCGTTGGTCCCGCGACCCGCGCGGCCGACAAACCTACCGATCCATTCCGTAGTCGGCACGACACGCCGCCTCCCTCATCGCCTTGAGATGAACAAGCGACGTTCTCGCTTCCTGTGCTTGGTGTTGATTTGACAATTGTGTTTGCTCCGCGCTCGCCGGCGCATACGATGAGCTTTGAACGGTGTCAGTCCCGTCGTAGCGAGCCGCGAACTTCAGTTCGCGCGGATTTCCGAATGGTTTGGTCGTCCAACTCGCTACGCGTGCATTGAAAGTGACTTATGACCGAACGAAGAATCAAACGCGCGCTGATCAGCGTCTACGACAAGACCGGCCTCATCGAATTCGCCCGCGCTCTCGTGGACGAGTTCGGTGTCGAGATCATCTCCACCGGCGGCACCGCCAAGCACCTGAAGGAAAACGGCATCCCGGTGACGCTTGTGGAGGAAATCACCGGCTTTCCGGAAATGCTCGACGGCCGGGTCAAGACGTTGCATCCGAAGATCCATGCGGCCATTCTCGCCGACCGCGACAATCCCGAACACATGCGACAACTGAAGGAACAGGGCATCGAACCGATCGACATGGTCGTGGTGAACCTCTACCCATTTGAAAAGACCGTGGCCGACCCCAATTGCACCTTCGAGCAGGCGATCGAAATGATCGACATCGGCGGGCCGTGCATGCTTCGCGCCGCGGCGAAGAACCATAAGCATGTGATTCCAGTGATTCGTTCGGATTCAATGTCGTATGTATTGGATGAAATCCGAGAGTCTGGCGATCTTTCACCGTCCGGAAGAACGGTATTGGCCAGCGTGGTGTATGAGACGACATCGGCATATGACGACGAGGTGGATCTGTATCTTACCCGTCGATGGACGAAGATGCGTTGTGGGTCGGAAAGTCCGAAGTCCGACGAGAGCAACGTCGGAAAGGTGTTTGATTCCGAATACCGACACATCCGGCTCAGGTCAAGTCGGAATCTTCGCTATGGCGAAAATCCTCAACAGAGTGCATCGCTTTATGGACTCGACGATGATCGTGACTGCACGATTGTAGGAGCAAGCTACGAAACTGAGGGGGTCGAGTTCTCCTCTAACAACTTTCTCGATGCCGATGCCGCGTTACAACTGTGTCGTGAATTGGTCTGTGGGGTCATGTCCCACCATTCAAGGCACAATTGCGTCTTCATTAAGCACACTAACGCCTGCGGTGTTGGTGTCCATGCGGATCCGATCGAAAGCTATCGCCGCGCCTACGTTGGCGATCCGAATGCCGCCATGGGCGGAATCCTTGCGTGCGGCTTCCCGGTTACACCGCCATTCGCCGAAGCCGTTATGGAGTCCTATGATCGATGGGGCAAGGCTTGCGGGGCAGGGGGGTTCTTCATCGAGGTCTGGGTAGCGCCCTTTTTCGATGAAGAGTCGGTGCAGTTGATTCGCAACCACAAGAAAACTTGGGGCAGCAAGGTTCGGCTTCTTTCGGTTGGTGACATGAACGCGCCCTCGGATCCGAATGCGCTGGACTATCGACGAATTGCCGGCGGAATGCTCGTTCAGACTTCAGACGCCGTTGGCCTCAACGAAGATCAATGGAACGTCGTGACCAAACGTACCCCGACCGACGCCGAAATGGCCGACCTGCGTCTCGCCTGGCTGGTCGCCAAGCACACCAAGAGCAACGCAATCAGTATCTGCAAGGACGGAATGTTGATCGGCAACGGAGCGGGCCAGATGTCCCGCGTCATGAGCTGCCGCATCGCCACCTGGCTCGCAAGGGAAAACCGCCATGAGGACAAGCTCATGGGTTCCGTGGCCGCGTCCGACGCCTTCTTCCCGTTCCCCGACGGCCCCAACATCCTCATGGACGCCGGAGTTACCGCCATCATTCAACCCGGCGGATCAAAAAATGACGATAAGGTGATTGCCGCCTGCGACGAACGCGGAGCGGCCATGATCTTCACCGGAACACGGCACTTCAAACATTAAGCCGGATTCAAGCACGTCGTAGTGATCCGCGAACTTCAGTTCGCGCGGAGTCTCAAATGATAAGACACGCGATTCAATCTGACTTGTTCGTGAGTTTCGGTGACTCAGTTCGAGGTTGGGAAGTCATTTGTCATGCGCTTGATCGGGTGCTGCCGATGCCGGCTGGCGAATGACAATTGACCAGATTCCGCTGTCTATGGACCGGACGGTGTCTTGGGAGGCTGTACCGATCGTCGCGGCACTTCGATGGTCTTTTCGACGGTGACTTCGACCTTGCCGTTGGGCAGGTCTTTCGTCACAACATACCGAAACCCGGACACGCGCTCGCCCGACTCGATACCTAGCTTTTTGGCAAGATTCCGCACCGCGACCACTTCCGCCGCCCGGCGAGCCATCAGCTTCGCCTGTGCTCCCTTCATGCGCGGTGGTGGATGACCGATCCCCGTCGCCCGGACCGTCACCAGTACGGTATCTTTGCACGGTTCCGGCATCGGAGCCGCCGCCAGAGCGTTCGAGCAGGCCGTAAGTGATAGTAGAGCGGCAAGCATGATCGTCCTTCGAGGGAGGTCGGCTGACCGACGACTCCTTCCCAGAGTGGCACGGGGCTTCAACCGGTGCGTCCTCTGGGTCTATGGACATTCACCACGCGAAAACGTTAGTCATTCGAAAACGGATCGGCCGGAGTCTCTCATCAACCGGCTGTTAGCAGGCGTTCAGTCGGCGGCTCGGACCCGGTTTTCGGACTTTCGAGTTCGGGCTGCCAAGCTCGACGAGCTTTGACTGGGAATCCGGAAATACGCTCACCAGAACCGATTTGTACGCCGGCGTTCGCGATTCCGGGTCAGTTTCGGCGGGCACAAGCACGTTGGCCTCGGGGTAGTACATCGCCGCGTTGCCCGCGCGGATGTCCCACGCCCGCACGAGGATTCCGGGCATTTCCCCGACATCACTGCGAACCGCCACGCGTTGATCTGGTCGCAGCCCAAGCCGCTCAATATCCGTCGGGTTCAACAGTATGACATCGCGGCGCTCCTGATGGCGATAGATGTCTTCCTCCTCGTAAACGACGGTGTTGAACTGACCTTCGCTTCGAATGGTCATCAGCCGCAGCGTTTCGCCAGGTGCGGTCGATCCTCCGTTGACCGAAGGAATCTTCACGATGTGAAACTTGGCCCGTCCCGTCGGCGTCGCGAACCGCGGCGAATGAATCGTTCGGCCCCCGATGTGGAACTCCCGCCGCGAACCGTCGATCGTCGCCAGCGCTTCGTATCCCGGCACGATCGCAGCGATGGCTTGGCGAATCGTTCGATGTTCCTGCATCGATCGCCAGTCGACGGGGCCGCCGCTTCCCAGAACACGCTCGGCGATGGTCGCGATGGTCTCGACTTCGCTGTGCGGTCCGACGTGCCGTTGCGGGCCTCCGTCGCTTAGCCGAACGAAATTGAACATCGACTCCTGAGAGGTTGGCTGCGATTCCTCGTCGCGCGCCAGCATCGGCAGGATGATCGTCTCTTTCGCGCGACCGTGGATATGCCCGGTGTTGAGCGTCGTGTTAAAATAGACGAGCGAATCAAGCTGCGAAAACGCTTTCCGCATTCCATTCGAATCCGGGTTTGCTCCAAAGAGGTTCCCACCAAGGCACCAGCCCGTGGAAAGCTCGCCAGCGCGCATGGCTTCCATGCACGAGAGCGTATCCATGCCACGCGACGTCGGCAGTCTCAATCCTAAATGCGATTCCAACCGATCGAATACCGCCTGCTTCAACTGCGGCGTCACTCCGACTGAACCGACGCCCTGCACGTTGCTGTGTCCGCGAATCGGAAGCAACCCCGCCCCCTCGCGTCCGACCATCCCACGAAGAAGCGCCAGGTTGACGATCGCTCGCACGTTGTCCACGCCGTGCAGATGATGTGTGATCCCCATCGTCCAAGCGAAAATCGCTCGCCGCGATGCGGAAAATCGAATGCCGACTTGTTCGACGATCGCTCGCGAAACTCCTGAATGTCGGACGATTTCATCCCAATCAAATTTCCGAATATGCTCTCGAAACACGCGTGCCTCTTCGGTAGCGCCCGCGATGAATCCTTCGTCCGCGGCCCCCGATTCCTCGACATGCTTGGCTACACCCGCCAGAAATCCGATGTCGCCCCCGATGTGCGGCTGAACATATATGCTTGCGATCGGCGATCCGAACAGCAGGCTTCGAATGTCAGACGGAACCGCGAAATTTACCAATCCCGTTTCACGAATCGGATTCACCACGATCACGTCGCCGCCGCGCCGCCGCAGTTTCATCAAAGACCGCATCAGCCGAGGGTGATTCGACGCCGGATTGCCGCCGATCAAGAAGAACAGGTCGCACTTGTCCACATCGTCCAGCGTGACCGTCGCCGTACCCGTTCCCAGCGAACCCGACAACCCGACGCCGCTGGCCTGATGACAGTAATAGCTGCAATTGTTGACGTTATTGGTCCCGTACAATCTGGCGAAGAGTTGCAACAGAAATGCAGCTTCGTTCGACGATCTCCCGCTCGCATAGAAAAACGATCGGTCAGGCGGAGTGTTTTGCAGATGGTTCGCACATCGTTCGATGGCTTCATCCCACGCGATCGGACGATAATGCGAGTCGTTCGGCCTCGCGACGACCGGCTGCACCAGTCGGCCCATGCTTTCGAGTTCACGCGACGTGAACCGCCGAAGCTGATCGAACCCGTACCTCGCGAAGAACTCCGGCGTCAATCCGCTTTGCATGTCGGCAGCCATCGCCTGCATCGACTTCTTGCAGACTTCCGGAAAGTGTCCGGCCTCGTCCACCATCCCGCCTGACTGTCCGCCCATGCCCAGCGCGCATGTCTTGCAGGCGTTTCGGCTGCTCATGGCCCGTAAAAAGCGCACCATTCCTCCGGCCCGCCGCGCCGTGCGAAGCGAATACCAGATCGCGGGCCAGCCGCCGCCTCGTCGAACCTTTCTCACAAGCTGATCCTCAGGGAGATTTCCGAACCTTCTTCATTTTAACATCCCCGCGCTCAGCTCGATACTCCGCTTGATCTTTCCGATGCCCTCCACGAGCATGATGCCCGCTTCGGGAGACGCGAGTGCGTTCGCAACACTTCCATCTTGATGCGTTGTCGTCTCTGGTTCACGCGGTTGCGGTGAGCGTGTTCGTGGCGACCGGCTGGCCGAGTCAGCCCGCGTTTGGTCAATCGCCGCGGACGGCCGGCGATCCGGACACGTTTCTGAATCGTCAGCGTGCCATCGATGAGGCAGTCCGCCGCGAGTTCGACGAACAACTCGGCGCGCCCGCTAAATCCGCTTTCGATTGGGGCGGTTGGTGCAGTCTGAATCTGTTCGCCTTCGACGACGGCGTGGAGAGTTCGCGCACGTTTCGGCGACACGATTTGCGCCTGTGGGGTCGCCTGACGCTCGACCGCGGCGCTCACGAGTTGTACGCTCGCACGCGACTGAGCCTGATCGACTTCAATGCGGGGGATTCCTACGACGGCAACGAAGACGACATCGAAGGCCCCAACCTCGAACGCGGATACTACCGATTCAATCTCGCCAAAGCCCTGCGACTTTCAGGCGACCCCGATATCGACGGCAACCTGATCGCGTCGGCCGGACGCGACCTCGTGCAATTCGGAACAGGACTGACCCTTTCCGCTCCGCTTGACCACGTCTGGATACGGGCGACTCGCAACGAGCTCCAGCTGACGGTGTTGGCCGCAAAGTCCATTGGGAGTACGCGGGATTTCGATCTCTCCCGAACCGCGACGCGCACGCGCCGCAACTTTCTCGGAGGTGAATTGAGATACGTCGGATTCGAGCGGCATGAGCCTTTCGCCTATGTGCTTTGGCAGCGCGATCGAAACATCGAAGCAGTCTACCAACCATTCCAGCGATATGACTACGATTCCTTCTATGCCGGATTCGGCTCAACCGGCGAACTAACCGACAATCTTCGGTATGCCGCCGAAGGCGTGCTGGAAACCGGCCGGAGCGTTGGAAACAGGCGATTCCTCAGGAGCAACGATGTCGGTGCTTATGCGTTCCGTGCGGAACTCGAATATCTCTTTCGCGGTCCGAAGCGCGCTAGAACTTCCGTCGAATACGTTTTCGGAAGTGGCGACCCCGACCGGTTCGGCAGTCCGACCAACTCGCGCGGCGGCAATACGACCGACTTTGATGATCGGAGCTTCATCGGATTCGGTTACGTTGATACGGGGCTGGCCTTAGCACCACGCTATGCCAACCTGCATCTTTGGCGAGCCGGTACATCGTGGTATCCTTGGCCTGCAAGCGAGCGATTGCGAAATCTCCAATTGGGAACCGACTGGTTCCTGTTCCACAAACACCACGGTTCCGGCGCGGTTTCCGACCCGACCGCTGACGTTCAATCGGGATACCTCGGATGGGAAATGGACTATTACGCGAACTGGCGCGTCACTTCGGATTTCGCCTGGACCACTCGCTTTGGTGTGTTTTTTCCGGGGAGTGCTTTTGACGACCAGACGACGCGCACGTTCCTGCTGGTGGGGATGACTTGGAGCTTCTGATGAGCGGCCATGACAGTCCGTCGAACAACTGCCTCAGTAGCCTGTGGCGCCGGTTTTCAACCGGTGCAAACACGGGTTGGAAACCCGTGCCAATCGTTCTTCAACGCGCTGCGTGCAAGCGCAAACGAACTCGACAGTTAAGTGTCTTGTTTTTGATGCTGATCGCGGTCGGTTGTGCGACTTCCCGCCGAACCTGGACCTCCCCTCAGGATCCGGAATTGCTCGACGACACTGCGTTTCTTCATTATCTCGCGACGGTTCCGATTGTCACAGTCGATGAGGGTATTCGGGCCGTCCTGCTGCTTATCGGACGGTCGACGCAGGCGGCCACATTCGAGGAACGCTGGCAGATTCTGCAGAAGTTTGGTGCCGCGACAGATCACTGGGGTTGCTCAGCGAACGATCTATTAACCAAAGGTACACTGGCCTACTTGGTCTTGGAGCTCGGAGGAATCCCCAAAGGAATCAACAGCGCGATAGCTGGTCGAACCGGACTTGCTGTTCGCCGTTATGCCCTGAAGGATTGCGCTCACCACGGCATCCCTTTAGGCGGTTCGCCTGGCGACCCGGTCAGCGGCGGGGAGTTGATTTCGACCCTGAGCGCAATGGAATCTCGGCTTGCCGACGCCTCCCAAGCGAATCCGTAACTGTTGTAAGAAGCTATAGTTACGATTGCTGCTCAATCAACCGCCGTTAATAACCTCCGGTCTGCGCCTCTGTCCTCTTGACCTCTCGACCGTCCGACATCAGAATGCTTCGTTTCTATGGCCGACGAGGCAGGAGGATAACCACATGGGCATGCATCGAACGCATCGTAGGCGCATGGAACGGGATGATGCGATTGAAACCAAAGGCACGAACCGCGTTTTTAAGGACAAAGAACGCAAGCGGCGAAACGTGCGAATGCTGGCGGTCGTCAAGAAAGGCAAGTTGCCCTATGCACCAGCAATCATGAGCTGGCTGAGTCGCCAACTGGAAAAACCGTCCCGAAAGATCACGCCGGAGGACATCAAATCCCTCCTGATCGTGTAGACGCAGCGAATGGAAGCGTCCGGATGCGTCCGGATGGAATTGAGACCGGTCGATGAACGGCCGATTCGCCCGAGGCGGATCGGCCGTCGGTGTTTTCAGAACATACTATTTCGATACGGATTCCGCCATCGGCTGCTTAGACCGGGTCGAAGCGACTCGGTTTCGCCCTGCCGATTTGGCGGCGTACAAGTTTTCATCCGCCGCGCGGATTAACGATACCGCGGAAGACTGAGTGTTCTGAATCTCAAGTGCGCATGCCGCGCCGATGCTCACCGTCACGCGAAGCGGGCGACCCTCCCATCGAAGTGTATTGGCTTCGACAGCCAGCCGAAGACGTTCAGCGAACTGCACAAGTCCTTCAATCGCCATGTTCGGCGCTATGATCGCAAACTCCTCGCCGCCGTACCGGGCGACGTAATCCACCTTGCGAACGTTTTCGTCGAAGATGCGCGCGACCGCCTGGAGGATCCAATCTCCAGCCTGATGTCCGAATTGATCATTGATTTTCTTGAAATAGTCGATGTCGATCATCAGCAAGCCGGGAGAGCTGCCATCTCTTGCTGCACGCTCAAGCTCCAACTTGAGCCGTGCATCGAACGCTGCGCGATTGCCGACACCGGTGAGCGGGTCCGTCGTCGCCCGCCGCAGAAGATCTTCTTGTCGCTGCACGAGTGACTGATTCTCCAAGTGCATCGCCAATCCCAGTTCCGTAATCCGATCACGAACTTCGGCCGCGACCTCTTCAACCTCTCGTTGTTCGCCGGCCGGCAGTTCAAGCACGCCGCTCGTTTCAGTGAGCTCCTGAGACGCCGCCCGCAGAATGGCTTCGATTTGAGCATCGCTGAGGGCGAAGTACTTTCGTCCAGCCGTCACAAACCGATCTGCGTTCCGCGGAGCGTTGCTTTCGCCGACCAGAACCGATGCGCCGGCTTCGGCAACGAAAAGCAGCTGAGCAAACGCCGGAGCTTCGGGGTGCTCGTCAAGACTTCGAAACGTTTCGATCGCTCCGCACAACGACTCCGGGACTCCCCAGGTCCGAAGGAGGTGTCCGCCCACGGCTGCATAGGTCGTGCCCAGTGCGGCCAGCTCCCGTCCAGGGAGAGTCTCGATGTCTGCTTTGGCTTCACGCAAAACAACCGCGTATTCATCGGGGAGAGTGCATGCCAATGCCGAACGCCCAATCTGACATAGCAACCCTGCGACATAGGAGTCTTGAGGCTCACCGATCCGCGTTACGGCGGCCAAGTGTTTGGCGCAGATCGCGCAGGCAAGGGATTCGACATTGAATCGTTGCGAATCAAATCCCCGGCACGCATCCTTGGACCGACTCGACAGAACGGAGAAAGACAGCGCCATCATTTTGACCGTTCGAGTTCCAAGCAACGCCACCGCGTTGTGGAGCGATGTGACTTCCCGACCCACGCCGGCCATCGGAGAGTTGACGAACCGAAGAATCTTGCCGGCTAGCGCTGGGTCTGCCCCGACCACCTCCACGATGTCCTTAACCGAGGCATCCGGTTGCCGCGTGATTTCCAACAAACGGAAAACGACACCGGACGGGGTCGGTAGTTTTCCGGTTGCTTCGAGTTTCTTGAATATTCGTGACGTATCCAATGCCTGCCACCCTGTTCTCTTTCGTCCTCTGAACGCCGTCCCTTCCGAGCACCGGTCGGTTTCTCGCGCGGTGTGATTGGTTCAATCCGTGTTCTTGGGTGAGCGAGGAACAGCCAACCATACCTAAGGTGCACCTGAAATCAGATCGAGTACGGTGCCTAGGTTTCGTTAACCGTTTCGCTCTCAGGATTTATGCTTGACGTCCCCCGCGACGGCGAATTGATGTTAGTATCGGCAAAGTCAAAACGCCACTCACACCAATTTAGGAAGACAAGAACATGTTTCCTATATTAACAGTTGGCGATCCTTGTTCCGTCGTGGATTCTCTCAGGACGAAACAGCAACTTGATCGGTTTTTGTTCCGATTCCGCAACACTAGGTAGCGATCAGCAGGACTTCTCGCGTCTGCTTATCGGAAGAAAGGGCGTAGGGTCGTCGCGGCCATTCGAGAACGCGAACAGCCTGCTTGTGGATGCCGAGAATGCAGCGGATTGCGTCAATCGATGGGATACCGTCACTCCGATAGGAAACAACCAGAATACTGTTTCGAAAGCGAGCGCAAAGAACTTCGAATGCGCCGCAGAATCGATTGGGATCAGACCACGGCTGGGTAATCCTGCGCAAGCCTCGATGCTTCGAAGTTGGGTCAATCATGCCCGCCCAATCGTCGTAACGGCACATCCCCTCCAAAAAGTGATAGAACGCCTGGTAATCCACGCCAACGCGGTTACGGTTGATGTACGGCGTGTCAATGTACACAAGATCGTATTCGGGTTCGATTTCAATCGCGTCGCGACAGATAGCCCGGCACGTTCCACCGCCATCGATGACGGCTCGGTTGGCTTGCGCCGCAAAGAACTTGAAATGTTTCTCAAACGGCCGGTCCCAAGATGCCTTGTTGCCGAAGGACCGGGGCACGTCAGCAGTGCGCAGGTACAGGTTTCGGCGGTGAAAAAGGTTATAAGGCCGCTTGGCCATGGACGATTGAAATAGAGCGAACCATGAGAGCGCCTGCTTGAATCGGCACGTTATCGCGCGAATGTTGGTAATGGCCGTGTCGAGCCAGCGGTTTTCCTCTCGGGTAAAGTAGATTTCATCAAACGTTTTCTCGATGAAATCGGGATAGTCGTCGTTGGGACGGCGTCGACCTATCCATGCCGCATCGTCATCACCAAGGCAAATCTTATCGTTTTCAATGAGAGCGACACCGATTTGGTGATTGAAATTCAAGACATCATTGTAGGTGACGTGTTTCCCGGCGCGTTTGAAGGCGTACGCCACGGCGCCGGTTCCGCCAAAGGCGTCAAGAACGGTCGTGTAGGACAAGTTGGATACTTCGGCGACGATGGATTCGGCGGTTCTTCTCTTGCTGCCCTGATACCGAGTTCGAGGGAAAACGACCTCGGAAAAAGTGGTCGGAAGGGCGGTCATTGTGCCGAAGCAGTGCTTGCCCCGAGAGCGCCGGGTCGGTTTTCATCGCACGTCGATCGTGAATCGGCGGTCATGTGAGGCGTTGCGCCGTTGGCGAGCATGGCCGCACGAACGAGTCCTGCAAACATGGGCTGCGGTTGCAGTGGTCTGCTGGTCAATTCCGGATGAGCCTGCGTGCCCATGAAGAACGGATGGACGTTCTTGGGAAGCTCGATCACCTGCATGATCGGGTAGTCGGGGCTGCGTCCGGAGAAAACAAGCCCGGCTTTCTCAAGCGCCTCAATATATTGCGGATTGACTTCATAGCGATGCCGGAAGCGCATTCGGATGTGATCGCCGCCGCACAATTCGGCCATCTGCGTGCCCGGCGACAGCAGCACGTCAAACCCCCCAAGGCGCATGTTGCCGCCGAGACCTTCAATCTTCTTTTGCTCCGGCAGCAGATCGATGACTGGGTGTGGGCAATCGGGTTCAATCTCGGTGCTGTTGGCGTAGCGGAGGCCGCAAACGCTTCGAGCGAATTCAATGACAGCGATCTGCATGCCATAACAGATTCCCAGATAGGGAATGCCGTGCTCGCGAACATGGTGGACGCACGTGATTTTGCCATCGACGCCGCGAAACCCAAATCCGCCGGGGACGATGACGCCGTGCAGTCCGGAAAGCTTCTCGGCGACATTGGATTCCGTGAGATCGGAACTATCGACCCATTCCAGACGCACCTTCGCGCCGCAAGCCGTACCGGCGTGGTCGAGGGCGTGAATGATGCTCGCGTAACTGTCTCGCACTGACGTGTACTTGCCGATGATCCCGATGGTCAGCGGATGCTCCGCGCCGCGGTACCGCGCGATGTAACCGTTCCAGATTCGGCGTGCGGACTCCTCGGCTTCAGCATTCAGCCGATCGGGAAGCCCCAGCAAGTCCACGACGGCCGCATCGATGCCGGCGCCACGCAACATTTCCGGAATCACATAAATGCTGTCGCAGTCATGCATGGAGAACACGCGATCCATCGGCACGTTGGCAAACAGGGCGATCTTCTCTCGCACTTTCTTGTTCACGGGCGTTGATGCGCGACAGGCGATGATGTGGGGATGAATACCCGCGGCGTTGAGCAGTTTGAGGTTGAGTTGGGCAGGCTTCGACTTTTGTTCACCGAGCGTCTGTGGCGCGACGACATACGTCAGGGCCACGAAACAAAAATGACCCTGGCCTTCCTCGAACGACATTTCGCGCACCGCTTCAATAAAATAGGCGTTTTCCACGTCGCCGACGGTTCCACCGATTTCGACGAAGACGACATCGGCCTCGCTGGCGACGGCCAACTCGCGCAGCCTCTTTTTGACTTCGCCGGTCACGTGCGGAATCATTTGGACGTCGCGCCCGAGGTATCGCCCTTCGCGTTCCTGCTCCAGCACCGAAGAAAAAATCTGACCGCTCGTGGAAAAGTTGAGCCGCGACAAATCCTGGTCCAGCAATCGTTCGTAGGTGCCCAGGTCCATATCACATTCCATACCGTCGTCGAGCACGAACACTTCGCCGTGCCGAAACGGATTGAGCGTGCCGCTGTCCCGGTTCAAATATCCTTCGAGTTTAATAGGTGTGACGGCGAGTCCTTTGTCCTTGAGAATCTTGGCGAGGGAACTCGAGAAGATTCCTTTGCCCAGTCCGCTCATGACCGTTCCAAAAACAACGACATACTTGGTCCGACCGGGAACATATCCGGCGGGAACAGGCGTGAAAAACTCCGTTTCTTCAGAGATGTGGCCGACGTGGGCAAGGTTGCTTTCCGGGTTCATTATCGGGTCCGCCATTCTTTCATGCTGTTGCGCTCTGCCCAGCCGCCGACGCGACGGCCAATAACTTTCTTTTTCTTCCCCCGCAGAAACCTCATGGAACGAAGAGGGTCTTCGCTCCCCGCACCGGGCGATATCAGATTCGATCCGCAGCTACATTCCGGTTCGAGCGCGGCCAACGAATGCCGCGTAATCTTCCGGTGTGTCGATGCCCACCGAGCGATGTTCAACGATCACCACGGCGATCGGCAACCCGCGCTCCATCCAGCGCAACTGCTCAAGCGACTCGGCTTTCTCGAGACGACTTGGCGGAAGTTGTCCGCCAGTGATCCCACGCAACGTGGCCGCGTGGAACGCATACACTCCCATGTGCAATAGCCATCTTGAAGGCCGATCGACGATGCCGCCGGTGTCCCTTGGAAAGGGGATCGGACTTCGCGAAAAATACATGGCCCGTCCTCCTTCGTCCACGACGACTTTCACGCAGTTGGGATCAAAGGGCGACCCTATGCCCTGGTTTGGCCCGGCGTCGTCGAACGGGGAGGCAATCGTACCGATTGAAACGCCCTCGGGCGCATCGGACATTCGCGCGACAAGTCGGTCCAGCGAGGTCGGCTCGATTTCGGGCTCATCGCCCTGAACATTGAGTACGAGATCGTCCTCGGCAACGCCAACGGTTGCGGCAACCTCACCGACGCGATCAGTGCCGGAAACATGGTCGTCTCGCGTCATCATCGCTTCGCCACCGAAAGAATTCACAGCTTCGGCGATGCGGAGATCGTCGGTGGCGACGATGGCTCGGTCGATTCTCTTGGCGGACGAGACCCGCTCATACACATGCTGAATCATGTATTTGCCGGTCTGATTGGCGAGAGGTTTTCCGGGGAATCGCGTCGAGGCGAATCGAGCGGGAATGACCGCAAGCGTGGTCAAGCCCACCTCCCAATGCTACAAAATGGCATCGTTCTCTGCGGCACGGGAAGAATATATTCGAGGCGAGTGCCGCTGTCAATCGACGCGTGCCCACAGCGGAATCGTTGTGATCATAGAGATGCCATTTTCGGCACCGCCGAAAAACGTAGCTGTGATCCGGCTTGCGCATCGGCCATTTCGTCCGCCGACAGCGGACGCCGGGCGGCGATCATCCTTCGAAAGCAGTCGAACAAATAGGTTGCGTCATGCGGACCGGGGCTGGCTTCGGGGTGATACTGAACCGCGAGGATCGGCCAATCGCGATGGACGAACCCTTCAAGCGTCTTGTCGTTCAGGTTCACGTGCGTGACGATGCCGCCGACGGATTCAAGCGAGTTCGTTTCAACCGCGAAACCGTGATTCTGCGAGGTGATTTCCACCCGCCCCGTCAGCGTATTCTGAACGGGCTGGTTGGCACCTCGATGACCGAATTTTAGCTTGAAAGACTGAGCCCCCAAGGCCAGTCCCAGCAACTGATGCCCCAGGCAGATGCCGAAAATGGGCAGCCTCCCAACGAGTCCCTTCAACAATGCGATCGCGTAATGCACGGCCGCGGGGTCGCCCGGACCATTGGATACGAACAGGCCCGCTGGTCGGTGGTCGAGAATCTCGGCGGCGCTCATGGAGGGAGGGACGATGCGGACGCGGAAACCGACGGCGACGAGATGCCGAAGGATATTTCGTTTCATGCCGCAGTCGACGGCGAGGATCAGCGGTCGGTCGGCGTCGATCAGCAACGATCCCAGGGCGTGAAATCGCGGGTCCAACCCGGCGTGCCAGTCGGAAGATTCCTGCAGAGCAACCTCACGGACAAGATCAAGTCCGACTTGGGAAGGTGATGATCGCGCCAATTCCACGACTTCCGAGGGATTGGAAAGTTCAGTGGAAAGGACGCCTCGAAGGGCTCCCTCCACGCGGAGCTTTCGCGTCAGGGAACGAGTGTCGATTCCCTGAATTCCCACGACGTTGTGCCGGGCGAGGAACTCGTTGAGGCCGGTGGACGCGCGGTGGTTGCTGTGCCGTCGAGCGAGTTCCCGGACGACGAACCCGGATACCTGCGGCATCCCTGATTCGCCGTCCTCCTCGTTCACGCCGTAATTGCCCATCATCGGATTGGTCATCGCGACGATCTGGCCTCGATACGAGGGGTCGGTGAGCACTTCTTGATAGCCTGCCAAAGAGGTGTTGAAGACGACTTCTCCGGCGCTCGTACCGCGCGCTCCGAACGATTCGCCTTCGAAGTACGTTCCGTCTTCCAGGGCAAGCAGACAGCGCATTGAATCGTGGCCGACGCTCATTCCATTCAGCATAACGGTGCCCTAAGGGAGCGTCCATCCGAAACCGACGGCTTGTGAGGCTTGTTTCAAGATGAGACAATGGGGCGCAGGGATTGGCGAATTCGGGGGATCGAAGTCGCCACGGATGTTCGGACGACCCGACCACCATGCGAATTGTGCTGGCACAGATCAATCCGACCGTCGGCGACATTGACGGCAACACTGCGAAGATCATCGAGTGGATCGAGCGCGCCGAGTCTGAACGTGCCGATCTGGTTGTGTTTCCTGAGCTTTGCGTCTTCGGATATCCACCGAAGGATCTGGTCCTGCGCAAAGATATTGTTCGACAAAACGTCGACGCGATGGCGCGGATTGCTGCGAGGTGTACTCGCCTGACGGCCGTCGTCGGCTACGTACAACCCGATCCCACCGGCGCTGGCAAGGGCATTTTCAATGCCGCGGGTGTTTGTCGCGGCGGCGTGCTTGACGCGTGGTATCCGAAAATGCTTTTGCCAACCTACGACGTGTTCGATGAATCACGCTACTTTAACACCGGAAAAGAGCCGAAAGTTGTTGAAGTCGGGAGCGACAGTCGGATAATTCGTGCAGGACTGACCATCTGTGAGGATCTTTGGAACAATGAGCAATTCGAGGGGCGTCAGGTTTATGGAATTGATCCGATCGAGCGAACGGTCTCTGCTGGGGCCCGGCTGATTCTCAATCTGTCCGCATCGCCGTACCGTGCGGGCGTGGAGCGAAACCGCGAAAGGCTGTTTGCCGCGCAGGCTCTCGAGCACGCCACGCCGTTGGTCTACGTGAATCAAGTTGGCGGAAACGACGATCTCGTCTTTGACGGCGGAAGCATGGTGATTGATGCCGGCGGCCGCGTCGTTGCACGCGCAAGGGCTTTTGCGGAAGATTTCCTCCTTTATGAATATTGCGAGTCGACCCCAGGGCGCGTCGAACCGCGGCCCGGTCGAATCGACGGCATTCGCGCGGCGCTCATCATGGGCCTTCGCGACTATGCCGCCAAGTGCGGATTCAACGAGGTCGTCGTCGGATTGTCCGGCGGCATCGATTCCGCGGTGACCGCCGCGCTGGCGGTCGAAGCGCTTGGGGCGGATCGCGTGCATGGCGTGGCCATGCCGTCACGTTTCAGCAGCGACCACAGTCTGGAGGATGCCAACGCTCTGGCCGAAAACCTCGGCGTTGATTACGTCGTATTGCCCATCGGCGACGCCCATGGCGCGCTGGAAACCACGCTTCGAGATCAGTTCACGGGACGCCGCGCCGACGCTACCGAAGAAAACCTCCAGGCTCGGATTCGCGGCGTGTTGCTCATGGCCTTGTGCAACAAGTTCGGTTGGATGCTGCTCACCACGGGCAACAAGAGCGAACTGGCCGTGGGGTATTGCACGCTCTACGGAGATATGTGCGGCGGTCTTGCACTCATCAGCGACGTACCCAAGACCACGGTGTACGAACTGGCGTTGGACATCAACAAGACGGCAGGCAGGTCGCTGATTCCAGAGCGAACGATCAAGAAACCGCCGTCGGCCGAACTTCGCGAAAATCAGACCGATCAGGACACGCTTCCGCCGTACGAGACGCTCGACGCCATTCTCGAACAGTATGTGGAGCAGGCCCGTTCACCGGACGAAATCGTCGCCATGGGCTTTGATCGCGATACGGTGGAGCGAATCGCAGGCATGGTTCGCCAGAATGAATACAAACGAAAACAGGCCGCCATCGGCTTGAAGGTGACAAGCAAGGCGTTTGGAACGGGACGGCGATTCCCCATTGCCGCCAAATATCGCTAAGCGGTTGTTGAGCGACCTCGTCGACTCAGCGGCCCCGCGGGACCCATCACCGTTCCGTCGCGGTTCGCAGCAGCGCGAGAAACTCGGTATATCCGGTCACTCGCAAGGCCTTGGAGCGATTCTCCGCGTTTCCGAATTTTCGGGCGATATCGGCGAGAATCTCAATTTGTGCGCCGTCGTCATGGCTTGGCGTAAGCAGCAGAAATATGATCCGCGCAGGATCACCGTCCGGCGCGTCGAAGTCCACGCCGTTGATGGAAATCCCGACGGCAACCAACGGCGCCTTGAGGCCGGCGACGCGCGCATGGGGAACCGCAACGAGGTTGCCGATGCCCGTCGACCCCTGAGACTCACGTTCCCAGACGCCTGCGTCCACGGCGGCGGCGTCCAGGCCGGCCGACCGGGCCAGGCTGTAGGACAGCTCTCGAACGACGTCACGGCGCGACATCCCTTGCAGCCGATGGATGAACGCTTTAGGTGAAATGTATCGATCCAGGCGGCGTGGGTGGCGCAGGTGCAGGATGCGACGCATCACCCCCCCGCATACAAGTGGCGTTACGATCGCCATCACGACGATGGCCACAAACATGTTCTCACTGATGATGCCGTGCTCGAGTGCGAGGAGGCCCAAGATGATCTCCATCGCGCCGTGGATGTTCAGAGCGAATCCGACGGCCCACGCTTCACGCCGGGCCATGCCGCCGAGTCGGGCGCCAAGACATCCGCCGCCGATCTTCCCGATAGCGCCGACGACGATGACGATCAGCGTGACCGACAGATCAAAATGAGTGGCGAAATTGAGCTTCAGACCGATGCTGGCGAAGAAAAGCGGAGCAAACACAAATGAAATAAACTGATGAATGATTGTTCGTGTATGTTCCCGCAAGTGAGGCGAGTCGCCGATGGCTGCGCCCACGATAAACGCTCCGAATACCGCATGCACGCCGATCCACTCTGTGAACGCCGCTCCGAACAGCCCGATCGCCAGCGCGAAGCTCAATACGCCTCCGGGCCATGCCGCGTGAGCGTGAATCCACGGAAGTGTGCGATGGATCAGCCAGCGTCCCCCTGTCAGTGTCACCGCGGTGAATACGAGCGTCATCACGATCGTATGGCCAGGGCCCAGTCCATGGCCGGACGAAGTTCCGAGCATCCCCAGAATCAGCGCCAGGATCATCCAGCCTGCCAGATCGATGAAAACGGCCGCGCCGATGATGATCATGCCCAGATCGCTGCGGAAGATGTTGAGATCCATCAAAATGCGCGCGACGACCGGAAGCGACGAAATGGACAACAACGTCGCAAAGCAGAGCGAGAAAATCACCGGACGGGCCTCGTCCGGGCGATTCAGGAACCCCGGAGCGAAGTGAGCCGTCACGAAACCCAGCGCGAATGGAATCAACAGTCCCCCTGAGCTTACGTACACCGCGCTTTTTCCCTGACGCCAGAAGCTCGACAAATCCACTTCCATTCCGGCAACAAGCAGAAAAAGCGTGATGCCAATCGTAACCATTCCTGCAATCACGACGGCGGGGGGGCCTTCGGCGGGAAAAACTCGGTTCGAGATTTCCGGGAAAATCGCGCCCAGCACCGTCGGCCCAAGGAGCACTCCCGCGAGTAATTCGCCGAGCACCGAAGGCTGTCCGAGTTTGCGCGCGGCCTCTCCGCAGAATCTCGCCGCGGTCAGGAGCACGCCCAGCGAGAGGAGGATCGTTACGACGTCATTCGAAGAAATGCCTTTCAGGCGAATCACTCCCTGCTTCGGGGAAGGACATTTGGCAACGACCGTCCTTCGAAGCGCGCACGCCGACAAGACAAACTCTTTGCTCTAGCCATAGCATCCCTGATCCAATCGTAGCGAGCCGCGAACTTTAGTTCGCGCGGATTCCCGGAGAGTTTGGCGAGTCATCCGCCACGCTTGCACAGGAAACGCTCTAGTTTCTACGCTAGTGCATTCGTTCGGAGCTGATTAGACGAGCAATGTTGCCGACTGGCAAGCGTCGAGCTGTGAACATGAAAACGTCACCCGGCCAGCGCCGCCGCCATCATGGCGGCGATCAGGCCAGGATCATTGGTGCGAGGAATCAGAGGCCTCCGCCGCCGCGATTGTTAGCAGAATCCTTGTGACGCGCCGCGGCTCGGCGCCGATCACCTTGAGGGAGAAATTGTCCCGTTCGCAATGCTCGCCGACTTTCGGAATCTTTCCCAAGGTACTGAATACGTACCCGCCGATTGTTTCGTAATCCGGATGCTCAGGGACTTCAATCCGAAGCCGCTCGTTCAGATCATCGATACGCACCCGAGCATCGACTTCGTACGTCAGTTCGTCGATCTTTCGAATCGCCTCTGGTTCGGCGGGTTCGTATTCGTCGGCGATGTCGCCGACGACTTCCTCCAATATGTCCTCGATCGTGACCAGCCCCGCCGTTCCACCGTATTCGTCCAACACGACCGCGATATGCAGCTTTTGCTTTTGGAACTCTCGAAGCAACTCCCTGACCTGCTTCGATTCCGGAATGAAGAGCGTCTTGCGCATGATGCGCCGCAGGTCCAGCGGCGCTTTCTCGTCGCGGCTCAGCATGTCCTTTGCATACAGCACGCCGAGAATCGTATCGATCGTATCCTCGAAAACGGGTATGCGGGAGTGGCCTTGCGAGCGAATCGTCGTAAGCACGGTATCGAGATCGGCCTGCACGGGAAGTGCCACGATGTCGGTTCGCGGCGTCATGATCTCGTCCACGCGCTGATCCCCCAGCTCGATGACGGATTCAATCATCTGTTTCTCTTCCTTGTCGACCGCGCCGTGCAACTCGCCTTCGCTGATGGCGTTGAGGATCTCCTCTTCGAGCAGGTCCGCATGCGATCGCGCGTCCTGAAGGGGAACGCCCGCCAGTCGCCGAACCAAAGGATCAAACAGGTCCACCACCGCAACCAGCGGAAACGAAATGTACCGGCCGATCTCCAGCAGCCACCGAAGGCGAACCGTCAGCCACTCTCCCGAGTATTTGGCCCACGCATAGGGAATCGCCACGCCGAAAACGACCAGCAGCCCAAACGCAGCGACGCAGGCCAGCGCTGTTCGCTGAAGCCGAGTCTCGTTGACTCCTCCCTCGACCTGGTACAGCACGGTGATGAACATCACGATCACCGCTGCGGAGCGCCACACGGCCGTCGTGACCGTGTACTGATGTCGGCGCGAAAGAAATCGTTTCAAGGCGGGAGAGCCCCCGACACGGGTCAACAGTTCGGCGATTCTCGCGCGCGACGGACTGCGCAATGAGACGTTGAGCGTCGACGTCAGCAGAAGGCCGACAACGGCCAACAAACCAATCCAGATGACCCAGTCTCCCATGATTCTCTACGGCTCCGGCTATTGCTAGCCTAACGGTGCGATCCTCCCTGCGAACGCCCTAGTCCGCCACTTGCCTCGTCCGCTCGGCCGAATACGCGGCCAAGCCCGGCGGCGCTCAGAATGTCGTCTTCTTCGATGTGCATGAGTCGAGCATCCTCGGCATCATGGTCATCAAATCCAAGCAGATGAAGCAGACCGTGAACCGCATACAGTGCGAGTTCGGCACGCTCGTCGTGCCCGCGTGCATGTGCTTCCCGGCGGGCCGTTTCAGCGGAAATGACGATATCGGCTTCGATCGTCGGATGGTCACCTTGTTCGCGGAGGTCAAACGTCAACACGTCCGTTGGACCCTCAATTCCAAGATGTTGACGATGCAACTTCGCGATCTCAGCGTCATCGACCACCGCCAGCCCGATGACGGCTCGACCGACTCCACGGCGTCGAAGCGTCGCGCGCACGACGTCGCTGAGCAACGAGGTGTCGACCGAATCGAAGGCGGAGCGCTGCTGGATCGCAATGTCAAGGTCTGAGTCGTCGTTCATGATTCGCGGCGATTACCAACCCGACCAATGTCGTGATTAGACGCTCATTCGAGCGGGAACGGCGATTTCGTCGGCGTTCTTGCGCGCCTTGGGATAAGCGACGCGGCCATGATAGATGCCGCAAAGCGTTTTGACCAGCGATTCTTCAACCAGTCGAAGCTCACGCATCGTGATATCGCAATCGTCAAACTGCCCGTCGTTGAGGCGATCCATCACAATCTGATGAACCGTGCCTTCGACGCGGCCGACCGTCGGCTCGTGCAGCGATCGAACCGCGCCTTCCACACTGTCGCACAGCATCAGCACCGCCGTTTCCTTGGATCGCGGCTTGGGACCGCCATATCGAAAATCCGCCTCGGAAACCTCGCGGTCGTGCCGCCCGGTCGCCACCTGAGGCTGCTTCTCGGCCGCCCGATGGTGAAAATAGCGGACAACGGTCGTGCCGTGATGCTCCGCGATAAACGGGTGAAGCACCGGCGGCAAGTGGTATTGCCGCGCCATTTCCAGACCGTCCTTCACATGCCCAAGGATGATCAGCAGGCTCATCGTCGGTGGTAAATTGTCGTGGCGGCTGATACGCCCTTCCTGGTTTTCCGCAAAGTAAGACGCCCGGTGAATCTTGCCGACGTCGTGATACAGCGCGCCCACTTGTGCCAGAAGTCCATTTGCGCCGATCCGTTCGCAGGCGGCTTCGGCCAACGTTCCGAGCACCAGGCTATGGTTGTAGGTGCCGGGTGCTTCGCGCGCCAGCAGTTGAAGCAGCGGCCTCGTCGGATCGCGCCATTCCAGCAGCGTCAGCGACGTCGCGACCCGGAAGACTCGTTCCAGGAATGGCAGTATGCCCGACAGCGTGAAAGCAGCCAACAACGCTGCACCACCGGCCCAGCCGGCATGGCGCGTCATAAAGTCGAGTTCCTGTCCGGCCATCAGGCTTCCGGCCGCCGACACCACCACCGCTGCCAGACCGGCGGCCAGTCCCATCATGGGCAGCTTGGCTCGAGTACGAATCTCGTCCATTTGGTAAACCGCCACCACGACGCCGCTGAGCAACATGAGCAGGATGCCCAGATGCGTCTGCAGCATCGTCCGCGTGATTACGGCGAGAATGCACGTCGCTCCCATGGCGAATCGGCGTGGATGGGCGATCGCCAGCGTGCCGCCGGCGGCGAGACACGGCGCGAGAGTCAACTCCGGGTATTGAGGCCAGTTCACGTCCAGCAGTCGCGCGATGCCAAGTGCGCCGAGGACAACAATGCCAAAGCGTATCGTCGCGCCGGGAGCCCGGAGAATGCGACTTTCGTACACGCCGGTATATCCGAGCAGTCCGATCGTCATCGCCCCGATAAGCACGCCGAGCCCCACCTGTTGCAGAAGACGTTCCTGTCGGAGGTTTTCGGCTTCGACGGAGTCTTGGGTCAGAAACTTGCCATAGGCATTTTGGTGAACCCGAAGAAGCTCATACCCCTCCGGATCGAGGAAACCCGGGTTGACAAACGGCTTGCCGGCTTCGTAGCTCGTCATTGCCTCCGGTGTGGACTCCTCGGCCTTTTTCATGGCCGCCACCGTTCGCTCGCGATCAAACAGGATGGTCGGCTGTTCGTGAAGCACGCCGATAATAATGGCCTCCGCCGTGCTTCGCAGTCTCGGCTCGTCCAGCCGCCGGGCGACATGCGCCGCGACGCCTTCCACTCCCTGGGGGCTGCCCCATTGAACGAGTTCTTTATTTTGAACCTGAATCGGTTCTCCGTTACGAGTGTCGAGTAGGATATGGTCCACCGTGCTTGGTGGCTGGCGGTTTTCTCGAAGCAGCTCCGCCACCACGTATTGGCTTTCCAATGGAAGCTTACCGATCATTTCTTGAATCCGCGTACGACCCGCGTCGCCGGAGAGCTCCGCCAATTCACGCAATCGTTCGTAGGCGCCACGATCGGCCGGCCATTTCAACGACTCCATTTCCTGGCCAAACTCTTCAAACGTCGGCTTGTCGGCGGCGATTTGATACATTCGCATCAAATCGGTGCGGATTCGATCATACGTCAACGCCGGATTGTTCAGCGCGTAGTAACTCGGGACTTTCGCTCGGGCCGCCTCGCGCTCAGCGGCCGTTCGTTTTGTGTCGGGAACCTGGAAGGCAACTTTGGCGTAAACCGGTTGGTCGATCCGCTGCCCGATCGCATAATCCAGTCCATCCCCTCCGAGTAATGCAATGGTGATCGTGCCGGCGGTCAGAATCGCTCCAGCCATCGTCGACCAACAAAACGCCCGACGCCATGGACTGACTCGGGTCGCCAACGATGTCCGGGCACGCTGTTCACGAAGTTGTCGCTCGCGTGATCCTCGCTTGAATAGGAAACCTGCCATGGTATGTGTATAGAACGGTCGACGTAGATCAGGATCCCGCGATCAGGCCGTCAGCCCGACATGGCGGAAGTTCCGTTCCGTCCGTAAGCCTCCACGATATGTTGTACCAACGGATGGCGAACAATGTCGGTCTTGTCCATTCGGACCATTCCAACACTCGCCACACCCTCAATGCGGCGGATAGCGTCCGTCAACCCGACCGCCGATCCGCCCGGGAGATCGCTCTGACTGTCGTCCCCGGTCACGATCATCTTGCTGCCCTGCCCTAATCGCGTAAGAAACATCAGCATTTGCGACACCGTGCAGTTCTGCGCTTCATCAAGAATAATCGCCGACTGATTCAAAGTCCGACCGCGCATGAATGCCAGTGGAACGACCTCCAGTACGTCGTTCTGAAGGAACCGCTTTACCTGCTCGTAAGGGACCATATCGTGCATCGCGTCCCAAAGCGGACGCAGGTACGGGTTCACCTTGGCTTGCAAATCGCCCGGCAGATAGCCCAGCTTCTCTCCCGCTTCGACCGCCGGACGCGCCAAGACAATCCGCTTGATCTTGTGTTGCTTGAGAAGCGAGACCGCCACCGCGACCGCCAGGTAAGTCTTGCCCGTCCCCGCCGGGCCAAGGCAAAACGTCAAGTCGTTCTCAAGCATCGCCTGGACGTATCGACGTTGACCTTCACCTCGAGGCGCGATCGGCGCGGACGACACAAAGACCTCAAGTCCGTCTCCCGCGGGCGCGCGGCGGTTCCATTGCGCTTGCGACACGAGGTCCTGGAGCATCTCCTCGGAGATATCCGGATGATGTTCGAGCAGACGCTGCAATTCGTCAATGACGTGAGCCGCCTGCCGCACGCCTTCTTGCGTGCCGCTCAGATGAACCGTCCCGTCCCGAGCCGAAATACGCACGTTGAAGGCCGCGCGAATCAAGCGAAGATTGCGATCGGCTGTTCCGTACAGCGCGCCGCGTCGCGGAGGATCGTTGATGGGTATCGTTAGTTCCAACGGCAGCCACCGGGTCGATCACTTTTTCGGGCCGACCCGCAAAAGAACGCTGGACGAATTCTCCGCCCAGTCGCTCGCATAGTCTTACTCGATTCTAGTACGGTTTCCAAACCCAAGTGAGTACAAACCAGGCGACAGGCATGGCGTACACTGGGCTGTCAATCAAGTCGAGAATCCCCCCATAATGCGGCATGACCGACCCCGAATCTTTAATACCGGCGTCCCTCTTGAAGCAAGATTCGAATAAATCTCCGATTTGGGCGGCTATTGAAAGTGCCATCCCGAGAACAAACGCCTTATAAAGGCCCGCTGTATTCGCTTGAAAGACACCTCCCAGGGCGCCGGAAATTTCTTCGGCAATGGTTTCGAGTGGCCCAGTCGCCTTGCTACCGAGTTCATAAAGACGGTGCGAGTGAGCAAAGAGCACCGCGACCAGGCCGCTGAAAATCAGCCCGCCAATAGCGCCTTCCACTGACTTGCCGGGACTGACCTTTGGGATCAGCTTGTGGCGTCCCAGCAACGACCCGACAAAGTAAGCACCAATATCCGAGGACTTTGTGATCAGGATGACAATGAGCAGAATCCAGACGGCCTGGTGTCGTGGCACGTCCAAACCGCACGACATCTGTAAGCCAAAAGAGCCAAGAAACCCAAGGTACAGAACCATAAGAAGTGTTGCCCCGCCGTCTCTAATCGACTCAGCGGGATTGTTGCGCAACACACACAGCGTTCCGATGCCGAGTATCGAACACAAAACGCCGGCCAACGGCCAGAACAACCCTTCACGCTCCGCCAGTCCCGAGCCGAGCAGCCCGGCCGGTGACCACCAAGGCAGTATCAGCAGGATGACAATCATCAGTAGCGCGAACATGGAAAACGGTCGAACACCTCGCGCGCGCAGCAACCGGGTCATTTCCATCGTCCCGAAAACGAACACGAGGATGAAGAGCAACGGAACGGTGCTGCCGCGGCGAGCCAGTTCGCCCAGGGGGCCGGACCACGTCGTCGCCAGCTGCCCCAACGCCCGGTCCGTCTGGAAAACAACCAGCAGGAAAAGAATGGCCAGCGCGCCGAACAATGTGCGCTGAATCATGATCCGAGGGTTGACGCTCATCGTTGGGTTTGGCTCCGAGTCGCGGTGGAAACATAACGGCCGAGCAACATCGTGTCCAATGATCGATCGCGTGCACAGTGTTTCGTTCCAGCGTGGATTGGGCGCGTGTCGGCGAGAATCGCAATGCGAAAGTCACCTGGCTTTCCCGATTTGCAGGCCGCCGACCGGACAGGCATGGGCACACGCCCAGCACAAACCGGAGAGCTGCAAGCGATGGCTGATGACATGGAATTGATGCAACCTGCCGACGCGATTGCGAATGTTCCGCATCTCTTTGAGCGAGAACTCGACAATCCGTTGACATCGCCGGCAGACGAGATGGTCATGAGGTTCTTCGCCGAATCCGATTTCATAGCAAGTCTGCACGCCGTCGAATCGCATCTGTTTCAGAATGCCGCAATCCACGAGGAGCGGGAGCGTACGGTACACTGTGGCCTTGCCAATGGCGCGCTTGCTGCTCGAAAGTCGATCAATGATCCGCAGGGCGTCGAAATGACCGTCAAGCGACAGCACGGCGTTCAGTACGGCCATTCTCGCGGACGTAAACCGGATTCGGCGCATGCGAAGAAAGTGTCGGAAGGCGTCCAAGACTCGCTGATTCCGAGGATGACTGCGATTCAAAGGCATCATCCGATCCTGGAAAGCTCGTTTCTATCCGACAGCTGTGTTTCTCTGGAGAGTGCTCGGCTCGCCGAATACTCTGCGATGTCCCACCATACTCTCCGCAAGTCAACGAGCTTCGGAGTGATAATGGATTGAGCGGGCATTGATGACGAGATGTGTACTCCTTGGCCCACGACAGACCAAAGCAAAGTCGATTTACAAAAACGCACCGCCGAGAATATCTCGGCGGTGCGGTGAACTCCGTTGATGGTCTCAGCCAAGGCAATCGGCAATGGTCCAATCGCCGCGTTGCCCAATGAAAACTCGAATCACTGGGCCGGGGTAACGCACGTTTCGTAAGACGGCCGGCCGCCACCGCTCCAAGTGAGGCCGGTCGGAATCAGATCGGCCGGCATCGTGTCTTTTTGCCATCCGTCGCCGCGAACGATAATGCAGCGGTAGTTTTCCTGAAGTGCGGCAAGCGGCTGAATCGAATCACTGCCTGGGTATTGGGGAAGCGAACCCAGCTTCTCGTTACGATAGTGGTTCGCGAATCCTTCCGAATCCTCCGTACCGGGAATGTAGATCTTTTGCGTGTCCGCGTGTGCATCGACAAAAGCTCGGTTATACGTCCAGTCTCGACCGTGCCATCCGCGCAGTGACTTCGTCGGGCCGATATCCACACCGGGACCGACAAAGTCGCATTCCGGAAGCTCCGATTTGCAGGACCACGCCCAACGACCGATGTTCTCTTCATAATAAAGAGTACGGGCGGGTGTCGGAACGCGCGTGGTCGGCCGCAGATACGGTGAGTTGCTGTGCATCGGACCACCGCCGGAATTGGAAATCATGAAAATGTTGGCTGCATAGCTGTTGCCAAAATGATCGTACGACGAACGCGTGGTTTCACGAAGCCAATCCGGGCAATGCGCGCCGCGCGGCGGACCGTCGTCGCCGGGGCACTTGAACAGATCCAGCTCCAGTTCCGTATCTGTTCGCATGCCGACGCTACGAGTGCCGGAAGCCGAATGGTCGGCGAAACCGCCCTTGTACAAAACTGCGTTCAATGGCCTGGTGGCCGGACCAAAGCCGGCTTTGGTGCCATAAGCGCTGTTGATGGCATCCGCACCGCCGGCAAAATCGCTCCAACCGACACCGCTCTTGCCGCCCCATTCGTAAGCGCCGACAAACCGGCCCTTGTTGGCAAGAGCAAACCAGGAATTTGGATCGGCTTGCGGCCGGCCGTAGGTCGGATGCACCGGGATACCCCAGCCGGACACGTCGTCAGCTTCATAAACACGACTGCTGGTGGCGATGTTCTTAATGTGCGACAAACAAGCGCTGAGCTTGGATTGCCGCCGAGCCGCTTCCAGTGACGGCAACAAAATTGAAATCAGCAACGCAATGATTGCAATGACGACGAGCAGCTCGATCAGCGTAAAGCCCGCTTTCGACCCAACTGGACCTGTGTTGTAACGTCGAGTTTTCATGACAACGCTCCCAAAAGGCCGCACGAATCGACGACGCCGTCGACCGGCGAACCCCAGTATATATCAAGCGGAAATGCGACTTTTAGCTTCCCGCTTTTGATTCGAGCCAAACACGGCTCAAATCGACGCTCTACCCTTAACAATCCAAAAAACGCCAAAACGACGGAAAAAAAATCCAAAAAATTTTGGCTTTTTGTTTTGCCGTTCCTTTCAGCGATAAGATCAAGTTAGCAGAGTATCAAGATTTATGCAATCGCACGGGCGTTGCTGCCGTTCGTCATCAAGCCGGTGGGATGCCATGAACCAACACTTGACGGACTCGGAGCTTTGGAGCGGTCTGGACCGCAATGCGATCGAAGTCGCAGAGCATGTAGCGAGCTGTGCGATGTGCCGCGATCGTGCGGAGTCGATTCGCGCGGGAATCTCCGCTGTTACCGAAGCGGCTATCCCCATCGAGCCGATCCTGCCGGAAACCATCGGTCCTTATAAAATCCTGCGACGACTCGGGCAGGGAGGAATGGGGATCGTCTACGAGGCCGAACAGGAAGCGACGCGGCGGCTGGTGGCCCTCAAAGTGATACGTGGGGGAATCCATGTCGACGATTACCGGCTTCGATTGTTCGAGCGCGAGGCGCAAACTCTTGCTCGGCTCAGGCATCCGGCGATCGCGGCCGTATACGAGGGCGGTCGAACCACACAGGGTGAACATTTTTTTGCCATGGAGCACGTGCGAGGGGCGCCACTGACGGAATACGTGCGCGTTCACGACGTGCCACGTGAGGCGAGACTTCGATTGTTTCATCAAGTTTGCCTTGCGATCAATCACGCACACCAGCGCGGAGTGATTCACCGCGATCTGAAGCCGTCGAACATCTTCGTGGATGACGATGGACAACCGAAGGTGCTGGATTTCGGTTTAGCGCGGATCGTCGATCCGGACGGCTCGCCTGCGACAATGACGATTGAGGTCGGTCGGATCATGGGGACGCTTCCGTACATGAGCCCGGAAGAGGTTCGCGGCGATGGCGGCACGACCGACGTGCGCAGTGACGTATACTCCCTCGGCGTGATCCTTCACGAGCTTTTGACGGACCAGCTGCCGTACGTGGTGCGGCGCGGGGCTTTACCGGAAGCGATTCGCGTGATTTGCGAGGAGATTCCTCGACGAGCGGGCTCCATTGATCCGACGCTGCGCGGCGACCTTGAAGCCATCGTCGCAAAAGCCCTCGAAAAGGACGTGAATCGTCGCTATCAAAGCGCTGCGACGTTGGCGGAGGATGTCGATCGATACCTTCGGAACCTCCCTGTCGTTGCGCGGCGCAGCACGTTTGTCTATCGATCGCGCAAGTGGATGGCCCGCCATCGGTGGACCTATTTGATTGGATTGGTGATCATCGCGTCGATTGCCGTCGCTTCGCTCGCTCTCACAAGCATAGCGCAGTTTCAACGATCAGGCGTCGAGCTGACGTTAATGTTGAAGGATCTGGAGGCCGCCACCAAGGAACATCGGTTGGCGGATGTGTATCACGAGCTTGGGCGGGACGCCGAGGCCGAGCCGTTTTTTCGCAGCGCGATCCAGACGTTCGTCAGGCTGGGACGGGATGAACGGGCCGCGCCGGGACAGGTGGCGCTGGCGTCGATTCTCATGCAGCGCCCAAACCAATCGGAAAAAGACCTCGACGAAGCCGAGTCATTTTTGCTGGATGCCGCTCATACGTTTGAACAGCAACGCGATGGAAGCCGTGAACGACTTCGCGAAGCTTTGCTGCTGCTTCAGCGACTGTATTCGAACATTGACGTGTATTCGGACGAGGCTCGGCAGCGAATTGAGGAGCGGATTCGGATACTCGACGATCCAGAACTTGACCGCCGAACGGGCATGATCGAGCCTTCACCGAAGTTGAGAGATCGGTTTGTGAATTTTGAAATCGTCGAAGGATTGCTCATAACGAACGGCACGGAGAATCGCGTCGCTCGCATTGGGTGACGCAACACCGGATCGCAATGAACAATGGATCGCCGAGGTTGGCGTGCTGAAGCTTGGGTATCCGGGGTTTGAATTGGCTTCTGTGAGTTTGCGTATTGGAGAGCAATGAACCACATCGGCACTGCGAATCAGGGCGAAGCATTGGGCCCCGACGCGAATCGTGCGCTGGTAGAGCTTCTCAATCAAAAGTCGCCGCAGGCCGGTCCGCTTCTTGACCGTCTGTATCGAGAAGCGCTCATTCGTTTTTGCTTCGGCTATTTCGGCCAATTGGAAGAGGCCGAGGACGCCGTTCAGGAAATCTGCCTCCAGGTACTTCGTGTGCCTTTCGTGCCGGAGCACTTGCGTCCGTGGCTCTACAAGATTTCCCGAAACCATTGTTTGAAGGCTCTACGCGATCGACCCCAATTTGGCCGCCGGCTGCGTCCTTCGACCCAGTTGTCGGCTTCCATCACCGGGCAACTGACGCGGATGGTTCGAGAGGAATTGCGAGACCGCATGGACCTTGCTTATCAGAGCCTCGCGGAAGATCAGCGGGAGGTACTACGGCTGCGGTATGTCGAAAACCTCTCGCGCGCGGAAATCGGCGAGGTGCTCGATCTCCCGGAATCGCTGGTGAAGTCGCGATTGTATGAGGGGATCAAGAAGCTCCGCGAAGAGGCCGAGCGAATGACTTCGTCATGAGGCGACGGACGTTGATCGTTACCTGACCTGTCGTCGCTCGACCGTGGATCGGCGTGTCCCGGAGAAGCATGTCGCATCGAACGAATGAGCGTATCGCGGCATTTCCCGGACGGATTTTCAGAAAATATTTTTCGCGCGCCGAGTGTCAGAATCAAACTTGGTTTGTTTCGGGAACGGTTGCGCCGAGTGATCGCCATTTCGGCGGAATGGCGAAAAAAACGCGGTTTCTTGGCTGCTATCGCGGTTTTCGATGTTGCACCACCGGTGCCGCCAAAAAGTTTCCGCTTCGTCGGGCCGATCGGATGCACTGATTCGGGCCGAAGAAGCGACTGCAATACCACTCGCATTTCTCAAGCCGCGGAAAAAGTGGTCCGATGGACTCGGCAACGTCGGTGTTACGACGAGAAACTTTGGACCTTTAGGAGAAAATTCAATGGCCACATCGACCAAGGGACGCTACAGCAACAAGACGCGTCCGACGTACGGTTCCTTCGGCGGATTCTCGTGGGGATCGAGCCCGAGCACGTACGGCGGATCGTCGACCGGTGCCAACAAGAAGAGCACCACCCGCAAGAGCAGCAGCCGCAAGAGCGGCGCGACCAGCTCGACGGCTTACAAGGCCTGCTGCAACGCATTCGAGCAGAAGATTCAATCGTACAAGACGCTTTGCACGCAGGCGCAAGGCACTGCCGCTGCCGGTCGTCCGACCCCGACGACGCTGAACAGCTTCGCCAACTGGATCAACAAGGGCGCCGTCATCCAGACCGTCAGCCCGCAGCAGATCGCCCGCTGGGCCCGCGCGACGAACAAGAATTTCAATCCGCGCAATCCAAGCCCGACGGCGTGCAAGACCGTGCTCTGCAAGAAGTTCGGCAAGAGCGCGATCAAGGCCGTCGCTCGCTGCAAGAACGGTACGTTCATGGTCGCCACGCCTGCGACGGTCAACGGCCGTACGTTCAACTTCCCGCGGTAGTTTCACCGGAACAACGGTGAAGCCGCCTTCGCCTCGGCGGAGGCGACGCGCAAATTTCGAGACGGGGCGATTCCAGCCGGAGTCGCCCTGTTTTTATTCCCGATGTTCCGGCGATTGAAACGAGCTGCAGTCTGTTCGATGGCGTTGGACTCGACAGCGGTCTGAATCACAAATCAACCCGTTGGTTTTGGCTTGCGCGGCCTGCCCGTCAGGTAGACGTCGTATCGAACCACTCGCCCGATGGATTGAAACGAGATTCCAGGAGCGAGCGGTTCAGCCTTTCGATATCGCTTGACCACCACGCGCTCGCGGGCCGCGCGGCGCGCCGCGTCGAACAAATCTCCGGCGTCCTTGTCGTCACCGACCAACATCCGACAGAGACGCATTTCCTTCTTCGGCAGTGCGGATCTTTCGCTGGGAACATACATCGGGTCGAGGTACACGACGTCGGGCGCCACTTCGGGAGTCATGGAGCGCAACAGGTCCCGCGCGTCGCCGCGGCGCAGATCAATGCGTCCGACCACGTCGTGAAGCGCGACGTCGTGGGATGCCAGGGCTCGGTCAAGACCGTCGCGCACCAGCGCGAACAAAACGGACGATCGTTCCACGCCGACCACGCGACAGCCGAGACAGGCCAGTTGAAACATGTCGCGTGCCAATCCGGCGGTTGCATCCAGGACGAAAGGTGCTGGATGGCGAATTCCCACGGCGCGAGCGAGTGGTTGTCGACGGTTTCCCATCGCCATCCGGCGAAACGCCGTGGGACCGCGAACGAAATCCACCGCGAGATTTCCTCCGATCGACGAACCCGGCGCGGAAAGGAGCAGCCCGTCGGCGGCGACCTGAAGCACCATTGTGACTCCGTGTTCCCGCGTGGAGCCATCGAAAAATGGAATGGCCAATTCCGACGCCAGCAACTTGGCACGATCAACGCACGTTGAATCCGCGGGAACAACGGCGACCGATAGAGACAATTCCAACGCGGAAGACTCGGTGTCGGCTATAGAGCGCGTCCTCATGGTTTCGCGGCGACTTTGATTCGCGAAGGAGCGGGCGGCGAGCCAAGGTGTGCTGCGATCCTGCCGAAATCCTCGCGCCGAAGTGCGACCACCGCCCAGATGAGCACTGGTGCAATGTAGGACGTCACCGGCGACATCGCCAGAATCTTGAGCAGGACGACCACCGCGGTCTTAGCCCCGGACCCCAACTCAAAGACTCGGAGCACGTTGGGGTCGCTGAGTACGTTCACCAGCCGAAGCCAAACCGTAAGAGCGACAAACATGCCAATGAACAGGACTCCCAGCAGAAGAGCAGGCCCACGACGCCGCCAGGGAATCGGCGTGGCCGCGATCAACGCGATCGTAAAACATGTGGGGAGGTATCCGACGATGCGACAGTTCATCGGAGGCTCCATCGTGCCGCCGGCCCGCGATCGAACATTTTCAAGTCGAATGTCGATGTCGCGACCTTCAGTCGGCGCGTCGATGGTTCGAAAATAGGCGCGGCCGTCGCCCCCGATCGTGCGAAGGAACAGATTGCCGGCGGCGCAAAACGCGGCACGATAGGCAGGCATGATGCCGGGCCAGGGAACGAGCAGCAGGCCGTAAACGACCGAGAGCTTCAAGACAAACCAGAGGATGGGTTTAAGCGACGGCATGGGACGGTTGCGCCTTGGGCTTCGTGGCCCACAAAGCCCAGATGACCCAGAACGTCAAGGAAAATACGATGAACGCCGGTTGCCATACGTCGACGTGCATCGTTTCAAAGGCTGCCTGCCAATAAATCCCCACGTAAAACAGCGAGATAATCCGCACGAGATTCATGGCCGCCAGGACCAGGGTGCCGATCAGCAATCCCGGCAGTTTGGAACGCAGCGGAGCCGGAAACGCCAACACGGCGGCGATGAAAAGGGCGATAGGCTCAATGGCATCGCAGCCGTGCGCGATATTGACCGAATATCGGCGTGACGAAATCGTCGTCTCGTTCGCGCCCGCGCCTTCCCCAAACAGATTCATGATCGCCACCGACGCGTTGGCATTGGCGATTTGTAGTCCGGGCAGCACTTTCTTGTTGAGATAGGGGATGAACGTGATGGCATAGAAAACCGCCATCAGGCCGACAAACAACCCCACAAACATAAACACGGGTTTCTTCGATCCAACCCAAACCGCCGACGGCTTCGTCGCGTTCTTCGGGCGCTGCGCGGGCTTCCCAGGTTCGCTCTTTGCGGTTGCGCGATCTCGTTGGCTCATTGGTTTTCCTCACGTGGCGGAACCGCCATTCTACCGAAGCACTCCGTCCATTTCCAGTCGTTTTTCCAGTCGGAATGATGGTAAGAGGTACTTCCAGCCTCGACGCCTATTCCGGTGGGCTACCTCCGGAAGGGAGTCCCTTCGGTGTATTGCCTGCTTTGGGTTGCGTGAATACTACAAGGTCGTCGCCGGGGTCGTCGCAAAGCCCATCCAGGCGAAAAAGGACGGAATGGGAAATATCGCCGGACTGGGCAAGGCGCTCGTAGTATTTTCGAGAAAGCACGATGTACGCGGGGCGAGGAGCACTAAGCCGCTTGGCGATTCTCTCGGCGATTTCATTCTTCACCACGGAAGATACCGAATTGCGTCCCTCGCGAAGCTTGGACATCTCGATCTCATCAACCAGCCGGCGAACCCGCAGCCCGGAATAGAATTCGATGGTCGCGTTTGGCCGACTGTCGGCCCATAGAATGTCGTCGCCGGGACCGATGCCTCGCGCGACAAATTCCCGCGCAAGTGCACGAGCCGATGGCGATGCGTTGCGCATGATTCGATGAGACAAGGGTCCACCCATCACGATCAGAACTGGCACGCCTAGCAAGAGCAAGGCAAAAGCGGACGCTCGACGACCAACGGCAAAGGCTGCCGACGCCATGCACCAGAGGATGATGGACCCCCCGATCGCGATCAAGCCTGGCCGAACTAACTCCGCGAATTCTCGTTGGGCGTACACGCTCCCGCCGACTGCCAGGCTGATCAGGATAAGTACAATGCTGACGCAAGCGACGCGGACCGTGCGGGCGGAAGCAAAAACAGGTCCGAAGAAAAGCCGCTCTATTACAGGGGCCAAGAGCAAACAATACGCTGGAAGGGCGGCCGCGAGGTAGTGCGGACGCTTGAACGCGGCAGTGCTGAGAAAAGCCGTCGTCACCAGCGCGATGGTCAATGCAAAAGCCGCCCCTCGGCGGTTTCGTGCATATCTCGGCAGGAACAGTCCAATCACGGCTTCGGGAAGAGACGCAAGAAACGGAAATGTCAGTCCCAAGGCAATCGGGATGTAGTACCACGCCGGATGAACCTTGTCGCTCAGATCGCCCGTGAACCGCGCAAGGTACTCGATACGCCACAGATCGAGGGCGTTTTCGACGTTCAAATAAACGTAGAGCGGCCACGCGCCGGCGACCACCAAGAAAACCAGGACGCCAGGGAAAAGCCATATCAACTTGAGCTTGCGAATCTGATCGACGAAGGACGTATACAGCCGCCTGGTTGGATTCGCCGGGATGTAGGGTACGCGATTCGTCGATTCGAGCAGCGGCACGGTCACGAACCAGAACACGAACAGCGATAACCCGACAACCGCCAGCGGCAGCGGCGCCTTGGCCATCATCGAAGTTGCAAACACGGCATAAAAGGCCGCCAAGTATCCGCGGTGAGGCGTGGCGCACATCGCGCCGCGCCAGAACAAGGCGAGCGTGAGCGTGCACAACATCGTCAGCACCATTTCGACTTGGGCGTTGTGAGCGAAGAAAACCGTCCCGGCGCATCCGGCCCCGATGAACCCGGCGATCAGTCCGCCGCGATGTCCGAAGAGCATGGTTCCGAGCCAACAAACGATGAGCGCGGTCGTGATACCTGCGAGGGCTGAAGGGAGCCGGGCGGAAAACTCAGACACCGGTCGGCTGTTGAGTTCGTCGCCAGAGATAAATGCCGTCGCCGCGATGAGCCAGATGCCCAGCGGAGTCTTTCGAATCCACGGAACGTCGCTGACGTGTGGAATGAGGTATCGCCCTGTTTCGATCGCGTCGCGAGCCGCGAGGGCGTTAATGGCTTCGTGGTCGCCGAGTGCCGGTCCGGAACGGATTCCGATGAGGCAAGTCGAGCAAGAAAAAGCGACCAGCAAGATCAGGCCGAGAAAGCGGCAATCGGAAATTGCGGCGGAAGGTCCGGCGGAGCCGTCGGAATCGACCGCCGCGTCCCGCTTCGGTCCGTCGGGAGCATTCGCAGCATCGTGTGCGTCCATTTGCGCATCTTAACGTCGCCTTTCCTAAAGTGACAATTCGGTTGAGTTGTGGGCACGATGCCGGGGTATACACTGGATCGTTGATTACGGAATGGGAGGCTCTTGTGGGTGCGATTCGTTTGCAGATTCACGTTACCAACGATGACATGTTCATGGAGAACGGGTACACCGTTTTCTTGCGAGATGGCGGACCCTGTTGGATCATCGATCCGGGGTTTCCGCCCCAGCCCGGAGAAATCACCGGATTGGTCAAGCGACATTCGTTGCGGCCCGACGCGATCGTCCTGACCCATGCCCACGCCGATCATATCGCCGGCGTCGATGCCGTCCGCGAGCAGTTCGGCGAATTGCCGGTGTACCTCGCACGCGAAGAGTGGCCGGCGCTGAGCGATGCACGGCATAATCTGTCCGCATTCATGGGCGACGGAATCGTTACGCGCGTGCGCGATCCGAAAGACCTTCCTCACGGCGGTTCCATTGAACTCGATGGAACCACCTGGAAGTTGTTCGACGTTTCAGGTCACTCGCCGGGAGGGCGGGCGCTCTACTGCGCCGAACACGGTGTCGTCATTGTCGGTGACGCACTGTTTGCGGGCAGTGTCGGAAGAGTCGATTTCCCGCACAGCGACGGCGCGCGCCTGATGCGCAACATTCACGCCCATTTGATGACGCTTCCGGACAATACGCGGGTGCTCTCGGGTCACGGACCGGAAACGACCATTGGACGCGAACGGACGACGAATCCATTCGTTTTGCACGGTCTTTGATTCGCCGAATAAGCTTTCGCGGAGCGGTGCGACGTCAGACGATCAAAGATTTCGAGCAATTCCTTTGCCCGGCGCGATCGGTCGAATTGGGGAACGCCGCTCCACGCTCCCTCCGGAATTGACCGCAGCGGATCAGCAAGCCGCGTCAATGCTCGAACGATTCCGGCCTCATCATTTGGCTCGCTTATCAGGGCGTCGGCATGGGCGACTTCCAGCACATCGCGCGCCGGGTTGTCGTTGGGCAGTAGCGCCAGGATCGGTCGTCGAAGCGCAAGATACTCGTACAACTTGTTGGGTATCTGCAGCCCGCCGCCGTGACCCGCTCCGCCGACCAGCACGAGCGCGTCGGTGCCGGCCATCAGCGACAATGCTTCGCCGTGCGGTCGCGGCCCAAGGATGTCCACCTTATCGCCCAGACCCATTTCGTCGACGATTTCCTTCAACGGACGACCATCGTATTGACCCGGTCCGAGCAAGACCAAGCGGATTTTTCGAGGAGCTTCGCCGACTTGTTCGGCGATTCGTCGAAAGGCTCGGAGCAGCGGTTGAGGAGATCGCGGACCATAGAACTGTCCGCTGTGAAGCAGGACGAACTCCCCCGGACGACCGACGCAGGTCGGTTTGACATCGTCATATCGCTCAAAGTCGATACCGTTCGGTATGGTCTTGCATCGGCCGGTTAACTTTGGGAAGCGCCGTACAAAATCGCTCGCGGCCGTCGACGTGTTGCAGACGACCTGGGAGGCATTTCGAACGACCGCTCGTTCGAGCCACGCGTCCCATCGACGCAGGCTTGCGTAACGAAGATCTCGGTAGGGGTTAGCACACCACGGATCGCGAAAGTCGGCGATCCACGGACGGCGGGTGATTCGGCCGAGGATCATGGCGATCAGATGCGCTGAAGCGTAGGGCGAAGTCGAGAGGATGATTTCCGGTTTGCGGCGCTGAATCGCGCGCAGTCCCCGCCAGACCGCCTGCGGAATCCAGCCGATGCGCGAATCGGGAACGTGAAGCAAACGGGTACACCAGTCCACGAATGATCGGCGTTCGCCGTTCGCTGGAGAGCGCAGCGATGCGTCGCGCAGGTCGTGGAGCGGTGTCGACTTTGTCAGGCGAGGTCGGAACACGCGACGCAATCGCGCGGCCCATGCGAGCGGATCGACCCAAGGGGAGCGGAGAACCTCTGTGCGCGCGGGCAATTCGGAAAGCAGGGCGTCGTCCGTTTGTTCGTCGCGTGGATGGACCGTCAGCACCGTGGCATCCCAGCCAGCCTCGTCGAGATGCTTTACGAAGGAAAGAGTTCGTTGCGTTCCGCTGCGATGGATCGGTGGAAACGCGTAAGCGATGCACAGCCACCGGCGACGATGAGTTTCCGATTCAATCATCCGGCGGCGCTCATATACGAATCGATTTGTCCGCGAAAACGAGGCCGATTCCACCATCGCTGCACGGTCCCGATGCAATACCCTAATAGGTTCGACGACAGGACGATCCACATCACCAGTATGGTGAGCGGGTAGGCTCGCCAATCGCGGATTTGACGGGTGATGCGTATGGCTTTTCGGTGAAATGACCAGATATAGAAGTAGGCGAACAGAACCATGAACGGCCACGGACCCAGCGGCGTCAACGCTCCAACGGCGCCGGCGACGATTAAGAGTGCGAGATTTCGAATGTTGTAAGCGAAGTCGGCCGCGCCGATCTGAGTGTGGCCGCGGCCTGTGCCGTAATGATAAAACTGTTTGGCGATTTTCCGTAGCGTCGTTCGAGGCCGCCAATGCACCACCGCGTCGCCCGCGAAGCGCCACACGGCGTTGGACTGGCGGACCTTGTGGTCGAAAAGAGTATCCTCGGAAAACCCCAGCCATTCAGGCCAGCCGCCGACGCGCTGCCAAAGCGATTTGGTGTACGCCATCGACCGACCGGAAGGGTTGAACGTCGCCGGATCGACCGGGTCGAGTTGCCCGCGCATCGTGGCCAGCCCCACGACATGTTCGAGCAACGATTGCGGATCTATGTGGTAGAACCCCGCGACGAATTCAGTCTTTGGGTCCGACTCGAACGGCGACAGGAGGTGTTTTAGCCAATCCGATTCGGCGCGACATCCGCCGTCGATGGACGCAATGATTGATTGCGTCGCTTCCCGCGTGGCGATGTTGCGGCCCTGGGCGATGTTCGCGCCGGGCGCGTCGATCAATCGCAATTGAGGAAGCCGACTCCGAAACTCCAGAACGACGCTTCGGGTTTGATCGGTTGAGCCGCCGTCCACGACAACGATTTCATCCGGAACATTGGTTTGGTCAGCGAGCGACGCAAGCGTGATGGCGCATCCACTCTCGTCGTTGCGTACCGTAAGAATGACGCTTACGCCGAGCTTCGGTGGGGTCACTTTGCACTCCAACGGCCGGGGCTGATGGATCAGTTCCGTTCCAAAAGAATATCGGATCATCCCGTGTACTGATGGAGGAGATTATCGGGCGGGCAGAGGTAAAAGCGCTTTCGCGGCTGTACTGAGTACTCGTCCTATTGCTCGCGCCATTCGGCATCCGTGGGCGACGATCGGCCATCCGAAATGTCGACCGTGATAGACCTCACCCAGGTGGGCGCGGTCGGGGGTCAGGAGCGCCAGGAGGTAGGAAAGCCGATGTCGCCATCCGGGCGTGCAAAAGAAGTTGCAAATCACGTGACTGATCGGCGACGCGGCGTCGCGGGGTGCCTGGCGAAGCGTCCAACGGTCGGTCAACCCGACTTTTTGTTTCAACAGCTTCTGAAAGAAATAGTCGGGAATGAAAGTTTCAAGTGTGTCGGACACGCGCTTCACGGCCTGCCGTACCGGAAGGGTCAGGCGCCATTCGTGACAATTGGCCGCGACCAGATTCCAGTCCATTTGTGCACCGCTGGTCTCAACGAAACGGTGGATGTCATAGAGCCAGATCAGTCGGGAGAATCCATGAAAGGCGGCATGGGCCGCGAGATGGATGAAATTGGTTTCGGGGCGCGGGATGAGGGCAGTCGTGGTTCCTATTGGCGCGTGCAGCGCGCCGGTCCAAAACGCGTCATCGCGAATGATGCGAGAAAAGCGAAGAGGACGAAACGGCCGGGCGTGAAGGTCAATGCGGACCGGACGCACCGAGGGAACGATGACTTCAACCTCGTAGTGAAACTTCGGAAAAAAATCATCGCGCAGCAGGCTGAACCCGCGCCGGCAGCCGAGTTCGTCGAGGATGTGCAAGGCTTGTCCGGCATCGTGCTCATGAACAAGCAAATCGATATCGCTCATGGGCCGAAGATCGGTGGTGGGATAGACGCCGAGTTGAAGCGCTGCTCCCTTGAGAAGCATGACTGGCACGCCCCGATCGTCAAAAGCTCGGACGATGCGTTCGGTTTCGTGAAGCATGTGCAGGTTTTCGGCGGCGACGCGGGTCGCCGACGCCGACAACGCGACGCGAATTTCTTTGGAGATCGAAAGGCCGTGACGATTGATGCCCTGGAGAATCAGCCCGGCCAATCCGCGACGTTGGGCATATTGTGCGAAGGCATGCCAGTCCGCCAATTCCACAAAGCCGGGATTAAGGGGTTTGTTTTTCAAGAGCGCGCTGCTCAAAAGCAGCGGCACGCGCGCGAGGTCGACGGGATTGGCGGTAGTAGTTTCATCCGACCATTGCTCAAGGGTCGGAACTGTTGGTGTGGAAGGCGCGGGCATCATGCGATCCTCGCATTTCGCAGCTCGCCGCCTTCGACCATGTGCTGGATGAGGTCGCAGGTTCGATGAATCTCGCCGCCGATGAGGCGGAAGCACTCGGCGTTCCTGACCATGGCGGCTATCACATCAATGCCAAGTCGGGCGCATCCGAACAGATTGAAACAGACACGGTGCAGCTCGAAGGCGGCGTCAGCGCGACTCATGCGTATCAAGGTAGGCTGGGCGCCCGGCGTGTACTTGGGAAACATCACAAAACGAATGGGACAGCGCGAGCCGACAGCGTCGGGTCGGACTTCCAACGGGTTTACAAATCGGACCTGGCCCTTGAAGCCCTTGGAATAACAGGGACGACCAAAGAGGCTCAGTCCAAGTGATTCCATCACTGGAAACGACGGTTGTTTGACGCAAATGGCGCGGGGATAGGGGTGGAGGTCGAGCGTGTCGGCGTGAACGAGGGCGAATTCATCGCACAGATATTTCCAGCCGCGGGTGAGCAAGCCGGCGGTCAATGTCGATTTTCCGCTGCCGGAGTCGCCGGGGAAGACCACCCCGCCGGAAGGGGACTGCATCGATGAGGCGTGCAGCTGAAGGAATTGGGGTAGGACGTTGGGAATCTCCCAATTGATGGCCCACTCGACGTAAGGAAGGTACTCGTTGGAACTGGCGGGCTCGAATTGGAGTCGGTCGTTCACGCGAATGTCGCAGCGACGTCGTCGCCAGGGAACAAAGGTCTTGGGTATGACCGAAACATTGATCGGCGTGCCGACCGGCCCGGGCGTCGCATAATGCGAGTACAGCGTCGCGTAGTCGCGGGCGAGCGAACGGATGGGCGTGGTCAGCGACACGTCGATGACGCCGATGCGAAATTGTCGAGCGCAGGAATCAGGACGTAGTGACAAGCTCATGGCATGCCCGCGCCGCATCGACATCGTTCATGCTTGCGAGAAGCGATTTTGCGCGGAACTCGACAAGCGTTCGGTGGACGTGTTCGATAGCTTCCTCGTAGGTCACTTCGTAGCAATCCATGACTTTTTCCGCGATGTCCACCGGGCCTGACTGACCATCGCAACATTGCCAGATGAACAGCGCCGTGGAATTGAATCGGTGGGTGTCGGCGGAGTTCGGATCGTAAATTAGCGCCTCGCCGTCGATTTCATGGAACGTCAAGTCCATGCGGCGGGTCGGGGCCGTGAAGTTCGCGTTGTCCTGTGTTTGAGAAATCATCGGCTTTTGACTCGCCTTATGGCGGGCAGACGCCTCCTCCACCGGGGCAAGGTGTTCCACAACAAGGCTCCGTGGCGGCACCGCAGACGCGTCCGACGGGATAACAACTGTAGCGCGCGGCGTAAGCATTGGCAGCGAAAAACGTGGAGATTACGGGCGCGGCGAACGCCAACTTGACGCCCTTTCGAACGACTTCCCTGCGCGTATGCCCCGATGAACCAGCGGCCATGCCATTGGTCGAGACTTCCTGCCCGGATGGTTGGGGTCGATCCATCACGTTCGTCCTGTTGACGCAGACTCCGCCTCAATGACTATCGGACGATCGATAGCGGGGATGAAACAAGGGGCGACACTTGCAGTGTGGGTGCAAGTCGTGGGATGTTGAACCGAATATTCTAAATGAAACGGAGCGGGAGGGATTCGAACCCTCGGTACAGTTTCCCGTACACCGCATTTCCAGTGCGGTCCCTTCAGCCACTCGGACACCGCTCCAGGAAGCCGGCCGTTCAGCAAGTCGGTCGGCTCCGGGCGAGGCATCTTGGACCGCGCGACCAAGGCGGTCAAGCGTGCGATTCATGAAGTGGCGATTCGCGGCTGTTTTCGGCTGCTTACTTGGCGACACCGGGTCGAAGTGAGCGGAAACTCGTTCTTTCAAGCGGGTGAAGCATTTCACGTTTCAGGCGTCGTTTCGGCAGGCGAGACTTGCAGAAGTGTCGCATATTTTGCGCATGGTTTGTTGCCACAACCGGGCCCAAATCCTGATTCGAATTCAGCTCGTCAATTCACATAACTAATTGATAGGCAATGCGTTACGGCAATCCGGCGGTTGTTTATTGTCGCTCAATGCGAGACCTTTTGCACGGTCTGGCACGCTGGTTGGCAAGGGGAGGAAGCACCGAGCGCCGGCGTTGCATCTTGATGCATGCCGCCCGGCACGGGATGGAGTCGTTAGTGGTGATTTCGAACGCGATGCAATTGGGCGACACGACAAGTGCCAGAAGTTTGGCACGGGACTGGACCTCGCTGGGCCAAGCCGTCCAAGCCAGGGTAATGGAAGCGGTTACCCTCCACTTCGTGATGACGGGCATGAGCGAGTTTGATTCGCTTGTTGCAAACGAAGGCAGCGCAGGGAACGAATCGTTTCATTCGCACGAGCATAGCGGCGGTGTGTCGGCATGAGCAGTTACGGCCTCTGGTTGTCGGCGGCGGGGATGAAGATCAGCGAGCATCGACAGACGCTCCACGCCAATAACCTGGCCAATGCACAAACGACGGGATTCAAACGGGACATGGCGGTGGTGATACAGCGTCGAATTGAGTCAAGTGAAGATGGTGCCGGGGCTGAGTATTCGCATCCGGTGCTTGACGGCTTGTCCGGCGGCGTCAACGTTCGACCAGCCTACCATGATCTGACTCAGGGGCCGATTGACAATACCGGGCGACCGCTGGACCTCGCGATTCGGGGCGACGGATTTCTGACGGTGAGCGATGGCGAATCGATGCGATACACGCGCGACGGCCAATTGACGGTGAACACGGCTGGGGAATTGTCGCTTGCGAACGAATCGGGGGTGTGGCGCGTTCTGGATCAGGGCGGCGCGCCGATCGTCGTCGATCCGGTCGGCGGTGAGCCGATTATCTCCGGCGATGGAACGGTTCGCCAGGGAGCGAACTTAATCGCACAACTCGAACTCGTGTCGCCAACGAACAAAGATGCGCTGCGAAAAGTCGGTGAGAATCTGTTCGAATCGACGGATGGAGAAATGCGTCCGGCGGACGGGGTGCTTGTGTCGGGCGCTCGGGAAGAGTCGAACTTCAATGCGATAGAGGGGTTGGCTTCGATGATCGAGGCGTCGCGGGCGTATCAGCTCAACGCGACGATGATTCAGCTTGCGGATTCGATGACGGGTCAGGCGGTCTCAACCCTGGGACGAGTGGCGTAGGAGGTCGATTGAATGGCGATCACCGCATTGCACGCCGCCGCGTCCGGCATGAGGGCGCTGGATGAGAAACTGAACGTGGTTGCAAACAATCTCGCCAACATCAACACGCACGGGTTCAAGCGTTCGCGCGTCAACTTCGAGGACCTATTGTATCAAGTGAAACGCGAGCCGGGCGTGCCGAATGCGAATGATGAGCCGATTCCGCACGGAATTCTGGTGGGAACGGGCGTCAAGGTCTCGGGGACGCAACTGAACTTTGAATCGGGAACAGTTGATCCCACCGGTCGGCCGCTGGACTGGCAGATCGAGGGCGAAGGATTCTTTCAGGTGCGAACGATCGAGGATGGTACGGAATCGACGGCCTACACGCGGGCGGGAAACTTCGCGCAAAACGCCGTAGGGAACATCGTGCTGGCCAACAGCGACGGTTCGGTGCTCGAACCACCCATCGCAATTCCGGCGGATGCGATTGAAGTCACCGTTGCGCGGAATGGCGAGGTTCGCGTTCGGCAGCAGGGATCCAATACGTTGAACGTGGTCGGACAAATTGAACTGGCGCGGTTCGTGAATCCGGAAGGGCTCAAGCAGATCGGCCGCAACCTGTACGTTGAGACCGACGCATCGGGCGCGCCAGTGACAGGGACGCCGCAATCGGACGGACTGGGCGCGATCAGCCAAGGCAATCTGGAAATGAGCAACGTCGATCCGGTGCGCGAGTTGATCGACCTGATCACCACGCAGCGCGCGTTTGAACTAAACAGTCAATCGATCCAGAGCGCGGACCAGACGCTCCAGATCGTATCGAATCTAAGGAGATTCTAGTCGGTGACAAGTAGTCGCCGCCGGACGGAAGGGTCGGCCACTCCGGAGGATGGCCTAGGACTCGGCAGGATGCACGAATGATCGGCAAGAATTGCACAGGTAGAGACTTCGGGATTCGGTCGACCGCGGCTCGCGATCGGGCGATCCAACCTGCATTGGTTGCCGTCGTGCTGATGATTGGAGCGTCAACCGACTCCGCAGCGCATGCGGGACAGATTCGCGTCTGGTCGTCGGCGGTGGTCGTGGAGGACTCGATCCGTCTGGCTGACGTCAGCGAAGCACGAGGATTCGACGCCGACGAAGAGAGACGGCTGGCGACCATCGTGATTGCTGAATCGCCGACGGCCGGGGGATCGCGCGTTGTTTCCATCGAAGCCATTCGATCGGCGCTGTCCGGCGCGGGGATCAACATGGCGCGGGTGACTTTTCGAGGTTCGTCGCAGGCCGAGGTTGTTCGACCCGCCACGCAAGCAGCGACTCCGACGGCAGGACCAGATGGTCAGAATCAATTGTCTGTCATTCGCGCGGGCGAACCTTCCATTGGGGGCGAGTCGCGGAGTGAGTCGGCGAGCGGCCCGTCGCTTCGACAGGTGATACAGGATTTTTTTGATGCGGAGTTCGGTCGGTACGACGGTAAGGCCGAGCTGGTCTTCGACCGGGCGGATGAACAAGTGCTCGAGCTCGCCGGACCGACATATGAGTTTGATATCCGGCGTCGCGGCGGGGCCAGTGTTGGCTTGTGTTCATTGGAAATCGGCATCCTCAATAACGGTCGAACCATGCAGACGGTTCCGCTGGTGGTGCAGTCAACCATGCGACGATCGGTGGTCATCGCGCGGCGATCCATCAACCTTGGCGCGACGATCAGTGCCGCTGACGTCGAGGCGACGACCATGAGCTTCACGCGGCTCGATCTTCGAGGCATTGAGGATCCGGCCATGGCGATCGGGCAGCGGGCGAAGCGGTTCATTTCCGGTGGCGCGATGCTTGAAGTCGACATGCTGGAGTCGGTTCCGCTGGTGAAACGCGGGCAGATCGTGACGCTGGTTTCGATGTCGGGCGGCGTGCGGGTAGTGACGACGGCGAAGGCGGCCGGTGATGGAAAGCTCGGTGAGCGAGTCAAGGTTCGTTTGGCAGACGACAAGCACGCGGAATTTGACGCGGTCGTTGTCGGGCCGGGCGAAGTGCGCGTCGGCGGGAATTCGTCTGAAACGCGGCGACAAGAGCGGCTGGCAACGAGGGAGTCGCGATGAAGATTCTTCACGTCGCAACCATGGCGCTTTGTCTGGCGGTGGACTTGCTTCCCGCCGCGGCGCAGGTGTCGTCCCTCGGTGCACGGAAGCGCATCGACGACGCGGATAAGCCCGCGGAACGAATTCCGCGCGAGGCCGCACCTCGACCGCGCAATCTCGTATACGAGCAATATGGATGGATATCACGCACGCCCGCGCCGCCGAAGGCGTTTCGTCCGGGTGATCTGATCACGATCATTGTTCGCGAGCAGCGTAAGTGGGAAGCGGATTCGGACCTTGAAACGAAGAAGAAATTCGACGTCAAGAGCGAGCTGGATGCGTTTATCAAGCCGACGGCTGGTGGGCTTGGCTCCGCCGATTTCCGTCGCGGCAAGCCCAACGTCGATTATACGTTTGACCAGAAATACAAAACGGAGGGCGATTCCTCGCGTGAGGACAAGCTGACAACGCGGCTTACGGCGCGGATTCTGGACGTGAAGCCGAACGGTCTGCTTGTGCTGGAGGGTCGCGCCAAGATGACCCACGACGAGGAAGTCAGCGAAATCACGCTAACCGGAACGTGCCGCAAGGAAGACATCACCGCGGACAACACCGTGCTGAGCACGCAGATCGCGGACAAGGCGGTGGTGGTGAGCAATTCAGGAGCGCTGCGGTCGGCGGCGACGCGCGGTTGGGTGACGAAGCTATTGGACTTGCTAAAGCCGATTTGACATGGATGTCATGCGAACAATTCATTCCGTGGTGATTCTGCTTGCGGCGGGTTCGCTGGCGCCGGCGCAGATTCCGACGTCACGCGTCGGCGACGTAACCCACTTGCAGGGACAGGGACGTAACACGCTGATCGGATACGGACTCGTGACCGGTCTCGATAAGACCGGTGACGGCAGCAAGTTTCTTCCGACGATGAAAGCCGTCGCGGAGACCATGGAACGATTCGGCGTGAGTGTTGAATCACTGAAGGACGTGGAGGGAAGCAAGAACACGGCGGTGGTGATGGTGGAAGCCGTAATACCCGAGCACGGGGGGCGCGAAGGGGAATTGCTGGACGTGGCCGTGACGGCGATCGCGGCGAAAAGCCTGGCCGGCGGGCGACTGCTGACGACCCCGCTGATCTATCACGACCGGACGGTCCAGGGGTTGTTTGGCTTCGCCAACGGGCGCGTGGTCGTGGACGCGGCATCGGCGACGACGGGAATCATCAAGGATGGCGCCCGCCTCGAACGTGACATGCTCATCAACGTGGTGGCGACCGGAGCGGAATTGAAATCGAACGGTTTGACGAGTTCGTGGATTCAGGACGAGCAGACCTATGTGACGCTGGTGCTCGATGATTCGCACGCGGGTTGGGCCATGGCGGCCGCGGTGGCGCAGGCCGTGGACAAGGAACTGAGCGTATCCGCGGACGTTGAGCGGGTGGCGCTGGCGATGGACTCTAAGAACATTCTGGTCCTGCTACCTGAACACCAGCGTGGCGACCCGGCGGCGTGGATACGCGATTTGGAGCGGACTCCGATCCTGATGGAAGCGGGCGAAGCGCGGGTAACGATCAATCGCCGCGCGGGAACGATCGTGGTGACGGGCGACACGCGACTGTCGCCGGTGGTCATCTCGCAGGCGGGGCTGACGGTGACCGTGGCCTCACCGCTGGCCGACGGCACGGTTCCGCGTCCCGCGGTGATGCAACAGGAGTTCATCGCCATCGATGATGAGGCGCAGCGGCTGCCGAACGTGCGCGACCTGCTGGAATCGCTGAATCGACTGAAAGTTCCGTTCAAGGATCGGGTTTCGATTCTGGAAGAGATTCATCGCGCGGGCAAGCTGCACGCGCGCATGATGTACGAGGGTTAACTATGGCCGTGTCAGTAAGTGGCACATCCGCGCTGGGCGAGCTCGGGACCGCCCGCACGAGCGTTCGTGCCACGCGCGATCAACTTCGGGAGGCCACTGGTCGCGTGGTAGGATCGGTATTCTACGGAACGATGCTGAAGATGATGCGCGAAAGTAGTTTGAAGACTTCGATCGGTCACGGCGGCCGCGGAGAGGAAGCCTTCGCGGGGCAATTGGACGGCATCATGGCGGAACGCCTGGGCAACGCGACCAAGCGCGGACTGGGCGAAGCCCTTTATCAGCGGCTCGCGCGCCAGCAAGCATTGATGGATTCGAGCAACAAACGAATGGGAGTTCAGGGATGAGTGTTCGGATCGAGACAAAACGACTGCGAGACCTCGTGCGGCTGTACGACGGTCTTCGGTTTCTGCACGAGGAATTGTTCAACGTCATCGAGACGAAGATTGCGTCGATGCGTCTGGCGGATGTTGCAGCGATTCAGTCGGCGGCCGAAGCGGAACAGGCCGTGGTCGCGCGGATGCGCGAGCGGGAGGGACTTCGACTTCAGATGATGGAGGCGATCGGCCGCGATCTGGGACTGACAGCGAAGGAATCGCGATCGATGACCGTGTCGCAACTGTCGGCGCGGCTTGCGAAGCCGGAGGGAAAGCTGCTGGCGGCCGCGGCGTCGAAACTCCAGATCGCTCTGGCCAGAACCAAGCAAGCCAATCGCCTGGCGTCAAGCATTGCCCGTGACGTCGTGGAGCACATGAAGAGTGTTTTTGCGTCCGTGCGTCCGCGCGAGGCCGCGTTTGTCGGATACACCGGTCGGGGCCGAAACGTGGCCGGCGCTGAATCGAGCCTGTTTGAGGCCGTGGGATAACTTCCAATGGGACTACTCAATTCAGCGCTTCAGATCGGTCGTAACGCGATCCTGAGTTATCAGGGAGCACTGCAGGCGGTCGGCAACAACGTGAGCAGCGCGGGAAGCCCGGACTACACGCGGTTATCGCCGCAACTGGATCCGATTCCGGGCACGTCGATTGGCGACGGACTGCAACCCGGAGCAGGCGTGGCCGTGACGGATATTCGCCGTTACATCGACGATGCGTTGGAGGGTCGGCTTCGACTTTCGATCGGCGCGACGCAGGAGGCGTCGGCCCGACAGACGACGCTTGCACAAGTTGAAGCATTCATGGATGACACAAGCGGAGCGGGCATCGGCACCCGGCTCGGCGCGTTCTTTCAGGCCTTCGACAATTTGCAGAACACGCCCGAGGACATCGCAGCGCGCGATCTTGCATTGTCGGCGGGTTCGCAACTGGCGGAGTCACTGACCGACCTGCGGACGCAGTTCTTTCGACTGGGCGAGGATATCGACGGGCAAATCGCGGATTCGGTTGAGCAGGCGGATGCCATTGCCGCCGAGATCGCCCGGCTCAACACGCAGATTACGACGAACGAAGCGGGGCGGCGCGGCGAGGCGTCGGCCCTGCGCGATCAGCGGGATGCACAGCTACGCAAACTCGGCGAACTATTTGACGTGACGGTCCGCGAGCAGCCGGACGGATCGATCAACGTCTACGTCGGCAATGAGGCGCTGGTGCAGGGAGGCTCGTCGCGCGGGTTGACGACGGACACAACGATCGACGGCGAGTTCGTGCGAACATCGGTTCGGTTCGCGGACACGAATCAGCAGGTGGAGAGTCGCGGCGGGCGCGTCGCCGGTCTGGTTCGATCGCGCGAGCAAGACGCTTACGGTCGAGTCGCCGGTCTGGACGAACTCGCGCAGGCGCTGATCGCCGACGTGAATCGCATTCACGCGGATGGTCAGGGGTTGAGCGGCCATCGCTCGCTGACGGGCAGTTTCGACGTTTTGTCGCCGGATGCCGTGCTGAACGATGCGGAGGCCGGTCTGGCGAATACGTCGCGCAACGGCAGTTTCTACATGACCGTTGCGGACGACGCGACGGGTACGCCGGTGGCATATCGCATCGAAGTCGATTTCGACGGCGCGGGCGGCGGCACAACCCTCCGCACGCTGGTCGATTCGATCAACGCGCAAGTGCAAGGCGTGACGGCCTCCGTCACGAGTGACAATCGGCTGGCGTTCAACGCCGACGCGGGTTTTTCGTTTACTTTCGGCTACGACGGACAAAGTCCGCGGCAGGACACGTCGGGCGTACTTTCGGCCTTGGGAGTGAACACGTTTTTCACCGGCAGCGACGCGCGAAACATTACCGTGAGCGATCGGCTTCGACAGGATCCGACGCTGGTCGCGGCGGGATCGGTGTTCCTTCCGGGTGATGGAGCGAACGCCCGTCGGATCGCTGCGTTGGATACGACCCCGAGCGATCGACTGAACGGGGTTTCGCTATCGGCCTTTTATAACGGATTGGCGACAGCGGTGGCCGTCGCATCCTCGGGGGCCAATCTGGACGTGGACGCTCGATCGTCGGTTCAATCGTCTTTGCAGGCGCAGAAGGAAAGCATCAGCGGCGTGAACCTCGATGAAGAGGCCGTCGCGTTGGTGAAGTATCAGCGAGCCTTCCAAGGCGCGGCGCGCTTCGTGTCGGTTGTGGATCAATTGATTGGAGATTTAGTGGCGCTCATCCGCTGAGTGAAAAGGTTTTTTCACTCGTCGCGGTGAGTTCTGAACACGGTGTGAAAGATGGCGATCAGTCCGGTCAATCTAGCGCGAATCAGCCAGAATCTGCAAACGAATCTGGTGCTGGATTCTGTGCGTCGCAGCCAGCGTGAGCTGCTGCACGCCCAGACGCGCATCGCGACCGGGCGACAGTTCGTATCTCCCGGAGAGGATCCGATCGCCGCCGCAAGGTCGTTTGATCTGTCGCGGGCGCTGGAGCGACAACAACAGTTTCGCGAGAACGCGCAATATGGTGAGAACATCCTCTCGGCGGCCGACAGCGCGTTGGCGGAAATCGCCGACCTCATCGTGCAAGGCGCGTCGGTGGCGAGCCTGACCGTGAGCAATCTGACGAGCGCCGCGGAACGCGAGGCCGAAGCTGAAGTCGTCGCGGCCATTCGACAGCAGCTTCAGGTCGTCGGCAATCGTCAATTCAACGGTCGCTACATTTTCGCGGGTCGCGACACACTTCGGCAGCCGTTTGTGGACGGTCCAGCGGGCATCGCCTATCGGGGTGACACAGGCGAACTTCAGACGCGGCTTTCATCGGATTTGATTTCATCGATCACCATGCCGGGCAGCCAGGTGTTTGGAGCGCTTTCCAGTCAGATCGCGACGAACGTAAACCTCGCACCCGTACTGACAGCCGAGACACGGCTGGAGGACATCACAAGTGCATCGGGGCGCGAAATCACCAGGGGCACTTTGGTATTCAACGAGGTCGGCGGGGCGGGTGTCTTCTCTGTCGATCTGGGGCAGGCGGACACCATCGGCGACGTCGTGGATGCGATCAACGCCGCATCGAGCGCCGCGGGCGCGCGAGTCACGGCTTCGCTGACCGACACCGGGCTTGACATTCAACCGGGCGGATCGTCGGTCACCATTACGGATACGAGCGCGGGCGCCACAGCATCAGGGCTTGGAATTCTGACGCAAACAGCATCCAGCGCAACGATTACCGGCGGGACGCTTGCCGCTCGGTTGACTCGGCTGTCTCCGTTGACGGCTCTCGCGCAGGGGAGCGGGATCGATACCTCGGGTGGTTTGCTGATTACGAATGGACCGCGCAGCGCGACGGTGGACGTAAGTTCCGCGGAGACCGTTCAGGACCTGATCAATTTGATCAACAACTCGGGGACGTTCGTGCTCGCCCGTATCAATGAATCGGGAACCGGAATCGATGTGTTCAATCAGTCATCGGGCACCTCGCTGAGCATCGGTGAAAACGGCGGAACCACCGCGACGGACCTGGGGATTCGCACGTTTGATGCGGCGACGCCGCTGTCGTCACTTAACTTTGGGTTGGGCGTCGTTCGGGCGGATGGCGGCGACGATCTGCGCATCACGGCCGGCAATGGTTCGACGGTCGATGTGAATCTCGACGGAGCAGTTACGGTTGGTGACGTGATCGAAGCGATCAACGCGGCAGCGACGGCCGCCACGGTCGGCATCACCGCTTCGTTCACGGATACTGGCAATGGCATTCGCATCGACGACGGCACCGGGGGAACAAACGACCTTTCGGTGTCGCGGTTGAATCTGTCGAACGCGGCCGAAGACCTTGGCCTGCTTCAAGGCACGTTCGCCAGCGGAACCCTCAACGGCGCGGACGTGAACCCAACACGGACCGACGGCATCCTTGGCGCGCTGATCGACCTGGAAGAAGCACTGAGAAGCAACGACACGCGCGGGATATCGCTGGCCGGTGAACGCATTGACCGCCTGCGAAACGAAGTAACGCGCATGCACGGCGTCATCGGCGCTCGCGCCCAGGCGATGTCGTCTAAGAAGCTTCAGATCGAGGACGCTTCGCAGACGACGGAAATTTTTCTTTCGGAAGTGCGTGATCTTGATTACACGGAGGCAGTGACGCGACTCCAAACGACGACGGCCCAAATGGAGGCGGGTCTGCGAACCAGTGCCATCATTGGTCAGTTGTCGCTGATGGACTTCCTCCGGTAGTTCGCGGCGTGTCGGCGGGACTTCATGTGAAGTCCTCGAAGAAGGAAGAGGTTGTACATCGCGGAGAACCCCGCGCGGCGGCCGCATGACCGAGGCCGCGCGTCGGGATTGGCTGTCCGATGGGGAATCATCGGAACGCGGCGTCGGATTCGTCGCGGGCAAGGCGTGGAGAGCTGGGGGTCGTCGTTCGACCTCGCCGCGTCGACAGGCCGGCTGACTTGGAACGGTCAAGGGAGATGCGCGATGGTGATCACCACATCGCGGTTTGGACAGCTGGACGTGGACGCCGAACGTTTGATCGTCTTCGAGGACGGCATTCTCGGTTTTCCCGGTCAGCGTGAATACGCGTTGATCCAAACGGGTCCGGACAGCGGGTTTTACTGGCTTCAATCCACGGGAAACGCCGAACTTGCCTTTGTGGTCTGTGATCCGCGGTTGTTCGTCGCGGAGTATCAGGTTCCGGTGAAGCTCGAGGAACTGGAGTGCATCGGGCTTGGCGACGCCAAGGACGCTCAGGTGTTCATCATTGTCAACAAGGTGAGCGAACTTCTGACCGGCAACCTCCAGGGTCCGCTGGTGGTCAACGTGGTGAATCGAAAGGCGCGGCAACTCGTGCTCAGCGACAAGCGGTTTTCGACGCGGCACCCGTTGATGAGGATTCCGCGTCGGACGGCGATGGGAAAGACGGCGTAGCGCGGTACGACGATAGTGCGGCCGTGGCGGGCGGAGCGGAACGTTGGTTCCGGCGGAGACTAAAGTGTTTCCGTGCCGCGCCCGGCTAGCGGGCGGCGATCGCATCGGGCGTCCTCGGCGGATCCGTGAGACGGTGAGTAGGTTTTCTCCGTTCCCACGAGCTTCCGTCGCGACCTCGGCGATGGGCAGGCAAATCGTCGTACACGACGCATCGGCATGGCAAGGAAGGAGCCGAGTATGTTGGTGCTTTCGAGACAACGCGATGAAACGATCATGATTGGCGACGAAGTCGAGATCACGATCGTGGATATTCGGGGCGACAAAGTTCGATTGGGAATCAATGCGCCCCGGCATATCCAGGTGCATCGCAAGGAAGTCTACGAGGCCATAAAGCGAGAGAATCAGCAGGCGGCGGGCTTAAAGCCGCAGGACGTTCCGGGCGCGGCCGACACGGATGCATCAAAGTCGGCGAACCCGGTTGAACAAAAGAGTAACGACGAAAGTGCGGAGAAGAATCGAACGAACCAGATTCGGCGGTCGCGTTAGACCCGACGTGGTTTTGTTCGGACATGTCCCGGAGCGATGGGTCGCGCCGGGGGAAATCAGGGAGGATTCCTCATGTCAAGAATCAATAGCAATGTTCCGTCATTGATCGCCCAGCGACACCTTGGGCTGTCCCAGCGAGCGCTGCGAACGTCGCTGGAGCGCTTGTCGAGCGGATTGCAGATCAATCGCGGGGCCGACAACCCCGCCGGTTTGATCGTGTCCGAGCGATTGCGTTCGGAGATTTCCGTCGTCAAGCAGGCGATCGATAACTCGGAGCGGGCGATCAACGTCATCGCAACGACGGAGGGCGCGCTCGACGAGGTTCAGGCGCTGCTTACCGACATTCAGGCCTTGCTGGTCGAGGCGGCCAACAGCGGCGCCTTTTCCGACGAGGAAATCGCCGCCAACCAGCTTCAGGTGGATAACGCCATCGACTCAATCACGCGCATCGCCAACACGACGACGTTTGCGGGTCGAAAGCTGCTCAACGGCGAGCTTGATTACGTCACGAGCGGTATCGTCCAGACCGAACTTACGGATGTGAACGTCCTTGGCGCCAAGTTCGGAACGCAGCCGTACGTCGGCGTGGACGTGACCGTCTCACAGTCGGCCCAGCGGGCGGAGCTGCGTTTTTCGGGTCCGGGGTTGGGCACGAGCGGCGCGACCCTCGGCATTCGCGGGCCCGACGGCATCATTACGCTGACCTTCCCCGCAAGCGCTTCCACCGTCGAAATGGTCCAGGCCATCAACCGTCAGGTGGACGACACAGGCATCATCGCGGTGCTGAGCGGCACGAACGGGTCCGCCGGCATGCGGTTCCAGAGTCTGGAATATGGAAGCAACGCGTTTGTCAGCGTGGAACAGGCGGAAACGAACGGGTCGTTCCAGGTGGTGAATCGGTCGGATACGGTCGTCAAGCGAACCACCGGTCGCAACGCCACAGCGACGATCAACGGCATCGCCACGACGGCTGATGGGCTGAAACTCTCCTACAGTTCCTCGCTATTGAAAGTGGACGTCGTTCTCGCTGAAGATTTCGGCAACGGAACGAACGGATTGGGCACGTCGAGCTTCGCGGTGACCGACGGTGGGGCGTTGTTCCAGCTTGGCCCGCAGGTTTCGACCAACTTGCAGGAAAACATCGGCGTAAAGAGCATGCAGGCCAATAAGCTCGGCAATGCCGTCGTCGGATATCTTTCGGAACTGAAATCAGGGCAAAACCGGTCGCTGATTTCGGGGAACTTCCAGCAAGGCTCCAAGATCGTGCAGGAAGTCATCACGCAGGTGGCGGTGTTGCGCGGGCGACTCGGCGCGTTCGAGCGGAATACGCTGCAACCCAATATCAACCAGTTGCAAATCACGACGGAGAACCTGACCTCGTCCGAAGCCGTCATCCGCGACACGGACTTTGCGGTGGAAACGTCGGAACTCACGCGAGCGCAGATTCTGGTGCAGGCGGGCAACAGCATTCTGTCCATTGCCAACGCCCAATCACAGAACGTCCTGACGCTTCTCGGAGGATAATGAATCGGGCTGACGGGCTGATCCTAACAGGGTTCAGCCCAAGCTCGGCTCGCAACCGATGAGCTGGACGCTCGCGGAGCAGAGTACGAAAAATACAGTTGATCTGACATCGCTGATTTGTTACAGTGGTCCTGCACCACCTTGGACTGGCCGATGCGCGGCGAGCAAACGCGCGTACCTAGGCCTTTAGAAGGAGGACCACGTCATGAAGCGGACATCAGCAACTACATTGATCGCTCTTTCAAGCGTTACGGCCCTTGCGGCGTTGTCGTCGGGACTTCCTCCGGCACCCACCCGCCAAGCAACTGCGGACAAAGAGGACGATCCGGCCCGTCGATCGAGCGATCAGCGGCGGGTGACCGGTCCGGAAACGACGATGCGCGATGCGATCGCGCGTGGCGCGACGGCGTCGGTCATCTTGCAACCGGTCTCGCCGCAGACCGTGCCGCCGAGTTCCTACCCGGCAGGGTCGTCCATTGTCGGTCAAAAACTGACGCTCGGCTCAGTTCCCGCGCGCATTTGGCTCGAAGTTCGGGTGACCGGCTGGGCGCCGCAGGTATTGCGAACGGTCCAGGTCAGGGTCGACCCTACCGGCTTTCTTGGATCGAATGCAAGTTGCGCCGGAATGCCTGCCAACGGCGGTGACCTTTTGCCGGCCAGCCAATCTTGCGGAACGAACTCTGTCTGTCGAAATCAAATGAGCGGGATCACCTCGCCCTGCTTTGCTGGCGAACCATCCTATTGCATTGCAGGGTTTTGCGAATACCAGTTTCAGAACCAATGCGATGCGGAGTGGATCCTCGGAGGGCTTCCTATGCTTTGTGACCCCTTTTGTCCGGGGATTATCGACTACAGGTTTGGCACGACCGTTGATCCCTTTGAGGCTTTGACCGATTTTTCGCCGAGCTACATCGGCACGCTCGTGCTCGACACGCCCCCAACCGCCAAGGGGCTCTACACGATCGGCTTCGACCTGAGCCAGACTTTTTTGCAGGACAACACGATCCCCATGGCACAGGAAATCCCGATTGCGTCGTTTCTGCCCGGGCAGATTGACACGACGTGTGGCGCGTGTTGCACGAACCTGGGACCCGGAACAACGACCTGCACTAGCCTGGTCAGTGCGGCAGAGTGTCAGTCATTGCCATCATGGAACGTCCGAGTTTTCGTACCGGGATCAGCTTGTGAGCCGAGTGGTGTCCCATGTTGTAGCTGCTTGTTCAACGCGGATTGCAATGACAACGACGCTTGCACGACGGATATTTGTCAGAACGCGTGTGTTTGCGTGAACGCACCTAAGCCCGGCTGGAATCCGGAAACCCAATGCTGCAATCCCGCGAACGGTGCCGTGGCCAACATCCCGCCCAGTACACCTTGCTTGATCGGCGGTTGCAGCCTCAACAACAACCGCGGCGTTCCGATCACCACACCGTTGCCCCAAGGTTTGTCCTGCGACTGGGGCGATCCATGTCTTGCGGAGGGAACATGCAACGCGAGTGGCGTGTGCGTGGCCGCGCAAGACGCAGGATCGACTTGCCCCAAGCCGCGATTCGTTTCCTTCGCCCCGACTACGGGGACGACTTCGAGCGCCTATCGGGTGAAGCTGGTTTCGCTGCACCATCCGAATCCGCCGTACACCGTGGGGTCGGTCACCGATTTCAGCGCGTACGAGGGTGAGTATCGATGGGTCGGCGAACCGCGCTCCTATCCGGAATCGTCGGCCGATCCGACGCCGCTTTTTGCGTCTCGATTGCAGTGCGCGGCCTATTACCGCGACTGGAGTCCGGTCGACCTGCTGTACGTTTCCGGAGCGGAGGTCGTTCCGAGTTCATCGTACGAGCTCTGGTCCATTCCAGAGGGTCTCGACCCGGGCAACCCGGACAACTACTCCTATGTCGGACTGCTCGACACGGCGCGTTGGGGCGATTCATCCACGCCGTTCAATCCTCCCTCGAGTTCGGTGCAGCCCGACTTCGGCGATGTTTCTGGTTTGGTGAGCAAGTTCAAGAGTGCTCAGGGCGCGCCGGTGAAGGCCCGCGCGTTGCTCGTCGGAAGCGATCCGGGCGGTCTTGGCCTCATCAGCATGCCGGAAGATTTCGGCTTCACTCATATTGCGGCCTGTGTGGATGCGTTCAAAGGACTTGGATACCCACACCTGGGTCCGCAGCCGTGCCCATGACGCGCAAGCTGTGTCGAAGAGTGTGGTCCATTTGACGCGAGTCATAGACGTCGTCCGATAAAGAAAAAGTCTTGCCGTTTCGGGGCGCAAGTTGCTACAATGGTGAGCGGGGCACACCGGTCAATCGAGAAAACAGGGCGTTTTTGCGAAAGTCAGACCGGATCCAGGATCGCCATGATGCCAATGCGTGTCTTACCGGGCCGAGTTGCTTTGATGCTTGCCGTTTGCACATTGGGCGGTCGCGCTCATGGCCAACGCCCGGCGCTCCCTGACGAATTCGGCGGATATTCGACGCGTCGCATCATCGTGCAGTTTACACCACAAACGGAAGCCGCGATGGCCGCCGCCCGCTCTGCGGCGAAAGCCGATCCAAACGCCGACGCGAAGTCCTTTTTAAGTCCAAGAGCGAAATCGCTTTTCAACGGATGGAGAGCGTCGCGCGTCAGGCCGCTCTATGTTCGACCGTTTCGCAATCCCGAATTGGCGGGCCGGCTCGGACTCGATCGCGTGTACGTCGTGGATGTTCCGACCGGAAGCGACACGATCCAACAGGCGAGGTTTGCGAGTTCACTTCGCGATGAAATCGAAATTGCTTTTGAGGACGGCATCGGCGGCGTCGCGCTGACACCTGACGATCCGAGTTTCGACCAGCAATACGCGCTGAACAACACGGGTCAGATTTCCGGCGGGGTGATTGACGCTGATATCGACGCGGTCGAAGCGTGGTCGATTCACACGGGTGATCCGGGGACGGTCACGATTGCCATCATTGACAGCGGCGTCGATCCCCATCCGGAATACTCGGCACGAATGGTTCCGGGCCGAAACACGAATGATCCGGGGAATCCCACGTTGACGACCGACGGCTGCCCGCACGGAACGCATGTTGCGGGAATCGCGGCGGCTTCGGGCAACAACGGCCTCGGCATCGCGGGCGTTTCGTGGGAGGCAATGATCATGCCCGTGCGCGTCCTCAATGGATGCACTGGGGCCGTATCGGATTTGAGTTCGGGGATTGTGTGGGCGTCGGACAACGGTGCGGACATCCTGAATATCAGCCTTCAATACTACAACTTGACCGTCCCCCAAGTAACGAACCTGCAAAACGCGATCAACTATGCCCGTGGTCTGGGGATCGTCGTTGTGGGCGCGGCGGGAAACAACAACGCAGGTGGGGTCGGCGTCGTCGCTTACCCGGCCAGGGCATCCAATGTGATCGGCGTGTCCGCGACGGATCACGCCGACGTGTTCGCCGTCTTCTCGAATTACGGACCTCAAGTGGATGTGAGCGCGCCAGGAAAGGACATTTTGTCGACCTGGACCGGCAATGGGTACAACCTTCAGTTTGGTACGTCGATGGCGACTCCGCATGTCAGCGGAACCGCTGCGTTATTGATGTCATATCAACCCGAATTGTTGGTGAGCGAAATCGAAGACGTCATTCAGTACTCGGCCGATGATCGAGGCACGCCGGGATGGGATAATCGGTACGGTTGGGGACGGCTCAATACATTTGCGGCGCTGCAAAGCGTCGATTGCGTCGCTCGGCTCGCCGCGCTGGAGCCGGTTCAGATCGAGGCGGAATACGTCCAGAAGAGCCGCACTTTGTCCATCATTCCTTCCAACGCAGGGCGATCGACGGCCATTCGAGTGACGTTGACTTCACTTCACCACCCGAATCCACCGTATTCGGGCGGAGAGGCGGCTAGTTTCGCGGCGTTCGAGGGGAAAGTCCGGTGGGTCGGTCCGCCCATGGAATTCGTCGAATCGCAAAGCAGCCAAATTGTGTTTCGAGCGGCCGCTTTGCAATGCACGCCGCACTATATGGATTGGAGCACCGTCGGTTTGCTGCATGTCTACGGGGCGGAGGTGTTGCCCAGCTCCAGTTATAAAGTGGATACGATTCTGGAGAGCTGTTCCCTGTTTGCGCCGTCGTTCGTTTCGGCGTCGGTGACGGTCGGCACGGCCCGCTGGGGTGATGTCGAGGCGCCGTTCAGTCCGCCCGAAGTCTCGATTCAACCAGACTTCGCGGATATCTCCGCGATGGTGAACAAGTTCAAGAGTCTTCCGGCGGCGCCGATCAAAGCAAGGGCTGTTTTGGCCGCAAATGTGCCGGACATGACCCCGGACGTCGGTTTCGACCAGATTTCCGCCTGTGTCGACGCGTTCAGGGGTTTGCCTTATCCCTTCCCCGGTCCTGTCGGCTGTCCCTGATCCACGTTCTTCGGTGATTCACAACCATTGAACACCGTCAACTCTTTGTTTGCGCATCGAAGTTGAATCGGCTCGACTGCGCCAGGAATCGCCGTGGGTTGTCGTAAACAAGCTTGTGGATCGTCGCTTCGTTATGGCCGCGAGCGCGCAACCCGCGGATAAAATCGGGCAGGTTCATCGGGCTGCTCAGCCCCCAGTCGCCGGCGCTGTTGGCCATGATGCGTTCGGTGCCGAAGCGCTCAATCATGTCCACCGCTCGCTCGGGCGTGCATTTCGTCACCGGATAGAGCGTCATGCCGACCCAGAATCCGGCATCGAGCGCGGGCTTGATCGTGTGCTCCTCGACGTGATCGATCAGCACGCGATTGGGCTTGACGCGAGCGTCGTCACAGAGCATATCGAGAATCATCCGCGTGCCCTTGTACTTGTCCGCCAGATGCGGCGTGTGAACAAGGATCAGCTCGTCGGTTTTCATCGCCAGTTCGACGTGTTCGAGAAAGATCGTGCACTCGTTGCGCGTGTTCTTGTTGAGGCCGATCTCGCCGATGCCCAGCACGCCGGGTCGGTGGAGGTATCGCGGGATGATCGAAATCACTTCGCGCGCGAGGGCGACGTTCTCCGCTTCCTTGGCGTTGATGCACAGCCAGCACATGTGGTGAATGCCGAACTGCGCAGCGCGCTTCGGCTCCACCTCGGTCAATTGGCGAAAGTAGTCGGCGAAGGACTCAGCCGATCCTCGGTCGAAGCCCGCCCAGAAGGCCGGTTCGGAGACGGCCACGCACCCCGCGCGACTCATGCGGACGTAGTCGTCCGTGATCCGCGAGACCATGTGAATGTGCGGGTCGATGTAGTTCACGGAATGGCGTGCTCACGACGCGGCCTGATAGATTGCGGGGCGGTACCTCGCTTTTGGAATCGGCTTGCGCTCTTTCTTTGCCGCCTTGAGCCACGCCGTCTTGGCGCGTTGCACTTCCTTCAACGCTTCCTGAGGCGTTCGCCCAAAGGCCGAGCAGGCGTTCAGATCAGGAATATCGGCGATATAGCCTTTGTCGGCGTCGCTGTAAAAGATGTTGATGTGGTAGTCGGTCATGATTCGTCCTCCATCGTCAGATTATACCGTTCCAACAGCTTAAGCCACTGTTGAATCTGATACGGTTTTGCTTTTCCGGCTACATTTTGAAGGTTGACGAGTTCTCGGACGCCGTTTCGGACGAAAATATGGTGGCTGCCGCTTACGCGGGAAAGGCGAAACCCGAAGGCCTCTACCAGAGCGACAAACTCCGCGAAGCGAACGTCGCGCGTTCCGTCGAGGATCCGCTTGAATAGCTTGCGGCGGTTCATTGCGCTCCACCGATCAACTGATTCAGCCGGACGTAGTCGTCGGTGGTCCGCGAAACCATGTGAATGTGCGGGTCGATGTAGTTCACACTGAGTTTCCCTATTTCATAGGTTGACGTTACGCAAGTGACCAATGTCGTTACGTCGAAGGCACTCCGTTGAGTTTCTCGGCGCGGGTGATGTGCACCAGAGCCCAAAACTCGGTGCGTTCCACGGGGCCGTCCGGTCCAAGCGGTCCTGGCACTCCCACGAGGACCGTGGATCGCTCATCGATAGTGAGCTCTGGATGCGCGACGTCGAAGGTACTGCCGTCCGACATTTGGATTCGGAATGGCTCGAATGGCCGTGCTCTCAGGAATCGGAGAATGTCTTCGGGCCTCACGTGATTTCGTTCCTCGCGTCAACCCGAATTATCCTAGGCGAAAAGGGTAGGCATGGACAACCGTTCGCGTCCTCTTGTGGCTCAGCTCGACCAATGAGGCGCCCATCCCTCCGTGCCCTGCTTCGTTTCAGGGGGCAGGGTTTCGGCGTCTTTGAAACACGAGCATCAAAAGGACGGTCGGCCAGAGGCTGAAGCCGAGGCTTCCCAATGCTCCGCACGCTCCACATGACCGTCCCCCTGGCAACTGGCCGACACCCTGACCGACAGGGATTTCACCGGCCGGACATCCGTCGGCGTCGACCGCCAGTCCTTTAGGCGTATCAGGACAATAGTCCAAATCGTCGGCAATGCCGTCTTCGTCGGCATCGGACGGAACAGAATCCGGGAGCGGATCACCCGGGGCCGGTTCCACGGGACACCCGGTTTCGTCAATGACGGTTCCAATCGGCGTGTTCGGGCATGCGTCCCGACAATCCGCGATCGCGTCGCCGTCTTCGTCCGCATCCGCGAGTCCGCAGCCGCAGACGCCCGCGCTGGTTTTCGATGCGTCATCGGGGCAACCGTCGACGCAGTCGGGCGTGCCGTCGCCGTCACGATCGTCGTCGGCGGTCCCGCACTCGCACAGGCCCGGAACGGTTTTCTGCGAGTCGGTCGGACATCGATCGACGCAATCCGGAGAGTCGTCAGCGTCGGAGTCGCGATCCGCAACGCCGCATCCGCAGACGCCGGGTCTACTCTTGTTCGGATCATCGGGGCAGCGGTCCGTGCAATCGTCGGACCCATCCGCGTCGCCATCCCTTTGAGCACAGGCGCAACCGAAGATGTCCACCGAAGCGCCGGCCGACGTATCGGCGCAACGATCGTCGGCGTCGGGCACGCCGTCGCCATCGTGATCGAGATTGACGATCGGCGCAGGCGGGGAAGGAGTTGGAGGAGACGGTATTTCGCCGCAGTCAGCCATCATCGTGCCCGAGCACAGACCCAGATGACAGATGTCGTTCTCGGTGCATCCGATTCCGTCATCGCAGTTGGCAAGGTTGTACGACCGCTCGCAGAATCCATCCGCGCATGTGTCGTTGGTGCACGGATTGTCGTCGTCGCACTCGGCGTCCTCGTCGCAAGGCAGTGGAACGGAGAGGCAGTGGCGTGCTTCCTCGTCACAAAGCGCCAGTTCCTCGCATGGTGGAACGCCCGCGACGCAATCCCCCGGCGTGCAGCTTTCGCTTCCGTTGCAGAAAAACCCGTCGTCGCATCGCGCATCATCGGGCTCGAACACGCAGCCGCGAATCGCCTCGTCGCACCGATCGACTGTGCATGGAATGCCATCGAAGCAGATGATCGGCGGGCCCGATTGGCAGCCGAACAGCGCATCACAGATCATGCCGCCGTTGCAATACAATCCATCATCGCACAACGACGCATCGGGGATGTGCGCGCATGCGCGATTTGCTTCATTGCAAGCGTCAATCGTGCAGACCACATGATCGTCGCAGACGATCGCGATGCCCGGCTTACATCCGGCCAGTGCGTCGCAAGTTTCCTGACCGTCGCAATACACACCGTTGTCACAGCGTGAGTCGTCGGGTTCGTGAACGCAGGCTTGATCGGTTTCACGGCATGAATCGCGCGTGCAAGCGATGCCGTCATCGCAATCGGGGCCGATTCCGGCCTGACATCGCCCGCCGACGCATTCCTCAATCCCGTCGCAATAGAATCCATTGTCGCAATCCGCCGCCGACCCGCACTGCGCCTGATACTCAAACGCTCCCATATCGACGATCGCCACGCCGAGCGGTCGCCCAGTGTCGCGGGTGACCGGATCGTCCACGATCCGCGAGGCGCGATTGAGATCGACCGTGGCGGCGGGCGGCAAAGCGGCGTTGTCTCCGGCATCGATGCAGGGCGATCCGGGCGAGAGGCGGGCATCGTCGTCGGCTGTTCCGGCCAGCCCGTCGGCTCCGAACGCATCGCGAAAAAGCGGATCATCGGCGACGTTGCCCAGTCCGGCCCAACCGCCCTGAACGGCGGAAAACGTCGCGACCGCCGCCCCGCGAATCTGCGACGCACGAGTCATGCCGTCGCGATCGCTGTTGCCCCACACAATGCAATTGGTCAGCGCCGGCCCGCCAAAAATCGCTCCGCCATGCGTGTCGGCTTTGTTATGAAGCAGTGTGCAGTTGACGAACGTCGAAAGACTCTGCGTGTCGTCGTAGATCGCGCCGCCGAATCCGCCATTGCCGACGCCCGCCCGGTTGCCGACGAACAGGCAGTTCACGAATCGTGCCTGGGCCGATCGGCCCTGTGGAGCGTTGGCATAGATCGCGCCGCCGAGATTGTTGACCGCCTGGGTGACCGTCGTGCGATTGGCGACGAATCGGCAATTGAGAAACATCGGCGATCCGCCGTCGATGTGCACCGCGCCGCCGCGCGTGCCCGATTGGTTGTCGCGAAGCGTGCAGTTGCGAATGGTCGGCGAGGCGTCGACGGACAGCATTCCGCCGCCGAGATCCTGACGACTTTGCGTCAACCCGTCGGCGAATCCGCCGGCGATGGTGAATCCGTCGAGAACGGCCGTCGAACCGACGCCGCTTGCCGTCACGACGTGAAAGACATTGTCCGTGGCAGCCGGTGAGCCGATGTTGCCGTCGAGCGTGGTAACGTTAGCAACGAAGTCACGGGCTGCAGGGTTGAAAGTGGTCGGATCTTCGGTTCCGGCGAATCCGCCCAGGATCATCACACCGTCACGGAGCTGAAACGTTGCAGCTCGCGTTGAACCGGGTTTATACGTGCCTCGCGCGACCCACACCGAGTCGCCCGAAGCCGCAGTTGCGAGGGCGTCCTGAAGCGAAACCCGCGCATCGGGCCAGCTTGTGCCGTCATTGAGCCCCACCGCATTGACATCGACGAAGATGATCCGCTGAGCAACCGCCGCACGCGCGGCCAACGCGAAGAATACGACCGATGCCGCTTTAGTGCCGACCCCAAAAACTTTCGAGCCGCGGACTTTAGTCCGCGCGGAGGTGCGGATTTCTAACAACCGGGGCATGATTGAATTCGGCATCATGAGCCTTGGACCGGTTTGGACGCAGATTCTCGCGACTTCGCCCAGATGGCGGTGTTGATGCGATCCATCCATCGACGCCTCACGAAACGGCTGAACATTGCCTTGGATTACGATCGGTCGGAAGGGCTTTTCGGCTGCAGATCAACCATGCAATTGAAGTTGAATGGTGGATACAGGGTAACGCATGTGATCCGAGCCGTGACCGACAAAGCAACCAGGTCGGGAGCTTCTTCCCCGGAGTCTCGCCGCCCAACGAGACGCAGGGCGAGGGTGCGATTTGTATTCTGAATCAAGACCAGCGGACGTTTGCTGGCCCGCGCGGCTCGGTTAAATGTTCCCAGTATTCGATCGGCGATAAAACCGACTACATCCCGCGAAGGAAAACGCTCACGTCTACCTTGAGAGCACGGGCCAGGCGACGAAGCGTGCGAACGGTAGTGCGGTCCGGGCGGCGTTCGATGCGGGAAATTTGCGACTGCGGCAGACCAAGCTTCTGACCGAGCTGCTTTTGCGTCAAACCGGCCTTCTTGCGGGCTTCGACGATCGCGTCGCGGGCGAACTCGATCGCAACATCGTCGGCGTCGATCCATTCGGCGTCCCGGTCTTCAAGCGTCTTGATTGCATCGCGAGCCATGTCGGCGAGCAACAACCGTTCATACTCATCGATCGGAATGACAATGTGCGTGGTCTTTCCGTTGGGTCCGACTACCGAGGAAAGTCCGTTCAAGGCTTTTACTTGAGACGATGGAATCGTCGCCTTCGCCCGCGGTTTTTTCAGGTGGCTTGGTGCGGGTCGTTGACGGGATCGCGAAATCGACATTCAATCACCTTGATTTCGTCACGCGCTGCGAGGTAACCGAACAGCGCGACATGGTTCGAAAACCGAAAATATCGAACCATGTATTTGCTAACGGTTGGATCGTGATACGCGAACGATCGCACAATCGGGTCTTCACACACCCAATGCAACTTCTCAAAGAATGTCCCGCGAACATTTGGTGTGACCGTTCTCAAAAATCGTCTGACTTCCGGGCGCAGTTCCACCTTGATGCGCATACAACCTCCTCGCAGCGGCATCCTGTCCGCCGAAAAAGCGCAATACTCAAGGTGGAACGCAATCTGATCTTGTCTTGGCTGGAATTACTTCCATTATGCCCCGCACCATGCGTTCCACACGATCGGCCGTGGGGCAACGGCCTCCAAGTTGTCTACGCCAAGTATATATCAAAATTGATATGCGTCAAGCGGAATCCCGTTCAATCGCGTTCCCAAAACCCTGCGAGCCGCGAACTTCAGTTCGCGCGGCCCCCCGGAATCGGCAGGCGTTTGTTGTCGTTGACATGCCCTCCCCAATCGATCGTGAGGTTTTGGGATCGCCTTTGCAGTCTTCCACGCGATGAGTTGATAGTGTCTGCGTCTGCGGACTCATGTGCAGCGGCGCTCCTTTCACGCCTCATCAGTTGCGTGGTGACCGCCTTCCAACTCGGCGAGCAACAAGAAAAACGTCGGCTGCACAAACGGGTTGATTCGCTCGGCAAAATCGCGGCCAAGCCGCAAAATGCGAATCAAGTCCTGCACGTCCGCGACATCGCGGCGGCGATGTGGCGCCGTCATGCCGGAGGCGAGCTTCAGGTTAATGAGCGTCACGAGGTTCACGATGCGAATGCCGTCGATCGTTTCCGACGCTTGTGCCGGATCGGGAAACGCGACAGGTTTTGGCTTGCCGTCGCCGGGGAATTCGCCGGTCGTCAAAAACTCGACATCCACGCCTGTCGTCGCGTCGCGAAAGGACTTCTTCGCTCCGGAAAATCGTTCGACGTACCCGCGACCGACCAGACGATCCCTGAACGTTTCCAATCCCTCTGGTCGAACGAGGACATCGACATCGACCGTTTCACGCCGGTACCCATGCGCATTGAGCGCCATACCGCCGACGATGGCATAATCGATCCCCTCGCGGTCGAAGTCCGCCGCCAACGATCGAACGGTTTGAGGAACTTTTCCCGTACCCATGAAAAACCGATCCGCCTCCTCAAGCCGGTCGAGGAACGATGAACTTCCATCTTTCCGCCGGATCAATCAAATCTCTCCTCGGAGCACCACGCTTCAACCCGCGCGACCCGAGCTGCGCCGAACGCAAGGTTGCGGCTCCGGTGCCGACAATCATCAATCGACAATCGAAAATCGACAATCAATACACGCCCTCCACGATCGGCACCGCGAATCCGGAGAATGGCCGCACGTCGCCCGCGCCGTCCCACGGATACTTTTCGCACGGCGGATGGCGGATGGCCTCATCGCGTTCGAGGAATCGCGGCACGAAGAACTCCTTCGTCAGCGTCGTCAGCCGCACCCGGCCAAGCTGACCGTAATCGACCACGCGGCGCGGTTCGTTCGGATCGACGACTTCGATCATCGCTCGCGGACACGGCGGGTGATAGATCACGCTGAAGTTGTCCCGCGGCTCGAGCGGCTTGTGACACGCAAGACCCATCAACGTATTACCATACGTCGGGACGAGTTCGACTTTCCCTTCGAGCAATTCCTCGCGGGCGAAGCGGTTGAATTGCGCCGTGAGCTGCGTTCCGCCGCAAAAGACCCCCTTGATCCCCATCCGCGCGAGCGACACCTTTTCGCAAAGCGCTTCCAGCAGCTTCGGCGTCGTGAACAGGCAGCGAATTCCCTCGTGCGCCCGCAACAGCGTCAGCCCTTGGTTGATGACGTGATCGCGGTATTCGATCATCACGTCCATCCGGCCCTTGTTGATGAGCTTGACCACCCATCGAGGATCGAGATCGACGTGAAAGCATATCCCGCCGCGATGCTGACAAAGATGTTCGACGGCCAGTCGCAGTCGCCGCGGACCCGTCGGACCCAGCATTAGCCAGTCCGCGCCTTTCGGAAATGATTCGTCCGACAGCGTCTCGCTGAACATCTCGTAGTCGATGCGGAAATCGTCGATGCTGATGCGGCTCTTGGGGACGCCGGTACTGCCGCCCGTTTCGAAGATGCAGATCGGCTTGTCCGCGTAAGCCTTGGGTACCCAGCGCCGCACCGGCCCGCCGCGAAGCCATTCGTCCTCGAAAAAAGGAAACCGGTCGAGATCGTCATAACCTCGAATGTCCTTGCGCGGATCGAAGTCAAGACTCTTCGCGTAGTCGAGCCAGAAGGGGCAACCCGTTTTCTGGTCGAAGTGCCACGCTACGATTTCGCGGGTGTGCTCGTCGAGCCGCTTCTTCGCGGCTTCCACGTGGGGTTTCAGTGATTGCACGCCATGCACGATGTTGTTTCTCCATTGCGCGTAAGCCGCGACCCTTTACGATCGGTACGCCGATTTTTATTATACTCATTGGCAGTAACCGGGCACCCTCTCCGCGATCGACGCCCTTTTGTTCAGGCTTATCGGGATTGGCCCTCCACTGGCCGGCTTGCTTGGTGAATTCAGCTTTTTGAGCCTGATCTTGAACGACCGGTCTCGGGCAACACTCGAATCCGCGACCCTGCTTCGTGCCCGATGGCGATGCCGCGTCCATCAACGGTTAATGAAATGGGACCGTTGAATGGCGCCCGGTCCAATACTTCGACCTTGCTTCCAATTCGAAGCTCCAACTCCGTGAGGTAACGCAGAAACGCCGGATCTTGATCCGAAACTTCGACAACTTCTCCGCGCGAACCCTTCGTCATTTCATCCAATCGAATGCCGCGCCGCGGAGCGATTGTTCCGTCGACCGTCGGAATCGGCGAACCGTGCGGGTCAAACTCAGGTCGACCCAGAACCTCGAACATCCGCTCCACCAGCGAATCGCTGACCACATGTTCAAGCCGTTCGGCATCGGCATGCACCTCGTCCCATGAAAGGCCGAGCGACTTGCTCAAAAAGAGCTCGATCAGTCGATGCCGGCGAATCAAATCGAGGGCAACGGTTCGGCCCTTTGGGGTGAGATGAACGCCTTTGTACGGAGCGTGGCGAACGTAACCTTCCGCCGCCAAATGCTTTACCATTCCGGTCACGGAGGCCATTTTGACGCTCAATCGGTCGGCAATGTCCTTGGTTCCGGCTTTATTTCGCTCGGATTCGAGCGAATAAATGGTCTTAATGTAGTCTTCAATCGAAGTGCTAAGCATCAATCGACTCCAGAAAACCGCGCAAGCGTGCAGGGAGTTTGCACTAGTTTGCGGAAAACGGCAAGCCGAGTTATCAGACGTTGCGAACTTAGTTCAAACAAAGTTTTAACTTGCTTTTTCCTTATCTCCGATGTATTGTTCTACGCATTGGAATGTCCGTTGGCTGAATTGCAGGAGTTTTACGGGATGATTCGACAAAGAAACGATGTTGCCAGACTGCGGTCTTGGCTGTTTGTCTGGGCGGCAATGGCTTGCATGACCGCGGTCGCTCCCGCGGATGGAGTAGCGCCCGCGGGCAAGCTCCGCGTTGCCTGTACGACCACGATGATCACCGACCTGGCGAGCACCATTGCGGGCAATGACGCCGACGTGCGAGGCATCATGCGTGCCGGCGAGGACCCGCATATTTACGACGTTCGTCCCAGAGACGTTCAGTTGATTGCGGAGTCGCAATTGGTGCTGATGAACGGCCTGCACCTCGAAGCCACACTCGGCCACGTGATTGAAAACAACAGCACGAAGGCAAAGGTGGTTCGATTGGCCGAGAATGCCCGCATCGTCCCGCTCGAAAGCGAGGCGACGCGCGGCGCGCCCGATCCCCACTGCTGGTTCAACGTCTTGTATTTTCGTGTTTATGCCGAGGGCGTTCGCGACGCGCTGATTGAAGTCGATCCTGCGCACGCGACCGGTTATCGCGATCGGGCCGAAACGTATCTCAAAGAGCTGGACGCACTCCATTTGTGGGTTGCGGAGCAGATCGGTTCCATTCCGCGGGAACGCCGCGTGATGGTCACGAGCCACGACGCATTTCAGTACTTTGGACGAACCTATTTCGTGGATGTGTTTGGTGTCGTAGGAATCAGTACGGAACAACAACCCAGGCCACAGGACATTGTCCGACTCGAATCGTTGGTCCGCGAGCGGGGCGTCAAGGCCCTGTTCATCGAAACCTCGGTCAGCCAGACACTCAACGACATCGTGAAGAAAGTCGCCGAGTCCTCCGGAGCACGCATCGGAGGAACGCTTTACAGCGATTCGCTCGGTTCGCCCGATACTGAAACAGGCACCTATATAGGCATGATTCGGCACAACACGCGCACGATTGTGGACGCCCTTCGATGATTCATATGGTGGACTGTCACTCCATCCCAGACACCCCGGCCCAAAGTTTGGGGCCGGATCGCGCGGCCGGGGCGTTCGCGGTCGCGCCGGAAGTATCCGCTGCCCCGGCCATTTCCGTGCGGGCGCTGACCGTTTCCTACGGCGACCGGCCGGTGTTGCGCTCTGTGTCCTTTGATGTTCCTTCCGCGCGTCTTGTCGGCGTGGTCGGTCCCAATGGCGCGGGAAAGAGCACGCTCCTGAAGGCAATGCTCGGATTGATCGAACCGGACGCCGGCTCGGTCGCGGTCGGCGGCGTTCCGGTTACGCAGTGCCGCGATCGGGTGGCCTATGTTCCGCAAACCGAGGCCGTCGATTGGGATTTTCCCGTCACCGTTCTCGACGTGGTGTTGATGGGGCGCTATGGTCGCCTTGGTTGGTTCGGACGGCCGAGCAAGGCGGACCGCGAGCACGCACTTTCCGCTTTGCGCCAAGTCGCCATGACCGAGTTTCTTCATCGGCACATTCGGCAGCTTTCCGGAGGGCAGCAAAAGCGCGTGTTTATCGCCCGCGCGCTTTGCCAGCAGGCGGACATCATGTTGCTGGACGAACCGTTTGCAGGCGTGGATGCCGCGACCGAGGAGGCGATTTTTCAGTTGATCGATCAGTTGACCGCATCCGGTCGCACGTTGATCGTCGTGAATCACGATCTCTCCGTTCTTGATCGATTCGACATGGTCTTGTTGCTCAATCAACATGTCGTCGCCTTCGGGCCGACGAAACAGACGGCCACCGACGACAACCTTCGTCGAACCTACGGCGGACGATTGACACTGCTCGACCGCGCCGAGGCCTCTCTTCGCGAGCCACGTGGAAAGCTATGATCGGCGTGCTCTCACAATTCGAGTTGGACTGGTCTCAGTGGCTCACGCCGTTCAGCTGGACGTGGAAGGAAGAAACGCTGTGCAGCGTGCTGGTCGGCGTGGCGTGCGGCGTGCTCGGCTGCTTTGTCGTGCTTCGTCGAATGGCGTTGATCGGCGATGCGCTTTCCCATGCCATTTTGCCGGGCGTCGTCGTGGCCTTCGTCATCACCCAGAGCACCGACATCAGCAAGCTGTTTCTCGGCGCCTTGATCGCCGGAGTGACGGCCGCGGTGCTCATTCGCGTCGTCAGTCAGGCAAGTCGCACCAAGGAGGATTCCGCCATCGGGATTGTGTTCACGTTTCTCTTCGCGATCGGGATCATTCTGGCGAGCGGCCTGCCCAGAGGGACGCATTTTGACTTGAAGTGCTTTCTGTTTGGCGACCCGCTGGCCGTCGGGCGAAATGACCTCGTGATGATGGGCGTTGTCGCGCCGCTGGTTCTCGGCATCGTGTACGTTTTTTATCATCGTCTCAAGCTCATCAGCTTCGACCCGGTGGTTGCGGCGGCCATGGGCGTTTCCGTCACCGCGATGCACTATCTGCTCATGGGGTTGCTGTCGGCGACGGTCGTGGCGGGACTCAAGACGACCGGGGTTATTCTGGTGGTCGCGATGGTGATCACGCCTGCATCGGCGGCGTACCAATTGTGTGATCGGTTGTCGTCGATGCTCGTTCTCGCCGGATTGTTTGGAGCGTTATCAGCGGCCATGGGCATGTCTCTGGCGTTCGTCACCAACTCTCCAACCGGTCCCGCGATGGTGCTCGTGGCCACGCTGATCTTCGGATTGGCGATGCTGCTGAGTCCGCGGCATGGCGTGTTCGCACGGCTTGTCCGCCGTCGAGGCGTGCGGTGGCACATCGACGCGGAAGACTGCCTCAAAGCGTTGTACCGCAGTCTCGAGCGCGAACACGCGACATCGGCGGATGATATCACCCGCGTCGCGGGGCTTTCCGCAAGGCGCGTTTCTGCCTGTCTTCGTTCCCTGCGAGATCGAAAACTATTGACGATGGAATCGGAAGGGCTTCGGTTGACCGCCGTAGGGATGCGGCACGCCAAAGAACTCGTTCGCGCTCACCGATTGTGGGAAACCTATCTGGCGGACGAGGCCAAAATCGACATGGACATGATACACAGCGAAGCGGAACGACTTGAGCATGCTCATGAACTGGCCGAGGAAGTCGCCGAGCAGCTTGGCCACCCCACGCGAGATCCGCATGGCGAGGTCATCCCCTCGCGCGACGCCAATCATTGACCAGATACTGACTAGAGCATTCCTGGTGCAAACGAAGCGGATGAATCGTCCAACTCTCCGGGAGTCCGCGCGAACTGAAGTTCGCGGCTCGCTACGATTGGATTGCGATTGCTCTAGATCCGGCTTATGTGCGGATTGCGTTGTCCCGGCGGCCAAAACGAATTTTCGCGCCAATCAACAGCAGCAACGATAGAACCGCCAACCCCCATTGCGAAACTGTCGGAATCTCCTCGCCGGGCGGCTGGCAATCGATTTCCTCACAGGTGGCGTTCTTGGTCCACTCGCAAGTTGAACAATTGCAATCAGCGAAAGTAGTGAGCGTGCATAGCCCGGTGTTCGCGTCGCAGCAAGCGCCCGAGGCTGGAAGACAAACCACTCCCGCACAGGATCCATTCTTGGTCCACTGGCGTTGCGGACCCTGGCAATCACTCAGCAGGACATTTTCGGTGCATGTACCCTCCAACGTATTGCAGCAGGCGCCGGCCGCTTCCTCGCAAGTGACCTGCGAGCAAAGCAGTCCCTTCGACCAGATTCGCTGCGGGCCGGTGCAGTCCTGCGGAAGGACATCGTCCACGCAGGTCCCGCCCGCGCCCGGTGACGTCAGGCAGCAGGCTCCAGTGTGCTGGACGCATGGCGGACTTAGATTGGCGCACAATTCGCCCTTGTGCCAGGTCAGTTGATCACCAACGCAACTGCCCGGCAGCACATCGTCTGAGCAAAGTCCGGTATTGCCGTCGCAACAAGCACCCGTGTGCTGCGTGCAAGGCGGATTGAGATTCGCGCACAGTTCCCCCTTGTGCCAAGTCAACTGGTCGCCAACGCAGTTATCGGGGAGTACATCGTCTGCACAAAGACCTGTGTTTCCATCGCAACAAGCGCCGGTGTGCTGCGTGCACGGCGGGTTAAGTGCCGAACAAAGCTCGCCTTTGTGCCAAGTCAGTTGATCCCCGACACAGTTGCCGGGAAGAACGTCATCCGTGCAAAGCCCGGTATTACCGTCGCAACAAGCACCCGTGTGCTGCGTGCAAGGTGGATTAAGTTCCGCACAACTCTGATGGTCATGGTAGGTCTGTTGATCGCCGACGCACTGGAGCGGATCCACGTTGTCGGCACAAAGTCCCGTCGTTCCGTCGCAGCACGCGCCGAAGCAGATATACGTGGCGCAATCTTCATCTGAATACCAGATGCCGCCGGCGATCTGGCATTCGGCTTCAATGATGGTTCCGATGCACTGGCCGTTGACGCAGCACGCACCAGTCGGAGGAGGCAGTCCGCACGGCGGCGGATTCACGCACGCGGAGCCGGAATCGTTGACTACGAATTCGTAATTGCCAGACTCGGCCTCGAAGCCGCCGACGTGAATGTAGTAGGTGGTTCCCGACTGCGAGCACCATGTTACTTCGGACTGCAAGTCGCAGAAGTCGTCGTTTCCGTCCACGCATGTGTAGGTGTCGCAATCGCAAAAGACCTGGATTTTCGTATCGAAATCGGTACCCGCGCCGCAGGTGGAGGCCGTCAGTTCGTTGCCGTTTCCGACCACCTTGTACCAGACGCCGTGGCCCGGCGGGTCGGTTCCGCAAAACGGCGCGGCATCGCCTGTAGCGCTAGAGTTATTGCCGAACACGCTCACCCCCGGCGTGACCGTTTCCGCGTCCGCGCACAAGTCGTTGGCAGGCGGCGGTGGCGGCTCACAACTGATGGGGGCGCCGCAGGAGTCGCCGGCGTCAGAAATCGATAACTCGAACAAGCCGGTCGGCGTCGTAGAATCAAAACCGCCGATCGTGATCAGATACACTTCGCCGGGAATTGAGCACCAGCTCGTTGTCGAAAGGAACTCGTTGATGCCCGCATCGCAATCATCGTCGTTGCCGGTCACGCACGCTCGCGCGTCGCAGTCGCCGCAAAACACGGACATTTTTGTGTCTTCAATGGCGGTGTTCACGCTGCACACCGTGGCCGTCAACGTGCCGCCAGTGCCGATGACGCTGTACCAGACATTCTTGAACGGTCCGGAATCGACTCCGCACGGCGTCAAAATGTCGCTTAGTGCGGCCGTGTTGCTGCCGAGCACGACAGCCGGTACCGCGCCGACATCGATGGCGCCGGGGCAAAGGTCGTTGACTGGTGGCTCCCCGGCCTGCGATTGCGCGCGGGCGATGCTTGATCCAATCAAGAAAACGCCGACGGTCCAGAGTGCCGCCCTATGAAATGCAGGACGAACCATGTTTCTATCCCTTCCGAAACCCCAACTTCCGCGCCTGAACGAGTTCATCGCTTTAAGCCGAAAACGGCACATGACCCCGCGGAGGCACGTTCCGGTAATATCCGGCGGAGCGACTTCGTTTACCCTCGACGAAGCATTTTGCCCCATTTGAACGCCAATTGCAAGCGCAAAGTGAGACATTCGATGACTATACACTTATTGTATTGCGGTGGTACGTTAATTCGGTTTGGGTTTTTTGGGCGCCGGAAGATTGGTTATCGCCGCGTCAGGGAGAGATTTCCGCGGGTTTGGTTTCCGGCGGTGTCCGTAATGGCGACGGTGACGGAGTGGGAGCCGGCGGCGTAGGAGGCGCTTCGCCAGACGTAGCTGACGCCGGACGACGTGCCCGACATCGGCGAGGAAAAAACGGATTCGCCATCCACGAACCACTCGATGAGCGACAGGCCGTCGGCGTCGGAGACCGTGGCTTTGATGGTGACATTGCCGGTGACGGATGAGCCTTCGGCGGGGGAGGTGAACCGGATCGAGCCGGAGTTGCCCGCGCCGGCGGTCGCGACTCCGCTGAAGGTCACGCGAATGATGCGCGGCGTCGAAGCGTTGCCGGACGTGTCGGTGGCGACGATGGAGAGTTTGTGCAAACCGGCGGAAAAAGTGGTCGTGTCGATCACGAAGTTGTAGGGCGAGCGGGTGTCCGTTGCGAAAGGAACGCCGTCGATCGAAAGCACGACGTCGGCCACACCGTATCGATCCGTCGCGCTGACGCTGACCGTGGATCGACCGGAAAGCGACTGATTGGCCGTCGGCTTGGTGACGGTGACCGCTGGCGGCGTGGTGTCGGCGGGTTCGAAGGCGGCTTGGGCGGCGGCGACGGCCGCGGCGGCGTCAACCAGACCGTTGCCGAACGTCGTGTCCTTGCCGGTCGCTCCCAAGTCGACGACCGAACTGACAATCGCCTCTTTGATCGAAATCGGCCGAAGGTCGGGGTTGACCGACCACGCGAGGGCGGCGATGCCGGACACGATCGGCGCGGCGAACGAGGTGCCGTTGGCCATTCCGTAGTCACCGTCGAAGGTGGTGGCGCGAATGGCCGTTCCGGGCGCGACGACATCGACGAAGGGTCCGCGATCGGAAAACGTTGCAATGGCGTTGTCGGTCGTGACGGCGCCGACATAAAGGGCTTCGTCGAATCCGACGGCGGTGTTCATGCCGCCTGCGTTGCCGGCGGAGATGATCACGAGGCAGCCGCGGTGGAACGCGCTTTGGGCGGCGGCCTTGACGACCTTGTCGGACCAGAGCGGCGCGAAACTCACGTTGATGACTCTCGCTCCGTTGGCGGCGGCCCAGAGAATCCCGGCAGCGATGTGCTGCGACGAGGAGAGTCCGCTGTCGTTGCCAACGCGGATGGCGAGGATCGGCGAGTCCCAGGCCACACCGGTCACGCCGAGGGCGTTGTTGGACGCGGCGGCGGCGACGCCCGCGACCTGGGTGCCATGCCCAAGCACGTCATCAAATCGTGCATTGGCGTCGTAGACATTCCAGCCGGTGATGATCTTGCTGACGAGATCGGGATGGTCAGGGTCGACGCCGGTGTCCACGACGGCGATCACAATGTCGGCTGAGCTGGTTGACGAATCCCATGCTTGTTCGGCATGGATCTGCGGCAGATGCGCGGATCGGCCATAGATGGGATCGTTGGGCACGCGTTGCGTGGAATACTCGTAGCTTTTCTGGAACGTTTCGAGCAGCCCGCTCTCGGCGAGTTTAGCCGCGGTTTCGCGGAGCTTGCCGGACGGAGTTTGGAGAACGGTCAGGTCGATGTCGGTGATTTCGTCGATGACCGTCGCGCCGGCTGAGGCGTACAGCGCTTTCAGCACCGCATGGTCCGCGCCGGGGAGCGGTTGAGTAAGAAGCGTGTCTACCTCAAAAGGAAGCGAGGCGATGGCGGGATCGTCGTCTTCGGGGAAAGTGAAATCGGAAATGGTTGAATTGTCGGTTGGGACATCAGGTGAAGCGATTGGTCCGCAACCGAATGTGGCAAGCACCGCCAAGGCGTTCGCAACGATCAGGAGCCTTGGCGCATTTCCAGAGCCAACATAGCGGATGACACGTCCATCTCTTGGAAACTCCGCGCGAACTGAAGTTCGCGGCTCGCTTCGATTGAGATTAGTTTGCTCCAACTTGTCGTCGCGTGGAATCATCGGGTCCAGTCTCAGGGTCCGAGCATGCCTTTGGGGTTGTTGTCGCCCCTCCCAACTCTCGAATTGAATCGGCAGCCTTGCACGAAGACGACAGCCTGTTGAGGCATCTTTTTTGAAACGTCCGATCATTTCGGCGATCGGGGGCAAGAGGCACACTTGATAATCTTCGCCGCAGCCGGTGTATGCACCCATTGGAAACCGGTGCCACAATTTGAGCGTGTCGTTTTTCAACGGACGGTCTGACAGCCGACGGTCGGAGCAACGGGCGGTCAGAGTCTGGAGAGGATGTAGATGAGGAGGATCAGCCCGGCGATCCAGGGGATGCGGTGAATGAGCGCAAAGGCGAGTTGAATGGCAACGGACGGCTTTTGCGGAGGAGGCTGCACATACAGGGCCTCCAGTTCATCGAACAGCGAGTTCTCGGTTCGGTAATGAGCGGCTTCGAGATCTTCCAGCATTTCCGCGGCGGTGGGAAAGCGATCGGCCGCTTCGCGCGCGCATGCACGGTCGATGACGGCGTGAATGCGGTCAGGATCCCACTTGGCGCTATCGAAGGGTTGCGTTGCCGAGGAATGGCCGGTGCCTTCGATCATCTCGCGCAGGACGACGCCCATGGCGTAGATGTCGGCGGTTTTGTCGCGCGCGCGATCGGGCGGCATGTATCTCGGCGTGCCGATGAGCTTTCCGGTTCCCTGCTGGGAGGTGAGGATGCCGATGTCGGCCAGCTTGGGGTAACGATTGACGAAGATGATGTTGCTCGGCTTGATGTCGCGGTGAATCAGTTCGAGTTCATGCAAGGTCGCGAGTCCGCGAAGAAGCCGCCGCATGATTTCGACGGCGATGTCGAGCCGCAAGCGCCCGCCCTTGATGAGGACTTCAAGCGTGAGCGGTCGGTAGTCGGACGGAAACGGATCGGAGACGGGGCCGTGAAGACGCTGATCGTCAGCGAGGTCCATCGTGTAGTAGAGCAGGCGGCCAACGACGCCGACGTGGTACACGGTGACAAGGTACGGATGGCGCGCGACCTTTCGGCAATACGTTTCAAGCGCGTCCTGTTCATAGCACTTAACCTTGGCCCGCTCTAGCCGGTCCTTGTCGATAATTTTCAGCGCGCGATAGACGCCGACGCGATCACGAACCGCCCAAACCGCTCCATACGATCCCTCGCCGCACAGAGCAACGCGATCGTAGTCGGGAATGTTCCACGTCGTGTTCGCCGAGGATTCAGTGGATCGGTTCATTGCTTTCGGCGAGCGTGAGGGTAGTTGTTCCATCGGCTTGCCGGGAACGCCGCCAATGGGCGTTAGTTCCGTCGAACCGGCGGAGCCCAGCGTCAATTCGGCGCCCGCCTTTTGAAACACGAGCCGAAGCATTTGCGTGTCGGGATCGGTGTTGCGGATTTCAGCGATTGTCGCGGCGCATTTCGGGCATTCATGAACATGCCCGGCGAGCTGTTGGGACTGCGCGTCGTCGAGTTCGCCTTGTTCGAGCGCCATCAGTTGGTCGTGCGTCGGGCAATCCTTCACGGCCACACTCCGTACAGACATTCGATCAACTCTCCACAGTGTTTGCGGATGTGCGCGATGACGCGACTCTTGGCGACGTAGATTTGTCCGGCCTTCAAGCCTGTCAATCGAACGATGTCCTCGACTGGCACTCCGTGGAGCACGTACATTTCAAAGGCGCGAAGCGTGTGTTCGGCGAAAGACTTTTGCAGGTCGGCGATCAGCAGTTGAAGCAAGGCGTGGTTCCATTCTCTTTCCCAAACGTCGGAGGGACCGGGCGACGCGTCGGCCGCGTCGCGGGCTTTGTCATTGCCGCCGCGAATCTGCCGGCGCTGTGCGGTCAAGTAATCGGCCACCTTGTGGTCCACCATTCCTCGCAGCCAGGAGCGGAAACCCCGCTTTTTTTCAAATCGGGAGATATTGGCGGCGACAGCGGCGAGACATTGCTGGGTAACGTCCTCGGCCGAGTGTGGATCGAGACCGCGCTGAATGGCGTAACGAACCAAAAAAGGTCGGTACAGGGTGTTGAACTCGCTCCAGCTTTTCGCGTCGGCCGGGTCGCACACGCGGTGAAGCAGGCTGCTTCGAGTCGCAGTCATTCACGGCTCCGAAGAAAACCGACAGTTGACTGTGCGGACGTTGGAATCGCGGCGTTCGTCCTTTGCTGAAACAGTGCCTCACATGGCGGTCCGCTTTCCATGCTATATCGGCTTGGGCTTGTAAACCAGCAGACGCAGGGCATTCAGGACTACGAGCACCGTTGAGCCTTCGTGGGCGACGACGGCGACGCCGAGCGTCGCTCCGCCCAGCGCGGCCGTCGGCGCCATGACGAGGATAACGCCGAGGGCGATGCACAGATTCTGAAAGATGATCCGCCGGCTGAATCGCGACAAGCCGATGGCTTCGGGGAGTTTTTCGAGGGCGTCGGACATCAGCACGACGTCGGCAGTCTCCAAGGCCACGTCCGTTCCCGCACCGCCCATGGCGATGCCCACCGAAGCTGTGGCCAACGCAGGGGCGTCATTGACTCCGTCGCCAACCATGGCGGTGCGACCGAAACGGCGTTCCAGATCGCGAAGACGTTCCACCTTTTCTTCGGGGAGCAACTCTGCGTGGAACTCGTCGACTCCGATGCGTTCCGCGATGGCAGACGCAACGGTCGCGTTGTCGCCGGTCAGCATGATGGTTTTGCGGATGCCGAGTCTTTTGAGGGAGGCCAGGACTTCGCGGACATGTTCGCGCGGATGGTCGGCCAGGGCGATCACGCCGATCGGTTTGTCTTCGACAGACGCGATGACGATCGACTTCCCTTCGGTCTCCAGGCGTTTCACTTCCTCGGCAAGTTTTTTCAACCTTCCCAGTTGGTCCGGCGTGGCGCGACCCACGGACACGCGGCGACCCTCAACCCATCCGACGACGCCGATGCCGGGAGACTGTTTCACGTCCGTCGCGGCGGCGGGCATGCAGGCCCGTGATTTTGCTTCAGCGGTGATGGCGGCGGCGAGTGGGTGAGTGCTTGATTGTTCGACAGCCGTAGCGAAGCGAAGAACGTCTTCGGTCGAGTGTTGGTCCAGCGGTACAATGTCCGTGACCACGGCTCGACCTTGGGTCAGCGTGCCAGTCTTGTCGAACGCGATGGCCCGGACGCGACCAAGGCTCTCAAGGTGGACGCCGCCTTTGACCAGCACGCCGCCCCGGGCCGCGCGGGCGATGCCGCTGAGGACTGCGGCAGGAGTGCCGATGGCCAAGGCGCACGGAGAAGCGGCGGTGAGAAAAGCCATCGCCTGATAGAACCAAGTGCTCCACGATTTTCCGCCCAGCATCGGCGGCAGAAGGACCAGGCAGGCCGTCGAGATGAGGACGATGGGCACATACCACTTTTCGACGCGGTCGGTCAGGATTTGCGTGGGCGATTTGGTCGTCTGAGCTTCTTCGACGAGTTTTATGATCTTGGCGAGCTTGGTTTCGCCGGCCGCACGCGAGACTTTCATTTGCATTGCGCCCGAGCCGTTGATGGTCCCGGCGAAGAGCGTTGCCCCGATGTCTTTTTCAACAGGCATGGATTCACCGGTGATGGGAGACTGATCGACGGCCGACGCGCCGGAGACGACTTCACCGTCGGCCGGGAGGCGGTCGAAGGGCCGGACCACGACTTGATCGCCGACAGCCAGATCCTCGACGCGCACGACTCGCTCTCGCCCGTCGGCGTCGCGCACCGTGGCGGTGTCGGGCGCGAGATCGGTGAGCGCCTTGATCGCCTGCCGGGCACGGTCCATGGCCATGTTCTCTCCGGCGGTTCCGATGCCGAAGAGCACGAGCAGCAACGCGCCTTCTTCGTACTTTCCAAGGCTGATCGCGCCGCCGGCGGCAATGAACATGAGCGCGTCGACGTTAAACTGGAAATGACGGAGGGAGCGGAACGACTCGATCGCGGTGTAGCGCGACGAGCAAAGGAAGCTCAGCACCAACGCCGGCCCCCATATCCAGGTCGCGGCACCCGTTCGATGGGCGAAGAAGCCGATGAGCAGCAGCGCCCCGCCGAGGAGCGGCATGGCGAGTTCAGGGTTGGCCGCCAGCCAGCGAAGCACACGTACCACGATCGGAATCGGCGGAGTCTTACGCTTTTTGCCCGCTTGCTCGGGCACCGTGAGAAATTGAGCGGCGTCTGGTGGAAGCCGAAAGCCAAGTTCGTTGATTCTGGCAATGATGTCGGGCACGGCGCATTGCCGCTGATTGAACTCCACTCGGACCAGTCGCGCCGTGTGCGAGGCCGTCGCCATGACGCCCGGCAGGCGGCGAAGTGAGTTCTCGATCAGTTGAGCACTTTGTGCCGAGTTCAGACCTTCGATCGGAATCACCGCATGACCCCATTCGGGCGAGAAGCACCCGCCGCTGCTCTTCACGTCGCGTTCAAGTTCGGCCAGCGTGAAAAGCGTGGCGTCGTAGTCGAGAGAAATGCGAGCCAGTTCGCCGTTCGCATGAATGGAGACGCTGTTGATGCCCTGGCGTGTGAGCAATCGCCGTCGAACGCACTCGGCGCACTCCGCGCATCGTTCCGGCCCTTCCGGGCAACTGATCGGCATGTCGATGACCGTTCGAGCCATGTGGCCTCATCACAACCATAGGTCCGAGAATCGTCAAGCAAGTTCCGTACCGGGTCATCGGTCAGGGCGTTCGAGAACTTCCAGGCATCGACAGGGGCGAGAAACAGCCCCGTTTCACAGTCAAAGACTTGATTATGGCATTTCCTTACGCCTTCTCGCCGTGATACGCTCATAGGGAGTGGTTGATGCGGCCGCGATCAAGAGGACTGGCGGAGGCGACGCAGACGAGGTTTCATGTGGACGAGCGGAGCATATGGGTATCTGTCGGATTACCTGTGGTGGTGGCTGGTTCCCGCTTCCCTGCTTGTTCATGCCTTCTGTTTTTTTCGGTTCTTTCCTCGACATCGATTTCGCAAGATATCGCTCGTGGTGGGAAATCTGCTGGTCCTCGCGTGCATGATTTCGATCGCGGGACTCGTGGGTGAGACCTACGTTCGCTTTCTTGTCGTCGAGACGGATTCGTTCGGCGTCAGTCTGGTCGCCAAACGGTGGTTCCTGGTTTATCCCGAACTGAATTCGCTTTACTGTCGAGACCGCGAATGGACGGAGGTCAAACCCGCGGATGTCCGGCGCATCGCGTTCGTGGGCGATTCATTCACGTATGGTTGGGGGATTAACGATGAGGCCGGTCGTTTCACGAATCTGATCCAAAAGCAATTTGACGCGAAAATGCCGGGTCGTGTGGAAGTGATGAATGTCGCGTGGAGCGGCTGGGACACGCGCGACGAACTGGGCGCGGTCCACGACATGATCCAGGATTACGACGTTGACGAGGTCGTGCTCTGTTATCTTCCCAATGATCTCGAAACGCTCATACCGACGCCGAAAGAGTTTGACCCGAAGAAACCCCCGGCCAGTCGGTACATCAACGTTGATCACTCGTTCTTATTAAACTATTTGTACTACCGGCTGTTGTCACGAAGCGCGCCAAGCGTGGTATCGTACTGGGATTGGCTGGCCGACGGGTACGGCGATACGAAAATCTGGGCCGAACAGGAGCGGTTGTTCGACCAGATTGTTGAGCAATGCGGCGCCCGTGACGTGCGGTTGCGGGTCGTGTTGATGCCGTTCCTGATGACGCAAGGCGATCGATACGACGCGGAGAAAATTCACGCCCAAGTCACGGCAGCGTTTCAGGCTCGCGGAGTGCAAGTTTTGGATTTATTGCCTGCCGTTCAGGGGATCGACCCGAAAACGCTCATCGTGAATTCGCACGATCCGCACCCCAATGAGGCCGCCAACCGACTCTTTGCCGACGAGATCTGGGAGGCGTGGTATCGTGACGAAACCGCCCCCGTGCCGTAGTTTCTTGGAACGTGCTTCATAAGGGTGGCTTCGAACCGATTTACGAGCGCGAGGGAGCGGCTTCCCCGCAAGATCGGACTGCTTTTGCAGGAACGCGGCTCGGAAGAGCGGGATTCTCGAAACACATTCCTAGGCCGAATAAAGATCATTCAAGCCGAGTTGGATTACGGCGGCCAAATTGGAGCTTCGCGAGCGTAATCAGCAAGAGCCCAAGAATGGTCAAGCCCCATGCGTTGACTGTTGGGATTTCAGGGCGACGACAAGCGCGAGTCTGCTCATCACAAGTCTCGTCTTCCGCGCATGGAGGCAAGCCCGGTCGGCATCCAACTGCCGGATCGCAAAACTCCAGACCATCGCAGAACAAGTTATTAATGCAATAGGCATCGTTTGGCGCGTGCGTACAAGCATCGGCGGCCTCATCGCAATCGTCGGCAGTGCAGGCCAAGTGGTCGTTGCAATCTGGTGGAACACCGTCGCGGCAGCCGACCGAGGAATCGCACAGTTCGGAACCATTGCAATAAAGCCCGTCGTCACAAAGTCCGTGATTGGGAACGTGTACGCACTTTTGCGTCGATGGGTCACAATGATCATCGGTGCAAGTGATACTGTCATTGCATTCTGCATCGTTTGCACACAGTATCGTGATCCGGGCGGGCTTCAAATACAGCGGCTGAATACGCATCCCAAGTTGATCTGTAAGCATGGTTTCATTCGTGGCGAAACCCATCGTAAAAGTCCCTACGGCATCCTCAGGGATATCAATGGCAAGCGCACCAGCGTAAAACGTCGATCCGTCGTCGATCGCTTCGTCGAATGGATTTACGGCCGAAGCCCAAACAAAACTTGGTGTGCTTAAGTCCACCGAGGGAAACGGCCTGTGCCCATAAAAGACCCCGTCAGTTCGGTTTTGGATCAACCACGCCGGCTCACATTGAAGTGCGACCCCAAGATCAGGATCGGTGTCCACGCATCTTGGGCTTCCAGTCCCAACGACTTCAAAAGCATCCTGGCAGACCGCGTGTCCGATCGAGTTTGGCACCGGGCACGATTGAACTGCGGGACTAAGCGAACCGACGGTTCCGCTGTCATAGCCGGCGGCATCCAGTCTAATCCGATAGCCCCTCAAGGCCCTCGGCGCGAATCCTCGAATTTGGACTTCCAGGAATACCCGTTGCCCTCCGGAGTGCATGCGAATCTCCGTCTCGGCAATTGTGCTCGATCCGCTGGATCGAATCGGTTGCAAGATTATTTGCGCGCACTGCCCACTGTTTGGCGCGTGAGTGCAGCCGAGAAGGTCATCGCACGCGTCGGACGTGCAGGGAATGTCGTCGTCGCAATTGATCGGAGCACCGGGCACGCACCCGATCAACGGATCACAACGCTCGATTCCGTTGCAGAACAAACCGTCGCTACATGCGTTGTCATGAGGTGAATGCGTGCAACTGTCAGTCGCCTGATCGCAGGCGTCAATGGTGCAATCGAAATTGTCGTCGCAGTTCGGCGCTTCGAGCTCGGGAACGTCGCACTGCCCAAAATCGTACTGGTAATCTCCGCATCCCCAGGCGACGACAGATCCATCGCTCAATAATCCTAAGCTGTGGTCTCCACCCGCAGCAATCGCCACAAACCCCGTGTTCGGCCAAGGCACCGCGGTCTGTCCGTATTGATGGGCACCCCAAGCGACAACGGAACCGTTTGATTTAAGACCAACACCATGCACAAAGCCGGCAGCCACCGCCACAAAGTCCGTGTTCGGTGCCGGAATGCTGGTCACGCCATAAAGATTCAACCCCCAACTGACAATGGAGCTGTCTGCCTTTAGGCCTAGGCTGTAGTCAAAACCCGCCGCCACCGCCACGAAGTTTTCATTCGGTTCTGGAATGCTAATCTGGCCGAAATAGTCGGATCCCCATGCAACGATTGAGCCATTGGACTTGAGCCCCAAGCTATGGTCATAGCCGGCACCGATCGCTACGAATCCTGTATTTGGAATTGGCACTGTCGTCTGTCCGGAGGAATTGCTTCCCCAGGCGATGATGGAACCGTCCGCCTTGAGTCCAAGACTGTGGTCCACACCTGCGGCAACGGCCACAAAGTCCTGATTTGGCGCAGGGACATCTAACTCGCCATTGTGGTTGGCACCCCACGCAAGGATGGTGCCATCTGATTTCAAGCCCAACACATGATTCCAGCCCGCAGATACTGCTTTGAAATCGATGTTAGGATTGGGAATAGTTGTTTGCCCGAGACTATTGTCGCCCCAGGCGACAATCATACCGTCAGCCCTAATTCCAAGGCTGAATCCCTGGCCTGCGGCAATTTGCACGAAGCCATTACAGAAGATTTCACCGGCAGCGAGGGTGCTTTCGCTGACATGAATTTTCCGGTTTGGGTCAGCGAAGGTGGCCGCTGTGAGGAATAGCGCCGTACCGGCAAAGGCGAGTCGAAAGCAGCGCGGTGCACGGCGACCGATAGGACGATCTGCGCTGACTGACATGTAGATACTTTCCGCATGCGCCCAAGGCGCCCTGGAACAGCACGATCAGTTAATGCTGCCCTGGAATGTTGCAGCCGCAAAGACAATACTACAAGGAAAGCGTAGCAGATTTGACTGCAAGATTCAATGACGTTGGAAGCGAGTTTTCTGCAATTTGAGTGTTTTCTTGACGCGTTTTCACCACGGCGCCGGATCATTCGCCAGTTCGTCCGAGACGTAACGACATTGTTCCTCATTGTCATTCCCTAACCGAGCCTGCCAATCTCATCGAAGCGTCTGTTGCCGACTTGCAAGAAGTTCACTGTCCGAATTCGAACTTCACGTCCAGTTGGCGGGAGTTTTAATGGAATACGACGGTCTTGCGGCCGTTGACGAGGATGCGGTCTTCGAGATGCAGTCGAACGGCCGAGGCGAGCACCGATCGTTCAAGATCGCGTCCTTTGCGGATCAGGTCATCGATGGAATCACGATGATCCACGGCCAGCGTGCTTTGGGCGATGATGGGACCTTCGTCAAGATCGTCGGTGACGTAATGACTGGTCGCGCCGATGATTTTCACGCCGCGTTCAAACGCCTAGTGGTAGGGCTTGCCTCCGGCGAAGGCCGGAAGGAAGCTGTGATGAATGTTGATGATCCGTTCCGGGAATTCGGCCACGAATGCGGGAGACAAGACCTGCATGAACCTCGCAAGCACGATCAGATCAACTCGCGCATCGTGCAGCAGTTCGAGCATTCGACCTTCCGAAGCGTCGCGCGTCTCGGCGGTCATCGGGATTTGCTCGAATCGCAGGCCGTAACTACCGACGGCGGCGCGGCATACGTCGTGATTGCCAATCACGATCGGCAGGTCTGCTGAAAGCTCCGTCGTTCGCCATCGCCATAGCAAATCATGCAAACAGTGATCCAGTTTGCTGACGAGGACGGCCATTCGTTTTCGTTCGTCGTGCCAGTGAATGCGCCATCGCATTCGAAACCGGTCGGCCAGCGGTTGCCAAGCCGCGCCAAATGAGCGACGGTCCAACCCGAAACCGGCCGGATCAATCTCGATGCGCATGAAGAACTCGCCGTGGCGAGGGTCGGTGTGTTGGTCGGCGTCGAGGATGTTGCCTTCGTGCTGGGCGACGAAGTTGGCCGTGGCGGCGATGATCCCTCGGGCGTCGGGGCAAGAAATCAGCAGTCGAAGGGTACCGGCGGACATGGTTCCCTTATCGGCAATTCGGCTGCAACCATGTTGATGAAGCTGGGGATGGAGCATCCACGTTGCGGTCGATGCTCTGGTCACGGTAGGCTATTACGTTGGCGAGAATGCACGACTCGGGCTTCCAGCCGATGGATTCACCGGTCGGAATTCGGCGGCAAATGACTGATGGAAACGGGACCATGAGTGGACTGAATCGAGCACAAGTTGGGATCATCGGCGGGTCGGGATTGGGAGAGGCCTTGTCGCGAGGTGCGGGCGGACGAACCGTTGAGGTTTCGACTCCCTACGGTCCGCCGAGCATGCCTCCGATCGTGACCAACTGGGAAGGCGTGGACGTGGCGTTCATTTCGCGACACGGAGCGGGTCATCGATTCAATCCCTCCACGGTGCCCTATCGCGCGAATATCTGGGCGCTGAAACAACTCGGCGTGTCGGTGGTGATCGCCAGCGGTGCGACCGGCAGTCTGCGCGAGGACATCGAACCGGGCCATCTCGTTCTCTGCGATCAGGTGATCGACAAGACGTTCCGCCGCGCGAGCACTTTCTTTGACGTTGAGGGCGTGGTGGCGCACGTCGAACTGGCCGATCCGGTTTGTTCGCGGCTGCGTTCGATCATTGCGGAAGCGGGCACGCGAATCGGCACAACGGTGCATCATGCCGGAACCTATGTCTGCATGGAGGGTCCTCAGTTTTCCACGAGGGCGGAATCGGAGATGCATCGCCAATGGGGCGGCGACCTGATCGGCATGACCTGCATGCCCGAGGCGAAGCTCGCCCGCGAAGCCGAGCTATGTTACGCATTGATTGCACTTCCGACGGACTATGATTGTTGGAGGCCGGTGGATCCAAACCGGCGGCATCAGGACCTATTGTCGGAGATTCTGGCGAATCTGAACCGAGCGACGGAAAACGCCATTGTACTGATCCGTGAAACACTCAAGCTGCTGTGCGGCCCCGCGACGCCGTGTCGTTGTCACGAGGCGCTCAAATTGGCGATCTGGTCGGACAGGAAGTCGATTTCGCGGGAGGTTCGGCAGCGACTTGAGCCACTGATCGGCAAGTATCTGGTCGATAAATAGTGGTCGGCGAGCCGCCGCGATGGGAACGAGCAGGTTCGGAGTGATTTCGAATTCAGCGGATCGAAACACATGCCCGGCTAGGTTCCCATGAGACCCCCTGACGAGGATCGTGCGTTGTTGCGACGAGGTGGATTCAGGCGATCGCGAGATTGGGCGAGGCGTCGTTGCCGACTTGCCATGCTCGGCGCAACGGCGGTCATGACGGGCTTGCCCGTCTTTGCTCAGGTCGAAAACAGAAGAAGTGATGATCCGATCGACGCCCGGACCGAAGTTGAAAAGACATCTCAACCGCTTCGCAGCGACATCTACATTAATGAGAGTTTTGAGGCAGCGGACGCACTCGCCAAGGCACGCGGACATGTGGAGCGCGGACGCTGGCGCGAAGCGGCTGAGGTTCTGCAACAGGCTTCCGACGCCCAGGGTGAAAAGCTCGTGCGATCATCGGGTGGTTACGTCAGCGCGCGGCGGCGAATCGCCGACGTGATTTGCGCCTGGCCGATGGACGGCGTCAAACAGTATCAGGCGCTTTATGGTCCGGTCGCTGCGTCTGAATGGTCGTCGCAGGGTGAGTCGCGGTCGGTGGACGATCTTCTGCCGCTGTTTGAGCGATACTTCTGCACCCCGGTCGCAATTCGCCTCGGCGATGCGATCGGGCAACTGGCCATCGAGTCGGGCGATCTCTCTCTCGCGGACTACATCTATCGGCGAATCATCGATCATCACCCCGACCGGTCGGCGTGGGAGGGGCGTTGCCGGGCGATGTTGGCCATGACCGCGGCGATGCGCGGCGAAGACGTCAATTCGATTCTGAGCGATCACGGTGACGTGCGACTTCGCTGGAAAGGGCAGGATCGGACGCTCCGCGAGATCGTGGCGGATATCGGTTCCGGTTACGTGCCGTTGCAGGGTCGCGAGGAGCCGGGCGACTGGCCGATGTTTGCGGGCAACGCCGATCGCAACCGCAATTCAACGACGAGCGTCGACGAACCAGGGCTGCTGTGGAAGTCGAAGCTGGCCGAACAGGACGCCTCCGACAAGAGAAGCGGCATCGTCGATGCGCTGGTGCAGTCGGGGCGCGATGAAGGCCGAGGACTGACGATGTTTCCGGTCGTATCGGGAGACCTTGTGTTCGCACAGCTTCGGCGCGACATCATCGCCTTGCATCGTCGGTCGGGGATGTCGGCGTGGCGATTGCGGTCAGGAGCGCCACCCGCGGATCCGATGGCGTATCTCGAAGACCAGCCACCGGGATGGGATTCTCCGGTGGTGGATCAGGGCAGGCTTTTTGCAACCCTGCCGACCGGGGATGGCTCTTTCTACAATTACGATTCGGAACGCGAAGTTCATGAGTTGGTCTGCCTTGACGCCGCGAGCGGCCGTGAAATCTGGCGGAGTCCTCAGAACGCTCCCGACGCACAGGGAACGATAGCCGCCTACGATTCGGCCCCGATTGTGCGTAACGGTCGCGTGTACGTCGTCTCGCGGAAGCGACGATCGTTTGGCTTTGAAGACGCCTTTTTGGACTGCCATCGAGCGAAAGACGGACGACTTCTGTTTCGAACGCATCTGGGCAGCGCGTCCACATCGTCGTTTGGTTTGCGCGGCGCCACCAAGTCCGTCTGCGCATTTCACGGAGATTCCGTCTTTGTGTGCACGAATCTCGGCACGGTGGCGGCAGTATCCGCGTTTTCCGGCGCGGTTCGCTGGTTACGATTGTACGAGCGTTATCGCCCTGACGGGGCGAACGCGTCGGCATGGGCCCCGCGAGACATTCAGCCCTGGAACTTCAATCCCGTTGTCTATTCGGAAGGTCGTCTCGTAATTCTGCCGACCGATTCGGCGCGTTTGCTGCTGTTGTCCGCGGAAGACGGCAGCATTCTTCAGGCTGCTTCCGTTGAGTCTATCGGCGGGATGCAGACTGTGTTCGGCCTGAAGGGAAACCTGCTATGCGGAGCGGGAGAGTCGATCGTCTGTTACGACGTGGCAATGAATGAGGTCCGTTGGACGAAGCGAATGCCCGAGGGAACTTCGATTCATGGTCGCGGCGCCTGGGCGGGCGACGACATTCTCGTGCCGCATCGCAACGGGTACAGCCGTTTTCGCGTGGAAGACGGATCGAGGACGGATGTGGCGTTTGCAGCCGATCGCCGCGGGGGCAACCTGTTGGTGCTGCCGGAACATGTGATTGTCGCCGAGGTCGATGAACTCTCCTGTTACGCGCGGAAATCGGACATTTGGAACAACCTGCGTGATCGAATGGCTGCTGCGCCGGGTGATCCGTTGCCCGCGTTGGAGTTCGCCGAGGTGGCGTTCGGCGCGGGAGAAACGGATCAGGCGCTGAAGATTCTCGACGAAGCCGTGAGAAGGGTCTCACCGTCCCTCTCGGCCGGCGATCCGGTGATTCGCGAACGGATTTTGGGTGACGTGCTGAACTTCGTCGGAACGGTTTCAAAGGCGAAGCCAAATGACAAGGAGGTATTGGACAAACTTTATGGCATAGCCGGCGAATCCGCTCAGAGTCCGGCGTCCAACATCGCGTATCGGTTTCGGTTCGCGGACGTTTTTTCCACATCCGACCAGCCGGCGCGAGCGGTTCGGTTGTATCAGCAGGTTCTGTACGATCGGTCGCTTCGCGATCTTCCGGCGTTTCCCGGCGATTCGGCGAATCGACCAGCGGCCGCGTTTGCCCGCGCGAGAATCGGAGAACTGGTCGGGCAATTCGGTGCTGACGTTTACGCCGAGTTTGAAGCCGAGGCCGCGCGGCGACTTGAAAGCGCTCGTAACGCGAAAGATGGTTCGGGCCTTCTCGCCGTGGCGGAGGTATTCCCTAACAGTCGTTCCGCGCCACAGGCGCTAGTGTTTTACGGCGACATTCTGGCCGCCTCAGGACGTCATGACGAGGCCGCGCGACAATTTGCCCGCGCCTACCATCGTTTCAATGCCGTGGCGGATCGCCCCGTGCTTCTTCAAAAAATCGCCGCCGCGTACAAGAATGCCGGACAATCCGAACATGCTTTCCTATGGCTGACCAAGGCCGCGCGGGAATTCCCCAAGGCACGAATGGAAGATGGCGGACGCCGGTTCACGTTCTCGGAATTGCGTGATCGACTCGGCGATGTGCGGTCACACGTCAATCCGTCGAGACCGAGGATCGCATTGCCGCTTCAGCGCCGTTATCAAATGACGATCGGCGAAAGTGCCAGGCTCCTTGTTCCCGTGTTCAACGAAGACGCCGCGAGCCGATGGACAGCTTTTTTCGTGCATTCACCGGATGGCATACAAGCCTACGATGCCGGCACAGGAAAACCCCTTTGGGACGCTCCGGCGAACGTGAACGCGCCCCCGGAATTGCTCGTCGTCCGAAGCGACGTCATTGTTTTCGCCACGCCCTTTGAGGTGTTTGGGTTGGCGCCGGAATCCGGCGCTCGCCGCTGGATTCATGGCGAACATCCCGTGCGGCTCGCCGACCCGGGCGGCGATTGGGAAGACGCGCCGACCTTTCGAACCCATGCACTCCATGGCGATCGGCTAGTCAGCGCGCGAGACGACGGCAGCCTGACTTGCGTCCACGTGGCGACCGGCGATGTGTTGTGGCGTGCTTCGCGGCGACCCGCCCCGTTGGGACGACTTCGGCTGACGGATTCGCTGGTGGCGTATCATTTCGTCCGTGACGGTGCGGCCGTGATAGGACTGCTCGATGCCGCGACGGGTGAGCGATTCGCGGATATCGCGACGGACGAACGACGGTCGATCGAGGACCTGTTCGTGACGCTCGATCGTCAGGTTGTCGTTGCCACGTCGCAGTCCCTCGCGGCGTATGACGTTGAAACGCAGGCGCGTCGCTGGCAATCGAACCTGACCTGGTTTTTGCGAAGTGCGTCCGTCGTCTTCAATCTGGATTCCGTCTGCTTCATTGACGAGGGCGGTGATCTGCGAAAACTTTCACTGGAGGACGGACACCCATTCTGGACGGCCGAGCGCGTCGCCAACCGGGGGGACGACGACGTGACCGTTCGAAGTGAGGGAGATTATCTTTTCGTGACGTCCGCGGCGACCGTTTGCGCGGTGGATTCGACCACGGGACTGGTGCTTTGGCATGGGACCACGCCGCCCCAAACTCGTTTCGTGTCGCGGATGCTGACGGACGGTTACGTCGTGGCCGCCAACGTGGTGACGGAGCCCGGCGAAACGGCATTTACCGCCTATTTTTATGATTATCGCAATGCCAGCGGAGTCATCGCCAAGAACGGCGGAGCGCTGGACCTCGGCGAAATCAACGACTTGAAGGCGATTCAGGCGTTGGACGGCGCGATTCTGATTCAGGACGGAACGACCATCCGCGGATTCACCTCCGACTGACAGGTTTTTGGCACCGGGGACAGAAAAACGTCGAGCGTCCCGCCGCGACGATGCGCACGATCGGCGTGTCACACGTCTTGCACGGCTGCCCATCACGTTGATACACGCGGTGCAATTGCTGGAACGATCCCTCGCGACCGTCCGCGTCGCGATAGTCCATCAGCGTCGACCCGTTGAATCGGATGGCCCGGCGAAGCGTGGACTTGATCGATCGTAACAGCCGATCCGACGTCTTGACGCTCAGCGTGTCAGCCGGCGTCAGAGGGTGCACGCCCGCGGCGTGCAGCGATTCATCGCAATAGATGTTCCCCAATCCCGCGAGGATCCGTTGATCCATGAGCAGTGCCTTGATCTGCCGGTTTCGGTTCAGCAGGTCACGAAACCCATGAGGTGTGGTTTCCAAGGGTTCCGGGCCCGTTGGTCCAAGCCGTTTGCCGCAATACTCGGCAGCGCCGCTCATCACCCAGATCCCGCCGAATCGGCGCGGATCACGAAACCGCAACTCACGATCCTCATGGGCGACGCAAATACGCAGGTGGGTATGCGTTTCTGGCGGCTCGTTTGTCGGAACGACCGTCAGCCGTCCGGTCATCCCCAATCGAAAGACAATCTGGAGCGGCGGGGCAAGATCGAGAATGACCTGTTTGGCGCGGCGATGGACTCGCTGGACAGTGCGTCCGGGCAGCAGTTTCGCAAGCGGGGTCGGATCCCCATGCACGATGTCGGTCCGCGACAGGAAAGCGCGACCCAGCATCTTGCCTTCAAGCTCGCGATGAAGTTGGCGAGCGATCGTTTCGGCTTCGGGAAGTTCCGGCATGCCCCTATCTTTTCGTGACCGTGGCACAGGGTCAATGTCGGACCAAGGTTTGCTTGATCGGAGAATTCCGCTAGTCTTTGCCCGCAAACCCACGCGCCGTCGCAGGGCAACGTCGGAGGATCACTGACGCCTGGAGGTTATCGGTGAACGCTGCAACCACTACATCTGATGGCTTCATAGACAGTCGTGCTTCCGACAAACACCCCAAGGGGCTCGCCCCGCTTTTTTTCACTGAAATGTGGGAGCGTCTCGGCTTCTATATCATCGTCGGCATCCTTGTGCTCTATCTGACCGATTCCGAACGCGGCGGACTGGGAATGTCGGTGAAAGTCGCAGCCGAAATTTACGGCACCTACATGGCGTTCGTTTATTTCACGCCCTTCCTCGGCGGGCTCATCGCCGATCGGTATCTCGGATACCGGCTCTCGGTTCTCATTGGCGGTCTGCTGCTCTCGGGCGGGTACTTTATGATCGGCGTGCGCAGCGAGACGACGTTGTATGCCGGACTCGTCTTGATTTGCCTGGGCAACGGACTCTTCAAACCCAACATCACCGCCATGGTCGGGAACTTGTACACGCCCGGCGATCCGAAACGTGATGCCGGATTCAACATCTTTTACATGGGCATCAACATTGGAGCGTGCCTCTCCGCGCTTCTTTCCGCGCCGTTGCGCAATGAATGGAATTACAACGTCGCCTTCATGGGCGCGGGCGTCGGACTGCTCATCGGCGTCGGAAACCTATTGCTCAATTGGGGCAGGCTCCGATCGGCCGATCGCCAACCCGAAGTCGATCCCCGCGACGTCAGTCTCAGCAGAATCATTTTCACGATCCTGTTGCCCGCCGGTGTGTTCGGTGCGCTGGGCTACATGGTGGGCAACAACGCCGCCATCATCAAGGACAGCCTCGGCCCAATCACATTTGCGTTCCTCGTGGCGATGCTCCCAATTGGTTTCTACTTTGTCACGTTGGTGGTCCGGGCGACACCGGACGAGCGACCCGGCCTCGCCGCGCTTCTGCCCGTGTACCTCGCCGGCGGCGCTTTTTTCATGATCCTTCATCTCAACGGCGGTCTCATCACGCTGTTCGCCGAGGAACGCACAGATCGCCGCGGCTCATGGGTTCCCGATGTCGTCGAGAAGTATTATTGCCAGAAGGCCATGCCGTCCTATTTCGGAAACTCCGACCCTAGCCTGCCTCGACCGCCCGAAGAGTCGCTGGTGGTTGCATCCCGCGAAGTCGATGCGATGTTCGGTGCAAGGCGCATCAGCGAAACCGCGCTCAGCGATGCGTTGAGCGGGAATCCGGATCTGAAAGCGGCTTCCTCGGGCGATGCCACCTGGAGCGCGATTCCCGCGAAGGACCTTGCTCGCTGGAGTTTTTTAACGCTCTCCGTGTATCCGCGGGAACAGATTCAGATCGAGACCGCCAAGGACGCGCACGGCGTGGAAACCACCAAGGTCAAGGTTGTACCTGAGACGGCCAGTCCGCTTCGCCGCGTGCTGTTGGTTCGAGAACATCAAGGTCAGCTGTGGCCGGTACTGCTCGTGTCGGACGCGACGAAGGAGAACGTGTATCGAAAGGCGTCAGAAGCGCGACTGCCGCGCGGCGATTTTATCAGGGTGCTCAACGCAGAACTGATCGCCAATTTTCTCAACCCCTTCTTTGTCGTCTTTCTTACTCCCGTGGTGGTCGGCTTCCTTAGCATCAGGGTGCGGGCGGGCAAGGGCATCAGCACGGCCCGCAAGATTCTCTATGGAATGCTGATTACCGTGATAGCCTTGCTGGTCATGGCCGGCGCCGCGTACGCGGGTGGAAACGGCGAAAGCAAGGTGTCCGTGTCCTGGATCGTGCTGTTCTATGCGGTTATCACGGTGGGAGAGCTGCTCCTTTCTCCGATGGGACTTTCGTTGGTGACGAAGTTATCGCCCAAGCGGTTCGTAGGCCTGATGCTCGGAGGCTGGTTTGTTTCAACGGCGGTCGGAAACAAGCTGTCCGGCTTCATCAGCGGGCTTCAGCCGACCGAGAAGATGTTCCTCGTGCTCGCGCTCGCGTTGTTCGCGGTGGCGATGGTCATCCTCGCGCTTCAGCCCATGCTCAACCGGGCCATAAAAAAATACGGCGCTTGATATTGTGGAGTTTTGCCCGAAACAGGAGTGCCCATGAACACGAAGGAAGATCACCCGACCTTGCTTGGCCATCCGACGGGGCTTTTTGTTCTCTTCTTCGCCGAACTGTGGGAGCGGTTCTGCTACTACGGGATGCGCGCGCTGCTGGTGTTTCACATTTCCCAGCAGTTCTTCAGCAACATGGGCGACCAGGCCCAGGCGACGGCTTCCGCAAGCTATGGTGGTTTTACTGCGCTGGTCTACGCGCTGGGCGTTTTCGGCGGTTCGATCGCCGATCGCTTGCTGGGGTATCGAAGGGCGATTGTGCTGGGCGGCCTGTTTATGGCCGCCGGCGAATTCATGCTCATGATACCGCAAAAGAACGCGTTTTACTTCGGCCTGGCGCTCCTCATCGTCGGCAATGGACTTTTCAAACCGAACATTTCCACCCTGGTCGGAAAGCTCTACAAACAGGGGGATCCGCGTCGCGACGGCGGATTCACGATCTTCTACATGGGCATCAACATCGGCGCGATGATCGCCCCTGTGGCGTGTCAGGCGATTTCGGCGTGGATGGGCGAGCCGGGCAAACCTGACTACCGTTACGGCTTTATGGCCGCCGGCGCGGGAATGCTGCTCGGATTGGTCTGCTTCGGATTCTTCACGAGACACTTGCACGGACAAGGGCTGGCGCCGAAAGGCAAGGAAGGAATCGGACCAATCTTGTTGGTTGTGATTGGCGGCCTCGTAGTGGCCCCCGCAATCTATTTCCTGTTGAGCGTCAAAGAAGAAGTTGTCGGTTACATCCTCTATGCCTGTTTTGGCTCCATCGCACTGTATCTCCTTTTTGTAGCCTTTCGCGAAGAAAAAGTCGGTCGGCAGCAGATGTTCGTTTTGATTATTCTGCTCATTCTGAACAGCGTTTTCTGGATGGGGTTTGAGCAGGCCGGCAACTCGCTCAACTTCTTCGCCATGAACCAGCTCGTCCCGTTTTCGGTCGGCGGTTGGAGCATGCCGGCCGAGTGGTGGCAGTCCGTCAACGCGTTGCTGATCGTCGTTTTCGGTCCGGTTTTCTCTTGGTTGTGGGTGTTTCTCGACAAGCGAGGGTTGAACCCCTCGATTCCCGCCAAGTTTGGACTAGGGTTCCTAGGCATGGGCCTGGGATTCGTCATGATCAACACAGGAATCGCCAGCGCCGACTCCGCCGGTCTCGTCATGTGGTATTTTCTCCTCGGGCTTTACCTCATTCACACGCTTGGTGAGCTGTGTCTTTCGCCCGTCGGCCTTTCGATGGTGACCAAGCTCGCGCCGAGCCGCATGACCGGAATGGTGATGGGAGCGTGGTTCATCTCCATCGCCACAGGCAACTTCCTGGCTGGAAAGGTCTCGAGCCTCGCCGCCAATCAAGCGGCCCAGGCGGCCAATGCCCTTGGACAGGTCCAAGCGTACAGCCAAGTGTTCAATTACATGGTCTATCTCGGTTGCGGCGTCGGCATCACGGTCTTCATCACGGCACGCTTCCTGAAGCGGTGGATGCACGGAGTCACTTGACGCGTTCGTGATAGCGCGGGTCGTAAGGATTGAAGAGCGCACGCTCCACGATCGGCGAACGCCGAATAAACGATTGATGCGGTTGCGGATTCACGGAGTCGTCCGCGCGTGGCATTGTTTACCGTGCGGTGTGGCGGTCGAGAACCTTGCGAACCGCCTCGACGACGTCCGTTCGTGCGGCGAGGAATTGTGCCGGCTGGGTCTCGAGCCATTGGCGGCGGTCCGCTCCGATTTCCTTTGAAAGCTCGTCACCCAGCCGAAGGTCCTTGATGGAGACCTGGCCCGCCTTCATTTCGTCCTCGCCCATCACAATCGCCGCGGTGCGACCGCTGTCGCTGGCGTACTTGAACTGCTTGCCGATGCCTTGTGTTCCGACGTAGAGCTCCGCGGCAATGCCCGCGGCCCGAAGTTCAGCCGCGATGCGCTGGTATTCCAACGTGAGATTTTTGTCGAGTCGCGTCACCAGCACTCGCGCGACCGTCGCGTCGGCTTCGGTTTTGCCGAGCGCCTTCAGCGCAGCCAGCAATCGGTCCACGCCGATCGAAGCACCCGTCGCCGGCACCTTCTGGCCGGTAAAGCGTTCGACAAGATCGTCATACCGCCCGCCTCCGAAGACGCTTCCGAACTGCCGAGCAGCACCTTGCTCATCGACAATCTCGAACGTCAGTGCTCCCTCGAACACCGGCCCGGTGTAGTAGGCCAGCCCGCGAACCACCGTCGGGTCAAACACGACACGAAGATCGTCGTATCCCGCTCCGGTAAGTGCCGCGTCCATCTCACGCAATTCGGCGACGCCCTCGCGTCCCACGGCGCTACCGCCGACCAGCGACTCCAAAGCGTCACACACCGCGCTTCGCGTATCGGCCTTCGTGGACAGATACCGCACCACAACATCGACCCGATCACTCGAAAGTCCGACGCCCTTCGTGACGTCGCCCGACTCATCCCGCCGACCGGCACCCAACAGGGCCTTGACGCCGTCCAGCCCGACGCGATCCAGCTTGTCGATCGCGCGAAGTATGTTGAGCGATACGTCGCCGTCCAGGGTCTTTCCGCCTCCGACCGTCTCCAGAACGCCGTTGAGCACTTTGCGGTCATTAACGCGTACGACATAGTCGTTGCGGGCGATGCCGACAGCCTCCAGCGTGTCGCACATGATCATGCAGCATTCAGCGTCGGCCAGCATGGACGCCGTGCCCACCGAATCGAAATCGAACTGGTAAAACTCGCGGAACCGCCCCGGCCCCGGCTTTTCCATGCGAAACACCGGCCCGACCTGATAGCGCCGGAAAGGCCTGGGCAGGTCCGGATTCATCGCGACATAGCGCGACAGCGGGGCCGTCAGATCGTATCGAAGGGCGATCCATTCCTCGTCCTCGTCGCGCATGGCGAAGATTCCGCCGTCCGGCCGATCGGAATCCGGAAGAAACTTCCCCAGTGCATCCACATATTCGAGGGTCGGGGTCTCAAGCGGCGCAAATCCGTAGGCCTCATACACTGACCGGACTCGGGCGATCATGCGATCCCGCGCCAGCACGTCGGCCGCGGCGATGTCGCGGAACCCCTTCAGTCGTCGAGGGGTCGTTCTAGCCGGTTTTCCGTCGCGTGCCATGTCACGATTCTCCCGAAATCAAAGCAGTCGGGAGTCTACAAGCAAGGCGAGACGTGTCCAGTGAGATCAATGCGTCCGCGTTTTCAATGGAAAGTTGACGATCGACCATCGGAGCCCTCAGCTCGAAAACCGCTTGCAAATGCGTATAATGTCGTGGCGACTCGCAATCGTCATGGTTTGTTGCGGCGCGTCATCGCTTCCGTTTGGAGACCGCATCAGTTGACGACAATACCAATCAACACGGAGTCGACGCAGAGCCTAAGAGCAAACGCGGTGCCCCGAATGGATTCAGCAAGCAGGTTGCTCATTACGGTGTTCTTACGCTCTTGCGTCGGCTTGCTGACGGCTGCGTCGCTTGCCGAAAGCATTGAGCCGCCCACGCAACCCGAAAGACCGGTCGTCAAGAAATCGGAAGCGGCGAGTGATTCGGAACCCGGGAAAGACCCTACTTCGCCTCCATTGGTCCTGGTCGTGGGGCAAGTCACCAATGTCATCGGTTCAGGGCTGCTCGACGTGGCCGTGACGCTTCATCGCAAGAATGATGACGGCACGAAGGGAGAGAAGGTCGCCGAGACCAGGACGAATGCGATGGGCGATTTTTCCCTTGAGTCGCCCGAGCCAATCGAAGGAGACTTGATCGCTGTATTTTCCAGGAGCCAATATGCGGAACTCGCGCGCGAAATTCGCCTCACGAAGACGGACAAGCCGCCGTTTCTTGGAGAAACGCTTCACGGCGATCTATCGCTGTCCGGCCGCATCATTCACGGAAACAAGCAGTCACCGGTCGTCGGCGCGAAAGTGACGTTTGAATGCCTCGCCTTCATCCGTGAGGAAACGACGAACGAAGACGGATTCTTCACATTCCGAGCCATGTCGCCCGGCGACGGCGAAGTCGTCGCCGCGAAGGACGGTTTCGGCAGGGAAAAGGAAACCGTCCGGCTGCCCGCCTCCGAGGATATTGTGCTTTTCCTCAGGCCCGAGCGCATCATTCACCTCGCCACCGTCGACGATACGGACAAACCCGTGCCGGGCGTTGCCGTCGAGTGCCTGGATCAGCAAAAGGGCGACTTGCGAACGGTTGTCACGGGTCCCGAAGGCAAGGCTGATCTTCGCGGCCTGCATTTCAAGACCTACCGACTCAGCCTTCGAATCCAACACGATGGTTTTGTGGCCACGGAAGGTTTCGGCGAAACGCTGACCATGCCGCTTCTCGAAGCGGAATCGTCCCACAAGGTTGTTCTGCAGCGGGCGGCCATCGTCAAAGGGAGAATCACCGATGCCGCTTCAGCAGAGCCGCTTCTCGGCGTCAGGGTCATCGCCGGCGACATATTGAACGACCATGTGCCAAGAACCTGGACCGATGCCGACGGCCGGTATTCCCTCGCCGGCGTGCGTCCCGGAACCGTCGCGGTTACGGCCCATCTGGACGGTCGCGCGCCGGAACTTGCGACAGTGGAGGCAAAGGCCGAAGATTCGGCTTCGATCGATCTGCAATTGGGACCACCCGCCACGGTCACCGGCGTCATCAGGAATCAAGGTGGAGAACCCATCGCAGGGGCCGAAGTCATTGCGGTAAAGTGGCGGGATCGCCAAACCCTCGGACTGCGGGCGATGACGGACCGTGACGGAAAGTTTGTTCTGAATAACGCTCCGCGAGACCGGTTTGAATACTCGGTGAATGCCCGAGGCGCGTCGCCATATCTCGGCGTCGTCGACAAAGAGACAGCGCTTCCGATTGAAATCACGCTTCGAGTCGGGGCCTCTTCCAGAACGGCCGGAGAGCGAGCCATTCTCAAGCCCGGTGACAACGTTCCAACCGTGAAACTGCAACTGCTCGACGGAAGCACGTTTGATTTTGCCGCCCAAAAAGGGAAAACGATACTCATCATTTTCTGGGCGACTTGGTGCGGTCCTTGCCTGGCCGAAGTGCCCAACCTTGTTCTTGTGCATGAAAAGTTTCGTGGGCAAAGGGACTTCGTGATGCTCGGCGTCAGCCGGGATTTTGAAGAATCGGCACTCACTGATTTCCTCAAGACCAATCCCAAATTGGCTTGGCCGCAGGCCTTCGGCGACAAGGGCGGCGTGCCCGAGGTGACCGAGGCATTCGGCGTGTCGGGCATTCCCGCGATTTTCGTGATTGGTCCCGACGGGAAGATCGTCGCTTCAGAACTGTTTGGTGAAAAAGTCGGCGAGACCGTCGAGCGCGTGCTCAAGGGCGCGGCGCCGCCATGACGACCGACGCGCAGCCCCGCGCCGACGACTTGCCCCGACCGATCGGATTCGTTCAGCCGGTCGATGACCGAGCAAAACGAGCCGTCGCGGCCTTGAACGAACGTAGGCTGGATCAAGCTCGACGACACATCGAAGCGATCGACGAGAGTCGTGATCTGGGACGCATGTGGAAATTGCTGCTCGATGGAAAACTCCACTGCGAGGAAGGTCGATTCGCTGTCGGCGAATCTGCACTTCGACGGGCGGCGGCCCTGGCATTGGAATTCGGTCTCCCGAAGGAATCCGACAAGGCCGATGCCGTCAAGTCTGATTCGGCGACTGCGGTTCGAATCGCTGCCGCAGCGATGGAAGGCGTCGGGCTTGCCCAGCGACGGCAGGATCGACCAACCGAGGCCCGCAAGGCACATGCAGCGGCTGCCGAGTTTCGGGATCAATATGGCTCGTTCGAGGAGCAATGGCAGAGCAAAGTGAGTCTCGGGCTGACCGCGATGCTGCTACGAGATACCGACGAAGCAGAGCAGCGATTTCGATCGGCCCTTCGACTTGCGGCGATTGCGAGCGAGCAGCCGTCACACAAACAGGCATTGGTTTGGGGTTATTTGGCGAACCTGCTGACGACGCTCAATCGACCTGCCGAAGCGGTCGACGCGGCACGCAACGCACGGGACGCGTGGCGACGGCACGATCCCGGATCGTTAGTTGGGATTCGAGCGTCGCTACAACTGGCGGAAGCCATGATTCACGCAGGCGAATCACGCTTGGCCGACGATGCGGCCGCCGCCGAATCACACGTGCGGGAGGCCGTCGAACTGCTTGAGTCGATCAATGACGAGATCAGCGCCTTTGGCGATCGCGCGATGGTTGATTCCGCCCGGCGGGATCAGCTACTCGACTTCGCGCAGCGACTGTTGAATCATCTCACGGATTGACCGCCCCGTTCCGGCAAACGTGAATTCAACGAGGAGCATTCCATTGCAGTGCCGCCTCGTATCGAGTCTGGAACGAGCGTATCAATGTCCGGACGGCCACATCACAACAGTACGAGTTCGCCCGATCCCAATAATCTGGTGACTAAAGCGGTTAACAGTCATTCGAAGCGAGCCGCGAACTTCAGTTCGCGCGGCCTTTCGTTCATTTGACTCTACACTTGGTCGTTAGGTGCTCTAAGGCACTGCGCTGGGGCAGACCGGCAGGGTCCTGCCGTTCCAAACGGCGAATCCACTCGCGCCGTTGAGCATGTCAATTTCGCTCAAAATGTCCACGGGAGCGCATTGATTGCTTCGATCGAGATCGCATTGATGCAGCAGCAATGCCGGTACGCGCACGCCGTTGAGGTTGTCGATCAAATCGAGGATGTCTCCCGGCGCCGAGGCCCGATTGCTGTTCACGTCCGCCGGCAGGAAGCCGAGGCATCGCTTCTGCTGAGCGGGAACTAGTTCAACGCACGTCCACGATCCCGGCAAAATCGGTCCGCTCAGATTGACGGTGATCGACGAACCGTTGGGTGTAACGCTCGAAACCGTCGGAGCGGTTCCGGTCGGTGTGACGGTAACGGCGAAATCGCCTGCCGTCAGACTCGACGTATCGGCGCAATTCAACGTGAACGTAAGAGTGTTCCACCCTTGCGGTGTCCCCGGATTTCCCGACGGAAACGGCTGCCGCGCGTCGATGGCGCAGTTTGGCGGAGTCACGGTCACGATCTGCGAACACGGCGACGGACAAGTGTTCACGTCGCAAAGGACGTCATCGCCCTTGTACGTTCCCCCGCCCGTCGTGCAGTCTGTTTCCGTCATGTCGGGAACGCAGGTCGTTTCGTTGCAGCAGGCGCCGGTCGGCGTCGCGATGCAACTGAACGTTCCGCCGCCGCACGTCTCGCCGAAGTAGAATGACTGGCCGGGATCAGCGCACGCGCCTCGCAAAACATCATCTTCGCACGAAGCATCCGTCTGGCAGCAGGCGCCGGAATCACACGAATCGATGAGGCACTCCGTCGCGTCGCCCAAATAAACGCCAGGAAGGTCGCCGCAGCCGACCTCCGTTTCGACCGTGCAGGTATCGTCGTGGCAACACCCGCCGCGAGGAACACAAGACTCCGCGCCGCAAACCGTGCCGTCGCCCTGAGGGTTACCCCCTTCGTCGTTGCAAGCCGCGACGGTGCGCGGTGCGCAAGCGCTGCCGAAACAGCACGCCTGAGCTGCGCACGACGGTGAACATTCGGACCCGCCCGCGATGAAACTGCCGCCAACTTCGTCGCAGGTCGCCAGATCGACGATCAGGCACTGCCCGGTGATGGTGCAGCACGCGCCGCGTTCGTCGCAGTCCACCGGCGGCGCGTCGCAGAAGCTGCCCGGCCCCTGGAACGATCCGGCGATCAACCCGCAATGGGCCGCGGTGAAGTCATCAAAGCAATCGCCATTCGATTTGCAACAAGCGCCGTATCCGGGACACGTTGTTGCTGGTACTTGACAATTGGAATTGTTACCCTGATACAGCCCGCCTTGCGACGCGCACAGCGAACCCGTGGTCATCGTGCAAGCGCCCGTTGCCGTCCCGCAACACGCACCGCCAGACGAAGCGCACGCCGTCGGTGAGCAGGTGGTCTGATTGGTTATGGGTGTTCCGCCGCGAGCCGTGCAACCCGTCTGAGTGAGGAGCTGGCAACTGCCATCGTTAAGACAACATCGTTTGACCAGATCGGGGCACGTGGCGCCGGGCACCAACGCATTGCAGAGCCGTCCTGCTTGGAAACTACCTTGGACGGACGCCGATTCACATGTCGCTTGAGACGGCATGTTTAGGCAGCTCCCGTCCGGGAGGCAGCATGCTGAATAGGCTGAGATCTGGCCGCAAGTGACGGGGCAGGCCGTGTAGTCACCACGATAGGCGATAAACGGAAACCCGCCTGGGTTGTAGGCGCAAAGAGATCGTTTGGCGACCCGTATGCAGGAGTCGAGACCAGTCGTCCCAAAACAACAAGCGCCTCCGCATTCAAGTTCGGGAGGAAGCGTTGCGCACGTAGTCCCATTTCCTTTATAGGTGCCGCCAAAAGTCTCGCAAGTTACTCGACCCAGGTCGAAACAAGAGCCGGTGACGCAACATGCTCCAATGCAGATATTTCGTTGGCAGTCGCTGCCATCTCCATGGTAAGTGCCGCCGGCGCTGGCGCACTCTGCCGCACACTTGGTATCGTCACATCGAAAACCGCTTGGCTGAGTTTGGTCTGCGATGCAGCATGCCCCCGTCACCTTCGGGCAAAGCGCCGTCGTCGGATTCGAGCAACTCGCGCCCGACCAATGGACCCCACCCGCGTTGGTGCAAGCTTGACGCGTGTATCCGTTGCCGCAACCGCCGCATTTGTCCGTGCAGCAGGCCCCGAATTCGCACGGCGTTTCCGCGCATGTGCTTCGTTCACCGTGGAAAAAGCTGCCCACGGCGCTGCATTGCGTTGACAAAACATCTTGACACGTTCCGCCGGAGCAGCACGCCCCCGGCAACGACGTAAAACAAAGCTGCATGGCATACACACCGCTCGTGAACACCTGGAGCGGCGGCAAGTTTTCGGCCACCGGCGGCTGCGGCGGCGACGTGCCCGTCGGGATATTCAAGGCCACCGACCCCATCGTGCTGCCGTGTCGAAATGTACGCGGATAGATCAAGCTGTCACGGCCGTACACCACCGTCGTCGATCCCCATGAATACGCGATCGCGTAATCACCGGGCGGGAGTTCAATCCCCTGCCCGCTGTTGAGCGCGCCGGTCGAAAAGAACACCGGCGTTCCGGTCCCTTGCCCGGCGGCGTTCTGGATGACAACATCCTGCGAACTGGCAGGATGCCGGTCGTACGTCCCATCCACTTCGTTGCGCTTGTGAACCGAAACATAGAGGTTTGTCGTCCCGGTGAAGGCAAGTTGCATCTGAATGGAGCGAAGGACGACTCCGGTGCCGGTGATGCGATAGAGGTTGCCCCGGTACCGATTCGAAAACTGAAACGACGTTCCAAATCCGCCGAAATTGTCGCAAGACTGCGCCGGACCGGCCACGCCGCCGTTCTCGTCATCGAAATAATCACGCGATTGCGGTTTGAGAAAAACCTCTCCACCGCGATCGGGGTCGGTCGTTGAAATGGGCAGCGGGGCGAATCGGCTGTCGGGCTCGTTTGCTGCCTGGACGGCCAACCGTCCCTCAAACGCCCAGACCGCGCAGAATCCCGCCGTGAAAAAGCGAACGAATTGCCAGTTCATGGTCAAAAAGTCTCCGTCAGATACTCATTCCCAGGGAAACCGCACGACGAGACCGTCCATGCGACACGGCGGCCGCGGCGAAATAACGCTCCAGGCAATATGCCGCGGACGAATCCGGACCCCTCCCGGACCCCCTCCAGGTTTGCCGGATTATATCCTTTTACCTTCGCCATGACCAATAGTCGGGTCAACGGACGATGCTTTTCTCTTCGTGTTACCGGACGGGAACGGGTGCTTTTCATTGAATTGGCCGGATTGCGCCGACCGACCCAGTGCGTTCGGACGTCCGCGACGGCTCCGGCGAGGTGGTAGGGCACATCCAACCGGCATTGGCGGCCGAACCGCGCTTATTCTTGTTGTGATCCTTGCGGGCCCACTGGGCATTAAGTGTGGCAGTTCGTCCCCAGGCCGAACCAATAGAACCCGCCCGCCGCGATGCAGCACGCGCTGTTGCGCGTGTGGATGCACGTCTCGTCGTAGAGGCAACATTTACCAAAGGACTCGCAGATGTCGGCCGTGCCGTTTTCGTCGCAGTCGGTACAGTCCTTGCCCGGGTTCCAATAGCTTCCGCTTTGTGCATCGCAGCAGGCTTGCGACGTGACCGTGCAGGTGCTGCTCACGCAGCAGGAGCCGACGGTCGTGCCGGCCGGTCCGACGCTCGTGCCTATCAGACTCGTCGGCGTGCCCGACTTGAACAGATCGATCGTGACGGTCGTCGAGTAGCTCGGCGGTCGAGGGGCCTGAAAGCGGAAGTTGTAGAGCGTGCCCCAGCGAAGGGCGTTGGCGTTTTCGGAAGGGGAATAGGAAGGCGTCGCCCAACTGATCGATCCGCTCGTCACCGTCGGAGTCCAGTCATTGTATTCCGGGTGCTCCGGGTCCAAATCGTACGGCTCGCCGCTGTGATAATTGATGTCGTGAAACCCGGCGGAACCGGCGATGGCCGAGAGTTCCGTGGACGACAGTCCCGAAGGAAGCGGAACGCTGAATCCGTCGGCCGCGCGGTCGGAGTTCATGTTGTAGAGCGCGTATTCGTATTGGTAGACGCAGCCGGAGACGTTCCACGCCTTGGCCGCGAGGATGAACTTCCCGTCGGTCGGGTCGTCGTATTCGTCGAGCGCCTGAAACTCCGTCTCGACAACGGAAGCATCGGCCTTTATCCACGCCTTGATCGCCGGCTCTTGGCAGTAATACGTATATGAAGCAGTTAGCGGATGGATACATGAACATCCAGTCCCTGAGCAAGCTTGAACGCTACCGCAGTTGTTCGCTATTTCCAAATCACATTCATCTTCATCGCAATCATCCACCGTGATTGTCTTGTACGAAACATTGTTGTTTCTTGTAGCGGTTGACGTTTCATCGGGCGTGACAACCTGCGTCTCAAAGAAGTATTGCGATGAAGTCGCTGCAAGATCCACTACTTTGACCTGAAGCCGGCAGTCAATTCTACTCGTCGCCCCGCAAAAAGTGGCACTGCCGCCGACAGGCCACGCTCCTGTCGAGGCATTGATTTGCGACCTTGGTCCTAACCACCCTTGATAGCCATTGTTGCATGTGGAATATATGTCGCTACATCCAACGCCAAGGTTCCGAGGCACTTCAGTTTCACAATCTGGATTGCTCGGTGAGTGGGGCGTGTCACAGCATTCGGGCACCGCGTACTCGCACGGAGTGCATGAAAGTGCCGAGCCACATGAACTATTCGGAAAAGCACTCGTCCAATCGTCGTGTTTCACCCAACTCAAACCGATTTGTTCAAAACGATTGCTTCCGAGACGGTAGAGATTACTTGTTAACATTGGATGATGACTACTACTGATGTCTCCGGGCAGACCTTCTGTACCTATGTTGCATATTCCCCCGGACCCGGAATATGCCACCACGCCATCGATACAGCCATACTTGGCCAGTTGGAGTCCGCTCGAGAATGCCGGCACAGCGTCAGGGCCGCTTGCCCCGGAAATGGGATCACATTGTGCGAGCGCGCCCCAAACCTCGAACCCAATGACAGCAATGAAGCTGACACAAGAACAAACGCGAGTGACCCTGCTCATCGAAAAAGACCTTTCTCTAATCAGATCCTAGCTGTTACGTTATGCCGCATTTTTTGCACAATTGTTCCAGCGGTGAGGATGAATGTGATCGAGACCACAAAGCCCCAAGTCGACAACGCAGGCACCCTCGGCGGTCCTACAATCGTCAATCCCCTTATTTCGAAATTCGGATTTCCAACGTCCAATGCAGTTACAAAGTCCTCGACATTGGTACCGTCGAGGTTACAGCGGCGAATGACTTTCGACTGCCGCGAGGCCCAATACACTTTCCGCGATTGCACATCTACTTCCACATGGTCCGCAGGAGCGTCGAGTTGTTGTATGACCTGCGCGACGACATCACTGCCGTCGGCGCTCAGGCGAAGGATGTTGTCAGCGGTGGCGACGTAAATCTTTTCCTCCTGAGAATCGTAGGCGAGATCGAAGGGTTGTGGAGTGACCGTAAGGAATAGTTCGTTTGACCCATCCTCTTCGGCTCGCCAAACCCCCTTTTGCATCGTTCCGCCAGCGCCAAAAAACACATCGGATCGGAAAACTTCAGGGCTGATAACGCAACAACTCGGATACGCATGCGATCCGCTTTCTGTGCCATCCAATGCGGAGTAGTGAAGGACGCCGGCAAATTCGACCATCCAGTACAATCGTCTCGATTCGAGACCCAATGCAAAACGACCACTGCTCGGCGTTGAGATGGGTTCCGGATTGGACCCATCCAGATTGATTCGCCAGAATGAGCTTGAACGATAATAGAACTTCTTTTCGATCGGGTCGTAGTGAATTTCGCCCGCGTTCTGCGGGGCTTGGAATTGCACAACGGTCTCTACCGGCCCACCGTTCACGCTCTTGGATTGAATCCGTCGACCATTTATGTCCGTCCACACAATCGTCTGCGCGACGCCGGACAAGGGCAAAAGCCCTCCGAACCATACCAGCGCGAGTATGCGCAATGTGTTCTGATTCACTCGATCAGTTCGATGGTTCATGGTGGAATCTCCCGGCCAATTCACCGTGCGGTCAGGCTGGAGTCTGGCCGCATTGTACCGCGAAATGGGGGGGGATTCAAGGAAAAACTCGGCTTCGCACACTAGCCGGTAGCGCAGGCTTCGCCAGCTAATTTCTGGTGACGAGTCCGCGAAGGGAAATCGATCCGAACCCGGAGCGCAAGCGACGGGCGGTCCCAGTCGCGGCAATTGCGTCACGGGCGAAAGTTGGCAGCACCCCTGTTGATACGGAGCAACCGCCCCGCGCTGGCGCTTGGGGTTCCGATGGGCGATGCGCGCCGCCTGCCGAAAGTGTCCCGGGCCCGGCGTTCGACGACATCGGATCGTGATTTGGTGCGACGGACCGGCAATCTTATGATGCGGGAATGTCCGCCATCGTTGTACAAAATGTCACGAAACAGTTCGGCGTCCAGACCGTTCTGGAAGACGTGTCGCTCGAAATCAGCGCTGGGGAAACGGTCGGGCTGGTCGGGGCCAACGGAGCGGGCAAGACAACGCTCTTCCGGCTGATGACGCGAGAAATCCTCCCTGATCTGGGCACGGTCACGCGCGCTCGAGGCGTTGAAATCGGCTATTTGCGACAGGAGCACGAGGCCGAGGCGGACCGCACACTACATGAGGAGGTCGGAAGCGTCTTTGCGGAGCTTTTGGCGTTGGAGACGAAGCTCCACGAACTTGGCGATCGAATCGCCGCCGCCCACGATGATCCGAGTCTGCCGGAGCTGATGGAGGAGTACGATCGCACCAACAATCGGTTCATCGCCGCCGGCGGCCACACCTTTGAAGCGCGTCTGAACGAGATTCTGGGCGGGCTGGGTTTTTCCCAGGCCGATCACGCCTTGCGCCTATCAGTGCTCTCCGGCGGGCAGCGATGCCGGGCCGCGCTCGCCAAGCTACTGTTGGAGGATAAGCCGCTGCTGCTCCTCGACGAGCCGACCAATCATCTCGACATCGACGCCGTTCGCTGGCTGGAAAAGTTCCTGGCGGGGCATCGCGGCGGAACGGTGCTGATCTCCCACGACCGTTACTTGCTCGACCGATTGTGCACGCGAATCGTCGAAGTCGCGGGCCGAAAGGCCGCGAGTTTCTCCGGCAATTACTCCTGCTTCGCCGAAACCAAGGCGATACGTGAGCTGACGCAACAGCGCGACCACGAAAAACACGCGGCGTTCATCGCCAAGGAGCGTGATTTCATCGCTCGTCATCTCGCCGGGCAGCGGAGCCAGCAGGCAAAGGGAAGGCGGACGCGGCTTGAGCGTCAACTTGCGGCGGGCGAGTTGGTGACCGAGGGTCCAAAGGCGCTTCATCGCGTGAAGATCGCGTTCGACAAGGCAAATGCGGCCGAGGGGATCGTGCTGCGCGTGGATGAACTTTCGATGGCTTACGGCGAAAAGCGATTGTTCACCAACCTGTCATTTCAAGTACATGCGGGCGATCGCCTGGGCATCACAGGTCCCAACGGCGTGGGCAAGAGCACGCTGCTCAAGATCATCATGGGCGAGGTCGCCGCGGAATCGGGCGACTTTTGGCACGGTCCGCGACTCAACATCGGCTATCATGCACAGGATCGCAACGAGCTTGATCCCACGCGGACGATCGTCGAAGAGTTCCGCGCGATCCGTCCGGAGTTTTCGGAGCACGACGCCCGTTCCTATGCGGCGAGGTTCATGTTTCGCGGCGATGATGCGTTCAAAGTGATCGGGGTGCTTTCGGGAGGCGAGCAGTCGCGGGTTCGGCTCGCGTCACTGATCTTGACGCAACCCGACATTCTAATTCTGGATGAGCCGACCAATCACCTGGACATTCCGTCACGAGAAGCACTGGAACAGGCCCTCAGCGAGTTTTCCGGAACGATCATCGCGGTAAGCCACGATCGATATTTTCTTGATCGAGTCGTGGGGCGGCTGCTGGTGATGCGCCCGGAGGAGAACCGTTTGCACCCCGGCAACTACTCGTCTTATGTGGCCGAAATAGAACAGCAGCGAACCGCGGAGAAGGCGACCGAGTCCGCCCGCAAGAAAGCCAAACCGACGGCAAAGTCCGAAACGCCTCGAAAAACGACGACACGGTCGCCCTACGATCACCTTTCGATCGATGAGCTTGAGACACTTCTGATTGAGCGTGAGACCCAACTAGCCGTCTTGCACGACCGTTTCGGTGAGCCCTCCGTTTGCAAGAATCCCGAAGTGCTGGCCGAATTGCAGGAGGAAGCCGAGGGTGTTTCGGCGGAACTGGCCGAGATCGACGCCGCCTGGCAGGCCCGCGCCGCTGAGAGTTAGTGCGCCGGTTTTCGTTTGGATGCGAAACGCAGCAGGACGGTCAGTCGTTCGCACACAAAATCTCGAAAAGCCGCGGCGTCGAGATGCCGAAGGCGGAGCATCGGTCCGGCCATGAGTTGTCCTTGCACGTCGGGCGAATGCCGGACTTCGTGAAAGGCGATCGAGCTTTGAGTCACCGTACCCTGCAACTGGATGCGATAATCATTCATTCCAAACTCGAAGGCGATTTCCCGACCTCCTTCAAGCAGGTTGGACGCATCCATCTGCATCGACATTCCGACGGCGGTGTACTTTTCGACCAGCTCCACGAACATGGGGATAAACTGGGTGACCACCTGGTCGCGTAGAACCTGAATCGGATCGGGGGCGGCCGCCACGGCGCTTTCCTTGGCCCTGCGTTCGCGGTCCCGCATCGTCGTGATCAATGAGTCAAGCTGAGCCTCCGCCGAGTTCGGCCTTGCAACTCCGGGCTTGAGACTCGCCACGAGTTCCTGATACGTCGACGGCTGGGGATTTCCAGACAAGCCAGACCTCCAACTTCGTCAAATCACGGGAGTATTCGTCCAGTCAACGTCGAAAGGCAAGTTGCCGCGTTTATCGCGGTGCGCGGCCTTGGGCTCCCATGGAACTTTTCGACCGGCAAGGGCCTTCGCTTGACGGCTTCCGGGTTCCCATAATGGTCCCCGACGCCGCATCGGGAAGCGTGGGGATTGGGCCAACGGCAGACTTCGGCATTCGAGACGAACCCTTCGCATGATGTCGGACGCCGTCGCTGTCCGGATCGCGGCTCGGTTCGATGTCGGCGCCGATCCACGGCCGATCCACCGTTGACGCGGGGACCGCTGAAACCTACGATGGATATTCGGTGAGTGCGCAAGCTGTGGTCCCAGGCGGACCAACGGTGCGATGCCCATCGATGCACTTGCAAGCTGAAAAAAGAACGAAATCCGCATCGTGCCTCAGGGGGTGATCGGGTTGCCGACGTTGCATGTCCTACAAGGCCCCGACAAGGGGCGAACGTATCAAACGCTGCACGAGCCGGCCGTCATCGGTCGGTCCTCGGAGCAGATTCATTTGTCCGATCACAGCGCGTCCCGCCATCACGCCGAGATACGCCCGATGAATGGAACCTGGTTGCTGGCGGATCTGAACAGTTCCAACGGGACGTACTTGAACGGCCAACGACTCATCACCCCAACTGCACTGAAGCACGGCGATCAAATCAAAGTCGGGAGCACGGTGCTGGTCTTCACCGGCAAGGATGAGTTCGAAGGGTTCTCGGGAGCGACGGCGATTCGCGATCTGGTGGACGTGGACATGTCCAGCGGCAGCGGCGAATCATCGATCCTCTCCTCCGTCGATGCTTCGGAAGACAGCGTCATCCTGCAACCGCCGGAGACGGCGGATGCGGTGGTGGCGTGGAATGTCGTGTACAAAATCGCGGAAACGATCGGGTCGTTCACGTCGGTTGATTCGCTGCTTGAGCGCATCGCGGACATCCTTTTCGAGCGTTTGATCACTGATCGACTGGTGCTGCTTGTCCGAGACACAAAGGATTCGGAGCTGACGCCGCACGTTGTTCGCTCGCGCAATCGCGAGCGCGGCCAACGGATGAAGATCATCACGTCCCGAACGATCATCAATCATGTGCTCAAAACGCGCGAGGGCGTTCTCTGCGCCAACGCCATGACCGACGATCGATTCGGTGGGGAAACCAAACAGGACAGCATCCATCGGCTGGGTCTCAAGAGCATCATTTGCGTGCCCGTGCTTGTTCGCGATGAGATCGCCGGAGTGTTTCACCTCGACAGCTCAATGTCCCGACACACCTATTCCCAGGAACAATTGCGACTGGTCGTGGCGATTGGGCGATTGGCCGGGATGGCCATCGAAAACCTGCGGTTGCAGGAATCTCGCGTGCAGACCGAACGCCTGGCGGCCGCCGGTGAGACGGTGGCCTATCTCTCACATCACATCCGTAACATTTTGCAGGGCATGCAAGGCGGTGCGGACGTGCTCGAACTCGGACTCAAGCGTCGGGCCTTTGAAACCGTCGAGTCCGGATGGTCGTTGGTTCGGCGTAACCTGAATCGGATTTACGTGCTGGCGATGAACATGCTCACGTTTTCCAAGGACCGCCAGCCGAAGATCGAATTGGCCCAGATCAACAAGATCGTGGAGGACGTCATCGCGCTGGTTCAGTCAAAGGCCGACGATCGCAAGGTGATGATGCTGACCGAGTTCGAGGAAATGTCCCCGATCCCTACGGATCCCGACGGCATGCACCAGGTCATTCACAATATCATTCTCAATGCCATTGAAGCCGCTCCTCCCGAGGGCGGTCGCATCAACATCTCCACGCGGTATCACCCGTCGGCGGGGCGTGTGACGCTGACCGTCGGCGACAACGGAAAGGGCATTCCGCCGGAAGACCTTGGGCGAATCTTCCATCCATTCCACTCGTCCAAGGGACAAGCCGGAACGGGACTGGGGCTTGCCGCCGCGAAGAAAATCGTGGCCGAGTTGAATGGGGAGATCGCCGTGGAAAGCCATGTGGGCGAGGGCACAACGATTCACGTTCATTTGCCGGCCGTGCATGTTCGCCTGGTCGACGCCGACAAGACGCATGCGCCCGCCTGACGCCACTCGTTTCACTGCATGAATAGCGCAGCGTTTACCGGCTCTCTTGCGGACCGGCCTTGATGATCTCGATCAGAGGTTTGAATCGCGGCGCGTCACAGCGAACGCACAACTCAAAGAGCACGCTTTCCACCGTGGTCACTCGAACGCCGGACTGCCTCATCCGATGCAACGCGCACTCGTAATCGAGTGATGCCCGCGAACCGATGGCATCGGCGCAGACATAAACGTCGTAATCGCGCGAGGCGAGGTCCAGCGCGGTTTGTTGAACGCAAACGTGAGCCTCGATGCCCACGACAATGACCTGCGGTCGGTCGATCGTCATCATGGCCTCGCGGACCGACGATTCGGCCCAGGCGCTGAAAGTGCTTTTCTCCAAAGTCCGTGCTTGGCACGCTTCGATCAATTCACGCAACGACGCATCCGTTCGTCCGATTCCCTTGGGGTACTGCTCCGTGACCAGCACGGGCAACTCGAAAACGCGAGCCCCCGCGAACATCCGTTGGGTCGCCGCGATGACGTGTTGCCGATCGCGAATCAGGGGAAGAAGTTTGTCTTGAAGGTCGATGACCAGCAGCATGGCTCGTCCGCTGTCGAGTTGATCGGCTCGCATCATGAATCGGTGCTCCTTGGAACTTCGGAAAGCTTAGGTCGCCGACGCCGGACCTGCAATTGCTGCGGCGCGACGCGGTTAGGACGTCATGGATGTTATTGTTTTGGGCTTGATGGCGACGATGACGTAGAACAAGCCCAGGCGATGCAACGGTGACCGTTCGAGGATTCGATTGAGTCTGTCAAACGAAGCGAATGGAATCGGCACAATCCCGCGAACAGTTTCGATGATGAAACCGGTGCGGCGCAGCATGGCCACGATGTTGCCGATCGGTGGAAATCGCGGCGACCCGTCGTCGATGAACATGCCCGAAACGCCCACTCGACGAAGTATTGTGCGGGCCCGCTCGGCGACGGTCATGATGGGATTGGTGGTGGACAAAACCAGCCGTCCGCCCGGTCGAAGCACGCGATGGGCGTCGCGCACGAAACGGTCGGGGTCGCGAAGGTAATAGATCATCTCCGCGCTGACGGCGGTGTCGAGGGACGAATCGGCAAAAGGAATCTGCTCGGCGTCAAGGCAGACGCTGGGGCAGCCGACTTTCTCGCGCGCCACGACGCACATCCGCGGGGCGATGTCGGAGTGCGTCGCGCCGGAACGATCGGTCAGTGCCGCTGTGACCGCAGCCGTTCCGCCGCCGAGTTCGAGACTGCGACCGCGAACCAACGCCGCCAGCGCCTCCGCACGTCGACGCATCGTGTACGGATTGCTGTTTGCGTCGAACGACTCTGCCGCCTGGTCAAAAATGCTCGCGACGCGCTGATTGGTTAGGGCTTGCATGGGTAGTCTGTGAGCCGGCGCCTCGAAAGTCATCTCCCGATTGGTTATCGGAAAAACACATGCGTCTGATAACTCCGTGACAAGGACTTCCGAAAACTTCGAGCCCGCGCAATCCTTGCGCATTGGGTCGAGCGGCCATGCAGAATCTGGCGAACCCCTCCCAAGCGTCCGATATGTGTATTGACCTTCCCATTGGATCGATATTGCTGCGGGAGTGCCCTGAAAATGGAATTGCAAATGCTCGCTCCCGGCGAGTATTCATGGACGAGCGACGCCGATCCCATTCGGTACTATCGCCTTCCAATCGTCGGATGGTTCTATCGTCGCCGTGTGGCGCGCTGCATCGGCCTATTGCCCCACGGAGATCGCGTGTTGGAACTTGGCTACGGCAGCGGAGTTTCCTTCCTGAATCTTTCCGAAAGGTTCAAGGAGATTCACGGAATCGATGTCCACGATCGTGCCGGCGAAGTAACTCGGAGTTTTGAGCAGAGCGGAATCCGCCCGCAACTTCGACAGGGGTCCATTACTTCATTGCCTTATGACGACGAGTCCTTCGACGCCGCCCTGGCGATCAGCATTCATGAGGAGATCCCGCCGAATCAACAGGAAGCGGCGTTTTCGGAAGTGCTTCGAGTGCTCCGCCCGGGCGGTTGCTACGTCGTCGGAGTCCCGGGGGTCAACGTCTTGATGAACACCGCCCTCTACGCACTGGGCTGCAACATCGGCGAATATCATGTGACCACGGATCGACAGGTAGTTGAACACATGCGGCGATATTATGAACTCGACGTTGTTCGTTACACGCCAAGGTGTCTGCCGTCATCCTTGACGGCCTACGTTTACCTGCGCGGTTGGAAGCCGGCGCCCAACCGGTGAACCGCCGTGATTTCCAGTCAGGATAGTTTAACGGACCAACGACAACGACTGCCGGGCTTAATCCTGGCCGGTCTCACGTTGGGGGCACTGGCGCTTCGCCTCACTCGCCTCGACGCCGAAAGTCTTTGGATGGACGAAATCGTCACAGTCGAGACCTATCATCTCGATCCGTGGGGCGTCGTCCGGGCGGCTGCCGTGGTAGGCCAACCGCCGCTCGACAACATTATCGGCGCGGCCTTGGCGCGCTTGGGATTGGCGGAAAGCGACTGGTGGGTGCGCTTTCCATCGGCCCTGTTGGGCGCGGGCGGCGTCGGGCTGCTGGGTCTTCTGATTTGGCGAGTCGCCGGTCCCTTTGCGGGATTAATCGCGGCGTTGTTTCTGGCCGTTTGTCCGATCCACCTGGCCATGTCGCAGGAAGTTCGACCGTACGCGCTCAACTTTTTTCTGTCGCTCGCCTGCGTGCTGGCGTTTCAGATCGCCAGAAACCGGAACATGGTTTCCTCATGGATGCTCTTCGCTCTAAGCGCGTTCCTGTTGCTTATGACGCGCTGGACCGATCCGCAGTTCATCTTGCTTGGGATCGGTTTCTATGCGCTAACTGTTCGACTCCGCGCATGGAACGACGAATCGCATGTCATGCGATGGCAGGAGCAGCGTCGGTTTCGCTGGACCTTACTTTCCTTGATTGTTGCCTATGGTCTGTACGCTCCATTCTTTGCGATCGTTCTCGGCGCGAGTCGTCAGGCCGTTCAATCGCAATCGACGAACTGGGCGATTCGGGCAGGCTGGTTTCTCATTAGCGGGTTTCGCGGACTCTTTAGCGGCTATTCAACCAGCGTGGTGTTCAACTCTATAAACACCAACACATGGCTGATCGTACTCGGCTGTGTGGCAGCGCTGGTTGGACTGGGCGTCTTGATCTCGCGTGCCAAGCGGGGGCAAACTGGAATCGGACTGTTTCTGGCGGTGTTTCTCAGTTTTCCGTTCACTTATGCGGCCGTCTATGCGCTGCTCGCCAATGCCGTTCCGAAACCTCAATACCTGCTGGTCGGTGCAGTGCTCCTATTTGGCTGCGTGGCCGTCGCCATCGATGCGATCCGCGAGGAACTTCAACGCAGCAAAAGGAGCATCGGAATCTTGGTCTGTTTTGCGGCCATCGCATTGTTCGCCGTACCGATGACTCGAGAATCGTTGGCCTCACTGGCACGCGTGGATAAACGCGACTGGCGCGGAGTGATGGGGCACTTGAGAGCAAATGCGCAGGCGGGTGACGTTGCCGCCGTCGTTGCCTCCGATTCCGTTCCGCCGGTGTTTTCTCCGTTGGCGTTTGGCAAGGCTCGGTACGGACCGGATCAACTGCAACTCGTTCCGATTCGCCTCGACACCATGCCGAGTATTCTCGATGCCGCCGGCTGGAACGAAAAGTGCGGAACCACCTGGATGCTCGTCTACACTGATCGCATGTATCTGGGTTTCGATCAGGTCACTCCGCCCGTACAACTGCCTTCCACCATGAGATTGCATCGCTTCAACGGTTTGTTTCTGCTTGAGGTAACCGGTAAGGGTATAGCGAAGGAAAAGCTCATGGCCGGCATCGAAACGCTCTATCGGGAGCTGCCGAATGGCCGATCGTTGATCGCGCCGGCGCTCCTTCGGTCTCGCTGGTTATCCGCAAAGGGGGACTTGCCGGCTGCGGCGGCCGCTTTTGATCAGGCGATCCACCAATGCAGATCGCCACAGGAAATCGATACACTTCGACAATTGTTCGAAAGCGATTCGAAGAATACCTCGGTAGCCGTCCGACCCTGATCGCGTCGAACAACGCGGGGCGGCGGCCGCAGTCCGGGTCACACAAACTTGAGCTTATGTGCCGCGACGAAGCACATCTTCAGCAGCATCCAGCCGTGACTGAATCGCGAGATGTTGGTTTCGCCGTACGTGCGGGCTTTGTAGTGGACGGGCATGTCGATGATCTTGAGATTGGCTTTGGCCGCGCCGAAGAGCAGATCGAAATCCCCGAACGGATCAAAGTCGCCGAAATAGGCTCGCCCCGCGGCGATACGCTCGTAGTCGCGTCGCGTCAGCACTTTCGTGCCGCAGAGCGTGTCGCGGAATCGCTGTGAAAGCAGATACGTAAACACCCAGCCGAAGACTTTGTTCCCGAGCAGATTCAGAAATCGCATCGCCCGTCGATCCATCAGATAGACCATCCGCGATCCATTGATGAACTCGCCTTGTCCCCTGGCAAGTGCGTCAAAGAAAACCGGCAACTCTTCGGGAGGAACGCTGATGTCGGCGTCGAGAATCATCAGCACGTCGCCCGTGGCGGCGTCGAACCCCTTACGCACGGCGTCGCCCTTGCCGCAACCGTCCTGTCGCATGGTTTGGACCGTCATCGGACCCCTGTAAGTCGCCGCGACTCGCTCGATGGTTTCCCAGGTATCGTCGGTGCTGTTGCCCTCGACGAAGATCACTTCCTGCTTCTCCGCGAACATGGGAATCCGCCGAAGCAGGTCCTCAATGTGTCCGGCTTCGTTGCGCGCGGGAACGATGATCGACGCGCTTCGAGGACGATCCCCGGTCTGGACCACGCGATCGACCGAGCGTGCGATGATCACGTCGTTGAATCCTAGCCAGCGAAGTCCCGGAAGCTGCGCTGCGAATCGGTTCAGCAGCGCAGAAACAATCGGAACATAGAGCGGGGCGATGGTCATGCTGAACATCCGCACCGTCTCGAAGTCGGCCAGCTTGAGCAGGTGAATGATCTCATCGTGCGGAAGCCAGTTGCGCTCCGGCGTCGGCGGTTTGAGCCGCAGTCGTTCGAGAAGCGAAAGCAACGGTTGCCACACGCGACTGTGAATAACGACAATCAGTCGTGTGCGCGAGTGGCAGACGGATTGCAAAGAGTGCAACAACTTCTGTACATCGTAGATTTCGTCCACCGTCTGAGAGACGATGACGTAGTCGAATGTTTCGTGCAATTGAGCGGCATCCTCGCCGCGCATGGGAAGAAAACGCAGGCTTGGATAACGCCGAGCCGCTTCGGCGACCATGTTTTCGTTGAGATCGAGGCCCACGCCGTGGGACGGACGCAATTCAGCCAGCATGTCGCCCGTCGCGCATCCGATATCCAGTACGCGACTTCCCGGCGGAACGATGCCGACCAGTCGCTGCCGGATGCGAATGCGCGCGTAGTCCACCCACCGATCACGTACGCCGACCTTGACCCGATCATAAAACCTTCGCAGTGCTTCCTGCCAGCGCACGGAGTCGGCGTGCCTCGGGTTCTCCGAGGCCGTCCAAGGCTCGCGCCCGTCGGCTCCGCGAAACGGTGGATCGAGTGAAAGTGTCATGTGGCTCATTGGAATCAGCATTCGCGCTTCGGCGATTCGGTCGATCCGTGGTCCGGTCTATTCGGGCTTTCTGGGAACACGAGGTTCCGGATGAGTTATCGGCGGGCGTTTGGCGGCTCTTTGGGTCGATAAAAGCCGATTTCGCAGGGGCCTTGCCGCTCCAATCAACGAATTTCGGGTATTCAAAGGGGCTCGGCGCGGATTACTCGCCTTCGATTCGCCTTTCGGGCAAGTGTTTGCCGATCTATACCGATAACCGAACAGGCGGCGAAACGCTTCCGCGCGAGGGTTGAGCGATCACGGAGCTTGATGATGATGGTTGAATGGTTCCTGTCCATCGGTCGTTACAGAGCCTTGGGTCTCGGTGAAATTGCTCATGGAAAGCGACCACCCGTTCAAGTCACAATGGCCTGTTTGATGTTGTTGGCGGCAGGTGGTTGCGCCGAGCTGTGGGGCGGGTCCAATCCCTTCGCCAATCAGACGGAGTTTTCCGAAACAACGGACTTCGCCTGCGAGTCTTCGTTTCTTGACGATGAATTCGGCTACGGTGTTGAATTGCCCACCGACGCAGTGCTTGTTCGAGCGGACAACGAACAGGATTCGTTGACCAATTCCCTTTGGACGCTCACCTTGGACGGAGCGCTGCTCAACGTTGCCGCGCGAGTGCAGACCGTATCGACCGAGGCCGGATTGGCCGAGATCGTTCAGGCCGCGGATGACGAAGCACTTTTTGCGGGAGCCAGTCTTCTCCTCGAAGAACAAGTGACATTGGCCGGGGGGACGGAGGCGTTTCATTCGATCATCGACTTTGAAGGTCTGACAACCTCACGCGTGCAGGCCATGATCGACGATCGGGTGTTCACTGTCGAAGTCATCGTCGAAAGCGATGTCCGAAACGAAACTTTGGACTCGACGATCAGCGACATCGTCCTTTCACTCTGCATCGAGTAGTCACTCGCTCCACCGTTCTTGCCGGAGAATTCGGGAATCGAGTTCAACGCAAGTGCTCATCAGCGTACCCGAAACGGGGGTAGGGTCTCCGCGCCGGCTGCGCGCAATTCCACACAATCCACATCAGCGATGAGCCCAAGCGCCGATCGCGCGGCTCCCGGCTCGCCTTCGCTCGCGGATAGGGGTAGAATCATCATTTCCGGAGCGAACCGCGATGAAACTGTACACCAAGACGGGTGACGATGGATTGACTGGGTTGCTGGGCGGACAGCGCGTGCCCAAGTGCGATCGTCGTGTAACGGCCTATGGCGAAGTGGACGAGGCGAACGCCGCCATCGGAGCGGCCATCGCCGCGTGCGCCGATTCTTCCATGGTCGAGCGGCTGCGTACCATTCAGGATCGCCTGTTCATTCTTGGAGCCGAACTCGCCACGCCGAACGGCCAGACGCCGAATCACGTCATCAGAGAGGACCACGCCGTCTGGCTCGAGCGATGGATCGACGAAGCGGCGCAAGAGACCTCGCCGCTTCGCAATTTTGTGCTTCCGGGCGGCACGTTTTTCGCGGCCTCGCTCCACCTGGCGCGGACCGTGTGCCGTCGTGCGGAGCGAGCCGTCGTCGAGCTTTCCCGGCACGAATCCGTTCGACCCGAAGTGGTCATCTTCCTGAACCGTTTGAGCGACTTGTTGTTCGCCTTCGCCCGCCTGGCCAATCATCGCGCCGGTGTGGCGGACGTCCCGTGGACAGCACCCTAAGGATGATCCACAACTTGAATCCCTCGGATCAAGACCAACTCGCTGACCAGGCACTGCCGCTGCGCGAATCCTCGACGATTCCCCCGCTTGAAGTCGTGTTGATCTTCGTTGCGTCATTCGTGTGCTTCGGCGGGTTTCTCCTCTTGAGCGCGGCGGAATCACTGACGCTCGTCGACGGTGCCCTGGAATGGCACGCCGAATCCCCGCTTCGCGCCGTCGTGCAGCTGCTCTGCCTCAATTACCAGTTTCCCACCGTGAATGCCGGTGATGTCAAGGGATACGTCCTCGGCGTCGGCGTCGGCGCGGCGCTATCAGCCATTGCCGTGGCCCTGCTCGTTCGCTCACCGCAAGCTGAGCCGACGAGCGAAGTACGCCCGCGCGCGGAACGTGGACACGACTCGGCATTGGCCGCCGCCATGTCTCTGGCGGGACTCCTTCTCCTTTGGTCGTTCGCCGGAAGTCGATGGTCGGCTGCGCCGGAGGTGGCCGTCGGCGGGAGCATCCTTCTGGCGACCTATTACCTTTGGTCGATTGCGCTGGGCATCGGTTTGCGCCAACGCGCCGCCGTCATCGTTGTTCGAATGCTCCTCGTGACCACCCTGCTTACTTCCGGTGTCGCGCTTTGGTATTTTTACGGCCGCAATCCCACGCTTCGCGCGAAGTTCCCCTTCGGCAATCCGACGTTTCTCGCAGCAGCGCTGATTCCCGGATTGATCCTGCTGCTGACCTTCGCGATCCGCCGGTTTGCCCTATGGCGAGCCGACCGGCGAATCATTCATATCTTGATAGGTCTCGCGTTCATTGGCGCCGCCGTACCGTGCGTTTGGCTGTTCGTCCTGGCCGATTCTCGCGGGGCACAGATCGGACTTGGGGCGGCAGCTCTGGCCGTCCCGTTCTTTGCCTTGAAGGGGCGATGGAAGCTCGGTCCCATCTTTCTGGGGCTGATTCTGTCGGTTGCCGCCGCCCAACATTTTGTTGCATCGGCCGAGTCATCGCGCACGGGGCGGGCTGAGTCCCTTCGCTTGCGCGGCTATGCTTGGGACTATGCGTGGCGATTGGCCATGCAGCGGCCGATCAAAGGCTTCGGGCAGGGCGGCTTTTGCCTCGCGGGCGACGCCTTCGCGGCCGAGGATGTCCTTGACGATCCCGCCGTATTTGAGTCGCGCATCGATCACGTTCATAACGAATGGCTTGAATCAATGACCGATCTCGGCGCGGTCGGGTTCGTTCTCCTTGTCGCTGTTTTCGTCCTCACGATGTTGGCCGGCGTTCACGCGCTTCGTTCGAGGTCTCAACTCACCGACCGATGGACGCTGATCGGCCTCTTGTCTGCGCTTGCGGGTCTGATGGTCGAGGAATGTTTTGGAGTCGGCTTGCGCGGGAGTGAATTGCCCATTGCGTTCTTTACTGTCCTGGGGTTGACCTGGTCGTTGGCTGGCCGCCCGGGTTCCCATCCGATGATCTGGGTGACGCGCCGGGGCTTGACTCGCGCCGTCATCGGAGTCGGGAGCGCGCTGGTGGCGCTCGCGCTTCTCGTTGTGAATCAGTTGGATTTTGACGCCGCTCGGCACGCCGTTTCTGCCGAACGCAGCATTCTCGACGGCGATTTCGACAAGGCTGTTCCTTTGGCCCAGTCGGCCACCGCGCGATTGAGTCCGCAGCGAATGTTGACCAGCCGCGCCCGCCTGATCGAAACCGGCCTGATCGTCGCCGAGCGTCGATTCGCACAGTTCGCCGACCGCATGCGCCGTGCCCATGATTCCGCGATTCCGAATCCACAGCTTATGGCCTTGGCGGAGTTCGATGCCGCGTCCGTTGAAGAGCTTCTGAAATCCGCCAGCGCCTCGCTGAAGGAACTTGTCGCGTGGTCTCCCGGTTTCATCAACAGCGGATGGCTCGAATTCCGCATTCACATGCTCCGCGCGCAATCCGCCGCCCAGCGCGATGATGCGGAACGAGCGCGGACCCATTGGCAAAGCGCTGCGGCCGCACTGAAGCGTGAACTTATTCGACAGCCCTACAATGGCGATCTCGCCGTCGCCTATGTTCGTTCCGCCGCGAATGACGTGCCCTGGGATGAACTGATCACCGTTTTGACAAGGCCACTCCGCGTCGGACGTGTCATCGAGGGGTACGTCGAAACGCTCCGCGCGCTCGGCGACGTTTCGGAGTTTGAATCGACTCTGAACCGGCTCGCGACCGAGGCGCAAGTGACGATTTCCCAGTCAGGTATTCCGACGAAGCCCTCCAGCGAGTGGTCCGGAGAGCACTTGCGATTGGCGGCGCTCGTCCGGTTCATGCGAGGCGACTATGCCGGTGCCGCCGAACATCTCCGATATGCCGTGCGGACTTATGATGAGCGGGCGGTTTCATTGGGTGCCGCCGCCTGCCGTGCCGAACTGGCCGAGGCGATGTTCTACGCCGATCCCACCTCTCCGCAAATGTGTATTGACGAGGCCAATCGATCGCTTGCCGTCGTTCCCGATTCGCGTTTGGGCCGAGAGTTCGCGGCGGTTGTTCGCCAAAGAATCATTCAATACCTCCTCGCCTCGGACGAAGAGGCAATGGCGCGAGGACTGCTGGTCGAGTCCGCGCCGACCGGCGTAACCGATGAGTTGGTAAATCGCGAGTTGGGTGTTCGACTGCGCAGGCTCTGTGAGACGCTGCTGCTGCAACGCCGCGCCGCAAGGGTCTTGTTGAAACCCGCTGACAAGCTGCTGCCAAGGCTTCAGCGATGGGTGGCCCGCTCGATCGAAATCAATCCCGACGACTTCTCGGTTCATTTCCTGGCCGCGGATCTCGCCATGCACACGGGGGACGACGCGGCGGCGGTTGCCCATCTTCGGCGAGCGCTGGAACTGGGCCTGCATCCTGACGATGCCAAGGCCTTCGTTCGAATGGCGCGCGAGCAAGCGCCGAACAACGAGGTTCTCGAATCGCTTTGGCGTGACCTTGCGGGAACCCAACCGGATCAGCCGGAGAATCCGCCGCCCGCAACTCTTCCGGCAAACGGAAACTCAGATTCCAAGCCACCGGCCGATGCACCCTGACCTACATGCGTTGACTGGGATGCAGCTTGCGTGACGCGATAGGCTCCCATAGCCTACGAAACGGGCGCGAGCGGGTCTTAGGACTTCGAAAGTTCTCATCAGAAGGTGCGGTTGGACGTTGACGGCGAGGGAGCAAATGATCGAGAGTATCCACGAATTCCTGCCGTCCGGTCTCGAATTGGGAGTCACAAACCTGCCCCAAAGACACGTCGTGTCTTTTCAGATTCGCATATTGGTTGGCGCGACGAACGACCCAGGCGATCGCTTGGGACTTGCAAGGCTTGTTGAGGAGACGCTTGACAAGGGAACCGTCCAGAGCAGCGGCCGAGACATTTCCGCCGCGTTCGACGCGATCGGGGCAGGCCGCGGCAGCGGAACAGGGCGCGAAACCACCACATTCAGTTGCACCGTGCTTCCCGAGCATTTTGAGAGAGCGGTCGCGCTGCACGCCGAGTTTCTAAGAACGCCGACGTTTCCAGAGGAGTCCGTCCGCGTCAATGTCGAACTGGCATGTCAGGAGCTGTCTGCGCTGGAGGACGACGCCCAGGCCTTATCCGATCGACTGATGTCCCCGCGTGCCTACGGTCCGGTGCTCGGACGTCATCCGCTCGGAGATCGATCTTCGCTCGAACAGGTGTCGCGCAATGACTTGGAGGCGTTCTGGCGCCGGATGTATGCTGGCGGTCGCATGATCGTGTCGGTCGCGGGACCGGTGGAATCGACGCGAGCAAAGAACGTTTTCGCCGAGCATTTTGACGGATTCGGCGGCTCGGCCAGGCAGGGTCGAGATGCATGCCCGACCCAGTTTGATGCGTTTCATGCTCACCATCACAAGGACCTCGAGCAACAGCAGATATCCATTTGCTTTCCCGGCGTCGATGCCGTGCATGAGGATTTTCCGATTCAGCAGGCGGCGCTGGGAATCCTCTCCGGCGGCATGAGCGCGCGGTTGTTCACCGAAGTACGCGAAAAACGCGGACTCGTTTATTGGGTCAGTGCTTGGCAGGAAACGCCGCGCGGGCTGGGCATGATATACCTTGGCGCGTCGACCACGCCGGAGCGATGCGAGTTGACGTTCGATACTCTGCTTCGTGAAGTGGATCGTCTCTCAGAGGACCTTGAAGAGGAGGAGTTGGAACGCGCCGTGACCGGTATCGTCGCGTCACAGGAAACCCGCGGTGATTCGACTCGCGCTCGTTGCGGCGAGTTGGCGGCCGACCTGTTCTTTTTCGGTCGCCCGATTCCACCCGAGGAAAAAGCCGCCAAGCTGCTCGCCGTGACAACCGATGACGTTCGTCGATATCTCGCTGAACACCCGCGCGACCGATTGGGTGTCCTCACCATCGGCCCCAAGGCCATGGCTCGGGAACACCACGTGAAGGGCATGGCTGGCGTGACCGAGCCGCGAGAAACTGTCCTTGACGAGAATCGTCAAGGATGAGGGAGCGGAAGTACCATGATTTCCATAGGGCCAATCTCAAGACTCCGCGGACCGCGAACCTTAAAGCAGTTTCAGTTCAGGCGTAGCGAGCCGCGAACTTTAGTTCGCGCGGAGCCTCGGGACCCGGAAACGTCGTTCAACTTCACATTGCTGGAAGGTCCGGTAGTTCGGTTTTGGGATGAGCTCTATGATGTCCGGTACGAAAAACGAATCAATGATCAATAAGATCGAGGACACGTATCGATGAAGTCGTCGAATGGCCCCTACACCCTGCACACGTTGGGAAACGGTCTGCGCATCGTCATCGAACGAATGCCCGACGTTCGCAGCGCCGCCGCCGGATTCCTCATTCGAACCGGCGCTCGCGATGAAACGCCGGAGCTCGCTGGAGTATCGCATTTTCTCGAACACATGATGTTCAAGGGGACGGCCAAGCGAACCTGGCGCGACATTACCGTCGATTTCGATCGAATGGGCAGCAGCTACAACGCCTTCACCAGCGAGGATCGCACCATCTATTATGGCTGGGTGCGAAAGACCGACATCGCAAAACAAATGGAATTGCTGGCCGACATGGTGCGATCAACTCTTCCCGAGGAAGAGTTCAAGACAGAGAAAAACGTGATCCTCGAGGAAATCGCCATGTCCAGGGACAACATCGAGCACACCATGTTCGATTTCCTTCAGGAAAAAGTGTTCGCTGGGCATCCGCTTTCCTGGCCGATCCTTGGTTACGAATCGACCGTCGGCGCGATGACCCGCGATCAGATGTGGGATTATTTTCAGCGGCGTTACGCGCCGGACAACATGCTGCTCGTCGCCGCCGGAAATGTCGATCCCGCGGAGGTGATCGACGCGGCGGAAGAACTGTGCGGGTCGTGGAAGCCCGCGGGCCCGCAACCGGCTCGCCGTCCGCCGCGTATACATGGGGGGGTCGATGTGATGCGGTCGGATCGCTTTAAGCAGCAGGTGATCGCCCTGACGTTTCCCTCGGTGGGAGCGAGCGATCCGCTGGCGGAGACAGCCTCGGCGGCGGCGACGATTCTGGGCGGCGAAAACTCGCGGTTTTTTTGGAACATCGTGCAAACCGGCATCGCGCCCAGGGCCGGAGCGCATCACCTGGCCTACACCGACTGTGGGGTCATGCTTCTTTTCGGTGCGTGCGAACCCGACCGAGTCGAGCGGCTGACCGACGCCCTTCGCACGGAGGCGCGTCGCGCCGCGATGGACCGCGCCGCCGAGTCCGAAATTGAGCGCGTGAAGAACAAACGCCGTACGGCGCTCGCCGTGGAAGGCGAAGCGCCGTACCATCGCCTTACGCAGTTGATGGACGACATGGAGTATTACGGTCATCCTCGCAGCGTGGACCAGATGTTGGCCGAAGTGGATGCCGTGACGACCGACACGGTGGCCGACTATTTTGCGAAGTATCCCATTGACGGACCGGGCCACCTGACCAGCGTCGGACCGAAGAACTGGCCGACGGTGGATGGTTGATTCTTGACTCAGGTATGGACACGAAACGGAGGGGGACCGCGACTCGAACTCGTTCGCCTCGCGTTCCAAAGCGGATGCGATTGAACGAAGTGTTCACGCCATCGTACCGATGATCAGTACCAAACCTCTCGACATCAAAGTTGTCTACGATGCCTCGAAGCGACGCGGAGCCAAAACAGTCGCACGCGCGATCTTGCCGAGGCGCGCCGGCACGCGCGCCGGACGCGCTGTCTGGCTTGGCTTGTTCAATCTGGCCGTGGCGGGAGCGATGTACTATGGAGTCTGGTGGCAGGTCGATCCATACATTTACATCACGTTGATGAAAAAAACGCCAATCGACCTGCCCGCCGATTTCGCTTCCGGCGGACTCTTTGTGACTCCGGACCCGCGTCATAGCACGAGCTTTGGAAACGCAAACGGACCGGATTCCGGCAACGGCGCCGATGCCGCAGCGAATGAACCTTCGCCCAAATGGGTCGGAAAAACGGCACAAATCGTCATCCCCGCGACAGCCTATGGTTGGTTAGCCCTTTCCACGCTTGCGATTTGCGCTGTTGGTTTGGCGGCCGGCGCCTCCCTGGGTTTCGGAAAAAAGGCGAGTTTTCGGTGGATCGGCTGGACATTGGCAGTCGTAACCGCTGCCGGAATTGGTTACGCTTTGTACAGGGGCTGGTCACAAGCCAACCCTTCCGAGTCAACGAATGGGCTGATCGAGAGGCTCGCCAAGGCACAACTCTCACTGAAATATAAACCGATACACTTGCGCACAACCATGGGTGCGGTCGGCTTTTTGGCGCTTTCGATCGGCTTAACGTTCAGTAGGAGAATGTTTGGTACACTACGGCTTGCATGCGTTATGGTAGTTCTGGCAAGCTTGGGAACTGTGGCCGGTATCTGGCTTTGGAGCCAATGCGGGGCAATTGAAACCACTTTGCCGATTCCGTTGTTGATGGGAATCGCGTTTTTGGTCCATTCGGGTTGGGGGTGGCTGATGTGGTTCGCGACCCGCCGAACAGTGTAAAAAAGCTTGCCTTATCGGTCTTGGTTTGGTAGGTTGTGGGTCATGGGACACGTCCGGGCG
>CAZAMB010000013.1:0-155906 GCA_964486335.1 uncultured Phycisphaera sp. | reverse complement strand
ACCCCCAAGGGGATTCGAACCCCTGTCGCCGGCATGAAAAGCCGGTGTCCTAGGCCTCTAGACGATGGGGGCGGTTTGACGTATATCGGCACGCGCTGAACACGATCACCGCACGGAATGTAACGACGAGCGCCGGGCCGGTCAACGCGCGGAGTTGTCGCGCCGGGCACGCGAAAAGTCCATTTACGGGCTTGTTGGGGTGTCGTTCCATGACCTCGATCTGACATTTGCCATGACGCGAATCCGCCAGTCGATTCGGCAAGTCCTTACCGGACTTGCCATCCTCTTCGCGGGCGGTGCCTGCCGCCCTGAGGCCGAGCCTTCGCCCAAGGATGGTGACCGAGTCACTGTTTATTGCAGCGTTGATGAGACCATTGCCAGCGTTATTTTGGCTGATTTTGAATCGACGTCGGGGATCAAAGTCAACGCGGTTTACGATTCCGAAGCGGGAAAGACAACGGGCCTGGTTCAGCGTATCGTTCGCGAGGCACAGACTGGTCGGCCGCGCGCCCATGTTTTCTGGTCGGGCGAGTTGTTCGCCACGATGCGCCTTGCGGACGAGGGCTTTCTCGAACCCTACGACCCGCCCACGGCTTCGGACATTCCTGCTCGGTATCGTGATCCGCAGGGTCGGTGGACCGCGCTGGCGGTTCGGGCTCGTGTTCTGGCGTACGATCCACAACGCACGTCGGCGGACGAATTGCCATCCCGGTGGGAGGACCTCGGGAAGCGGGAATTCGCGTCGCGGACCGCGATCGCCAACCCGCTGTTCGGGACGACACGGGGGCATATCGCCGCGACGTTTGCCTTGTGGGGCAAAGACCGGGGTGATGCTTTCCTCGTGGGGCTGCGTCATCATGGCGCGCTCATTGTCGACGGGAATAGCGCCACTGTTCGGGCAGTGATGGACGGTCGTGTGGCGTTTGGATTGACAGACTCGGATGACGTGTGGATGGCACGGCGCACCGGCGCGTCGATCGATGCTCGTCCGCTGGACATGGGGGACGGAGGAACGCTGCTGATCCCCTGTTCTGTTGGGTTGGTCAAGGGCGGCGAGGCACGCGAAAGGGCTCGTCGGTTGGCAGATTTCCTCGTGTCGGCCCACGTGGAGCGCGCGCTGGCGCGCAGTGATTCGCGCAACATCCCCGTCCGATCGGCGCTACGCGAAGAGTTGAAGATGGCGCTTCCAGACGAGACAAAGCTGTCATTTGACGCGATTACTCAATCGCTTGACGAGGCTGACCGTGCGGTGCGGAACATCCTGGTTCGGTGAATGGCCTTGCGGTTCAACCGACTGCTCATCATTTTCGGCTGGGCGTTTGTCACCGCGACGATGTTGTGGCCGACGGCGGCCCTGCTGGGGAGCTGCGTCACGCAGCAGGCGTCGCCCTCCGGCGGATTCGTCATCACGCTTCGACAACTTGAATTGCTTTGGCGAAGCACCTGGCTATCGGCAGTTGCGACGGCGACGAGCGTCGGTTTGGCGATCCCGATCGCGTTTCTTCTGGGGCGATCGAACCGACTTACCGATCGGCCCAAGTTGTTGGCGGCCATGTTGGCGACGCTCTTATGCCCGCCGATGGTGTTCGTGTTCGGTTGGCAGCGGGTTTTGCCGCACGGACTCAATGCACACGTCAGTTGCATTCTGGTTTGGACGCTGTGGGCGTGGCCGATTCCGGCGATGGTGGTCGGGTCGGGCTGGTCGCGGGTCGGTCGGTGCTCGTATGAAGCGGCGCTGTTGACGACATCGCCGCCTGACGCCTTCATTCGCGGCGCGCTGCCCTTGATTCTTCCCCACGTCGGCTTGAGCGCACTGATCGTGTTTCTGCTGTTTTTCGGCGATTACGGCGTGCCGCACGGCCTGGGACTGGTCGTTCTTGCGACGGATCTATTATCTCGTGCCTCGGTGTCGACGCGGACAATCGAAACGGTGTGGGCATCGCTCCCGTCGCTGGGTGTCATCGGACTTTCGCTTGCAGGCGTCATGCATTTCGTGCGACGCTGCGCCATCGACGAGGAACCGGGAAAACTGAACGCGGCGAGCCGTGAGTCCGCGATCAGTTCGTGGTTTGCCTTTTCGATCCTCGTTTTGACGTGGGGACCGCCTTTGGCGGGTCTGGCCGTGCGGATGGGAACGCTCGGAGTTCTTCCACGCGCGATGTCCACTTATGGTGGCGACATGGTGGCGACGCTGGGCGTCTGCCTTGTAGCAGCCCTGGGGCTGGCAGTCGCGGCGGCGGGACTTTCCGCATTTTCGCGAGGGCGAAAGTTCGTACTTGTAGTTTCCATGATCCTAGGCACACTCCCCGGGGCGGTTGTCGGCGAAGCCGTCGTCGCGGCTTACAACCACCGCGCCACGGCAGCGATCTACGATCATTGGCCCGTCGTGGCAGTTGCTTACGCGGCCCGGTTTGGATGGCTGGGAATGCTTGCGGCCGAGGTTGTCGCGCGGGACGCGAAGCGTCCGCGCACCGAACAGGCGCGAACCGACGGCGCGACGGAATCGCGAATCGTCACGAGCATCCACCTGCCCTCCCAGATTCCGTTACTCGTGAGCGTTCTGGTCGTCGCCACGGTGCTGTCGGTCGCGGATGTGGCCGCTTCCACACTGGTTCGCGTGCCCTCCTTTGGTCCAATCGCCCATGTCATTATTGAGAAGTTTCACCGTTTCGAGGATAGCATGATGATTTCGTTGAGCTTAATCCTCGTGGCCGCGGGGGTGATCGGTGGATGCGGGATTCTTTGGGTTGTCCGCCGCAATAGGTGATGATTGTCGGCCGGGTGTCCAGTGGGTCGGTTTTCGTTACAATGTTCCGGCTCGGTGGTCGAGATGGCGACATTTCGCGCCGGAGTCGGCGAGCGGAATTTAATTCTGGGAAGGGTAGCGCGTGCCTCGAAAGCCCATCAAGATTAAACCCAAAGTGGAATACCTATCGATCCTCGACGGGGGCGGCAAGGTTGATGCAGCCCTTGATCCGAAGCTCGATGCCGATCGATCGATTCATCTGTACCGCCTGATGCTGACGGCCCGCCGGCTCGACGAACGGTGCATCAATATGCAGCGACAGGGGCGGATCGGAACCTATGGGCCGTGCCGGGGTCAGGAAGCCGCCCATTGCGCTTCGACGATCGTTATGGACAAGGAGGATTGGGTCGTTCCCGCGTTCCGTGAGCCGGGATCGTTTTATCATCGTGGATGGCCGCTTGAAACCGTCCTGCTTTTTTGGGGCGGATACGAGGAGGGTTGCCGTCCGCCCGAGGGCGTTCGCGACCTGCCGATCGCTGTTCCGATCGCTTCGCAGGTGCCCCACGCAATGGGACTGGCTTGGGCGATGAAACTTCGCGGGGACAAGCAGGCCGTGCTGTGCTATTGCGGGGACGGCGGCACCAGCGAAGGCGATTTTCATGAGGCCTTGAACTTCGCGGGGGCCTACAATCTTCCCCTGATCACGCTGATTCAAAACAACCAGTGGGCGATTTCGATTCCGCGCGAGGCGCAAACGGCCTCGGAGACCATTGCGCAGAAAGCCGTGGCCTATGGTTTTGACGGCATTCAGGTGGACGGCAACGATCCGCTGGCGGTCTATGTCGCCACGAAGGAAGCCGTGGAAAAGGCAAAAAAGGGCGGCGGACCGACGCTGATCGAAGCGGTGACGTATCGCCTCGGCGTGCACACAACGGCGGATGATCCGACGAAGTATCGCTCGGACGACGAAGTCAAGAAGTGGGAGAAGCTCGATCCGATCCCCCGATATCAAGGTTATTTGGTCAAACGAGGCATCCTCAACGACAAACTTGTGGCTGAGATCGAAAAGGACGTGTTGGCCGAGGTTGCTTCGGCTGTCGATCGATACGAGGCCATGAGAGACGTCGATCCGCTGGACTGTTTTGATTACATGTACGCGGAGCTTCCGCCGGAACTTGTTCGGCAGCGTGCAGAATTCGCCGCATGCCTCCAACGCGAGGGCGTCGGCAAAGGGCATTGAGCCGGACACGTGTCCGGTTTCGTGCCCGAAACATCGCCGTTCGAGCGACGAGATTCCACAGCGACCGATCGATCGAAACCGGGTAAACTCCCCACAGAATGGGAAAGAATCGTTCAGATTTCATGGCAACTCCCCTCGGCGTTTCACATGCTGGAAGGAACGCCGGCCTGGGTTCGCTCCCCATGGCAGTATTCCGCGCCTCCAATGGTAGGAAGCGGTCATTTAAAAGGTCCGGCGGCTCGCTGCTTCGGACGATCGTGGTCGCCTCGGCCACGCTGGCCATTCTGCTCGTGTGTTTCTCAATGTACCAGTACAGCCTGATGGCGCCACCGCCGTCCGCCGCAAAAGCACCGCGATTGCCTTCACCTCCTGATCGCCCAAGCGCGGAATCGAGCGATCGAACGGGTTCCGCGTCCGGAGTCACGGTTGAGGGCGCGGTCATCGGCCTGAGCCAGGACATTACGATTTCTCTTTACGCCAAAGAGGGCCGCGATGCGAAGCTCGAGCTTACGGTGAGCGACTGGTCGCCGCGCGAGGGATCGGACCACGAGTTCCTTCTTCGGCGGCCTGAAATCCGGATGCAAACGAATGACGGAAACGACATTCGGGTGACGGCCAACGAGGGCGCGCTCGAGGCGAAGCGCAAGGGCGGCAGCGGGTTGGAACCATTGCGGGGCAGCCTGAAAGGAAACGTGGTGATCGAATTTGATCGCCGCTCCAAAGAAGAAAAGGCGCGACTGCCCGAGGAACGTCGAAGCAAGCCGGAACCGGCGGACATCCTCGGCATTCAATGCGAATCGTTGGAGTTTGACGTTGAATTCGGACGTTTGACGATTCCCGGTCAGTTTCTCGTATCCGCGCGAGATGTTTCGCTGGACGCATCGCATCTAGAGGTTCGGTTCGACGAACGGCGCGGCCGGGTGGAATCGCTTCGCATCGAACGTGGCGGCCGGCTGGAGCTGATCGATGCGCAGCAGCGACTTCGCGTGGCCATGCCGGGGGCAGCGGACTCAGCGAAACCATCGCAAACCGTCGTCGAGTGGCTTCGCGCAACGATTGAGTCGCGGGTAGCGTCGACCAGGGAGAGCCGTGCGAAATCGTCGGCTTCGGAGCCTGCGCAATCAGCCGTGGCATCCCGAGTCGCAACCAGTGACGCGCCGGTTTTTCATGCAAAAGAGGCGGCCTCGCCGGCGAGTGTGGCGAGATACCAGGGTCGATTCGAGGGAGAGATCGATGCTCGGCAAATTATCGGCGACGCGACGCAGTCGCGATTGCAAGCGGATGTGCTTGAGATTCTCCGCGAGTTTTCTCCCGGCGAGAAACAGACCGAAGCTGCGCCGATGCCGGAACAAGGCGATGACGCCGCGTCGAAGGGGAAGTCCGAAGCGCCGCCGGAACGAATTGAACTAACGTGGAGCGGACGTCTCGTCGTGGACGCGCTGCCCGCGTCAGAAGTTCCATCGAGTGAAGCCGTTCGCGCGCGTGTGACGGCATCGGGGAGCCCGGCCCGGGTTTCACACCCCGAAGGCGACGCTACCTGCGAGACGCTCAGCTACGATCCGGATGGAGGCGAGGTTCGTCTGTTCGGTTCGCCGTCCGCGCCGGTGGTCGTCCGCGCCGCCCGGCAGGGAGTCATTACCGGGCGGTCGGTTTCGGTGCAACGGGAAGACGACGCGATGATCGTTTCGATCGTCGGACCGGGCCGCCTGGAAGGCGATCTGACGGTCGATGGGCTTGTGGCGGGGGCAGGGGCGACGGAACACAAGCCGGCCGAAAAGAGCGGCAAATCATTGGAAAAGAGCAACCAAATCGCGCGGCGCGAAATTGAGTTCGCCGAGGAAGTTCGCGCCAAGGGTCGAGTACTGCAAAAAACGGCGATCGACTTTACGGGAGCGATTTCGCGGCGTGAGTTTCGTGTTCTCGACCATGTGGACTTCGTCGGACGCACTGCGCTGCGAGAAGGCGACACGACACTTGAGGCCGATTCACTTGCGGTAGACTTGTCGGTGGTGGAATCCTGGGGCAGTGTGCGGCAGACGATTCAACGGCTCGTGGGAACCGGCGATGTCGTCATGATGCAGAAGGCCGATCGAATGACCTGCGACACAATCGACGTGACCATGGGTGCCGACCCTGCCGGACGTCCGACGCCTCGAACCGCCGTTGCCACGGGTCACGTCACGGCCGTTCAGGGAGATCGCACGCTGGAAGCATCCGACAAGCTCATCGTCGATTTCGAGCGCGTCAAGCGGAGCGAGTCCACCGAGTCATCGGCGCAGTCGCCAGATCCCGCGATGCCCATCGAAACGGTCGCGAATCGCCCGAACGCACTGACTACGGCCGCGTCCTCTGAAAACGAAGACACGACGGTGGTGATTGCGCGCCGATTGCGGGCCTTTGGCGATGTCAGCGTAAATGACCCTTCTCAATCGTTTGAAGTCTCGTGCGACCAATTCGATTGCAAGATCAACGATCTTCAGGAGATTGAAGCGGCCGAAGTGGTCGGTCGTGATGATCGGCCCGCTTCAGTGCGTCTGGAGTCGTTTGGCGCGACCGGTCGCCAGATCAGCCTGAACGTGCTTGATCAGTGGGCGGAGATTCCGGGTCGCGGACGGATGACGTTTGAGTCCAGAAAAGACCTCGACGGCCGACAAGTAGACCGCCCGATTCCTATCGCCGTCACCTGGGCCGAGTGGATGAAGTATAGAGGTCGGGAAAACCGAGCCGAATTCATGGGCGAAGTCCATGCCACGAGCGAATCAACGACAACGTTTGACAGCGAGCGACTGTTGGTCGAATTTGAGGATGCGGCTCCGAAACCAGCTGCTCCGCCAGTGGTCAAACGAACGGGCGTGCTGGGGATGGTAACTCGCGCGATTGGTCGTCGAACCGGAGATAAAAACCGAGTCGGCATCAAGGGTTTCGACAAAGAGCCTCGCTATATCGAAGCTACGGGAAACGCCGTGGCCCACACGGCTGAAGTCGATGAGACGACGGGACGCATGACAAGCCGCGCGCGCATCGCCGGACCAAAGCTCTCCGTCCATCTGCGAGCCGAATTGTCCAAGATGCTGATCGAGGGTCCGGGTACCCTGCAACTGGAGGATTTTCGCCCGCCGTCGCCGACGGCAAGCGCACTGGCCGAAACGGGCGCGTCCGACCTTTTTTCGAGCGCGAGCGAATCGGGCCCGTCGAAGACACTGGTCCAGTGGCGTGATCGAATGTGGTACGATTTCGCGATCGACCAGACGCTGTTCGAGGGCGCGGTGCAAATGACGCACCTCAGCGGCGAGCAACTCGAGAAGGTATTCGGCTTGGCGGAGGGCGCAACGTCGTCGGGCGTTCCTGGTCGCCGGACGTTCCTGGAATGCGACGTCCTGACCATCGACTTCCTCGATCGATCCGCGGAAAGAAAACCGACCAGCCAACGCATGGGTCGTCTGAGTTCCGAACGCCTGCGCCAGTTTCGGGCGTTTGGAACGGTGACGTTGCAAGACGAAGTGGAGCGACTCTCCCTCACGGCCAATGAAGTCATATATGAGCGACCAAGAAAAATTCTCATGATTCACGGCACGACGCATCAAAAGGCTCAAATCGTGAAACAATCGCCGGGACGGCTTCCGGATCAACTGGCCGCAGAACGGCTCTTTTACAACATGGCCACTGGTCAGATCGAAGTCGTCCGCGCGTCCGTCAAGGGCGGCGAATAGCCGGCCATCATCCCGCCGAATCGACGCGCTCGGCTGAAGAATCGGACTTGACCGGACAATCCGTGGTGCAATAATCGAACGACGCGAGCACGGGTAAGACGCGGCGCCATTGATGGGCTTTCATAGGCGTCGCGAGTTCGGATGGGTCGCATTTCACGCACCGCCGAACGGGATCGTTCGCGTTCGACTTTGTTCATCTCCCCGCCGAAACGTAAAGACGCACCAGCGCCTTTGGGCCGACGCTGCGCATACTTTGGGAATCTCAATGCCAGAAATCGCTGATCAATCGGTCTGTTTCGCTCCGCCCGCGATTTATCGTGGGGGAGCCGAATGTTTGTCACGGCCGCTTCGTCGTTGCAAGCACGGCGCGGTCGGAAGGGAGGCTTGGGTCATGTCGGACTTCGCAGCGGGTGCTTTCCGATAGGGGGAAGGGCGGGTGAGAACGAGCGATCGCGGCCAGTTTGGCGCGATCGCTTGCCCCCCTTGCAGGAAAGGTATCACTGTCCAAATCTACACCGTCAGCGTATGCCACTTTGAAATGTAACCGATCATTCGCCGCGAGTGGTCACGGTTTATTTTTGCTCCCAACGAATTCGACCCTGCGCGAACAACTCAATCGCCTCAGGCAGGGCGAGGCATTCCTGTTCAAATACCCGCGCTGCCAGCGTTTCGGGCGTATCGTCGGGACGCACCGCGACCCTTCGCTGTAAAATAGTAGGCCCGCGATCGTACTCATCATCACAGAAGTGCACGGTGCAGCCGCTTTCCGCCCGTCCGGCCTTCAGAACAGCCTCATGAACGTGCGAACCGTACATGCCGCGGCCGCCAAATTCCGGCAGCAGCGCCGGGTGGATGTTGATGACGCGGCCCCGATGGTCGGACGGAATGCGCCAAAGCGAAAGAAATCCGGCCATGCACACAAGGTCGACGCCGCGAACGGCGTCAGTAATCCGTTGTTGGAACTCTTCCGCAGACAACGATTTTCGATCGGCGACGACCACGTTAAGCCCGGCAGCCCGAGCTTTCGCGACGCCCGCGGCTTCGGCGCGCGAACTCACCACAACGCGGATCGACGCCGAGAGCGCTCCCTGCCCGATGCGATCGTGAAGGTTCATCAGCGACCGCCCGCCTCCGGAAATGAGCACCGCCAGCGAGAGGTTTTTGGTTTCGGACGTGTCGTTCATTGCCTCTGAATCCGTTGCAGTATTCCGAGCGGGACCGTCCGATCTTCTAGGAACTTTCTCCGCTCGCTTTCGTCATCGCTGATGCGTCCTCACGCGCGTGGCCGGTCGCGCCGAACAGGTCGATCGTCACCCAGGCTTCGCTTCGCCAACGATACCACAGAAACGCGGCCGAGACCCCAATGAGCACTGAGGCGGCGATCCAGGGACCGATGCTCGTCAAACCCGGAAAGGCGGTGATAATCCACCACCCGCCGCCCACGATGATCAACCAGTGGGAGGCAATAAAGAAAATCGATGGAATAAACGTATCGCCCGCTCCGCGAAGCGAGGCCGTGAAAGTGATGCTCACCGCGTCGAAGAACTGAAAGACGGCCGCGCACACCATGATGTTTCGTCCGATGCGCGCCACTTCCGCGTCATGGGTCAGCAGCGCGATGAGCGACTCGCCGAAAACGCAATAGGTGATGGACAGGACGCTCATGTAACCCATGGTGAGAAGACAAACGGTTCGCGTCTCTCGCTTGGCACGTTCACAATCGCCCTCACCGATGGATTTGCCGACCAGCGAACTCAGTGCTCGCCCCACGCCGATCGTCGGCATGAAGGCCACCCGCATGTATTGCCACGCCGCGTTGTTGGCGACGAGGTGAATCGTGCCGAACTGGCGACCGATGAGCAGATTCACGAAGATCGCCCACACAACGATTTCCGAGGTCAGTTGAACACCGGCCGGCACCCCGACACGAAGCAGGTTTCGTATCCGGGCCAGCGACGGACGCGCCGTGGTTCGCGTGTGGAAATCCCGGTCCATCGGATGCGAAAGGAACACCGCGCCGAGTCGAATCGCGCGATAGCATACCGCGAACATCGTGCCCCAGGCCGCACCGGCGATCCCCATCGGTTCAAAACCAAGATAGCCGAAAATCAGCACGCCGGAGACCGCGACGTTGACCACGACCGATTCCAAGGCCGCCCACATCGGCACTTTAGGGCGATGAATCCCGATGAAATACCACCCAAGACCCTCGGCGATCAGTGTCGGACCGGTCGTCAGCAGCGCGACGCGCATATAGGCAATCTCGTTGGCCTGCACGCCGGGGTCGTGTCCGATCCACGCGACCGCGGCCGGAACCGCCGATATCACGACGACCGCCAGACCACCAAAAAGAATTGAAAGATAGATGCCCTGCCAGGCGTAAGCGGCTCCTTCGCAATCGTCGCGCCGCCCCAGCGCCTGCGCCGCAAACGTATTCACCATCGACACAATGCCCAGCCCCAGCACGATGTACGACCACATGATGACCTGGGCCGGCAGGATCGCCGCCTGTGCGTCGCGCGTCGGAAGCTGAGCGACCATGACATAATCCGTCACGTCCATCACCGCGCGGGCCACGGTCGTGATCACGGCGGGAAGTCCGATGGCAATGACGTTGCGAAGCTCCGCGCGACGCCGGGCCTTTTCGCTGGACAGGAGACTGGGAGCATCGACTTCAGTCATCGTGGATCGGCGAGTCCTTTCGTCGGGAACCGGAGGCGACCAACCTCCGAATGAGAAAGCCCCGGATTGTACTCGTGCGGTTGATCGATGCTAGAATGGGGTCGCCAGCGATTCGCGGGGCCTTTCGACAACGTGTGTACATGGCAGACGTGGTCGCACTTCAGGGATCGGCGGGATGTCAATCACTACACCGAGGATGGAAAACGCTCGATGTCTCGGTTGCGGCTATTCATTGTACGGACTGCCCGCGAATGTTTGTCCGGAATGCGGGCGAGCGTTTGATCCGCTTGACGTTACGACATTTGACAGTCGCACGCCCGCCACGCGTCGACGAAAGTGGATTGTGCGGGGAATCGTGGTTGCCTGCCTCGGGCTTGTCTATTTCGCTGTCGGCCCGCGACGTCTCGCCATCGGGCACATTCATCTTGCCTGCAAGACTTGCACGCAATCCGTAACGACCTACCGGTTTGAACCGATCCCGCCGACATGGATTCCCGGTCGCTATCCGGCGTTTCGGTGGACGACGCGAACCCCGCCTGTCGTATCCGACGGCGGGGCTTGCGCTAGCCACGTTTTCAACGACGTTCGCGTGAAGTTCGATATGTTCGCCGGTGGATTTGCGTTCGCGCATCGCTATCCTTTGGTTCCCGAAGCCCAAACGATGAACGGACAACTGCTTGTTCCCGAAACGAGCCACGATGTCCTGCGGCATTTGATGTCGCCCTACAATCGCGGACTCGGTCCCTAACAACTGATGGCGACCGCCGTTTCGCACCGCGGATCGTTGCTCAATCCGTGAACTTGAATCCCTGCTGGCGGGCCTGTTCGCGGATGGCGGCGACGATCGCATCATCAAGCGCGGTTTTTCCGTTCGCGGACTTCGCCCGGGCATCCTTCAGGAACCGTTCCCGTTCAGCGCTGATTTCGGCGATCTGACGCTGGATTACCGCTCGTTCCTCGCTCTTTTTGGCAAGATAGTCGGCTCTTTCCGCGGGCGGCAAGGCCTGCATCGGCGCGGGCAACTCCGCATCCTTCAAGTCCTCCAGTTTTTTCTCCTTTCGCGCCACGGCATCCACAAGGTCCCAACCGGAGTTCTGATAGACAACGGTTGCTTTGGCCCGCGCGCGACTGGCCGCCGAAGCCCTGCCCATACGCTCGGCATTGGCATCCTGGGCCATTTGGTTGGCCGCGCCCGCGCGACCCTCCGCTCCGTAGGGAACATAAGTCGCGTTCAATTTCATGTTGAGTTCGAGCAGAATCTTGTCCTGCGGCGTTTCGATCTGCACCGTGCCGCAGCGCATGTCGATGGCCGAGTAATTGCCTCCGCCGCAGTCGGCCACTTCGGACCATCGTTCCGACACGCCGGCCTCGCGGTTGCCCGCGTAGATGGAATTGACGATGATCCCGCGCGACCTGGCCTGCGCCGCGACACTTCGAAAATTGAACACGTCACGGGCCTGATCGGCCGACTCGTTGCCCGCCACGAACACCATTTTGAGCGCCTTCGGATCGCGCGACCAGTTCATTTTGGTGATCGCATCCTGAAGCACCCATCCGACAAACTCATCGCCGCCGTCCGTCGAAAACCCCATCATTCTGGCGTAGACGGTGTCGAGGTCCGACGTGAGGCCGATTTGATGGGCGACCCAGCCTTGCGAAGCCGATGACCGCGACGGCGATCCGTAGGTCAGCAGTCCCACGCGAAGTTCAGGTGTCGGCCGGGCACTCGACAACGACGTGACGATGTCCCACAGCCTCGCCCGTGCGGAATCGATCAACGCCTCCATACTGCCCGAAGTGTCGAGACAAATGACCAGATCGATCGGTCGGCGCTCGCAATGGCTGGTGGCGATTGGGTCGCGCGCCGATGCGGCCGGGTCACATCCCGCTCCGCCGGCGCGCGCTGAGGTTCGCGCCGACAACATCGCCGTCGCCACCGCGAACACGGTCCACGACATGGTTGAGATGAGCTTTCTGGTAGACATGTTGAAACTCCCGAGAGAATGGCTGCGATGTCGGAACCCGCCGTCCCGACTCCGTTCCATTGGACACACGACCGCAGGTTGTGTTCCCGTCACGGAATCGTCACGGAGCCGGAGAATTGTCAATGACGACCGAAAACTGAACGTGTCGACATGGTATCAATCGTTATGGGGCGGCGAAGACCGGTCCTTGGTCCTTCAGGCGAAACAAGTTGAATTGAGGCGAAAGGAACGTAAGTGAGGGGAAACGGAGCGAATCAGGGAAACAGAACATTATTGTTTTCTTCGGCGGGCGAATCGAGTAGCGCCGCGAAGACGAATTGCGGGTCAAGCAAGCCGAAAACAAAATCTTTCATACCCGCGACGACGGACGTACGAACTCGTGTGTCGCAACTCGTAAATGTCGACCCGCCGCAAAGCATGGCCGCGATAGCGAACGCGGCACGGCGAGATGCTGTTTGCTTCCGATTCATCGTCGACTCTCGCAGGGATAAAAAACTTCTGTTGGAAACAGTATCGCGATCTTTGGACGGACCATTGCCGCCGAAGGTCCGCCTATTCGTCCTCTTGAATCTGCGACTCAAGAAACCGCTGATAATTCACAAAGGTATTCGGGCCGGAAAACACGTCCGGCTGCTCGAACCCCGGCAAGAGGAACACCTGAAGACCCACGCCGCCGGCCTTTCCCGTCTGAACGAACGCCTGGTAGGTCACCGTATCTCCACAATTGAAATTACCGGCGAACAACTCCAGCGGATTCAGTTCGTCGGCAGGCACGCCAAAACCCTCCGCCCCGCCCGCACCCTGTCCGCCGACGAATACCGCGGCGTCGGTGGGCAGCAGATTCTCGCCAAGACCGATGCGCGTGATCGGTGAAATCGCGCAAGAGAACAAGACGCCCAATTCTGTTGAGTTGCCCGTCGCGCCTGTACTTAATCTCACCGTTTCGCGCTCCGTGCGAGTGATGAATATTCCATCCTCATCCACTTGCGGATTGCCGTTCGAATCGAGAACAAAAACATCGCGTTCAATAGTGACGATGAACTCGAGCACCTGGGAGGTCGAATTCAATACGCGAACAAGCACATAATCAGCGCCGGGGCCGGGCGTCAGCGGAACGACGCCTCCGGTTACCGTGTTGACAAACGCGGGATTGAAGACACCGCTGCCGCATCCGGCGACGACCAGCGCCGACAAACAGATTCCACCAAGCCGCGCCGATCTGGATGTTCGTCGATTGACCACCGGGTTTTCCTCTCTCACGTTTCTTGCCAATCCGGGAATCGAGCCCGAAAGGGATCATGCTTTCATTGTACGCTGACTCGAAACTCGAAGCGCCCGCCGATTCCGGCGACGGCCTCCTCGTCGTCAATGTCAAGGCTCGGATTGGTCTCCTCCGGAATATCAAATGGAAGTGCCAGCGACCCATCCACGATGATCGCCACGACCGAACCGCAGACAATATTGTTGGTCGGACTCAGAACGTCGCGTACGCCGATGTTGCGTCGCAGTATGATATTTCCGTCCGCGTCGACATCATCGACCTGGAGCGCCCGAAACTGCGGAGGTGTACGCTCGCGCACTTGAAACTCATTGTCCACGGCGCCGCCCGTACCGACATTCACCTGGACAAGCTGATAGCCGACCAACGTGGCCGGAATGAATACTTCAATGGTGGAACCCGGCTCGAGCGCGATGGATGCCACGTCGCACCGAGCCACGACATTCGTCAGGTCGTTTTGATTGAGGTCCGGCGCGGACTGAGCGTCGAAGCCAGCCTCAACAAAAGTCTTGCTCCCGTCGATAAGCTCCAGCGTCTGAAACGTGCCGTCGCTGTACGTCACCCGAACTCGCATGCGCATTCGAGGTCGGATCTCTTCAACCGTGGCATCGGGACGCAAGAAGCTGACGAGTTGCTCGTCCACCGCCGCCTTGTTCACCAGCGAGAGCACGACATACCCTGGCGAATTCGGCAAAGTGATGAACGCCTCACCTGCGCCCGGTGCGACCAGATTCAGAAATGCCGGGTTGAAGGCCGAACAACTCGCCGTCACCAACGCCGCCGCACAGCACGCGGCCGCGCCCAACCGCCGCGCCAAGTTCTTCCATCGTAAATGGCTGCCCAAGACTCAGCCTCCGTTCAGCAAATCAACTTACATTCTTCCGGGAAAAAGCGACGGACTGCAATCGCCCAAGACCGCCGCCCCGGCATGCGCTCGTCCACCGGCACTGTCCACCCCTAGTATCCCCGTCGGCATTGTCCGGTCAAGCCAGCCACGACTCGGACCACGCGAAAGCGGGCGGCGTGACACGCCAAATCACCCGGACTATCCTCACGGTCAATGTTCAAGCGCATTCTCATCGCCAATCGTGGTGAAATCGCCGTTCGCGTCGCACGGACGGTTCAGGAAATGGGCATGACCGCCGTGGCCGTTCATTCCGACCCGGATCGCGCGTCTCTGCACGTCGCCTCTGCCGATGAAGCCTATTCGCTCGAAGGCCAGACCGCCGTCGAGACTTACCTGCGCGGCCAGACGATCATTGAAATTGCTCAGCAGCACCGCATCGACGCCATTCACCCGGGCTACGGATTCCTTTCAGAAAACGCCGGGTTCGCGGAAGCCTGCGCTCAAGCCGGCATCGTCTTCATCGGCCCGTCGCCGCAAGTCATCCGTTCCACCGGCGACAAAGTGATCGCCAAGACGACCCTGGCCGCCGCCGGCGTACCGGTTGTTCCGGGTTGGTCGGGCAAAGGGGGTGAAGCGTTTTCGGAGATTCGGGTGCAGGCGAGCAAGATCGGCTACCCTTTGCTGGTGAAGGCGGCGGCGGGCGGTGGCGGAAAAGGAATGCGGCTGGTCGCCAACGAGCGTGACTTGCAGGCGTCACTCGAGGCGGCGCAAAGGGAGGCCGGCGCGGCGTTCGGCGACTCGCGCGTATTCCTTGAGAAGTACATCGAGCGATCACGGCACGTCGAGTTTCAGATTTTCGGAGATCACCACGGTAACGTCGTGCACCTCTTCGAACGGGAATGCTCCATTCAGCGTCGGCACCAGAAGATCGTGGAGGAGACGCCGTCGCCGGCGCTCACGCCTGACTTGCGTTCGCGGATGGGCGAAGCGGCGGTTAGGGCTGCCAAGGCGGTCGGGTATTTCAACGCCGGAACCGTCGAGTTCCTCGTCGATTCGTCAGGCGGGTTCTATTTTCTGGAAATCAACACGCGGTTGCAGGTCGAGCACCCCGTCACGGAAATGACCACCGGGCACGATCTGGTTCGCGCGCAAATCCTCGTTGCGGCCGGAGAGAAACTGCCGTTCACCCAAAGTGAACTTCGTCAGGATGGTCACGCGATCGAGGCGCGAATCTATGCCGAGGACGCCGCGCGAGACTTTCTTCCATCGACGGGCACGCTCGACGCCTATATCCCGCCCGTCGGTCCCGGCATTCGGGTCGATTCGGGCGTCGAGCGCGGCTCGGAAGTCAGCGTCTTCTACGATCCCATGCTCGCGAAACTGGTGGTTCGAGGTCGATCGCGGGACGAATCACTGGCAAAGCTCCGCTGGTCCCTGGATCGATTCGTCGTAATGGGCGTCACTACGAACATCGCGTTTCTCCGGGCCCTGATCGATCATGTCGATTTTCGCGCGGGACGCCTCCATACTCAGTTTCTTCAGGAACATCGCGTCGGGCCGAAGGAGTTGTCGACAATGCCGCTCGAGCTTTTGATGGCGGCGGCACTTTCCGTCGTCGAAGCCGGCGGTCGGCGAACCGACGATCACAAGGGCCGGAGCGGCACGACTCGGATAGACGCGCCATGGCGCGAGGCCGGCGCATGGAGGAGTGCGTAAATGCGCAAGATTTTCCTGCGTCCGCCCGGCGTTGACAAACCGATTTGCGTTGAAGTTGAGCAAAACAACGGCGGCGGCGTCCACTGTCGAATCGGCGCGGAGTCGGCGAGCATTGACTACGGGCCAACGGGCGACGGTGGATATGTCTTGCGAGTTCACGGTCGTGTGTATCCGTTTCATTCCGTTCTGAAGGGAGATGTCGTTGAAATCTGGATGGGCGGACGAACGCATACATTAGAACTGGTCGATCCCGCGCGGCGGCGTTCCGGCGCGGCGCGCGGACCGGCGTCCGGCGATATCGTCGCCCCGATGCCCGGAACGATTCTCAAGATATTGGTGAAGCCCGGTGACCGATTCGAAGCCCACCAGCCGCTGATCATCATGGAATCGATGAAGATGGAAATGACCCTGTCCTCGCCTCACGCGGGTCGCATCAAGGATTTGCTTTGCGGGGTTGGCGAATTGACCGCCATGGGCAAAGTGCTGGCCAAGCTGGAGCCCGCCGAACCCGATGACGCTTCCAAGTGAAATCAAGATCGTCGAGGTCGGACCGCGTGACGGCCTTCAGAATGAGTCAACACCGATTCCAACGACCGCCAAGGTCACGTTCATTCGTGCGCTGGCGGCTGCAGGTCTGCAACGCATTGAAGTCGCGTCATTCGTCAATCCCAAGGCCGTTCCGCAACTCGCCGACGCGCCGGAAGTGATCAAAGGACTTCCTGACGACGACGGCGTGACTTATTCGGCCCTGGTTCCCAATGAACGTGGACTCGATCGAGCCATACAGTCCGGCGTTCGCCGAATCGCCGTGTTCACGGCCGCCTCCGATTCTTTCACGAAGAAGAACATTGGCATGACCATCGAAGAGTCGCTCACGGTGTTTCGTCCCGTGCTCCGCAAGGCGACGGACGCGGGGATCTCAGCGCGAGGCTATGTCTCCACGTCGTTTACCTGTCCGTTCGAGGGACGCATTGATCCCGAGAAAGTCGCCGAAGTGTCGCAGCGATTGCTCGATCTGGGCGTCGACGAGGTGGCCATCAGCGATACGATTGGCGCCGCGGTTCCGACCGATGTCGAAAGCACCGTCGGACAAGTGCTTCGTGTTGTGCCGCGCGATCGAATCGCCCTTCATTTTCACGACACTTGCGGCACGGCGCTTGCAAACGTCCTGGCCGGACTTCAGCTCGGAATCGCGACGTTCGATTCGTCGGCCGGGGGGCTGGGCGGCTGCCCGTTCGCGCCTGGCGCGGCGGGAAACCTCGCAACCGAAGACTTGGTGTACATGCTCGACGGAATGAAGATTCGGACCGGCGTAGACTCTGCCGGCGTCTTGGCGGCCGCACGCGGCGTCGGGGCGATCCTCGGTCGAACGCTACCCAGTGCACAGGCGCGACGCGTGCGCCATGCGAAAGCGCCTGGGAGTGCCGATTAATGCGACTATTTTGAGCCTTTCCTCGCCCATCACAGGAATCAGCGTCGATGCAGGCGTTCTATCTTGACAGAGTCGATTCGACGAATGACGCCGCCACGCGACTCTTGCGCGAAGGAAGAATTTCCAGCATCGCCTATGTCGTCGCCCGCGAGCAAACCGCGGGGAAGGGTACGCGCGGTCGGACCTGGTCGTCTCCGCGCGACGCCGGAGTCTACTTGAGCGTTGTCGATCGTCCGGTCAGCCGGGATGGCGATGTTCAGCGATACACCCGCGCCGCCGGCGTTGCTTGCGTCGAAGCCATTCGCGAGGAAACCGAGGTCGAGGTTGGCCTCAAGCCGGTTAACGACCTGTATGTTCTGGGACGAAAACTGGGTGGCATCCTCACCGAAGCGAAGATGGAAGGCGGATCGATGATAGCCTTGATCACCGGCGTGGGCGTCAATGTGCGCCGGGCGGTGCGACCGACGATGGACGGCGCGGTTGACCCGATCTGCCTCGAGGATGTCATGCTTCCTGAAAGGTTCTCCCGATTGGATATCAGCTCGCTGATCCTTTCGCTTGTCCGACAAATCCGGCAATGGAACGGCGCAGCGGCGGAAGGCGGACATCGGATGATCGCCGACGCGTGGGATCGCTATCGAATCGACTTCGGGCGCGCGGGTGACGGCTTGAACCGCTCCCCAAGCCACTGATCGCGCGTCGAACTTGCACTGCCCTGCCATGACGGTAGAGTAAAGCAGATCGTCGAAGCCTGTTCATTGGCCCACTGGAATCATCTGAGTCGTTGGGGCTGGCGGGGACGAGCCTGAAGGGGTCCTTGTTGGGCGAAATGGGGAGGGTGTCATGGTTCGAAAACTTCTGGTTGCAGTCGTCGGAGTCGTGGTGCTTGCGTCGTTGATTGCGTGTGACCCGGCGTCCTTTTCCCAGCTCTTTGCGGACCTGGGAATTGAACCCGGCAGCTTGGACGGAGGCAACACGAACGCCAATGACAATCAAATCAATACGAACGACAATCAAACGGATGACGATACCGCCAACGACAACAATGGCGAAGACAATGTAAGCGACAATGGCGATGCCGATGACGGCGATGACGACAACGTGAATGCCAATGACAACGCCGACGACAATGTCAATGACAACGTGGCTGATAACGCCAATGACAACGCCACGCCGGACGATAACACCAATTCCAATGCCAACGACAATGCGACGCCGGATGACGACGCCAACGACAACGTGACGGACAACACGAATACCAACACGAACGCCAACGCCAATACGAACGATAACGGTTAGCATGCCGCCTGCCTGGAGGCACTGACGCACGCATGCCCAAGTCCGGCGACGCTCGTTGGGATGTTCGGCGAGAAGTCGTGGTTGCTGGACTACTTGGGTTGGCCGTCATGGTCGCGCTGCAAAGCCGCACTCCCGATTTGCCCGGCAACGACGGATATTATCACCTTCGGATGGCAGCGCTCCTTCCAGACCTCGGGTTCGTCAAATCCTTTCCCTGGCTTCGGTGGACCATCTTTTCCGACCGCTTTGTCAGTCATCACCACGGGTTTCACATCCTTCTCTCTCCGTTTGCATGGGTTTCTCAGCGATGGCTCGGCGACGCGGTGCCCGGTGGAAAGATGGCTTCGGCCGTCGCCATGGCGGCTACATTCATCGTTTTTCATGCGCTGCTTCGGCAGCTGGGTCTGCGGAGTCGAACGGTTTGGCTCCTGCTATTGTGTGCCGCGCCGTGGCACTTCTGGCTTCGCATGGCCTATCTCCGCGCGCCCGTGGTCGCTCTTCCAATGTTGCTGCTTGCGACCCTGTGGACCATTCGCGGTCGGACGATGGCCGTCGGTATCCTGGCGTTCGCATTTACCCACGTGTACGGCGGCGGCGTGCTCTTCCCGCTTGTGCCGATTTCGCTGCTCGCGGGACACCTCCTGACCCGCGAAGCCGCCCGAACACCTCTCCATCAGTGCATCGCAGCGGCCGCGGGCGTTTTGCTTGGGTTGATTATCAGTCCTTACTTTCCGGCCAATTTGGAGTTCCTCTACACCCAACTTTTTGAAACAGGCCTGGGCGCGGCCGAAGACGTGGGAACCGAATGGAGACCCTACGATGCGTGGTATTTGTTCGGACAGTCCTTTCCCTTGGCGGTTGCATGGGGATGGTGCCTGATCCGCCGACTTCGAGCCGGTGAACCGGCGCGCGGAACGGAGATCGGGCTTTTGGTGTTGAATGCCGCGTTCTTGGTTTTAACGCTGAAAGCACGGCGCTTCGTCGAATATTGGCCGCCGTTCGCTCTGCTCAACGCGGCATGTTTTCTCGCGGTCGCCGAGTCCTGCCGGCCCGCGGCGATGCTCAAGGAATATTCGTCGGGATTCCTGTCGCGATGGCACCGCTCGGCGTCGTCGGCACTGGTCGTCAGCATCGGCCTTGTCGGCATACTCAATCTTCGGCTGACCAGAAGCGAAATCAAACCGAGCAGCGACGTTTTGGCCATTCGCGGCGCGATGGACTACCTGAAGGAGCACTCCGAGCAGGGCTCATTGGTCTTTACGGACGATTGGGATATTTTTCCCACGTGCTTCTACTTCAACCACCATAACACCTACGCCGTCGGACTCGACCCGGAGTTTACGCGCACGCGCTATCCGGCGCTCTGGGAGCGCTATCGCCGAATAACGCGTGCGGAGCTCCCCGCCAAGTTGCCCGGTGACCTCACGGACAAGGGCGACCGCACGATTCGCTATGAAGACATTGCGACGGCGTTCGAGGCCCGCTACGTCCTCGTGGAACGCGACCACGCCCCCCTGTTTCGCGCGTTGAGTGCCCGCGCCGAACAGTTCAAACGGGTCTACCCCGAGACGGTAGCCAAAAGTGAATCGGTGCAGCCGGCCATTACGATCTTTGAAGTGATTACTGAAGGCATCGAGAATCGATAGACGTTCACAAAAATTCGCCAAGCTGCGCTTCCCAGCCCAGGGAACGCGGCGGTGGCGATCGGCATAGACGCATTGCGAACCGAGCCGCGCGCGTCCGCAAGCGGCTGTTTGGAAAAATGTGCCAATATCAAACATTTCCTGCCCAATTGACATCCCATTTCAAGGAGGTTCTCATACGGCGTCCATATAGGTTGCCATGTTATGAATACGCCGGCGCGAATTACCTCGCTCAGGCAATTGTTTCGCCAATCGATCGGCTCTCGTTGAATAGGAAATCCAATGGCCAAGTACGAGTGCGCATGCGGGGCCAAATACAAGTTTCCGGATTCCGCGATCGGCAAGAAGGCCAAATGCAAGCGATGCGGAGCGGTCTTTACCCTGGGCGACGATACCGGGCCTATTCCACTGGCCGACGACGCATCATCCGGCGGCGGTTCGCTGTTTGACGATGAGCTCCTTGCCCAAGCCAAGTCTGTTCCTGCGCTTCGCGCTTTCCCCGAAGTCACTTCCGCCAAATCGCTTACGCCTAACGCTCAATCGGCCACCGCGACGGCAACATCGGCGCGCAAATACGGGGAGGCGATACTCTGGACAATTCTCTTTCCCGCCTCCATTTATAACTTTCTGTCCTTCATAGCGATTTGGATTGGATTGGCCATTGGCGGCATTCTACCGTGCTTCCTATCGATTATTGTGAGTTTTTGGTATGCAGCCTTTCGTTTTGCGGTGATCGAGTCCGGCGCGGCGGGTGAAAAGTCCTTGCCACAGGTGGGGTTTTCTCGCGACATGATAGGCGATCTCATTCACGACGGCTTTCGCTGGCTTGGAAGCTGGGCCTTGGCTCTGGCGCCGGCGGTAGTTTATTCGCTGGTGCAGGCGGGAGTTGATCCCGCCGGTTTGCAGCAGACCGCGTCGGCACTGGCCAATGGCGTTGCCGGGCTGATGCCGGGTTCCGGCGCCGACCGGAAACTCGTGACGCTGATCGCGGTTGGACTGTTCATGTGGCCGATCATGGTACTGGTAATCACGCTCGGTGGTTTTGGGTGTGTCTATCGCGTGGACCTCATGCTGATCACCATTGCCCGTTCGTTTCCGGCCTATCTCGTTACACTGGCGCTTGCTCTTGCAGCGACCGTTGCTGAGCAATTTCTGCAAGACGCGGTTGCTTCGGGTGTCGGAAAGAACGCCGGCGGCGGTGCCGGTGCCGCGGTAGGAAGCGGCCTGGCGATGTATGTGCTGTTCGTTGGGATTTCGCTGTACTGCAATATCGTCATGCTTCGTGCCATTGGTTTGTACTACCACCACTTCAAAGAAAAATTCGCCTGGGATTGGGGATAGGAGATGTCGTCCTTGCTGCCGATCCGCCGAGGTGTCAAGCTGAAATCGTATGCCGCTCCGCTTGCAACTTTCTAGAAGATGATCGCGGCGGCCACAAGGATGGGCCCGCCGGCAAGACCAATCGCGCTGGAGGCCTTGTCGGGCTTGGACGTAAGGCGTCCTCTGGCCCACTCGGGCACACCGCGAAGGCGAAGCAGGTTAGCCCCGATGAAAAACCCGCCCATTCCGCAAACGACGATGGCCACGCGCGTCAATGCGTTCGCACAGCCGCCCAGCAGAGGCGTCCATCGAAGCAGTTGCAGAACCAGCCCGGCCGCAATCAGCTTCCAGGCGAAGGATTGCCATTGCAGCAGGTCGTCAATCTCGGCCACCTTATCGTGCAGTTCCCGCAGGAATCGCCCGCATTCCTGTTCATCAATCTCGGTCCCGCATTCAGGGCATCGGGCGGACGTGCTTCCGTGAAGGTCGTAACCACAAGCGACGCAACGAGGATGCTCTTGAGATCGCGGATTGGGGAGACCGGCCATTCGATCGAGGTAACGGTAGTCCATAGTGGCGACCTGAAAACAATGGCGTTTGCCGTCCCCGAGTTGAGCGCCCCCCCCGCCTCGGGCGGCTGGGCTGATCGTTGCTGCTGCGACGTCCGGCAACATGACTTCGCCGTGCCGGCAACCTCTTAAGAATCAAGCCCGCCTCATTCCTCCGGCGGAATGGCATGTCATAAGGCGCAGGAGGAGGACGACGAGCAGGCCGTAGAGGAAGTCAAATACGTACCCCCGAGTTCGTCGCAGCCATAAAGCGCATCCTGTTGCACCAGTGTGAATCGTCATGACTGTTGGCTTGGCCGGCGAAACCATGTCGCTATGCTACGACGGAAAGTCGAGGACGTCGACAAGAAGACTATTTCTACTGGAAACCCGTGACGCGCGCATGGGTCCATAGGCCGCAGGTGTGTGTAGGTTGGGCTCCGCCCGTCAATGGGTGGTGACGCGTTGCGGTGTGCAAAGCACGCCCTACGATAAGCACGACCTTCCTGGCCGATACACAAAAAAAGTTTCGCAATCGAAACAGTCCCGCGACAAATCTTGCCAACGCTGGCCACTTGCCCTAGCCTGTTTTCGCCAGTTGCGAGAATCGTCCAATGGCCCGGTACTTGTGTCCCTGCGCGGCGAAATACCCGTTTTCGGATTCGGCGAACGGCAGGAGTGTTGGGTGCAGACGATGCGGTACGATCTTTTCGCTCGCCGACGATACGAGGCCGATTTTGATGGTAATCGGATCAACTTTCGACGGAAACTCATTGTTGGAGGATGAACTTGCCACTGCGGGCCAAGTAGCTCCTACTCTAACCTCGCCTCGCGACATCGCGACCGTCAACCTGTTCAGTTCGACCCCACCGCAGATTTCGGCTTTACCATCATCGGCGCGCGGATATAGAAAAGCGATAATAAGACCATTCCTTACTCCAGCATCGAACCACAACTTTTTTCCCTTCAAAGCAATTTGGATCAAATTGGCCGCTGGCGGAATGCGGGTATGAGCACTGTCCGCATAGCGCTTGCAAACCTCCGCGCGCCCGCGACATCGGAGGAGTCCGTCCTTTTGGCAATGTCGGCAATCGCCGAAGCCGGCCGTCACGGCTCGATCGTGATCTGTTTTCCTGAGTGCTTTGTGCCAGGTTATCGGTGGCCTGGCGCAACACGCCCGCCGCCTGATCCCGATTTTCTCGAGCAAGCGTTGACTGAAGTTGCGGCAGCCGCAAAGGCGGCGAACATCACGGTCATTTTGGGCACGGAGCGCGTGACGGAACGCGGCCTGCAAATCACGGCTTGCGTGGTGAATCCCGATGGCAACGTCGCGGGTTGGCAGGACAAAGGACAAATTGATCCCTCGGAAGAATCGACGTATCCAGCCGTCACCTACGAGCGGCGAGTGTTCGCAACGGGGCCCTTAACGTTTGGTGTCGTGATCTGCCACGAAGGGTGGAGGTATCCCGAGACGGTTCGCTGGGCGGTGCGCCAAGGCGCGCAAGTCGTGTTTCACCCGCACGCACATTTCGCCGAACCGGGGAGCTATCGCCCCACTAATTTTGCCGACCCCGCCAACACGTTTCACGAAAAGGCGATGCTTTGTCGCGCGGCGGAAAACACTTGCTACTTCGCGTCAGTGAACTACGCGAGCGAAGGAAGCGGCACGACTTCGGCCGTCGCGCGCCCCGATGGAACGATGCAGTGCTTTCAGCCGTATGGCCGGGAAGGTTTGCTATTGGCGGATGTGAACCTTATCAATGCCACTCGATTATTCGCCTTGCGATGTCGAACGTGGCCTTTGGAGGAACCTCGATCTGGCGAATGCCAGAGAGCGGGCTAACTACGAGTTGCAGCGGACGTTCCCCGACGGGGGTCGGCCATACCGAAACGTTAGGCGGAAGTTAATTGATATGTCTGTCAAAATTGGTGAAGTGAGCGCCCTTTTTCGTTACCCGGTGAAATCCATGGCCGGTGAGCGGATCGTTTTTGCCGACCTGGGCTGGCACGGCGTGGAGGGCGACCGGCGCTTGGCTTTGCGTAGGACTGATGATCGAGGCGGTTTCCCCTGGTTGAGCGCCTCCAAACTGCCGGAGCTGATTCTCTTTGACCCCCGACGACGGGAGCCGGCCGCCAGCTCGGACCTGCCGACACACGTTTGCACGCCGGAAGGGCAGGAGCTTGCCCTGTTCGGCGAGGAACTGGCAAGAGAGGTCGGTCGCCGCCTCGGTTCTCCGGTCGAGATGATGCACCTGAATCGCGGCATCTTCGACGAGGCGAGCATTTCAATCATTGCGTCCGCCACGGTCAGCGAAATTGCACGGATCGCGGCGCAACGCCCTGATGTCCGACGGTTCCGACCGAACATCCAGATCGAGTCCTTGCGTTCCATTCCTTTCGAGGAAGACGAGTGGGTGGGCGGCGTTCTTTCATTTGGAGCTTCCGACGACTGTCCGCAGATCAGCATCACCAATAGGGATGAACGCTGCTCGATGGTGAGCATTGACCCTGACTCCGCACACCCCACACCAGAGGTGCTGAAAGCGATCGTTCGAGTGAGGGACAACAAGGCCGGAGTCTACGGCGCCGTTACTCGACGCGGTCGCGTTTCGGTAGGGCAGCCCGTATTCTTCGAGCCAGCAACTGAGTGCCGCCAACACCGGTGAAACGACCGCGTTTAATTGAACATGCGCGCGGCATGCGGCGAACAGAATGAGGAGACTTCCGGAAACCTGCCGCCAGACTTCACTCGTCACACTTCGATCTTGTGGCCTGGAAGTCACCGCCACATCCTCTCGTCGAACTTGGCGATAAACTCCGCGTTCGTCCCGAACTTGCCTAGTGCGCCCGCGAGGTTTTCCATCCCGCGGATCGGATCGCGTTCGAGCAGCGTCCGGCGAATCTTGTGCGACACGGTCAGCGCCGCCGGCGAGAGCAGCTTCTCCTCCTTGCGCGTGCCCGACTGATGCAGGTCGATCGCCGGCCAGATGCGGCGGTTCGCAAGCTCGCGCGACAACACGATCTCCATGTTGCCCGTGCCCTTGAACTCGTTGAAGATCACCTCGTCCATCCGGCTGCCGGTCTCGATCAGCGCCGAGGCGATGATCGTCAGCGACCCCCCGCCTTCGACTTTTCGTGCCGCGCCGAAGATCGCCTTCGGCTCTGTCAGCGCCCGGATGTCCAGCCCGCCCGACATGATCCGCCCGCCCCCGCGAATGGCCGCATTAAATGCCCGACCAAGCCGAGTCAGCGAATCGAGCAGAATGAACACGTCGCGCCCGCACTCGACCATCCGCTTGGCCTTTTCGATCATCAGTCGGGCAATCCGGACGTGGCTGGCAATGTCCTGATCGTTGCTGCTGTGAACAACCTCGCCGTGGACGGTCCGGCGCATCTCCGTAACCTCCTCGGGACGCTCGTCGATCAGAAGGACCATCATGTAAACGTCGGGATGGTTGGCCGCGATGCCCGCCGCCATCTGTTGAAGCAGAATCGTCTTTCCGGTTCGCGGCGGGGCGACGATCAGTCCGCGCTGACCAAGGCCAATCGGCGTCATCAGGTCAACGACGCGCATGGAGAGCGACCCACCCGGGATCTCGAACCGAGCGGCAGCCTGCGGATCAATCGCGATGAGGTCTTCGAACGGTTTGGCCTCGCCATAGTCACGTGGCGTCCGATCGTTGATGGTCAGTACTTCCGCCACCTGAGGTGCCGCTGAATGTCCTCCACCTCCGCGAGCTTGCCCGACCACACGTTCGCCACCGCGAAGCCCGATCGTTGCCGCAATTTTTTGTGAAAGGAATGGGTCGTTTGCCTTCACCCGGTAGTTCGACGTCGGGTCGCGCAGAAACCCACCGTTCTTACCTTGTAACTCGAACGTACCGTCAACGGACAATGATGTTGAAGTCAATATGCAAAAACTCCTGTACGCCTCAGATGGATTCCTAACGCGGCTCCCGCGATGGTTCCGGTACAAACATGGTTCCGAATACTTAACTTAAGAAGCGAGGCTACTTTACGACTTTCGGAGCCTGATCCGTCATTTGAAGAGACCAACGGCGATCCGGAGTTCCGAAACTCGTCGGGACTTCCGATTATATCGGAACGCGCGGCTTTTGCACGTTGGTTTTCCTCATTTTTGCAGAAAATGATCTTGACATATTCCTAAGACTATGGGAAGGTCTCGCCCCAAGAGGTTTGGACGGAGCTTGAACAGCGGTTGAATCAAGCCATCCGACCGAAATGTCCGTCGGATTGGCTTTAGGGACCGGCCTAAAAGTCTCATGGCTTTTTGGCCTAAAACCCGATAGAACCCAATACGTTTTTGCAAGCTTGGCTCGGCGCGGGTTCGGCTTGCAATGCGGCGTTCGAGATTGAATGCCAGTGATTTGATCTTGTTGACGTGATGGCGGGACGGTGTATAGTCCCCCCGGACGTTTGTGGTTCGCGGCTTCGCAACGTGGCGCGGCGGCCCGATCACAGGCGGTTGGAAAAGCGAAGCTCGGCTCCGGATGGCGCGGCGGTTGGGCTTGGCCTGTCAGTTTTGGTTGTGACGTCTTTTCTGACCAATGTTGAGTGTGGATTCTCGGTGCGGGGGCGTACCCGTCCGTAGTTTTTTGTGTTGCGATTGGCCGGGGAGTAACCCGGTACGGCACGTTCGCAAGAGCGTCCCGCTGAGTAGAAATGGTTTGGCGCGGCGGCGAGATGCGAACCGGTTTCAAAGGAGATCATCGGATGAAGAAGAGCAAGCGTATTGCGTTGGCGGTGCTGGCGGGTGGCATGATGTTCCACCTCGGCTGCCTGGGCGGACTTCTGGGCCAGATGTGGCGCGCGGTGCCCCTCTATGCCGCCCTCGAATTCGTGAGCGACAATGACGGCGTCTTCGACCTGTTCGAAGCTGGAAACGTCGCGGCTCAGTAAGTACTTGCTGAATGCCGATTTCTGAGGTTGCATAGCGGCGAATTAGTCGCGGTGATGGCCTCAGAATTGGTAGAAGGACCAAGAAGCGCGGGATCGACGGTTTCCGTCGGTCCCGTGCCTTTTTTATTTCGTCAGCATCACGTTAGCGACTGATCGAGTTTTCGGTTTTTTCAGATTGTCAACCCGTGGGAACCTGCAATCGTCAGTGGGTCGCTCCTCGCCGAAAACGGCACGTCCAATGGGTTGTCGGGCACGCGAAAGTCGGCGTCCGTTCCGTCCAAATCCGCGATTGACTGGCTTACAACGTCATGATTCTAGAGGTTCTTGAGCCGTTGTTCCTTGTCATGAGTCTGGAGCGCCTCGACGAGTTCGTCGAGTTCGCCCTGCATGATCTTGTCGAGGCAATATAGGTCGAGGTTGATGCGGTGGTCGCTGACGCGATTCTGCGGGTAGTTGTAGGTGCGGACGCGCTGAGACCGGTCGCCGCTGCCGATCATTGACTTTCGAGCCGAGTCGCGCTGACGGTTGGTTTCCTGTTGTCGGGCGTCGTATAGTCGGGTAAGCAGAATGCGGCGGGCTTTGGCGCGGTTCTTGTGCTGGCTCTTTTCGTCGCGCATGTTGACTGTGATTCCGGTGGCCTTGTGGCAGAGGCGAACGGCAGACGACACTTTATTGACGTTTTGCCCGCCGGGACCGCCGGCACGCGAGACGAACTCTTCGACGTCGGTTTCCCAGTTGATGTCGATGTTGATTTCCTCGGGCTCGGGCAGAACGGCCACCGTGGCGGCGGAGGTGTGAATGCGGCCTTGGGCTTCGGTTTCGGGCACGCGCTGCACGCGGTGGCCGCCGCCTTCGTAGCCGAGCATCAGGTAGACTTCCGGCCCCTTAACGCTCATCACGACTTCCTTGAGTCCGCCGAGGTCGCCGCCGCCCTGATCGAGGACCTCGACGGCAAGGCCCTTCTTCTGGCAATAGCGAAGGTACATCTCGTAGAGGTCGCGGGCGAAGAGGGCGGCTTCGTCGCCGCCGGTGCCCGCGCGGATTTCGAGAATGACCGACTCGATGGCGGCGTCGTCGCTGCTGACCAGAATCGCCTTGAGCGATTCGAGCAATTCGTCGTGCGTCTTCTGGAGGCCGTCAATCTCCGATTCGGCAAGTTCGCGAAGGTCGGCGTCCTGCGTGCGATCATCGATGATGGCTTGCGAGTCGGCCAGGTCGGCGCGAACCTTTTTGAACTTTCGATAAGGATCGACGAGCCTGCGCAGCCGGCCGATCTCCTTGGTAATGGCGATGGTGCGTGCGGCGTTGGAGGCGACTTCGGGATCGGCCAGTTGGTTGTGCAGTTCATCGTAGTGCGCGGCGATTTCGTCGAGCTTGGCGATGAGTTTATCGTTGACGGACGTTTCAATGGCCATGACGTAATCGGTTCAATCCGTTGATTCGGAACGCATCAACCCGACGCCTGATTCGTTTCGCTTCGGCATCGTCGGAACGAACGCCGCGATCCCATGAAAAAACCACGCGCCGGATTCACGAAGAACCCCGGCGCGTGGTTCAATTGGCTCGTTCACCCGCTAACGACGCGCAGTGGTCGATTTTGGCTTGGGCTTGCTGACGAAATAGTCGGAGCCGAACTTCTTGGTGAAGCGATCGACGCGCCCGAGCGTGTCGAGCACCTTGTTGCCGCCGCCCTTGAAGAACGGATGGCAGGCCGAACAGATTTCGACCTTGATCTCGGGCACGGTGCTACGGGTTTCCCAGGTTTCACCGCAACCACAGTGGACGACGCACTTTACGTACTTGGGGTGGATGTCTTTCTTCATTGCCAGTCTACCTGCCTTCCAGTGGGCGCGCCCTGCGCCAAGCCCCATATTGTAACCCGCAAACCGGGAACCTCAAGCCCCGGAATCGGCGTGAAAAAGGGGCTCAATTCAGTGGAATCAACGAAGGACCGGGGTTACCTGGTGAATTGCAGGACGTAAGCCTTTTGCCGCCCGCCGGTGACCAGAAACCGTCCGCTCCGCGTCCGAACGCCGCCGAATCCGGAAGTCGCGGTTGTGTCGGCGGCCATTAGGACTTGCTGCACTTGCCAGAGTCGTCCTTCGCGTCCGTAATTATAGAGAATCGGGAAATCGTTCTGAGGAGTGCGCGACCAAACAAAGAGGTTTTCCTCAGTTAGGTAAATGGAATCGCCAAATGGCTTGCCAAAGTGCGGCGCAGGAATAAACGCCTCCTCAAACCACGATTGGCCCATGCGACGATAGATTGAGACACCATTTCCTTCTGCGGTGGATGTGCCGACCGCAATCGAATTTGTATCCATTGAAATGTGCGACTGAAGCTTAATAGGGGCAAGGTCACTGAGCTTTGCCTCCTCAGCCCAACCGTTCCGGCCAAGACGGAAGATGTAAACCTCGCCAAGTCCCGCGCGGGCTCCGGGCGCACTCACCGCGATCCGATTGCCGTTTGTAGAGACTGTTGCTCCGAAATAATCGCCGGGTTCAGCGTCAGAATTAAGGATGTGACCGACAAAAATCCAGGACGAACCATCATATTGAAAATCAGCTACGAAGCCGACAAAACCAACCGTTTCTCTTCCCGCCCCCGCTACGATGTGGTTCCCAGAAATACCAATATTGGTTACCCCATCACAACAAAGCCAGAAAGGAAGCGCGCCCCATGGAATCAAGAGTCTCTATTCTTCCACCCATTGATCGTCGCTTAAATCGCGAGGCGTGCCGTTGTCATTTCGAACGTAAACATACCCGAGACGAGCACCTTCTTCCGTGGAACCGTTGGCCGATGATCCGACGATCAAGCGATCTCCATGCAAGGCCAGCGTCTTGCCGAAACGGCCTTCCCACGAACCGTCGCTGGGAATGATCTTCTCATGTTCAATCCACTCCGTGCCAGCGCGTCGATAGACATAGACCGCACCGGCGTCGGATTCGACTTCGTCGTCGCCGGGCGCGCCCACTGCGATCCAATCACCATCCATTGCGGCGCTTGTGGCGAATCCGTCGCCCAGATAGTGTTCAGCGTCGCTCGGCGTGAGCTGCGCAACCTCCACGACCTCGCGCAGGATGGAAGGTCGAGTCGCCATGCGGTCGGGCTCGACACGCGATTGTCCGCAAACGGGCTGATTGATGGCGAAAATTGTTGAGACGCTGATGATTGCGAGAAGGTGAGTCGTCTTCATTGTTAACACTCCCGGGGTGACAAATCATCATAGTCGTGATTGGAGGGCGAGGCGAATCTTTCGAAGGAGCGTTTTCTGAGGCTGAGGTGAGTAAGATGGTAGCCTATCAGCGCGTGGTGAAAGAGATCAATACGAATGTAGATCGGCTTTCCAGCCCGTCTTTCGGTCCAAAGCGGCATGTTGACCGACTGGAAAGTCGGTCCCACAGACTTCCGTCACAGGCTACACTGCCCTTGGTCAAGCCTTGTGGCGGAGGGTTTCGACGATCTGGATGGCGTTCAGGGCAGCGCCTTTGCGAAGCTGGTCGCCGGAGACGAAGAGTTCGATGCCCCGCCCGTCGGGTTGGCTGATGTCGGCGCGGATGCGTCCGACGAGCACGTTGTCGCGCCCGGAGGCGTCGATCGGCATGGGGAACCGCCCAGTGGCGGGGTCGTCCACGATCTCGACGCCGGGGGCGGTCGAGAGAATCCGGCGGACTTCCTCCGGTGTGATCGGCCGCTCGAACGTCAGGTTGATCGACTCGCTGTGAGCACGCAGGACCGGCACACGAATGCACGTGGCGGTGATGGCGATCGACGAATCGTGAAAGATCTTTCGAGTTTCGTCGATCATCTTCCGCTCCTCGGTGTTGTAGCCATCCGGGCCGATCGGCGTGTTGTGCGAGAAAAGGTTGAAGGCGATCGGGTGCGGAAACACGCGCGGGGCGACCTTGCGCCCGGCAAGGTGGTCGGCGGACTGGGTGCGGAGTTCCTCCATCGCGGCGGCGCCTGCCCCGCTGGCCGACTGGTAGGTGCTGACGACGATTCGCCGCACGGGATTGACGCGGTGGAGCGGCCAAACGGCCACGTTCATGATGATCGTCGAACAGTTGGGGTTGGCGATGATGCCGTTGTGCGAGCGGAGATCGTCGGTATTGATCTCGGGCACGACGAGCGGGACGTTGGGGTCCATACGAAAGGCCGAAGAGTTGTCGACGACGACGGCGCCGGCTCGGACGGCGGCCGGAGCAAACTGTCGAGAGCGCTCCGCGCCTGCGCTGAAAATGGCGTAATCCACGCCGTTGAAGCCCTGCCCGGTCAGTTCCTGCACGGTTACCGCGCGGCCGCGCACGATGATGGTTTCTCCGGCACTGCGGGCCGAGGCGAAGAGGCTTACGCGGTCAGCGAGGACGTCGCGCTCATCGAGCAGAGCGATGCACTCCCGACCGACCGCTCCGGTCGCCCCGACGATGGCAAGATGTTTGATCGTTTCCACGCCTTCTCCCTATGTTGACAAGCGATTCGTTCCCTTCCAAGTGAATCTCCGCTCCGTTCCGCACGAACGCCTCATCGGCGAAAGAAGGGCTCATGACCGGTGGCACGCAAGCGAGACACATTATCGAAAGCCGAGGGCTGATTGTCGAACAGAACCGGCGATGCAAGTCGTCGAAGCTGAGAATATCGTGTCCGTCTCACGGTACTGGCGGTCAAGGCACGAACGACCGACCATGGCCTACGGCTTGTAAACACTTGTCGAGGCCCGGCCGGGGGCGTTGACGAGCACGTGTTCGCCAAGGTAGCGTCGGTCCGACGAACGTAGGAGGCTTTCCATCAGGGTGGCAATGAAGATTTGAACGATAGAGAATCGGGCGGTCCGAGTGACCCCCAGGGAGGAATAGCGATGCGTAGGCACTTGAATGCGATTGGGGCCGTCTGTTTGCTCGCCGGATGCGTGTCGGCTCAGGAGCAGGCGGCCGAAAAGCCCCGGTTTGAACTGACGACGACAAAGATCGAACCGATTCGACCTGCGGCGGGCGAAGCGGGCCACCAGCCGCACGCGGGGATGTTGCGGTTTCCCGACATCAGCGCGACGCACATCGTTTTCGGTTATGCCAACGACTTGTGGACGGTTCCGCGAGACGGTGGCGTTGCGTCACCGCTGGCGAGCCCGCCGGGTCAGGAGACGTTTCCGCGATTCTCGGCGGACGGGTCGATGATCGGATTCGTCGGCAATTACGAGGGAAACAGGGACCTGTACACGATGCCGGTCGGCGGCGGCGTACCGACGCGGGTTACCTATCACCCGGCTGTGGAGACGCTGTGCGACTGGACGAGCGACGGGCGGCTGCTTTTTTTCACAAACGGGCTGGCGGGGCTTTCACGTCAGACGCAGCTCTTCACGACCGCGCCGAGCGGCGGACTGCCGACGCAGCTTCCGGTCCCCTACGGCGCGAACGGATCGATCAGCGCAGACGGGCGCTGGCTTGCCTACACACCGCACACGCGCGATCACCGCACGTGGAAGCGCTACCGCGGCGGCATGGCTACGGATATCTGGCTGTTCGATCTGAAGGAGCACAAATCCAAGAAAATCACGGACTGGGAGGGCACGGACTCGCAGCCGATGTGGCACGGATCGAAAGTGTATTACCTTTCCGACGGGGGACCGGAGCATCGACTGAATATCTGGATGTACGACACGACAAACGGAAAACGCGAGCAGATCACCCATCTGAAGGAGTTCGACGCGAAATGGCCGGCGATCGGTCCGGGGCCCGATGGAAAAGGCGAAGTGATTTTTCAGAATGGACCAAACCTGAGCGTTGTTTCCCTGGGCGACGGGAAAGTCCGCAACGTCGAGATCACTATTCCCGGCGATCGCCCCATGATCCGACCGCGAAACTATGAAGCGAATAAGTTCATTCAGGCGTTCGACGTCTCGTCGACGGGGCAGCGCGCGGCCGTGGAGGCCCGTGGAGACATCTGGACGGTTCCGGCGAAGAACGGCACACCGAGGAACATCACGCGGTCGGGCGGAACGGCCGAACGCGATCCGGCGTGGAGTCCGGACGGCCAGTGGATCGCCTATTTTTCCGATACGACAGGGGAATACGAGCTTCATATCACACAATCGGACGGTCGCGGCGAAACGAGGAAACTGACATCGGACGGCAGCACATTTCGGATGCAGCCGACCTGGTCGCCCGACTCCAGGCGAATCGCTTTTGCCGACAAGAACGGCGGACTATTCCTGCACACGATTGAAAGCGGCGAAACGAAAGCCTTTGATAAGGACGCTTCGGGCGCGATCGGACGGATGAACTGGGCCTCTGATTCCGATTGGCTGGCGTACACCAAGAACAACGTCAATCAGACCACGGCGTCCATCTGGCTGTACCAAGTATCGAAGGGCGAAAAGACGCAGGTGACGTTGGGGATGTTCAACGATGGCTGGCCGACGTTTGATCGAAAGGGCGACTATCTTTTCTTCACGAGCAGCCGCAATTTCACGTCTCCGATTTATGAAGACGTGGGCAATTCGTTCGTCTATGCGAATACGGACATGATGTTCGTGGTTCCGCTTCGCGCCGAGTTGGGTTCGCCTTGGGCGCCCAAAAGCGATGAAGAGAAATGGGGCGAGGAAAAGAAAAAGGAAGAAGAAAAGGCCAAGGACGAGAAAAAGAAGGAGGGAGAAGAGTCGGGCAAGTCGAAGGAGGAGAAGAAAGAAGGCGCCGGCGAGGCGCCGCCGGAGTCCAAAAAGAATGACGAATCGAAGTCCGAAGGTACGGAAAAGGACGCCAAGAAGGAGGAAAAGAAAGAAGAGCCTAAGCCGGTGGTGATCGAGCTCGACGGATTCGAGAAACGAGCGATCGCGCTGCCCGTGGATCGGGGCATGTTCATGCAACTGGCGGTGAATCACGAAGGCAAACTTGTCTATGTTCGAGGTCCGGCGCGAGGGATGGATTCGAAGCCATCGATCAAGCTGTTCGACGTCAAGGATGAGGAGAAAAAAGAAAAAACAGTTCTGGAAGACGTGGGACAGTTTGTGGTCTCGGCGGACGGAAAGAAATTGCTCGTGCGCAAGGACCAAACCATGGCCATTGTCGATGCCGCGCCCGATCAAAAGCTGGACAAGCCGCTAGGGCTTTCGGACATGGGCGGAAGGGTCAATCCGCGCGAAGAATGGCGACAGATGTTCGTCGAGGCCTGGCGGATTCAGCGCGATTACTTCTACGACCCGAACATGCACGGGGTGGATTGGAAGAAGATCCGCGAGCAATACGGCCGGATGATCGAGGATTGCGCGTCGCGGGAAGATGTCGATTTCGTCATCGGCGAGATGATCTCCGAAATCAATGTCGGACACGCCTATGTACGTGGCGGAGGCGATTACGAAAAAGAATCGGATGTTTCTGTCGGACTGCTTGGGGCGGATTTCGAGCTGGTCGACGGCGCCTATCGCATCGCGCGCATCATCGAGGGAGGTCCGTGGGACCACGATGCCCGGGGGCCGCTCAGTCAGCCGGGCGTCAAGGTCAAAGTCGGTGATTACGTCTTGGGAGTCAACGGCGCTCCCATCGACGCGACCAAAGACCCCTGGGCTGCGTTCCAGGGCTTGGCCGGCAAAACGGTCGTATTGACGGTCAGCGAGAAGCCCACGATCGACGCCGACGCGCGGCAAGTCGTGGTTGAAACGCTGAAAAGCGAGGCGGACCTCCGGTACCGCGACTGGGTGGAGCGGAACCGCAAGTATGTGGAGGAAAAGAGCGGCGGGAGCATGGGCTACGTGTATGTGCCGAACACGGGCGTGCAAGGCCAGAATGAGTTGTTTCGGCAGTTTTACGGTCAGACCGACAAGGCCGCGCTGATCATTGACGAACGATGGAACGGCGGAGGTCAAATCCCGACGCGCTTCATTGAACTTCTCAACCGCCCGGCGACGAACTACTGGGCGACGCGGGCGGACCGGGATTGGCGTTGGCCTCCTGACGCGCATCAGGGTCCCAAGTGCATGCTCATCAACGGGCTGGCCGGTTCCGGCGGCGATTGTTTTCCATACTACTTCCGACAGAGCAAGATCGGAAAGCTGATCGGCATGCGGACCTGGGGCGGTCTGGTTGGGATTTCCGGCAATCCCCTTTTGATCGATGGCGGCGTCACGTCAGCTCCGACGTTTGCGTTCTATGAAACGGACGGCACATGGGGCGTGGAGGGTCACGGGGTCGATCCGGATATCGAGGTCGTGGACGATCCGGCGTTGATGGTTGATGGCGGCGATCCGCAGCTTGACGCAGCGATCGCGCATCTGACCGAGGAAGTTCGCAAGAATCCCTATGTGGCGCCGAAACGGCCTGCGTACCCCAATCGCAGCGGCATGGGGATCGACTCCAAAGACAAATAAGCGGCTCGGCGACGAAATAGTCTTCGTCGATTATTGAATACTCCAAATGTACGGATTTGTCCGGCAAGGAGATTTTTCTTGATTACCTCCGACAATTGTAGTAGACTTCCTCCGACGGATGTAGGAGACCGGGCGGGCCGGGATCGACAGGCGAGGACTTACCATGGCTGAAAAGCTCCATGATCTTGGGGACGCCGAATTCGAAGCGCTCAAGGCCTTGTGGGATTTGGGTCCGGCCACCGTGCGGGAAGTGCTTCATGAATTGCATGCGCAAGGTCGTCATGTCGCATACACCACGGTACAGACGTTGCTCACGCGCCTGGAGCAAAAGCGTTACGTTACGAGCGACAAATCTGATCTAGCCCATGTCTTTCGGGCGAAAGTGTCTCGCGACCGGGTCACTCGGTCGAGGCTTCGCGATTTGGTGTCGCAATTGTACGACGGGGCTGTCGGTCCGCTCGTGCTGCAACTTGTGCGGACTGAGCGATTGACGCCCGGCGAAATCGAAGAACTGCAAAAACTCATTGAACGAATGGACAAGGACACGCAGGCGTAACGCGGCGGAGGTGTGGGATGACCGAATGGGCTTCCCCGGTGTTGGACATGCTTTGGCGAAACGGATTGGCGGCGGTGCCGCTGGTGCTGATCGCCACCGCGGCGACAAAACTGCTACCGTGCCGGCCGGCCACTCGCCACACAATCTGGTTCGCGGTGCTGTTGTGGCTGATGTTTTATCCACTCTTTCCGAGTGCACCTGGCCTCTTGCGAGAATCGGCTTATGTAAGAACAGTGGTTTCTTCCAGCGGCTTGCCACCTGACGAGCCTGCCAATCGGGCAATTCCAAGTCTTATACCAACTGTTATTGACCCTGGTGCGCTTACAACCAGGGAACGAGTTGTCGAAGGTCAATCGAATGGGACCCCACCCTTATCACGGTCCGCGGCCCGAGCAGTCCATCCTGCGCCGGAAAAGCTCGCCCGGGCGTCGGAAGCTGCCGGGCCGCCGTTCCGTGACCCTGGTGCGAATGCCGGGGAATTGTCATTACGTCCGCCTCAACCGCACGATGACGGCCCGTTGGCGGTCGGAGTTCGTTCCAGCCCGCTGCTCTACCCCTTAAACCGGGACAGGCAACTTCTGCCAAATGCTGTTACCCCGAAACAAACTCAAAATTCGGCGAATCGGCTGGATGAGGCGCGGCACGAATCCGCGTCGTCGATGAAGCGCGATTCAAATCCCACCTTGGCGCTCGACGATCGGGCGCAATCGCCAAAGCCATCTGCAAGTCCGAAACCGACAAGTCCTGAAGCGACCACTGATGGTTGGCGTACATGGTTCGCCGGTGTCGGGGCGGTGCGCGACGCTGTGCAGAATCTGCCCTCGATGCCGATGAGCATTTGGCTGATCGGGATCGGCGTGCTGGCTTCGGTCGGCGTCGGACGGATCTTTCGATTCCGCCAGGTGTTGCGATCGAGCGTCCCGGCACCCAAAGGCGTTCAGCAACTGGTTAAGGAAGCAAGCCGAGAACTGGGACTGTGTCGGTCACCGCGTATCTTGATGGTTTCGGGACGGGTTTCACCGATGGTCTGGTGCGGGCTGAAGCCGACGCTGATCCTCCCGACGCGGTTATGGGCTCAGCTCGACGATATGGGCCGCCGGGCGGTCGTTTTTCATGAACTCGCGCACATTCGGCGACAGGATCATCGAGTGGCCTGGGTCGAGTCCGTCATCGGCGGAGTGTATTGGTGGCATCCGCTGGTGTGGTGGGTGCGCAGCCGGTTGCACGCCGAGGCGGAAAACTGTTGCGACGCGTGGGTGACGACGCTGATGCCGCGGACGCGGCGTGCGTATGCGACGGCCCTGCTGCGCACGAGGCAATACCTTTCGGAATCAGACCGGTCGGTGCCGGCGATGGGCATTGGAATCACGACGGGGCGAGCGAGGCGATTTGCGAGGAGATTGACAATGGTAATGACGGGAAGCGTACGACCGAGGATGACGATGTCTGGGTTCACGTTGGTGCTCCTGGTGGCGGCGGGCGGGTGGATTGCCTCACCGGCGCGATCTTCTCCGGAGAACGAGAAGGTAACGAGCAGCACGGCGAAGGCGACCAGTACGAGCAAGCGCAGTGCGGAGGCCGTCACGGCGGCAGGGGGCGGTTCGTCGGCGGCTACATTGCCGGTGGTGCTGGCTGCACAAAGCACCGGACAAGACCAGCGTGCAAAGAGGATTGCCGATCTACAGGCGGAGCTTGAGAGACTTGGTCGAAAGATCGAGACGATCACGGTCGCGTTGGAACGGCAACGGGAGAATGGCGACGACGATGATGACGAGGACGCCGACGATGACGACGGCGAGCACGTGCATGGACATGTCCATGGCAGTGTTCGGCAGGCTCAACCTGCGCCTCCGCGAGCACCCAGGGCGCCGCGTTCGCCGCGATCGCTGGCAATTCCTGCGCCGCCTGGGACTCCGGCTCCGGTAGCGGTTCCGACTCCACCAATGCCGCCGACTCCACCGGCCCCGCCTTCATTGCCATCGCCGGGACAGAGCTGGTCGGATGTGACGGGCGAGGAGACGGCATGGCGAACATACAAGATTTCGGATGGTAAGCGAGAAGCGTTTACGGAATTGATGTCCCGCTCGGACGTGCCCATCTGGGTCCGCCCGAAAACAGAGGGAATCGAGATTCAGGCGAGCGGGCGCCAGCATAAGGTGTTCGACGCCTTCCTTCGGATGATTGACCCATCCACGGAGCGTAGTTCCGACGGCTGGGGCACTTTCGACTTTGAGATGCCCTTCGACGCCGGAAAGTTCCAGCAATACGCCGAGACCTTTGCGCATGTTGCCGGATTGGCAGGCGGTTGCGCAGGCTCCTGCGACCAGAAATGCAATCGCGGCTGCGAATCGTGCCGTCGAGCGACCGAGGTCCGGGCGATGGCCGAGGACATCAAAGCCAAGGCCCGCGCCGAAATGGTTGAACTGAAAGCGCGGACGCGAGGCGAGACGGAGCGGATTCGCGCGCGCGTTCGCGAAGAAGTCGATCGGGCCCGATCGCGCATCCGGCAGCATGCCCGTGACGCGCGAAGTGAAGCCCGCGAGCACGAGGAAGCTCTCCAGGCGATGGAGCGCCAATCGGAAGAACTCGGCGAAGTGGCAGATTCCTACCGCGAACAGGCGGAGAAAATGAGGTCGCAAGCGAGCGTCATGGCCGAACGGGCTTCCGAATCAGGTCCGAACGGTTCGGCAAACGCCTATCGCGACCATGTGGCGACCCTGGAATCGGCCGCGCGCGAGCTTGAACAGCAAGCCCGTGATTTGCAGGTGAAGGCGGAGGAGCTTCGACGGAAGGCTCAAACGGTTCAAGAAGGCGCACACCGAATGGAAGAGCACGCCGAGGAGTTGGAGGAACGGGCCGAGGCGGTTCAGACAGCCGCCGAATCCATGGCCAACGTGATGCCGACGGAGGAAATCGTCGATTCCGTGGCGGCGCTGGTAACTCATCTGGAAACGATGGTGATTCCGGTGACCGCAGAATTGACCGAACTAGCGGCATTGCGAGAGTCAGAACCGGTGTTTGACGTTATCGTTGAGGAACCAGATGCCGCTGACTTGGAGTCCGCGCCGTCCGCTGATGAAACCGAAATTGAAACGGCGGAACCTCATGAACCAACAGACCCGGTTCCATCGCCGGACGACGATGATGGCGAGGAATCGCCGCCGGACGATCAAACTCGGTAACGACCTTCGCGCCGGCATGTGATGCTGCCGGCGCCAGAAAGTATTTTCAAGCAATTGGCGGTGCGGGTGTTGTGCGGCAGTTTCCGCACCACGCCTGAAGTGAAACGGCGCGATGGGCCGCGGGCGCTAACGGTACGCGCGGCTTGACAAGCTCGGAGACACGAAGATGGCGCCTCTGACTGCGAAGACTGTCATGCTCCAGGGGATTGTGGCGTTGGTGCTAGCCTCACTGGTCAATGTCGTAATCCTGGGCGCGGAACCAAAGGCCGGCGAAACGCACGCCTCAACGCAATCGCTGCTGGCGGGCAATGGGTTGCTGGCGCGAGAGATGTACGAGCCTGCGGTTGCCGAATATCGCACGTACTTGTCGAAACATGGCGAACACGAAAAGGCGGCCGAGGCGCGGTACGGCCTGGCGGTTTGTCTGTTCCGACTGGGACGGTTCGAAGAGGCTCTGAAAGAACTGGAGTCTCTCCAAGCCGCACCGGGCTTCGCGTATGCCGCGGAGGTCGCGGCGATTGAAGGTCAGTGCCTGCTTGCGCTGGGCCGCTTTGCCGAAGCAGCCGAGGCATTTGACGGTTTGCTTCGGCGATTCGCGGATCACCTCCTGGCCGGCGACGCGGCCGTCGGTGCGGTCGAGGCTCTTTATCGCGCTGGAAAGTATGACGAATCTTCGGCGCGATGCCGAGACTTGTTGTCGAAAAATCCGACCGACGCTCAGCGCGAGCGCGCGGAGTTCTTCTGGGCCATTTCCGACCTGGCGCGAGGGCAAGTCGAGGCGGCCACTGAGCGATTGGCAAACTTCACCAAAGCTTTTCCAACGAGTGCCTTCTCCGAGCAGGCGATGCTCTGTCTCGCGCAAGGCTATCAGCGAATCGACAAGCCGGACAAGGCGATTCGCCAATATCGGACAATGCTGAAACGACCCGGCGGAGCGCTGACTGCGGAGGCGAGTTTCGGCTTGTGTGCACTTCTCAATCAAACGGGCAAGCATGAGGAAGCGAGCGCGGTTTTGGATGAGTTTGGTGAGGCGTTGTCGAGTTCCACGCTTGCCTCAAAGGCGATGATGCTTCGCGCCAAAGTGCGGTTCGCGCAAGGTGATTATGACAGGGCCTTTGAGGCGTTTCAAAAGGCTGGAGAAATGGACGGCGACGCGGCCGGCGAAGTCGCCTTCTGGTCGGCCAAGTGCGACTTGCGACGCGGGGCGTTCGCGGCCGCGGCGAACCGATTGGATTCGGCGATCAAGCGATTTACGGGCCATTCGCTTATCGCCGAGATGTCGTTTGACCTGGCTGTTGCCTTGCATCGAAACGGCGAAACCAACAAAGCGGTCGAAGCATTGGAGACGTTCGTTTCGAGCTTCGGCGATCACGCACTCGCGCCCGAAGCCTATCAGTTGCTCGCGATGACGGAACATCAGAAAGGGAATTACGAAAAGAGCAGCAAGCACGCGAAGATGCTGCTATCAGGGCATCCCGAATCGGTGGGTTCGGCGATTGCGGCTTTTCTGGTCGCCGAGAATGCGTTTCTTGCAGGCGATTTCGCTAAGGCTGTTGAAGGCTATCGTGAACTGATCGCCTGGTTTCCGAGCAGCGCGGAACTGGACAAGGCGCGATTTCGACTCGGCACGGCCTTGTATCGACTCAATCGATTTGATGAAGCCAAAGCTGTTCTGGAGCAAGTCGAAGCGCTTGCCGGTCGCGACGAGTTGTTTCGTTCTGCGCTGTTGATCCTTGGCGACATTGACTTTCAACGCAGCGAGTGGAAGCAGGCGGTGGGGCGATTGGCGCGTTACTTGGAGGTCGGCGGCGAGTCACCGGCTTCGGCGGACGACGCGCTCATGAAGCTCGCCTATGCCCGCCAACGAATGGGACATTCCAAAGAGGCGCTCCGCAATTACGGTCAGTTGATCGAACGGTTTCCGGATAGCACACACGGGGTTCAGGCGAGATTCGAGCAAGGGCAGATACTCGTCGCGCTGAATCAGCTCGACGAAGCGAAGATTGCCTTAGAGCAAGTATTAAATACCACCGTACCGTCGAGGTTCGCATCGTCTGCCCTCAATCATCTGGCGTCGATTGCGTTGAAACAAGGAGATTCTCAGAAGGCGGCCGGCTATTACGAACAGGCGGTCGGCGTCTCCACGGGCGACGACGAAATAGCGGCGATTTGCCGTCAGGGTCAGGCACTGATGGTGAGCGGACAATTCGCGGATGCGGAGACGGCGTTTCGTCGAGTGGTTGACGTCAATGCCGAATCGAGTGTGGCGAAGGAGGCGCTCGCGCGACTGGCCGTGGCACAATCGCGGCAGGAGCGATTCAGCGACGCACTCGCGACGATTGAACGAGTCGAGGCAGTTTCGGACGGAATTCGCGCGCTGGAGCCTTCATTGCGCGGCGTCATTCGCTATGAAAAAGCGTGGTGTCTGCGCGCGATGAACAAGCCGGCCGACGCCGTCAACGCGTATCGGGCATTGCTCGCCGATTCCGAGGCCGGGTCGGTTCGTTTCCATGCAATGCTTGAGCTTGCCGAACTGGAGGCGGCGGCCGATCGGCACGAGCAGGCCGCCGAAGTTCTGCGGAAACTCAAGAACGAACTGAGCGGCGAGGACAAGGCAAAAGCCGAACTTGTCGAGCCTTGTCTTTATCGCCTGGCTGTCAGCGAGTTTCGGCAAGATCACTTCGAACTAGCCGCCGGCGTCTTCGATGAATTGATCGACGGATTTCCGAAGAGCGTTTTGCTCGCCTCCGCCTGCTACTATGCCGGTGAATCGCTGGCGAATCTTGGTCGCAACGAAAAAGCGGTCGAACGATTCTCCCGGGCGGCCAATGAGTTTCCCGATGATCCCGTCGCGGGACCGGCGATCCTTCGTCTCGGCGATTGTCATGCGACGCTGCAACGATGGGCGCTATCGGAAGAAGCCTACAAAAAGTACCTCGATCGGTTCAGCGGCGCCGACCAGTGGTTCGCGGCACAGTTCGGCATTGGTTGGGCGCAAGAGAACCAAGGACGATTCGATTCGGCTATCGAGTCCTATCGGAAAGTCGTCGAGCGACATCAGGGAGCGACGGCCGCGCGAGCGCAGTTTCAGATCGGACAATGTTTGTTTGCCGAGAAAAAACTTGAACCAGCCGTTCGTGAGTTGTTAAAAGTCGATATCCTCTTCGCCTACCCGGAGTGGAGCGCGGCCGCGCTGTACGAAGCGGGACGGTGTTTTGCGCAACTTGGCGACACGGTTCAGGCGAAAAAGCAGTTCTCGACGGTTGCGGAGAAGTATTCGGACACGCAATGGGCGAAGCTTGCGGCGAAGCAGATTTCGGAGCTGGCAAGTTCGGTTGCAACGTTGCCGGGCAAATAGGGCACGAATCGAACCAGAAACCGGGCATGGAGTGACACATGATTGGCACCATTGCAATGACGGCTTGGGCGGTACTCGGACAGGCGGCGTCGGATCCGGCAGCAGACGCCGCTGTGAAAGTCCAATCCATTTGGGACTTCGTGGTCAAGGGCGGACCAGTGATGATTCCCATCGGGCTTTGTTCGCTGGTCGCGCTGACGGTCTTTGTCGAAAGGATGGCCTCGCTACGAAGGAAACTCGTGATTCCCGGCGATGTCCTGCCGGGCGTGAAGGGGATGCTCTCGGGCGCCGTATCAGATCGAGACAAGGCGATTGAGTTTTGCAAGGGCAACGGCAGTCCGCTGGCTTGCGTACTCGCGGAAGGGATCAAGCGACTTGGCGAGCCGGTCGAGCACCTCGAGCGCCACGTTCAGGAGGCCGGTGAGCGGGAAGTTGTAAAACTTCGAAAGTTTCTGCGACTTCTTTCCGTACTTGCGTCGATCGCACCGTTGCTGGGATTGCTGGGCACGATTTTCGGAATGATCAATGCATTTCAGACCGTGGCCGCGTCCGGCGAAGCGCTCGGCAAAACCGAGCTTCTCGCCAAGGGCATTTACGAGGCCATGATCACAACGGCGGCAGGCCTCATGGTCGCGATTCCGGTGATTCTTGCCTACCACTGGTTGTCGGCGAAGGTGGAGGGACTCGTCGGTGAAATGGACCGCATGACGGTGGAGTTTGTGGAGACGTTTGCCGAGTCGGGCACGATTCTCGCCGCATCGGTCAGACGAGCGGTCAATCCCAAGGAGTCGTCCGATCGTTCGGAATCCGGCGATGGCCGAATGGAGATTTCGCTGGCGACGGCGTAGCAAGTTTTTCAAGCGCCGCGTCGAGATGCGTTCTTGACGAGAATTCCGGAGGGCCTCTTCATGTTGATTCGATCCGCTGAAACCAACGGCGTTCCCACGATCGAAATGACGCCGATGATCGACATGGTGTTTCTCCTGTTGATCTTCTTCCTAGTAGCCACGACGTTTCAGCAAACCGAACGGGAAATGAAGATCGCTTTGCCGGTCGCCTCTTCGTCCGCGCCAATCAGCACATTGCTTCGGGAGTTGGTCATCAACGTCGACGCCGCCGGCGCGATCTTCGTCGGCGGTCGGAGGATGGAGGCGAGCGATTTGAAAACATTGGTGAGTGATGCCGTTGCCGCGAATCCCGAGCAAAAAGTCACGGTTCGCGGCGATAGGGTGACTGCTTACGCGGCGATCGTATCCGTCCTCGATACCTGCAAGGCCGCCGGAATCCAGGAACCCTATCTCGACACGGTATTAAACGACTAATCCTCACGCGAGTGAGTTCGTAAAGCTAAGACCATTCGGACACTTGCCATGAAGAAATGGCTGATCAGGTGCATCATCCTGTTTGGCGTCGGAGCGGCAGCGTTCGCCGCCTGGCGTCTGATTCCGCAACATCGCACTTTCTACACCGATGCCGAGTCGATTCGAGAGCCGGCCGAATCGTCGCGACCTCGCGATATTCTGTGGGAGCCGCCGCGACAATTGCCGGCGCCAATCAACTCGGGTGTCCAGGAATATGAGCCTCGAATCAGTGCGGACGGAATGACGATGTTTTTCGTCCGAGGAAAAGCGGGAGGCGACGCTGAAGTCTTTATTGCTGCGCGAACGGCAAACGGTTGGGGAGAACCGCAGCCGATCGCGGCAATCAACTCCGATGCCGATGATCTGGGTCCACAGCCGTCGCCGGACGGCAACATACTTTACTTCTATAGCAATCGAATGGGCGGATTGGGCGGTTACGATTTGTGGTCGGCGCGACGGCGTGACGACGGAGAATGGCAACCTGCCGAAAATCTCGGAGCGGCGGTCAATTCGGAGTTCAACGATTACGGACCGGCTATCACTCCGGACGGACGCACGCTCTACTTCTCATCCAATCGGCCGCAGCCGGACGACGCGCGCACCTCCGATCCGAATGCCTGGTCAGCGACGCTTCGAGAGGATCTGTTTCATCGAACCTACGATCTTTATTCGGCGACGATGACGGATCGCGGACCGGGGAAGGCCGAGGCGATCAGCGAACTCAACACACCATACAACGAGGGCGCGCCGGCCGTCAGCTCGTTCGGTGATTTCCTTTATTTTGCGTCGGATCGGCCCGGCGGCGAAGGAGCATTTGACCTGTACCGTTCGCGCCGTCGCGACGGCAAGTATGAGCCGGCTAAGAATCTTGGGAAAACCGTGAACACGCCCGCCAACGAATTGGATCCCGCGCTGAGCATGGGCGGTTTCGGATTGGATTTCAGTTCGGATCGGATCGGCGAGGACTCTTCCGATTCGCCGCGAGCGTATCGCCTCTACCATACGAATTCCAGGGAGGTCTTCGTGGAAGCGGAGCGGGTTGATCGACCGCCGATGGATTGGGCCGGGCTGTGGAAGCTGATTGGTCCGAACTTGTTGTGGGCGTTGATTGCTTTGCTCTTGCTTCTGTTCATGCTCTCGTTGTTCAAGGCCGCGCAGAATCGAAAGCTGAGCCTGCTGGCGCGGTGCCTGCTTGCGTCGCTGGCCGCGCACATTCTGTTGATGCTTTTGTTCAACGTCTGGGAAGTCGCGGCGGCGCTGGCGGGCGAGGCGGCCCGTCGAGGGTCAATTCAAATCGCCTTGACATCACCTTCGGCCGATTCGATTGCCGAACAAATTCGCGGGCGGTCGCTCGATGTTCCTTCGCCCGTCGTTGCGGCGCCTCCCATTGAACGGCGGATGATTCCACTGACGGCGCTGGCGGAGCCGGAACAAACGGAAATCCCGCCCGACCAGCATGCGATTGAAATCATCACACCGATGTCCATCGAATCTTCCGCAAGCGATGCCAGAATCGTTGAGTCAGACCTGATGCCGAAGCCGACGGTTGAGTTAGCGGAATCGCAATACGCAATCGAAGTTTCGCTTCCTTCAATAGTAAAACCGACCAAGGTTGACGAGGGTGATCTGGAATCCTCCAAGCCGCCCACATTGGCCCCATCGAGTCGCCGCCTGACATCGGACATTTCAAACCCTCGATTCAGCGAGACCGTGCGAATCGACGACCCTCCGCGTTCGGACAACGTTGCCGACGAATTGTCAGAACTCAGCTTGGCGCCAGAGCAATCCAGGTTGACGGAGGCGATTCCAGCGACGGAGTCGAAAGTCATGACCGCGAACGCTTTGGCGAAAATCGAGCCGCTTCATTTTGCCGAACCGCAGTTGCCGATGGGACCTGTGCGGCAGTCCGTGGTCGAATCGCCGCACAGGGCCGAGGATTCCATGCCGTTGCCTGAAGTTGGTCGTGCGCCAATGGCAGACTCATTCAACGTCGGGACGACTGAGGCGATGATGGAGTCACCGCGACCCGACAATCCCGTAGCGACGGATTCGGATGTTCGGCTGGTGGATTCAGTGTCAAACATCGCTTCCGACGCGCCGAGACCTCTCGATTCTCCAGCCGAGTTTTTGCCCGCGGCGCTGCCCGATTCGAATCCACGGCCAATGTTTGGCCTGCGGTTGGCACTTGCCCATTTCGATCAGCTACAACCGACGCCTGAAGCGTCGCCTTTTCCGTTGCCTGTTTTTGTCCCGTTGCGACGACATTCGTATGACTCGTCCAACGACATGAAAGAAACGAAATCGTCAGAAGCCGATGAATTCAAACTGCCACCGATGGACAGCTTCGACATGAAAGTAAGCGACTTGGTGTCAGCGCCCGGCGTTGAATCCGGCGACGCTCCTGTTTCACCCTCGACGCCACCATCTTCGGTGATCCAATTCGTTGACTCCACGACGAATCTGCTTCCTCTCTCGTTGGCCATTCCCGGCATTGTCGAGGCCGAATCTGAGCAGCCAATCCCCAAGGACGTTGAGATCGGTCGAATTCGGGGGAAGGTGACAGACGATCTCGACGGCCGGCCTGTCGGCGGCGCGAGAGTTCAACTGGTTTTGCCCGATCGGGAACCGCTGACCGCCACGACCGACGCCAAAGGACGGTATTTCCTTTCGGTTCCGTTGGTTCCAGAAAACTTCGCGTTGTCGGCTTCGCTGGAGGGATTTGTACCCGCTTCGGCGAACGTATCGCGTGCGGCAATTGAACGAAATGGATCGGTCACCGTCGATTTCTCACTGGAGCGTTCGACGCCCGAGGTGGTCGCCACGGAAGCGGCGCCGGATGTACACCATCTTGGCGATGATCGGTTTGACGGAACGATCAACAGTCAATTTCAGAAGAAATCCGAGGGATCGAGTTTCCTTGCGACATTCGAGGTGGACGGAGCGACGTTACGGTCAGCATTGGTCCGCGCGGAGATTCGTTTGTTCGTTAAAGGCGTGCAACGTCGTCATCGGATCTTCATCAATAATCGGCCTCTCCCTCGGCGTCTGGATGAGTCGCCCGAGGATGGCAGCTTCGGCGAGTTCATTGCGCCATTCGATCCAGACATGCTACACGAAGGGGTCAATACGCTGCGGATCGTGGCCGCACCCAGTTCGGATGACATCGACGACTTTGAATTCGTTAACATCCGCATCCATCTGATTCCGGTGTCGCCGCTCAGTCAGGCTGGTCTCTGACGCGCATTCACGGGCGTCCCGGTGACGATAGAATGAAGAAATGAAGAACCGGGCAGCGACTGTCATTCGACTGGCCATGGCGGACGACGCGCCTGCCATCGCGGAAATCTACAGTCCCATCGTCCGCGACACTCATCTTTCGGCGGAGTTCGTGGTTCCCGATGCGAACGAGATGGCCCAGCGCGTCGCGGAAACCAACATGACGCATCCGTGGCTCGTGGCGGAAGTCGACGGCGTGATCGCCGGATACGCCTACGCGACGAAGTTTCGATCCCGGCCCGCCTACCAATGGTCGGCCGAGGTGAGCGTGTATGTACGACCCGACTGCATGCGAATCGGCTACGCACGAGGACTATACACTTCGCTATTGGCGTGCCTGCGGTTGCAAGGCTTTCATCAGGCCATCGCGGTCATCGCACTTCCCAATCCTGCCAGCGTGGCGCTCCATGAGGGCTTGGGTTACAGGCCGATTGGCGTGTTCGCTGACATCTGCCACAAGCACGAACGGTGGTACGACATCGGATGGTGGGGAATGACGATTCGCGAGACGTCGACTTTGCCACTACGGGTCGCCACGCCGCAAGAACTGTTGCATCTTCCTGCTTGGCGCGACGCGCTGCGGAGTGGGATCGGCCACATCAAAGCACGCCCATGACGGGCGCCACCGCTGATTTCGGACCACCGTCCCTGGCGACCAATCTTCCGCCTTGTGATATGATCGACGATGGGCTGAACAATGGACCTGTTTTCCGAGCAACGTGACTCCAATCGACGACGAGTCGAGCCGCTGGCCGTGCGAATGCGTCCTCGAACACTGGATCAATTCGTCGGGCAGCGGCACTTTGTCGGCGAAGGACGGCTTCTCCGCCGAAGCCTCGAAGCCGATCGAATCACCAGTGCGGTGTTCTACGGTCCGCCGGGAACGGGCAAGACCACGCTGGCCGCAATCATCGCCGAAACGACCCAGTCTCATTTCGTTCAGGTCAACGCTGCGGCGGTGGGTGTTAAGGAAGTTCGCGAGATACTTTCGAAGGCGCGCGAGCGGCTCGAAGCGTCGGGGCAGCGCACGATTCTGTTCATCGACGAGCTGCACCGATTCAATCGCGCCCAGCAGGACGTACTCCTCGGTGACGTGGAAGAAGGGATAGTTATTCTGATCGGAGCCACGACGGAGAATCCCTTCTTTGCGATCAACGCGCCGCTGGTCTCCCGGAGTCAGATCTATCAGTTTGAGACATTGAGCCGAGAGGACATTGATTTGCTTCTTCGGCGGGCGGTCGCGGATCGAGAACACGGATTGGGCGCGATGCCCGTGACCGTGACCGATGAAGCTGCCGATCATCTCGCAACAACCAGCGACGGCGACGCCCGACGTGCCCTTACGGCTCTGGAAATCGCCGTGCTCTCCCAATCGGCGAAGTCACAGGCCGGTGAACCGATCGTTGTCGATCTGTCCGTTGCCGTCGAGTCCATTCAGCGCAAGGCCATCCAGTACGACGGCACCGGCGACGCGCACTTCGACGCCATCAGCGCGATGATCAAATCCATTCGAGGCGGTGACCCCGACGCGGCCGTCTACTGGATCGCCCGAATGCTCGAAGCCGGAGAGGACCCTCGCTACGTGGCCCGCCGAATCGTGATCGCCGCGGCCGAAGACATCGGCAACGCCGATCCAATGGGGCTGGTTCTCGCGCAAGCGGCCGCCGACGCCACGCTCATGGTGGGAATGCCCGAATGCCAGATTCCGCTCGCACAGGCGGCGATTTTCCTGGCATGCGCTTCGAAATCCAACGCTTCGGCATTGGCAATCTGGCGTGCCGCCGAAGACGTACGGAACCATCGGACGATTCCCGTTCCGAGATTTCTCCGCTCGACAGGGTACGCCGGGGCAGAACGCCTCGGCGCCGGCGACGGCTACAAGTACCCTCATGATGCTCCGGGCGTTATAGTGGAGCAGGACTATCTGGGCGTGGACAAAGTCTATTTCGAGCCGACCGATCGCGGCGTCGAGGCGGCATTCAGGCCCGCGTTGAACAAACTGCGACAACGACACGGTGAATCGCCGAACGGGAAAAGCGACTCGTAAATGGATAAATGCGCATTGCCGATCAAGAAAGAACTTCGTCAGAGGCTCCGCGAAGCAACATCGGCGATTTCGCCGGAAGCGCTCGCCGATCTCTCCGCGCGCGCTTGCCAGCGACTCTTCGAGCAGCCGGAATACGTCAAGGCCGAAGTCGTCATGGTGTTTCTTTCGCTTCCCAATGAACTGGACACATCGCCGATCGTGCTCCGAAGCTGGCAGGATCGTAAGCGAGTGCTAGCGCCGAAGGTCAGTTGGAATCAGCGTCGCATGATGCCGGTCGAGATTCGATCGCTCACCGACGATCTGGTGGTTTCGGGCATGGGCATCCGAGAGCCGGTTTCCGGCGTGCCGTTTCCAGTTGCGCTGATCGATCTGGTCATTGTCCCGGGCCTCGGATTCGACGAATACGGAAACCGACTCGGTCGCGGGCGCGGGTTCTACGATCGATTCCTTGCCCACTCGGATTTTCGCGGAACCGCCTGTGGGCTGGCCTTTGAACGACAGTTTCTGCCGCAGATTCCCGTCGGACCCCTTGATCGACGCGTGAGCATGTTGATCACGGATCACGCTGTTCGACGATTTGGACGGCCATGACGCTCCGGCACCGCCTGCGAAAGGCGATACGGGCGCTTCTTCTCTCCAATGTCAGTACAAGTAGACGGGCGATGCCAGGCCGCCGCGCGTTACGCAAGGTTTGCGCGATTCCTGTTCCGGCCGCTGCCTGGAGTTTTTTCAATCAAGGAAGCCTGCAAACGTGATTCCGTTAGACCTCCTGTCCGAAACGAAACGCCGCCCGTGGGATTGCATCCGTTGTCATGGGCGCTTCCCGGCGATAGGCTGATCGCTTGCCTTGTACAAGGTGATCGCAGGATCGCGTGGCCCGCGTTGAATCATGGAGTACGGCTTGTGGTGCCAATGATTTCGATCGGCGATCCCTGTTGAGTCAATGTTGATCATGACGCCGTTGCAGTTCACCCGAAACGTTCGATCACTCAACCGAATGCGCAACATCGCTCGGGTTCTGACGCGCCACGGGTTTGGGCATGCCGTGACCAGGCTCAATCTCGGACGGTTCGTCCCGGTGTGGATGCTGCGCCGACGCGTCGAGGACATGCCGCCCGAGTCGGCCGCGGCGATGATGGGTCGTCGGCTTGCTCGCGTTTGCACGGAACTGGGACCAACATTCATCAAACTGGGGCAGATGCTCAGCACGCGGCCGGACCTGCTGCCCACCGAAGTGATCGAACATTTGCGGCTGCTTCAGGACAAAGTGCCGCCGTTTGACACTTCGACGGCGATGCAAGCCATAGAACAAGAACTCGGCAAACCGATCCACGAATGTTTCGAATGGATCGACGAAGCACCGCTGGCCAGTGCGTCGATCGGTCAGGTGTATCGCGCTCGGCTGATTGGAAAAAACAAGAACGTGGTCGTCAAGGTTCGGCGACCTGACATCGACCAGATCATCGAACTGGACATGCAGCTCCTTCGCTGGCTGGCCCAATCGCTCGAATCGCTGATGCCCGAATCGCGCATCTATCGACCGACGGCGATCGTCGCCGAATTCGCGGAGACGATGACGCGGGAACTCGACTACATCCACGAGGCGTCGGCCACGGCTCGCTTTGGCGACGCGCTCGCCGACGACGCGGGCGTGCGGATTCCCAAAGTGTTCTGGGAATTGACCAGCCCCCGCGTACTGACGCTCGAAGCGCTGCCCGGCGCGAACCTGGAATCGATGATCGAAGGCTCGGATCGCGACGCGCCGGAGGTGAGGATTGACCGGCCGCTCGCGGCTCGCCGATTGGCCGACTGCTTTCTCAGACAAGTGTTCGACATCGGTTTGTTTCATGCTGATCCGCACCCGGGCAATATCCTGATCGAGGCTCCGGCCACGATCGGATTGATCGACTTTGGACAGACCGGAACCATTACCGATGAGTGGATGACCCAGCTCGTCGTCATCGTGTACGCGTGTGTGAATCGCGAGGTGGATGTCGCGATCGACGCATTGACCGACATGGGCGCCATCGGACCGGAGGCCGATCGACGAAGCCTGCACCGGGCGTTGCGGTCTCTTCTTGAGAAATACTACGGATTGCCGATCAGGCGATTCGATCTGCGGACGCTGTTCAACGAGTTTTCCGACGTGGTGCGACTCCACGACGTGACGGTCCCGCGCGATTTCATCATGCTCATCAAGGCCTACGGTACGGTGGCAGGCGTGACGGCGCGGCTCGATCCCGAACTCAATCTTCTGGAGCTGCTCAAACCGCGACTGAAAAAGAACCTGGCGGATCGATTCTCGCCCAAGGCGGTTTCGCGTGAGGCCTTGCTGACCGGCTGGCACTTGCTGAACATCTTGCGCGAGGCGCCGTCGCGGTTGCGTCGAGGGCTTCGGCGAATGGGCACCGGCGGATGGCGACTCGACGTTCGGCATGAGAACATCGATCGGCTGATCGGTGAGCTCGACCGCTCCAGCAATCGCCTCGCGTTTTCGATCGTCATCGCTGCCATCATCATTGGCAGCTCGGTTGTCGTCAGTGCCCGGACGGAGTGGACGGTGTTCGGCATCAGTTTTCAATACCTCGGCATTGCGGGCTATTTACTGGCGGGCGTTTTGGGTCTGGGCTTGAGCTGGGCCATATTTCGTAGCGGGCGTTTGCACTGAAGTTCGTGTCAGCCATGCGGCTTACTTTTCCAGCGGATCGCCGGCTCGGCGGAACAACTCAAATGAGCGCGCGGTTTCCCTCCGAAACGATCTTCCATCAGAATCATTGCCGTCGTATCAAACCGTTGGATCCTGCCCGTGCGAGGCGGTGTCTCGATGCATCTCACATTTCGGCTCCTGTTTCGTGACGTTTGTCGGCGTCAGATGCTGTTGAGCGGCGAATGATCTTCCCCTAATCTACCAAGAGACTCGTGAGTACTGAAAAGGATTATTGATTTTCGGGCGGAAACGCGGAGACGCCGCTATGTACAAGTATGAAAAAGTCTGCCTTGACGGATTCGGTTATGTTCTTCCCGAAATCGTCCTGACATCAGCCGAAATCGAGCGCGAACTCGCCCCCGTCTACGAGCGATTCGGTCTGCACGAAGGGCGTCTGGAATTAATGAGCGGTATCCGCGAGCGACGCATTTGGGAAGACGGAACCCTGCCCAGCGACGCGAGCACAAGGTGCGGGCGAAAAGCCATTGAAGAGGCGGGTGTTGCTCCCGAGCAAATCGAATGCTTGTTGCATACGTCGGTGTCCCGTGACTGTCTCGAACCGGCAACGGCTGCCGTCGTGCATCATAATCTCGGATTGCCGCGAAAATCCGTAATTTATGATATTTCCAACGCATGCCTCGGATTCCTCAATGGAATGACCTCGTTGGCCAACATGATTGAACTGGGGCAGGTCAAGCGTGGTCTGATCGTGGCAGGCGAAAACAGCCGGCATCTCCTGCGAACGACGATCGACCAGCTTTTGCGGGCCGGTCATCGACTGACCCGGCAGGATCTCAAGGCCGCGTTCGCCTCGCTAACCATCGGTTCCGGCGCGGCCGCGCTGGTCATGACTCACGAATCCGTCTCGCAGACCGATCATCGTTTGCTGGGTGGCGTCGTGCGTTGCGCGACAGAGCACAACCAGCTCTGCCGGGGAAGTGCCGACACAGGCTTCTCCGGCGGTGCGACGATGAGCATGAACACGGACGCTGAAACTCTGCTTGACGACGGTTGTACTCTGGCGGCCGAAACCTGGAGTGACTTTCGCGATTCGATCGGCTGGTCGAACGACAACATAGATCGAGTCTTCACTCATCAGGTCGGCGCCGCCCATCGGGATCGTCTTTACGAGGCAACCAAGCTGGATTCGGGACGCGATTTTTCGACTTTTGAGTTTCTCGGAAATGTCGGATCGGCCTCGCTGCCCATGACCATGGCCATGGGCGTCGAGCGCGACCCGCCTCTTCCTGAAAGCAACATGGCGATGCTTGGCATCGGCAGCGGACTCTCGTGCGTGATGCTCGGTGTGCGGTGGTAGCCATGCCGCGTGATCCCCGAATCGAGTCTATCGCCGACCTTTACCCTTTCGATTCCCATGTCTTCGAGACCGGCGGATCGAGGATGCACTACGTGGACGAAGGCGAGGGACCGCCCATCATTTTGCTTCACGGCAATCCGACATGGTCCTTTTATTACCGTGACCTGATTAAAGGACTGCGCGCCAGATACCGCGTGATCGCGCCCGACCACATCGGCTGCGGGCTTTCCGCCAAACCTCAACGCTATCGATATACTCTGGATATGCACATCAAGAACGTCGGCCGACTGATCGACCATCTGGGATTGCGGTCGATCAGCATCGGTGGGCATGATTGGGGCGGGGCCGTGGCCTGCGGCTGGGCGGTACGAAACCCAAAGCGCGTCAATCGAATGCTGATTCTGAACACCGCTGCGTTCCTCGGCGGTCCGATTCCTCTAAGAATTCGGATCTGTCGATGGAACGGTCTGGGCGATCTGATTGTTCGCGGATTCAACGGCTTCTGCCGAAGTGCGCTCAAACAGGCTTGCATGAACCGCGAGCGAATGACTCCGCACGTCGCCAAGGGATACTTGCTCCCTTATGGCTCATGGAGGGACCGGGTCGGGATCATGCGGTTCATTCGCGATATCCCCGTTTCGCCCCTCGTTCCCAGCCACCGCGTCGTTCGCGAGATCGAATCCGGGCTGCATTTGCTGGCCGGCAAACCCATGCTGATCTGCTGGGGAGCTCGGGATTTTTGTTTCAACGATTGGTACCTCAACGAGTGGCGTCAGCGCTTTCCCAACGCCGAAGTCCACCGCTTCGCCGACGCCGGTCATTACATCGTCGAAGATGCGCACGAACGGATCATCCCGCTCATTGATCAATGGATGGGGGGTTCCGCCAGCGCTTGATCGGGTTGCCGCGATTTGGTTACGCGCCGCGGTATGGAATGAGCGCCATGAAACGAGCACGCTTCACGGCAACCTTCAGTGCCTTCTGCTCCTGAGCGTCCGTGCCGGCGCGCTTTCGCGACATGAGTTTGCTGCTCGAAGTCATGAACTTGCGCAGCAGATCGATTTCTTTGTAATCCACCAGCGGACCGACCCACCCTTCGCCGCCTCGATCCGGAAATCGTTGTTCCGTGTGAAACCCTTTTGGTCTTTCCATTCTCGAATCCTTTGCTACCGTTTCGCCTCGGCCATCACTCGTCGAAACTCCTCCGGTTCGGCCACCACCGATTCGTCGATCAGCATGATCGGAATGCCGTCCCGAACCGGGTATTTTCGGCGAGTCTCTTCATCCGTCGAATAAAGCCAGTCGCCTGATTGCACGAGCTTGGCGTGCGTCACCGGGCAAACCATGATCCTAAGGAGTTCGTCATCGACTTTCTTCATGCCCGAACCGCCCCCGCCGTAGGCCGTTTTCGCCAATCTGACAGACCTGCCATTCTAACACCACCGTTACCATCCGCAACCCAGCGCTTCGAATCGCCCGAAGGCCCGCCCACACGTTATTTTTCATCGTTTCGGTGTAACAGGGCGGTCAGCCTTTGATGGTCGGCGTGCAGCAGAAACGCCGTGTGACCGTCGGCAAAAGCCGCGCATCCGCCCTCCCTGTGGTTCGCTAGCGGCTCATAAGCGATAACGGATCCGTCATCGAACGCAACCTCCATTCCTTCCGGAAGAAACACATAGTTGGTTTGCCGACGCCCCGAGGATGGACATATTGCCGCAGAGGGATCGACTAGTCCGCGAGATACGAGCCACTCTACGGATGATGCTTCGCCGGCGGGTATGTCATCCCGATAGGCACTGATCGCCACGCTCAACATCTTCAAATTGGACGCACACACCATCCGCCGTTGAAGTTCTCGCCCCTTGATCGCGGCGTGCAGGCCGACCCAGAGAACGCAGGCAACCACCGCCACTATGAAAAAAAGCTTCGCACCGCGCCGGCCGGCCGACGTTTTGCGGATCAAGGCTACAGTTTCGATCTCCGTGGCGCTCAATGGGTCAGCCTGCCGGTTTCGGCGCGGGCGTCGTCAGTTCGGAAATGTCCTTTCGGGCGTCGTCGAATCCCAGCCCAAGCGCCTTGAGGGCGTTGAACGCGACGCTGCCCTTTTCGAGCAGCAGCGCCAGGAGCAAATGTTCCGTACAAACTTCCTTTGCCCCGAGTTCCTGACACTGCCTGATCGCTCCAGCGATAACGTTCTTGAAATGCGGCGTTCCCGGAAGGCGTCCGAAAACCCATGTCTCTTCCATCTGCTTCTTGATGAGTTTTTCGATCTCACTGCGAAGCGAGGATTCGGTAATGCCTCGTTTCTTCAATGCGGCCGCTCCGACGCCCGTTCCCTCGCGCTGCACCGCAAGCAATACATGTTCCGTCCCAACGTATTCGCGCTCGTATTCGCGCGCGATGAGGTTAGCCATTTTGATGACTTCGGCGACTCGTTGACTCGATCTGGGCAGCATAAGTAGTCTCGCGGATTCCCTGGTGACAAGAGTTCCGACCGGGCGCTTACGGCAAACGGCGCAGACGAACGAAAGAAATCAACACGATCGACGAAAGCATCGGAATCAGCCCCACGCCCAATCCGCATGGTCTTGCCGCTCCACCGGGGCCTTCCGCGCATGTCCCGGGCAGCGTGCACTCACCGGGTCCGCCGTCCGAAACCGGAAGACCGGGCTTGACGGTGATGATTCGCGTTGCCGATGTCGTGATCGTCGTCGTCTGTGAAGTCGCCGTCGTGACCGCCACCGAAACGGGAATGCGAAGATCGGTATCGCCTTCGTTCAGGTACGTGTGGGGCACAACGAGGCTGGTGGCCCGTTCGCCGTCGCCAAGGTCCCAGTTCACGGACTGGAGCGTGCCCGGCAGACCCGACGCATCCACGCTCAGCAGAACATCGAACGGCGAGGTCCCGCTCGACACGTTGGAATCCGGCGTATTCGGCAGGCCGACGATGATCCGCAGATTGCCGCTGGTCAACTCGTCTTCGTCGCGAAAACTCGCCCCGGTGACCTTGATCGCGACTTCCTCCACGCCCGGCGTTCCGTTCGTGTCATACATGGTCAATCGCGCGATGAAGGTGCGCGTCTCGCTCTCCGCAACTTCGTAGATATGTGTAGCCGCGCGCGTCGTTTCGTCCACTTCGGGCGGTTGATTGATGTCAAAATCCCAGATCGTTCGCGCTTCGTCGATCGGCACGCTGCTCGTCGCGTTGCCTTGGAAATGGACGGTCAGCGGCGATGTACCTTCCAGCGGCGATACGTTGATCGTCAACGTCGGGCGGGAAGGCGGCGGACCTGTCGGGATGACCACATCGCCACCCGCCGAAAGGTCGATGAACCGCCCCGAACCGTTCACGTTGCCCGCTGAATCAAGCCCCACGCCCCACGAATACCGTCCAAGACTGTTACGGGCGTAGATCGCAAACGACTTGTTGCCGGCCGGCAACAGAACGCACTGTCGCGTTCCCGTGACACACTGCCCGATCGAACCATCGCAGGTAAATCCGCACCCAACGGCCAGCGCTGTCACGCCAGCCGGAAGGCTTCGAACCGCGCCGGATACGCACCCCCCCTGGCTGCCGTCATAGCATTCGCCATCGACAGGCACGAACTCGAACGGATTGTCGCTTTGGACCACGAGATACTCCGTCGTGCCCGGATTTTGCGTCCACCGGATGCTCACGTCGTCAACACCGACGTCCGCTGCGCGGTCCGGCCAGGTGATCCCGCCGTTGGTCAGCGTCTGCTGCGCCGCTTCGACCGCACCGAGCTTCCCCTCTCCTGCGCCGCCCGCGTTGATGCGACCGTAGCCGTAGGTCAGGCTGTGGCTTGTGATTCGATCGTGGTTGGCAGCTGTAATGTCGATTCGGTCGGCCGTATGCTCGATAAGCATTCTCACGTCATTCGCAGTGAGGTTGGGGTTCACTGAGAGAATGAGTCCGGCGACTCCCGCGGCAATCGGGCATGCCGCCGATGTACCGCCGAAAAAGTCAGTATAGTTGCCGTTGGGATCCGTTTCAAAAACAAAGAAATTGACGTTAACTCCCCCCCGATTGTAACCCGTGTCAAAGGCATTGGCGGAGTCCGTGTTGTCCGTCGTGAAGATCGGTGCATCGACAAATTCAATCGTGGAGTTATTGAAATCGAAGTCGACTTGCCCGTCGCTCGGAGCCAGTACGGAAAGTGTGCTTCCAAAACTGCTGTAGAATGACCGCTTGTCGCTGTCGGTACTGGCGCCGATCGCAAGAACTTGCGGAAGCGCGGAAAGGTCGAATCCCTCGATATTCTCTTCGCTGTCATTCCCGCTGGAAAAGAAAATGAGCATGCCCAGCGCGTCGTCCGTTCCGTCGCCGTCAAGATCGCCCTTATTGCGACCGGCGGCATAGGCCGAGCGAATTGCGTCCACGATGATCGCCGGATCGGGAAAACGACCGGGAATGCCCCAACTGTTCGTGTGCACGTCCACGTTGTTATCGCGGGCAAACACGAAGGCGCTGGCGATCTGCGAATCGCTGGGAATCTCGCCGAGTCCCCGCGAGGGAGCGAACTTCGCTTCGTAAGCCACGCCACGCCCGCCGCGAGCGTTGGCCCGCGCTACCGCCAATCCGATGCACGATGTCCCGTGCCGATCCCCAAACTGCTTGGGACGCGGATCGCTGTACCCCACGTCCGCTGAACTCAACGTTACGTCCTGCCCGATGCCGGAGTAATTGTCCTTCAAGTCCTCGTGATCCACGTCCACGCAGTCGTCGAAGATTCCGAACAAGACGTTCTGACCGGTTGCGATCGCCCACGCTTCCGGTGCGTCGATGTCCGCCCCCGCCGTCCCGCCGAATTGCCCCGTGTTGTTCAGGTGCCATTGCCGGCTGAAATACTGATCCGACGGCGTAACCTGATGCATCTTGAGTTCGCGGCGAAAGTTCGGCTGAGACCAAACGGTCCGACGGTCATCCGCCAGCACCTCCGCCAGCAGCAGCTCATCGTGTTTTACGTCAACCGTGACCATGTACACGTCCGCTTGACCCTGCACGGGTCGAACGATGCCCAAACCATGATCGCTCCAAAGCCTCGTCAACTCCGCGTCGCTCAACCCCGGCCGAGTCTTCACCACCACCGTGCCCGTGCCGAACACAGGTCGCTCCTCGCCCTCAAAGCGGTACACGGAGCGAACGTCCGCGACAGCCGGGTCCTGTTTGATTCGACTCCGTCTCAGTGAGGTCGCCAGCGGCGTCTTCATCATCTTCAACCGCGCGTCGGGCGCAAGTTGAACGCTCTCGAGCGTACCGACTCCCTCGGTTTCGAGCCGTTTCGCGCATTCGTTCATGGCCGAGCAATCGCGAAGCTCAACCGCGAACTCCGACGTGGATCGCGTGATCCGGAGCTTTCGGCCTTTTTCTGTTACCCATCGACCGTCGGCCGCCGTCGCCGACGACGCGAGCAAAGCGACAAGGATTGCAGCGACCCAACAACGGTCCGCGCCCTGGGATTCACGGAAGAAATTCATCAGCCATTTACCTTTCGATACGCCCGTCGGCGGCGCGCCTTGCCAATCGGGCAGGCATCGTAATCATCCGACGCGGGTCCGTAGCGACCCATCCAAAGTATCACGGGAGGTTTCGCAGCGTGGACGATCGCCGGAAGGATCATTGCAAACACGTCTGCGACCGACAGCGGCGCCCCATGGACGCCGATGTGGGGTCGTTTCAACCACGTTCCATTGTTGAAACGTGTAGATGCCCTGTCAAGCTGCACTGGTCGCCGGACCAGCCGCCGCGATGGCCCTACACCGGCTCGCTCGCCGCGTAGATTCGCCGCCAAATGTCCGTCGCTTCACGACCGAATAGTACCCAGCGAATGATCGCCGGCGCCGGATTTGACCGTAGAAAATGCCGAACCGCGTCGAGTGAGACCTGGGCGGCCAGGTCGAGCGGGTATCCATAAACACCGCAACTGATCGCGGGAAAAGCGATGCTCTGGCAATGATGCTCGCACGCCAACGCGAGGCTTGTGGTGTAGCAGGAGGACAGAAGTGCCGCCTCGCCCGATCGCCCGCCGCGCCATACCGGGCCGACCGTATGAATGACATATTTGGCCGGCAAAAGGTAACCTCTAGTGACGCGCGCCTGCCCCGTGGGACATCCGCCAGTGGTTCGACATTCGGCGAGCAATTCCGGTCCGGCCGCACGGTGAATCGCTCCGTCCACGCCCCCGCCGCCGAGCAGCGTCTCGTTGGCCGCGTTGACGATCGCGTCCACGTACTGTTGCGTGATGTCGCCCTGCACGAGCTCAATGTGGGTCATTTTCGGACTTCCCAAGGAATGATCGCATAAGATTGACGAACCAGCTTCCACCCGTTTCGACGCTCCAACCAGCCCAGAATGAGCGGAGCGTCAATGTCGCGATGGCGAAGGCGATGGCAATGCTCGAATAGTCGTCGCGCGCTCGAATGCTGGCTGGAGTCAATCGCAGTTACTTGGCGGCTTCGATGAACTTGAACGCAACGCAAATTTGCGCCATCAATTGTGGTTGAACCCGCGTTGATCTGGGAGATAAGCGATCCGAGAATGGTCGTCCATTCGGCGCGATCGCGGTCGGGCACGTCGGCTTCCGGAAAGAGATGGCGGCGCTCAAGTTGCAGGGTGACCACCGCACTCCAGCCGCCCTCGAATCGAAACGCGGCGAAATACTTGCCGTCGCCGCGCAAGCGCCGATCACGCCGGCGGGCCAGCAAGGCCGCATGAATTGCTCGTTCGTTCGCCACACAGCAAAGCCATTTTCGTTCAACGCGCCGGTCCAGCATTGATTCCGAGATCTTCCCGCGTAACGGGGCGTAGCGTCGCCAGAATCGAAGCCGCGATGCCCGCGAAGCGCGTCGTTGAAAAAAGTGATCCAACTGGGCCAGCGAACGAATTGCAGCACGTGACGGGATGACCCCACTCTGAGGCCATGCATCGGCCCATGACGACTTTCCCGAAACATCGACGTAAATTGCCGTGACTGGCGCAGAGGACGACGAAATCAGGACGTTTTCGGGATGGCCGTCAGGATGAGCGAATCCTCGCTCGTGAGACGAAGCCCATAACCGGGCGACCGCAAGAATAATGGCGTCCACACGGTTCCGCGATCCGCCGGACGCATCAGCGGACTGGGCTTCGATCCAGGCCCGATGCAGACCAATCGCGCTCACGACGCCTTCCGTCACCAGTACCCGCTTCTGGTCATCCCAAACGCCAAGGGCCAGCGGACGCACGGCGGCAACGCCACGTTCGCGGAGCTTCCACAGCAGCCGCCATTCGCGTTCGAGCGAGGTCTGCCGCGTCCGACGTCGAAACCAGCTCAACAACCTCCCTTCGCCGGCATCATATACCTTGGCGAAAACCACCTGACCCGCCGCGACTTCCACGCGCCAGACGGTCCTCCGGTGTCCTTGCTTGACGAAGGTAGCGCGCGGGTCACTTTCAAGGTGAAGCCAGTTTAGCGAATCGGGGCCGAATAGGAGGTCTGTGCAATCGAGGTCGATTTGCCAGGTCGCGCCCCAGCGCCGGACCGTTGAGAGTCGTTTGGGGCCCCGCGCATCGCGTTCGGACTCCCCTCGGAACGCCGCCGATTGGGTTCGGCAATCGTCCAGATTCGAACCGCACCCACTGTCATTGATGGAGTACTGCATGGTGACAGAGCGATATGATACCTCGAAACATCCTTTTTGCAGCGCGGCGGAGAATCGAGTTGAATCCGCCGCCAGCCAGCCGAGCCGCCGCTCATGAAGGAAACACTTCAGTCAGTTTCGTCCGAGCTGATGGCCAAAACGCCTTTGTTTCCAGTCGCCGCCGGCATGGTGGTGGGAATCGTCGCGGATCGATGGCTTGAACCTTCGGCATTCCTGGCCGGAGTCCTGCTGACCGCCGCGACGATTCCGGTGGCGGTAAGGCGATGTCGCATCGTCGCGTCGCCGGTTTGGATCGGCTTGGCGGCGTTGGCCGCCGGTTGCCTGTTGCACTGGAGCGTCGCGCGGGTCGTTTCCGCATCCAGCATTGAACGGCTGGCGGAACCGCTGGGACGAATCGTCCGGCTGCACGGCGTGATCGCCTCGGAACCGCGTCTTGTGGAGCGCCGCGAGGGACCGTTTGAGCGATGGCGATTCCAGTCGGATGAAACGGCGTTTCTGTTGCGCCTCCGAGAGATTCAAAGCGACGACGGTTGGTCGCGAGTAACGGGGCTCGTACGCGTGTTTATGCGCGAAGCCGTGTTCGACTTGCGCGAGGGCGAGCGCGTGGAAGTGTTCGGTCGCCTTGCATCGCTTTCCCCGCCGAGGAATCCGGGTGTATTCGACTGGCGCGACTACTATCGACGGCAGGGAGTCGTCGCAAGGTTGTACTGCGATCATCGTGAGAACGTCACGCGACTGGACCGTGCCGAATCAACCGGATGGGCGTGGATCGGCTGGATGCGTCGCACCGCACGCGGGCTGCTGACCGACGACATTGCCGCCGCGGCGCCGGAGGAAGCGAGCTTTCTGGAGGCGATGGTCCTTGGACATCGTTCGCGGTTCGATCGCCGGCTCGACGAAGTGTTCACGCGGGCGGGGTGCATTCACTTCATCGCGGTCAGCGGGACCAATATTGTTATATTAATCGCCGCGGTCTGGTTCGTCGCGCGGTTGCTGGGCATCGGTCGGCGACGGGCAGCGCTGGCGATGGCCGTTACGGTCGTTCTCTACACCATTTTGGCGGAACCTCGGCCTCCCGTACTTCGAGCGTGCGTGATGGGGCTGTTGTTCTGCACAGCTCTGTTGCTTCGGCGTCGAGGGGCCCATTTCAACTGGATTTGTGCCGCGGCGATCATTCTCTGCATCTTAGATCCGCAGACCGTGTTTGATGTCGGCTTTCAGCTCTCCTTCGGGGCGGTGCTGGGCGTGGCCTACCTCGCCCCCGCGTTGCTGAATGCGTCCCGAGAAGCGTACTGGTCGTTTCGACATTGGGTATTGCGCGACCCGTTCGCAAGAGAAGACGCGCGTCTCGTCGCCGTCGCGGAGCGAGATTCGCCGACGGCTTCGTTCCCTTCCGTGCGCCGCGTGATGACGCCGATCGGACGGTTCGTTTCGGCGACCGTCGCCGTGTCCGCGGGAGCGTGGCTTTGCGGGTTACCGATCACCGCGGCCACGTTTCAGCAGGTTCAACCGTGGGGCGCGCCCAATACACTTCTTGTGTATCCCCTGATGTCCGTGGTGATGATCCTAGGCCTCTTGAAGATCGTGGCGGCGGCTGTTTCTCCGGCGCTGGAAGCAATCTTGTCCTCAGCGCTTGGCTGGACGGACCAATGGATGATTCGCGTGGTCGAACGGTTGGCGGAATTGCCGGGTTCGTCTTCCGTTGTCGATGTTCCGCCGTGGTGGTTGCTGGCCGCATACGGCGTGTTTCTTCTGCTGTTTGCCATGAGATTCGGTCGAACGCCGGATTTCGGCGTGATTCCGCGCGAATCAACGGAAAATTTGGTAGCGCGGGCGATCGACCGTCGCCGCAAACGATGGCATCGCTCGGGCTGGTGGGCGTCGCTCGTCGTGCTCGTCGTTTGTGGTATTGCCTGGATTGTTCCCGAACCGAAGGAAGATCGTCTGACGGTCACGGTGCTGGCGGTCGGTTCGGGTTCGGCTACGGTGATCGAACTGCCTGACGGAAACACGATCGTCTATGATGCCGGAACCGTCGGCGGTGCTGACGTGGGCGAGAGCGTGGTGGTGCCGTTCCTGAGAAAACGGGGGATTCGCCGACTCGAACAAGTCCATGTGAGCCATCCCGATCTCGACCATTACGGCGGCGTGCCGACACTGACTCGCCGTTTGCCAACGGGCCGGGTCGTGCTCAATCCATGTTTCGCGCCGGCCGCCGAACCGCGCTCCGCCGCGCGGCACTTTATCGATCTGTTGGCCTCCAACGGCGTGGCCGTGCAGGCGACGACTGACGAAGCGCCGACGTGGGAGCAAGCGGGTGTGCGCATCGACGTATTGTGGCCGCCGGCTGCGAAGTGCGCGTCTCTCAATACCAACGATTCTTCAACTGTCTTGAAACTCAGCTACGCCGGGCACTCCATCCTGTTGACAGGCGACATCGAAGACGCTGCGCAAAAAGCCCTCATGGAGCGAGGCGGATTGGAAGCCGACGTTCTGATTCTGCCTCATCACGGATCAGTTCGACCGACCACTAGCGATTTCCTTAGGGCGGTCGGTGCAAGAGCATCCATCCGTTCGAGCGGACAACGGTTGGATCAGACCGACAATGGGATCGTGGAACTCGCGGGAGACACACCCTTGTTTAATACGGCCGACGTCGGGGCAGTGAGGATCGAGGTGGATTCCCAAGGCGTACGTGTCGCTCCGATAACCGAATGACCGACTGCCAGCGGCTCGCGCCTCGAATTCCCCGGGCACACAAGATCAAACAGATCGATAACTCCATACGGCCCGTTCTCATTGCGAGACTCTTCACCTCGAGATATAGTTCGCTTCGCCTTGGTGACGGCGGAGAAAAGGTGTTCGAATGATCGTCGGAATCCCCAAAGAAACGAAGACCCACGAGTACCGCGTCAGTATGACGCCCGTGGGCGTGGACGAACTGGTTCGTCGAAAGCATCGCGTGCTCGTGGAAGTCGACGCCGGAAGCGGATCGGGCATCACCAACGATGAGTATGCGGCCGTCGGTGGCGAGATTGTCGATTCCGCCAGAGATATCTTCACCAAGTCCGACATGATCGTAAAGGTTAAGGAACCGTTGCCCGACGAGCGGAAGATGATGCGCGATGGGCAGGTGATGTTCACTTATTTCCATTTTGCCGCCGACCGACCGCTCACCGAGGAAGTGCTCAAATCCGGCTCGATCGCGATCGCGTATGAAACCATCACGGACAGCAACGGCCGGCTTCCGCTGCTGACGCCCATGAGCGAAGTCGCCGGCAAGATGAGTATTCAGGAAGGGGCCAAGTATCTTGAGCGACCGATGATGGGTCGCGGCATACTGCTGGGCGGCGTGCCCGGTGTCGAACCGGCCGAAGTGCTCATCATCGGCGGCGGAATCGTCGGAACCAATGCGGCCAAGGTGGCGGCGGGACTCGGCGCCAAGGTCACGATCATGGACGTCAACATCGACCGGCTCCGCTATCTCGACGACGTGATGCCCGCCAACGTACACACGATTTTCAGCGAACGTCTAACCCTTCGTAAGCTGCTCTCGACGGCCGACTTGGTCATCGGCGCGGTACTCATCCCCGGCGCGCGGTGTCCGGTCCTGCTGACGCGGGAAATGCTGTCGATCATGCAGCCGGGGGCGGTCATCGTGGATGTCGGCGTCGATCAAGGCGGATGCTGCGAAACGATTCGACCCACGACGCACGACGCTCCGACCTATATCGTTGATCACATCGTTCATTACGGCGTGGCCAACATGCCCGGCGCAGTCGGGCGGACTTCGACCTATTCGCTGACGAACGCGACGCTGCCCTACGCATTGAAACTGGCCGACCTTGGATACGTCGCCGCGTGCAAGGCGAACCGCGGGCTGGCCGAGGGGATCAACATGGAACGCGGCAGGGTGACGAACCAAGCCGTCGCCGATACCTTCGACCTGGAGTTCACGCCGTCGTCGGTCGAACGGGCATGATCCATCCTATCCGGCGATGCCACCGTGAGGCTCGGATCGTCCGGGAATCTTGTCCGACAAGGGTCCTTTTGCAACGGAGTGGACCGTGACCGAACCGCAAGCCATGAGGCCGTGAAATGAAGAACACGATCATCGTCATCCTTATCCTTTGCCTCATCCTGGTCGGCTATTACGCCGCCGGGACGCTGCGGCTTTCCAACCAGAATGTCGAGGGCAAGACCGAGAAACTCCGGCGCGGCAATTTAACGCTTCCGATCAACGCCACTGGGGAGGTTCGCCCCGCCCTCCGCGTTGAAATCAAGTCGGAAGCCAGCGGAGAGGTTATTGAGATCGCCAAGAAACCCGGCGACCGCGTCCGACAGGGTGATCTGTTAATCCGATTGCAGAAAGACGACGAGCAGCGGAGCGTCGATCGCGCCCGTCAGGACCTTCAGATCGCCAAGGCAAGGCTGGACGGCGCGAAGATTCGGCTGGAACTCGCCAAGGGTCCGGATTTGCTCGCCGCCCAGGCGCAGGTCGATCAACTTGATCCGCTGGTCGAATTGGCCAAGTTCCGGCTGGAAAAGATTCTCAAACTCGACGCCGCTCAAACCAATGAAGAGGAGATCCTCCAGAGACGAACGGAACTCGACCGCCAGACGGCACAGCTCGATTCCGCCAAAGCCAATCTCGATAAGGCGAAGCTGGCGATTCCGCTGGCGGAAAATGACGTCGTGTCGGCCGAGGCGAGTTACGAAGCGGCCAAGAGCACTTTGGCCGACGTCGAAAAACGCCTGACCAAGACCAACATCGTGACTCCCATCAACGGCGTCGTGGCCGACGTGCGGACGCAGATCGGCGAAGTGATCCAGGGTGGAAAAACGACGCTGACCGGCGGAACGGTGCTGGCGATCGTGCTCGACGACCAGCGCATCCTGGTCCGCGCCGAAGTGGATGAGGCCGACATCGGTCGAATCCTCGCCATCGCGCCTCCCTGGGCGATCCCCGGTCACGACGGTTCCGCGCGCATGCCAACCGACCTTACAGAAGCAACGGCCGCCGTGAAGCACCCGCCCTCCGTTTCCGTGGAATCATTTCGCGACGAGGATTTTACAGGTGTAATTGAACGGATTTTCCCAGAACCGAGAATGCTCACAAACGTGGTGACTTACCTCGTGGATGTGGTGGTAACCAGCGGGAACCGCGAGAAACTGCTTTCGGGGATGCGGGCCGACGTGCGTTTTACTTCCGAGCACGTTGAAAACGTGGTGCTCTGTCCGAATGAGGCGATCCGTGAAGGGCCCAAGGGGAAGCTCGGTGTGTTTGTTCCCAAGCCTGATTCCGCGCCGGGCGAACACGAGACAGTCTTCATCGAGTGCCGGTTCGGACTGGACAATGGAAACTATTCCGAAGTGCGCGAGGGACTGAGCGAAGGCGCGCTGGTGTATACCAAACAGCCGGTCAAATCCGATCGGGACACGGAAAAGAAAAAATAGCGACAGTGCGGCGCGGACTCCCGCGACGCCCCATCGCGCCCGCCAGATGATTGAAGCCCAACAACTTCGCAAACAATACGTCATGGGTGATTCCGTCGTGAACGCCCTCGACGGTGTGGACCTGCGCGTGGACAGCGGCGAGTTCGTCAGCCTGACCGGATCGTCGGGCAGCGGCAAGAGCACGCTCATGCACATTCTCGGCTGCCTCGATCGGCCTTCGGCGGGTGTCCTGCGCTTCAACGGCGAGATCATCAGCAACCTCAACGACAAACAGCTCGCGCGAACGCGGAACCAGCACATCGGCTTCGTTTTTCAAACGTTCAACCTCATCAATCGAACGTCGGCGCTGGACAATGTCATGGTGCCGCTTGTCTACACGCGTGTGGGCTTCGCTCGCAAGACCGCGATGGAAGCGCTCGAACGCGTCGGCCTCGGCAAACGGGCAAGGCACAAGCCGAGCGAAATGTCCGGCGGCGAATGCCAGCGCGTCGCCATCGCCCGGGCGATCGTCAACAAGCCGCGACTCATCCTCGCCGACGAGCCGACCGGAAACCTCGACAGCCGCAACGGCGAACAGATCATGAAGATTTTTCACGAGCTGCACGCCGAGGGCATCACCATCGTGCTGGTCACGCACGAAATGGACATCGCCGCGCAGGCCGAACGGATGATCCAGATGCGCGATGGAAAAATCGTCGAGGATACGGCTATCGACGATCGGCGGCGCGATGAGATCATAAAAGTGACGCACGAGGCCCATGCCCGCGCGTTTCGCCATAAAATGTCGCTCCAGTCCACTCCGACGCGGAGCGGCGTACCCGAAGCGCCCTGAAGGAACTCACCCCAATGTTTCACATTCAAATCCTCCTGATGGCGTTTCGTGGGTTGCGGCAGAACCTCATCCGCTCAATGCTCGCAACGATCGGGGTGATCATCGGCGTCGGCGCCGTGGTGTCCGCCGTGTCGATTCTACAGGGAGCCGAAAAGGACATTCTCCAGCGATTCGAGACGCTCGGCGCCGACCAGATTCTCGTCTTCAACGGCTCGGAACGCCGTTCGCATCGCCAGACGCAAACGATGAGTTTGTTGCCGGAAGATGCCGACAAGGTGCTCGAGGACAACGCCGGACTCGTGGTCGCCGTCTCTCCGCAATACAACGCCGGAGGACAAATCAAGTACTATGAGCGAAACACTTTTGTAAGTTTGCTCGGTGCCATCGAATCCTATGCCAGCATCAATAGCTACCATCCCGAATACGGTCGATTCATCACTCGCGAGGACGTGCGCGGAAGCGCGATGGTGTGCGTGCTCGGCAAGAAGGTAGCCGAGGAACTGTTCGGAGCGCGCAATCCCGTCGGCGAAACCGTGCGCATCAACGGAAAGAGTTTCGTCATCGTCGGCGTCATGGAAGAAAAGGGCGCGCTCGGCTTCACCGAAGTGGACAAGCAAGTCATCGTGCCGCTGCCGACGATGATGGGCCGTTTGTTCGGCCAGCAGTACCTCACCATGCTCGTCCTCCAGTGCGTCAATGCCGACCGCGTGCCCGCCTGCATCGACGCGGCCAAAAAGAGCCTCCGCGCCAGCCATCAGATCAAGGCCGGTGAGGACGATGACTTCATGGTCTTCACCCAGGATCAATTCAAGCAGCAACTGGGACAGGTGACGCAGATCTTCGGGCTGGTGCTTTATTCCATCGCCGGCATTTCCATCGTCGTCGGCGCGATCGGGATCATGAACATCATGCTCGTGTCGGTGACCGAGCGGACGCGCGAGATCGGCGTGCGCATCGCCGTGGGCGCTCGCCGCATGGACATTCTCAAGCAGTTTCTGGCCGAGGCGAGCACCATCAGCATGTTCGGCGGGGCGCTCGGCGTCGTCTGCGGATGGGCCATCGCCAACCTCCTCAGCAAGGTGTCCAACAACCTGTTGATCACTTACACGCCGCCGAGCATCATCATCGCGGCGCTCATCATGGCCGCGTTCGTCGGCATCATCAGCGGCATCTATCCGGCCGTTCGCGCCGCCCGCCTCGATCCCGTGCAGTCACTGCGATATGAATGACCCGCCCTCAGCCGCGGGTCGCCGCGCCGGCGCTCGCACGGCACTGTGTTGAACCACCTTTGGTCGCGCACCAAGATTCGATTATTCTGGTGTTCGCCAGACCGCGATCGTCGATACGTCCTTTCCGGCCTCGACTTCGATCCGGCACGCCCGCGCGGCCCCACAAGGCCCGCCGCGCCACTCGATCCATTGCAGGTTGGCTCCGGGAAACTCCTGCGCCGTGATCGTGATCACCGCCCCCGGTTTGAGTTGACCGTAGAGTATGATGTCCCCGTTGACGCCGGCGGAGATGCACGAGGCCGTCTGGCTTACGTCCTCGACGCCTGGAAACCGAAGCCACGGCGCCGCCTGATAGTCATAGTCAAAGCAGCCGCCGCCGAACTCCGGATGATTCTCGTTGATCTTCCCCCACGTGATGAGCGGCATGATGTCAAAGAGCGCGATCACCGACCGATCCTGCGTCATCGCGATGTTCAGGACTCCTTCCTCCGGGTGATTGCCGGTGTCTCCCTGCCATTCGGCGAAGTAGAGCGCGGATGGCGATTTCAGCGACGCCGGATCGGCCCCCGTCCCCCCGCCGCCCGTGTTCGGAGTCGCATCCTCGACGGCGATCACCGTCGCCATCTGACCGCGACTGGCAACGTAATCTCTCACGGTCTCCGCGTCGGACTGCGTCAGTCGCGAGCAGATCGCCGCGACGTTGTACGGCGCGGTCGCTCGTGTGTAGAACACCTCATCGATACAGACAAAGGCGTCCATGTTGACTGCGCCGGCAGTTCGACTTCGAAGGGTTACCGTCAATGTGACCCTGTCGGTGTCATCGAGGTCGTCTCCATTCCCGTCATCGCCGTCATCATCATGGGGTCCGGGACAGACTTTCGGCACGGCCGGGCAGTCGCCCGCGAACGTGCCCGATACAATTGTGCCGACGTCGCCTGAATCTCCCGCCATGGGCGTCGGAAACCCCGGTGGAAACGTTCCGGCTTCGGTGTCGTAGATCAGTTCGCCTGTGCCGTCTTCTCCGACAGCGAGTTGCCCGACAAGTGTTTCGCTGACGCGGACGTCGTAGGTTCCGGTAACAAAGTTTTCGACTCGGGCGATAAACTCCTTGCACCCGTTGACTTCGCGGTACTCCATGGTGCCGACTTCCGCGCCTTCGCCCGAAAGCATCGCAATTACGCTCAACGAGCCGTCGTGGCAGAATCCCTCCTGTTCATCGCTGGAGTTATCGTTCTGGTTCCCGCCACCAGTTCCCGTCCCCGCCGGACATCCCGCAATGAAACCAAGCAGTCCCACCAGCATCTTGACCCCGATGTCAGCACGTTTCATGGATTTCCTCCCCGCGGTGCGGTCAGCGCTCCGGGATCGTCATGCACTACACCTGCGAATGCGGTCGGAGTGGCTGCCTGTTGCCCAAACAGCGGAAATCGTAACTTTCGACGTGGCCTAATTCAAGCGACGGTCATTACGGATACGGAACTGATGACGGCTGCGGCACTTCCGCGGACAACGTAATTCGCGTGCTGTTCCCCTTTGCTTTGACCGGCAATTGCCAGGAGAAGTTGACCGGAATGCACAATGCCGTTTCGCCTTTCGTGCAATAGGTCAGGGCGACTTCCACCAGCCAATCTCCATCCATATGGACCGCGGCGGCCGGAATCGTCAGCGCAAGCTCCGCGGATTCGGACTTGCCGGTCCTTTGGGCAATCGTGCTTCCATTGCACGCGACCCGAATCGACCAGGGTGCGTCGGGGTTAAGATGCGCGCCGATCGACAACCTTGGCTCAATGACCAATTCAATGTCACGCCCCACTGCGATCGCCGTCGGTTCAACACGAATTGGCTTACTGTCAGGACACTGTTGCGCCTCCGGCGCTTTCAACCCGTCGATCGCTACTTCGCACCACGCGTGCGTTTTCATGTGGATTCGCACAATGCGATGATTGTTCGTGTCCGCGATGAACATTTCGTCGCCCGCGACACACAGTCCCCCCGGCTCGAAAAACGCGGGTCCCCCGCCGGCCGTCACCGTCTCGGCCCGGCCCGAGCCGAGAATGGTCCGCACCGAACGCGCGCCGGGATCCACCATCTTGATCTTGTGGTTGTAAGTGTCCGCGACGAACAACGCCATTCCCCATGCGGCCACGCCCAACGGATGCTGCAACTTCGCCTTCGGGTGTACGCCGTCCTCGTCGCCGAAGGTGAACAACCCCTCGCCGAGAATCGTACTCACGCGCTCCGTGGCCATGTCAATGCACCGAATCGCGCTCACTTCGCTGTCGGCGATGTAAAGCTTTCCGCCCATCACGCAGATGCCCGACGACTGGGCGAACGCGGAGGTCTCCGTCGGACCGTCGACGAGATTCTCTCGCCCTGTTCCCGCAAACGCCCGAGCAAACCCAACGGGCAGATCGATCCGCCATATCTGATGCTGACCCGCCATCGCGACGTACAGCGTCGAACCCTCTCGAACGACGTCCCACGGCGAGTTGATCCCCTGCTGAATCCCCATGCCGCCGCCGGCGAAGTCGTAGGTCATCTTGCCCGTCCCGACGATCGTCGTTACTTCGAAGGTCTCGAGATCGACCTGGCGGATCAGGTGATTCTCCGTGTCGCAGACGTAAAGATTTCCCTGGCCAGAGCACAGCCCCTGCGGATGATTGAAGCTCGCTCGGTCGGCCGGTCCGTCGGCCATTCCAACTTCGCCGCTGCCAACCGTCTTGATCAGACGTGCGTGGCCTCGCTCGTCGGGAAGTTCCGCGATAACGATGCGATTGTGGTTGGAGTCGGCGATGAAGAGCCGGCTCGTTTCGGCATCAGCGAAGACCTTGCCGGGAAAAGACAGGCCCGTCGCCGCTCGAACGCTCGCGTCACGGCGAATCGTCAGGGGTTCCTTTGCAAGTGCTCCGGATGTTCGTCCTTGCTGAAGAGCTTGCGAGATGGTCTGGTCGATGATCTCTCGGTTTCCCTCACCCGCAACGCGACCGACCTCGTATCCGCGCGCGTCGATGATGACCACCGTCGGCCAGCTTCGCGCCGCGTACGACCGCCAGATTTTCATCTGGTCGTCGATCACTACCGGATGCTTGATTTCGTATCGCTGAATCGCTGCCCGAATCGTCTCGCGCGAGGCCTCATTGGCAAACTTCGCGCTATGGACTCCAATGAACATCACCGGCTCTGCCGCATACTTGTGCTCCAGATACGCCAGGTCCGGCAGGATGTGCATGCAGTTGATGCAGCAGTAGGTCCAGAAATCGACGAGGACGACCTGCCCGCGCAGCTCGCCATCAAGCCGCAATGGCCGGTCGATGTTCAGCCACCCCAAACCCGCATCCAATTCCGGCGCCCGCACGGTACCGTTCATTCTTCCAAACCCAAGAACCTTTCTGACCGTCTCTCGAAAATAGCCCCCGACCCTCGATAACAGATTATCCCCGGATCGCTCGACTTCGCCAAGGCGAACCAACTTTTGACGGACGTCGCCAAAGGCAATCGTCCTGCTTGCTCGCCGCTTCCTTGAAGCAAATCAAATTCAATCGGCGCGAGCCGCGAACTTTAGTTCGCGCGGACCCCCGAAAAGTTGGACGACTCATCCGCTACTGTTGCACCGGAAATGCTCTGGAAGACTTTCAATGACTGCCTGCGGCGTGCAATGCGGCCTCGGCCTACCGAGGCTTCAATAAACGCCCCGTGGCGTAGAACCGTAATCGAACTGTACTTCCGCGTCGCCCTTGCGACACGACAAACCGCCTCGGCTCATTCCCTCGGGGACTGGAAAAATGCGTTTTGAAAAACGGCCGCGTCGGCCAAGTCGATATCGGCATCACCTTCGACGTTGAATGCGCAAAGGCAGTCTTGTGTGGCGATCGCGGCATCCGTGGGGCGAGCCGGACCCGAAAGGCAATTCGCAAAGGTGGAGGCATCCAACAGGTCAACGTCGTGATCGGCGTCGAAGTCACCTCGTGCGTTCGGCGAACCCCAGCGAGACCAGTTTGGCGAGGCCTTGCCGTTGGTAAGGAAGGCCGATCCGCTGGCGATCAAGTCGCCTTGGTAGACGATCATATCCCAAGAGAAGAACTGAATGCCGCGAGGGAGCGCCTGCCAAACCTCGCCGTCCCATCGAGCGATTCCGTTGGCGACGACATCTCCCGCCACCATGAAGTTTCCCGAGGCGTACAGGTGACCGTTGAAGGTCGTCAGGGCCGACACATAATATTCCGGTCCACGCCCCATCGGAGTCCAGCTTGTTCCGTTCCAGCGAGTGACGTAAGTCAATGGAAACTCATTGGGCGCCACGTAAAAAACGATCACGTCTCCATCGTACACTGTCGTCGCCACAACCCAGTCATCAATCCCGTTTCCCAAGCTTGACCAGTTTGATCCATCCCACGCCGCGATATTACGGGCGGGGACTCCGCCGGCTTTCAAGAATGAACCGCCGACAATCAGACGGCCTTCGAACGTCGTCATGGCGCTAATGCCGCCGGCAATCTCCTCACCAAAGGTGTGCCAATCCCCTCCGTCCCATCGGGCAATGTTCTTCGCATCGGTATCGCCCGCGCGGTCGAAGTTTCCAAGGACGATCAAATCGCCGTTATACTCCTCAAATGCCGCGACATGATCACACTCGTATCTGTTCCCGATTCCGGTTCCCAGGCTTCGCCATTCCGTTCCGTCCCATTGAGCAGCGAGGATGACGTTCGGATCGGAGACCAGGCTAAACTGTCCGCCCACGACAATGTTGCCCTGATAGGAGGCCAGCGCTTGAACAGCGCCGTGGACGCCGTCGCCGAGATGGTGCCAATCTCGGCCATCGAACGCACTGATCTTACTTACTGTGAATTCTCCATCTTCCTGAAAGCCGCCTCCGGCGATGAGCATTCCTTCGTGAATCGTGAACGCGCGCGGCGCAACGCTCATGCCGGTTCCGATCGGATTCCAGTCGGAGCCATCCCAACGCGCGATACGGCGAGCGCTCTTGCCGCCCGCCAGCGTAAAACTCCCGGTCGCAATCAGCTCATTTTGGAAAACAGCTAGTGACCGCACGGATGTGTCAATGAGGATCGGTTCGCAACCCCCCCCTCTCGGATCCGAATTCAAGCTGATGCCGCCTTCGAGTTCGACCCAGTCGTCTCCGTTCCATCGCACAATCTGCCCCGGTCCAAAAAACCCGGCCGCGATAATCGAATCATCGTAAATGGCAAGACACTCGACCCAGCGAGCGCCGCTCGTCCCGATTTGATACCACTCTTGGCCGTCCCAACTGGCGACACCGGGAGCGTCACTCCCACCCCCATAGAACTTGCCTCCCGCGATCAGTTGGTCCCCATGAACGACGAGGGCATTCACTTCTGGATACGTCGCGGTGCCAATCACGCCTCCACCCAACGCCGACCAAGTCCGGCCGTCCCACCGTGCAATTCCTCGGACCGGCACACCTCCCGCAAAGTCAAATCTCCCTCCAACGATCAACTCGCCTTGGAGCACGGCCAACGCATTGCCATTCCCGCTGGATGAAGTCCTCGTTAGCCCGCTACTCATTGCCTGCCACTTCATCCCGTCCCATCTCGCAACGTTGTTGACGACGGCGCCGTCCGCCGATTCGAACGAGCCTGTCGCTATGAGATCGCCATTGAATTCGATCAAGGCTTTCAGATAGGGAGTGTTGCCGGTCCCGTTCGAAAACCCCAAACCCAACGGTTGCCAATTCTTTCCATCCCACCGGCGTACCTGCTTGTGCCAGGTGTTTCCCACGAAGACGGCTCCAGCGGCGGCCACCAAGTCACCCTGGTACGTGCCCAATGCATGGGCGCTGATATCCGTGATACCGCCGATCGTGTGCCATTCGTTTCCGTCCCACGCCGCAATGCCGTTGACGTGCAAATCGCCGGCGATCGAAAACCCGCCGCCGACCACCAGCACTTCGCTTAACGGACCTGACCCGTCGGGATCCCACACGGTGCTGGCCACGATGTCACTATTAACTCCCGGTAATCCTCCTGTCGGAAGCCAGTCGAGTTCGCAGGACGGAGACGCGCCGACTGCCAACGGCAGCGCCCACACCAACGCGATCAATGACATGTTTGATACTCCTTTTGGATCAGGTGCGAGTGGAGCACTTTATCGATTCATTGGGCCAGAGACGCACTCTCCATCTTACGTCCTGTGAATGCCCTTGTTCGTAGCGGTTCGCTTGGGAGGCATCCAAGGGGCCCAAGCATCGGCTCGAAGGCTTGAAGTGAGGGAGATTCGGGGAAAATTTCTTAGTTCGGAGATGGAGGCGTCAATTGTGTCTTTCCCCCGCTTGGCGGCGGAGTTTCGCGTCGACAAAGCCTTGCATGTCACGGTCGAGAACGCAGGTCATCTTCTGCCCTCCAATTGCAGCTGATACCGACATGGAATCGATTCAGACATTGCTCTTCCCAGGCCGTCTTCGAATCGCGGCTCGACCCGTCAATTCCACAAGCAAAATCGACGGAGCGACGGCAGTCCTATTCTTAGGAACGGGAATTGCACGGCAGAACGCAATTGCAGAATACATAACCAAACGGACCAATAAACAGGCCCGTAGGAGGAACAAGAGTATGAAGTGTCACAGCAATAGCGACGAGGGATTGCGTTCCGCAAGAATAGTCCTTGGGTTCTTACTGGCCGTTACGGTTGCTCGAGCACAACCGTGCTCCCCAGGAAGTATGACAGGTGAACCGTCAGCCGATGCGCGAATTCCCTCGTTTTTGACTGCCTGGGTCGCCAAATACCCAACCTCCACGCTCCCGGCTCGAATGGACGCGCTGACAGGGCGGACTTGCAACGTTTGTCACAGTCCTCCGAATTTGAATACACATGGAAACTGTTACCGCGACGATATCTCGGCGTTGACCGGGCTCGGAATGGCTATTGAACAGGCGCTAGATCAACTGGACGGCGAGGATTCGGACGGAGACGGTGTTTCCAACGGTGATGAGATCCGAGCCGCCCGTCCGGAGGCTGGCGAGGTGGGCTATAATCCGGGTTTGATCGGTGACTTCGGAACCGATCCGTGTGGTAATGATCCGGACGCACCCGTAACCAACATGTCTGAAACCCCCGCCTCATCCGTACCGGCCATTTCGGATTGGGGCGTGGTCGTCCTCGCGCTTTCGCTCTTGACCGCCGCCAGCCTGCTCTTGCGAAGGAGGAAAGCCGGACCGCTTTTCGTCTCCACAAAAACTGCGGGTAAATGATGAGGCGAACGATGCGCGCGGCAGTCCAATGGCACGAAGTTGACGCGCATGAGAAACCGCCCGCGATATCGCGTCCCGACCCGGTTCGGCGAGGAACGTGTTAAAATCTCGAGAGCCGGCTCAATGGAATCTGTCACGAAACAGACAAGGATCGCTCCCTCACGGTCAGGGCTTAATCAATCGGACCGATTGAACTTCGGCAACTTCGGATCACAACGGCACACTTGCCGAGTTGGACGCCGCCAACGAACCGATTCGTTTATTTGAAGCTGCGTACCGGTTGTCCGTTTACGGGGCCACCGGGTTGTTGACCCGCTCGCGCTCCAGCCGCTCGATGCGATCGACAAGCTCTCTGATCTGAGCATCCTTCTCCCTGCGAAGTTCGCGAAGCGCTTCAACGAGCAAGGCCGACGTGCCATCTTCGGTGATGAACTTGTACCCGTTCGACTCGCCGACCCACTCTGGGAAGACTTGTTCCACTTGCTGGGCGATGAATCCGGTGTGCCGACCCTTACTCGCCAGACCGGTGGAGATTCCCTCGTCTGTGAACTCAAAAGTCACGCCGCGCAGACTCAACAATCGTTCGAGTGCGTTGGTCACGGGTTCCACGTTGCGCTTCAGCCGAGCATCCGACAACGCGGACCAGGACGTTCCCGTCGTCTTGGCCGCGAATCCGACCACGGCCAGTTGAAACGTCCCCGGATTGGTGGTGTTGATGCCGACGTGGTTCATCGCGTCCACGTAGACCGCCGGATTACTCAGATCGGCCTGCGTCGAAAGCTGGATTGCCGACGACGTCTCGGGAATGCCGAAACTCCAATCGACCGGCGTCGATGTGACCGAAACATCATAGAAAAACACCGTAACCGTGACAGCGTCGATCCCGATCGACCCCGATCCGGTGCAATCACATGGCGAATACGAACACCCGAATCCCGGAATGCAGATGAACGTGTTGAGCAGCGCAAGCGACGCCGCGAGCCTCGGTCCGAAGGAAGCGCTATTCACCGCGGCCGCCGTCCAGTCGAGCCCCCACCGTTCGAATGTCCCTCCGAAGGGAACCACGCCGTCGGACGGCGCGAGCGTGATCGCCGGCATGACCGCCGGACCACTCCCCCCAAGCAACTCCGTTCCCACGCTGATCGTACACCTGTCGCAGTTGGTGCAATTGCAGCTTCCCTGTCCCTCGACACTCACCTGAATTCCCACGACCTGGGCTTGAGGCGGAATCGAAAACCCGCAATTGGACAACGTGAGCGGCTGTGTTGTGTCGGCATCGGGGGTCCCGGTGGTCGCGGAGAAGCTGGCCGTCGCACGAATGTCGTCGCTGACCCGCGCCGAGTTGGGCGAGGTCCAGACCTGCCCGGCACCGCTCGCCGCGGCCGCACCGGGCGTTTTAACCGAACTTGCGGGCGGCCCTTCGGCGAATCGAACCGTTTGAAACCGAAGCGACGTTTTCGCCAGCGGCCTCTGCAGGTGAAGCATCGCCTGCGGCTGATCCGTTCCGATCCCGGCGTTTCCGCTCGTTAGAAAAACATTGTCGCCGTTGTTTTGCCAGTTTGACTCCTCGACGGCAGCGGCATTAAGCGAGCGCAACGCATACGGCACCGGAGCGATCCGTTGTCTCGGCGACAACACCGTGCCGTCTATGGCCACTTCGAGATAACGCTCCGATCCGCTGAACGGAACCGAACCGAAATCCAGGTCAACGGTGAACAATCCGTTCACGACCTCGACATGGGAATTCGAGATCAGCTCGCTCGCCGATGTTCCGCCCGCTGGCTCCTCGAACAACCGAAACGTCATGGATACGACATCGTTAACCGGAGCGCCGTTGCTTTTCAGTTGCCCCTGATACGTAAATGCGGTCGTGATCGGGGCAGGGAAGGCTGCTGTAGACCAGAACGTAACTACCGTTGCAACCCGTCCGGACATCGGAAGTACTTTTCTCAATGCCATTCTCTTCTTTCCATTCTGTTGTTCGACATTTCGTCAACTCCACAAACGGGAGATACTCTCGATCGATCCTCCGTTGATTGGGCCAAGACCTTCAGTCTCTCATGGAAGCGGAGTGGTGACGGTGTATCGAATTCGCGCCCACTCAAACGCTACAAACTCTCCCTGCACGGGCATTGGCCACTCCAGTACGACTCGGTAGAGAAACGCTGAGTTGTCCACGACGCTGTTGGCGACCGTCGCATCGGTCTGCACGGTAGATCCAGACGCATTCGTCACGCTGTTGACCGAAGCCATGATATCATCAACATTGGCCGCCGCGAGTGATTCGCGCATTAAATAGGCTGTCATGGACCGCGTGGCCGAAGTATCCAACAACTTGGCCTGAAACTCGGTCACCGCGGCTCCATCAGGGAGATGAATGCCTGCGAACGTGACAATCGCCGTTCCTGCCGAAACGCCGGGGTTGCCCGTGACATTGGTTGTGAGCCCGAGCTCGGTCGGCAAACCATCGCTGAACCCCATCCGCACGTTCGGAGCAAGGTAAAAATCCTCGGCGGGAATCGACAGGAACCGCTCGACCGGCGGAATAACAATGGCTCCGTCCACGCGAACGTCTCCCGCGACGTGCAGCCTAGTCAGGGGCGATGTGGTCCCGATGCCTATGCGTCCGTTGTCGCGCCCAACGACGAAATGCGGACCCACTTCGACGCCGCCGGTGGTCAATCCAAACACCTGAAACTGGTTGGCCGCGCCGTCATACCGGAGAATCGATCCAAGCGTCGCGGACGTGTTCTCCGTCAGTTTGATTTGAGCCGTCGCATCCGAAGTGCCCGGCGTCACCAGCATCGTGCCTAGCGGCATGCCCGTCGGTGGTCGTACATGCAGTTCAGCTTGCGGCGCAACTGTCCCGATGCCGATACGGCCGTCGTTAGCCACCGCCAGCGCCTGCGTCGGGCTTCCGTCCGGCGCGTCAAGTGAACTGACCGGCGGAGCAGTCAGAGCATGGATCGCGTAGGGTGCCGGTCGGATCGTCTGCGGCGGGTCGAGCGTAACCCAGGGATCGGGAAGTGTGTTCGCCACACAATCGAGAATGCTCCCGACGGTCGGCTTGACCGCCACGCGTAACTGGTATTCCGAGCCGTCAAACACGCCGTCGGAGAACTCGACATCGACCGTAAACAACCCATTGACAACAGGCACGCGCGACCGGCAAGTCGGAATCGGTGACGGAAGTCCGTCGGAACGAACCAGCGAGAAGCGAAAGTCGAAGTTGCCATTGGCCGGCACACCGGCCTGCTTCAGCTGTCCTTGATAGAGGAACGACATCGCCGCCGACCCGGCAGCCACATCCGCTTCCCCGAAGGACGAGAATGAAACCACAAGTCCGATGGCCCAAATGCTCCGCATCATCGTGTCGCTCCGCCCACATTCATGTCAGTCACCGATGCCTTCGCTTCAAAGCGCCCAAGTTTCGCTCGAAGCTCTTCAATCGCGCTCATTTGTTGCTGCAGTTGAGCTTCCAACGCCCGAACGCGAGCCGCCACCTCCGAGGGATTGACGCGAGCGTAGCTTCCAAACAGCACCGAAATCTTCTTCCGCCGCAGACCGTCCTCGCCCTTCAAGACGTCGCTCCACCGCACCCGCTCCGCCGCCCGCGCGATGACGAAGCCGACATCATATTTCCGCGGATCATCCTTCATCGCGCATCCCGGCGTAGCTGCGCTGATCAACCCGTCACCTGGCTCAATGTCCGCCGCGCCTGCGTCAACGGTCCACATCTCACCGTTGCCGACGGCGGCGACCAGATGCGGATTGGTCGGACCGGCTTCGAGCGTGCTTTCTTCCAGCCCGTGATAGACGCCAAGACAGGCCGGGTCGTTGGCTCGAGCGGTTATGTCGATGCCATAGACGACTTCAGAACCCTCTCGGTTTCCCAGCCTTCGATTGGTCCCGTTCATGGACACGAGTGCGCCGCGTTCGATGGATCGGTCCGTCCAGGCATAGTGCGAACCGGTGAAGGCGTTGTAGCTGACGGTGGTTCCAGAAACCGAGATTGTACCCTCGTTGACACCGTCTTGTTGAATTGCCACGACCGTGCCGTCGTTGGTAAGGCGATTGAACGCGCCGACGGTTCCACCCGATCTGGCCGCGTCCACGGGTGTGTCGGGGGCGGTTACACCAAACCCGACGAAGCCGGTGAAGTTGGCTGTGCCGTTCACGGACAGCAATGTGTCGGGAGCAGAGGTGCCGATACCCACTCTTCCATTTTGGAGGATTCGCATTCGTTCAACGGTGCTTGTTAGTCCACTGACCGTCGAGAACGTAAAGCGAAGCGACTCGTTTGTGTCTTTTGCGTACGTAATCTCCGCGCGAGTCGATGGGTTTGCTCCGAAAGCGCCCGAGGAGAACGACACTCGACCTATGTCTGTGGCCAAACCGGCGTTGGGCTGCACCAATTGCAGGACACCACCAGTATTGCCGGTTCCACTGATTCTTGCCGCCGCTCCAACGGATGAGATGTCCAGCGCAACAGCGGGAGCCGTCGTGCCGATTCCGAGCCTGCCGCTGGCATCGAGTGACATGCGACTGACATTGCCGTTGGTGAGGAACTGAAGCCCGTCGGCAACCGGGCTTGAGTCGAAGACGATTCCGCCGGCAACGTTCCTGCCCGGTTCGCCGAAGATCAGCGCCCGCTCGCTGCCTGCCGGACCCAATAGACTCAGGTAGTTGCCCGAACCCGCGCTCTCGAGAACGGCCGTTGAGCCGGTCAGCGCGGTGACGCTTCCGGCAGAACCAGAGAACACATGCAACGGGGCTTCGGGAGCGTTCGTTCCGATGCCCACCCCGCCGCCGGCGCGCAGCAGGAATTGGTTGGGACCCGTGGATTGAAAATCGGCGTCGGTGGAGTCGGCCCAGACGAATGTGCCCTGATCGCCGTCCGTGTCGCCGCCGCCGACCTGGGCCGCGGTGCGCACTTTCGCCTTGCGTCCGGCGGCGAAGCTGAAGCTGCCGCCGGCGGCGTTGCGATTTCCACCGGGAATCATCGAGTCGGCTCCGGAGGCGGCGTTAAAGAATCCACCGCCCACGGCGGCGCGCGTGGCGCTCGCGGAGTTATTGTCACCGCCTGCCACGGTCGCGTTGGATCCGCCGGCGCTGTTGGCTTGTCCACCCCCTACGGCCGCGAAGGACCCACCGGCGGAATTCAGGTCGCCGCCGACCACTGCTCCGAAGGACTTCGCAAAGTTGTTCTGCCCGCCCCCGACGAATCCAAAACCCTCGGCGGTATTGAGCCGCCCTCCGGTAACAACACCAAAATCCCCGGTCACTTGATTCCGATGAACCTCAACAGCGCCGCCGCCGCCGATAAACGCGCCGTGAGCTCCTGGCGTGACCATGTTGTGATGCGACCCGCCGATCACGTTGGGCGGACCGTCAACCGCCTCGGTACGCAGACCCGGAAGGGCCAGAGCATAAGGTGCCGGCAGAATCGACTGTCGAGGAGTGAGCGCCGTGAACGGCCCGGTGTCGCCGGGATCGTGTGGACTGCGCACGCGAACTTCCAAAGATCGCGGGCGACCGTCGAAGGCATTCACACCGAAGTTCAGCGATACCGAGAACAGGCCGTTTGTCACGGAAACATTTTGAAGCCGAATCGGCGTTCCGATCAAATCACCATCCTCTGCGAAGGTGAACAACGCGAATTCCAGATCGACCGACCCATTGACCGGAAGACCACCCGATCGCAACTGACCCTGATAGGTGAACGCCGTTTCGACGGTCAGCGGACAAACGAATTCGCAAAGTTGACCGTAGCCCGCGAAATCGCCATCCGCAGCGGCACAGTCATTTTCGCTCCCTTCGAAGCAGTCCCGATCCGGCGTGCAGCACGGACCGATGCATGTGCTGCTGAAGCAATTCAGCCCTTGCCCGCGAAACGTGCCGCTGACCGCCGTGCATCCCGACGAATCGGTTTGCAGGCACGTCCCATTGGTAAGGCAACAGGCGCCGATTTGCGCCTGAACCCGCTCACCGGCGGCGATGACGCCGCAAAAGGCGGTCAGGATTCGAATCGCCCACCCATTCCTATGACCCGATGATTTCATGGTTTTTCCCTCTCCGTGCCGGCCGCTGCGTGCGGCAACAACGCTTTCAGGTTTTCGATTTCCGACTCCAGAGCTGTCATCCTCGCGTCGCGGTCCTCGCGAGGATTGCTGACATTCGTTCGCGCGAAGCTCGTGAACAAAACGGATAGGCGCGTTCGTTTGACTCCGCCATCGCCGCTCGACAGGTCGGCCCAGCGCACGCGCTCCGCGGCCTTGGCGATAACGTGCCCGATCGGGAACTTCGCCGGATCGTCCTTCATCGCGCATCCGGGAACATCGGAGGAGATCAGGTAGTCTCCCGGCTCAATGTCTCCGCCGCCGAGATTCACCACACACAACTCGCCGTTTCCGACGGCCGATACGAGAAGTGGATTCTCCTTGCCGGTCGCGGCGGCACTTTCCATCGGTCCGATGTAGACGCCGAGACACGCCGGATCATTTGGCTCGGTCGTCGTCGTCACGCCGTACACGACTTCGCCGTCCGCGCGATCACCAAATCGCTGATTCCCGCCGGTCATCGACACCAACGCGCCGGTCGGAATCGGCCCGTCGGACCAGGCATAGTGCGAGCCGGTAAACGCGTTGTAGGAAACGACGCCGCCAGAGTTCGTGATGTTTCCTATCACACTATCATCTCGTGCGAAGGCGACCAACTCGCCGTCCGATCCGAAACGATCGAACTTGGCCGCTCGGGCGTTGTTGCTCTCCACGTGCAACCGCCCGTCGATGGAATGAGTGCCCGTTCCGATCCCGACATTGCCGCTCCCTTCAACAGATACCACCGTGAGGTTTGCCCCGGCGCCGTGAAAGCGAATCTGAAGTTCGTCGCCCGCGTCAGCATCGTTTCGAAGACCCCAGACGGCACTTCCGTTCTCCGACAAGTAGAGGATCGGGTCCTGATTGGTTCCCGCGTCGATCGAAAGGGCCGAGTGCCCGGCGATGTTGCTGCGGAATCGTGCCGCCACTTCCGTGAACCCGGTGACGCCGCCGCCATCGGTCCCCGCCGCACTGATATGCAACGGGTTGGTCGGCGATTGCGTGCCGATGCCCACGTTTCGCTCGAAGAAGTTCTTACTGCCCGCCGGACCGATGAAGAAGGCGCCAAATCCGCTCGGACTGGTCACCTCGCCACGAACCGCAATTGTCGTGCCGCTGGTCGCGGTGGCCTGTGCAAACACGCCACGGCCGCTCGTACTGAGACTCCTGCCCGTCACGCCGTTCGTTTCACCGCTGAACGCGATTGCCTGTCCCAACACCCCTTCCTCGTTCCCTTGACCAAAGACGCCCGTCCCGTTTGGACTCCCGACGGCGACGCCGACCACACCAAACGTGAATCCGCTGGTCGCAAACGACCGACCACGGACCGCCTGACATAGCGATCCATCACATTCGCCGGAAACCCCGAATCCGCGCGGCCCGGTGCTGCGCCCCAGAATTCCGACGGTATCGGATCCGCCGACGCTGCCGGTAGTTTCCCCGCGTATCGCCGCTGAATTGTTGGTCGTCGATGAGTTGCTCGCCTGGATGATCGAAACGCTGTTGTTTCCGGTTAGTGACAGCGGATTGGGAACGCTTTGCAAAAACGCGCCGGCGCCGAGGCCGCCGAGCAGTCCGGCGTTTTTCGCGTGAACCGCCTGCGGAGCAAAACCCACTGTTTGCAGCGGCTCCAATAGTTCGAAGAGGTTTCCAATGGTATTGGGAGAACAGTCGCGTATGCCTCCCTGCGCGGGACGAACGCCGACTCGCAGTTTACGCGGCGTGCCGTTCAACGAACTGTCCGAAAACTCCAGATCCGTCTGGAACAAACCATTGACCACGTTCACGTCAAACGCACAGGTCCGCTCCACAAGGGTTAATCCGTCCGCCTGAAGCAGCGTGAACTGAAAGTCGTAAAAGCCGCTCGCCGGTGCTCCGGCCTCCTTCAACTGCCCCTGGTAGCTGATCGTCGCGCCATCGACACCTGCCGACGGCCCGAAACATGCACAAACAAATACCCCAAAGACCGCGCATCGCGCACTCTTGTTCATTGGATCCACCCTTCGAGCAGGCGCACTGCTCATCAACCTGTCCAGAAAAGACCCCCTCGACCCAGACTCGAGCGTCTAGCCTATCAAATTGCCCGTAATTTGCGAAGAAAAACCGGCGGCGGAGAAACGGCCGGCGCTAGTTTGTGGATTATAGGACTGGAAGCCTGCGAATCGCGTACGGCCGTCCGGCTCCAATGGATCGCTCTCGTTTCGGCGTGTTTGGAAACAAATGGTGCTTGCTCGGCGTTGCACTCCGCCCTAGCCCGCTCGCTCCTTCAACTCCTTGATCCGATCTCGCAGTCGCGCCGCCTTTTCGAACTCCAACTCCTCCGCCGCCTGAAGCATTTCCGATTCCAGCATCGCGATCAGTTCCGTTCGATCCATGTCCTGCTCGGACATCTCGACCGCTTCCGCCGCCGTCTTGTAGGCGTTGACCATGCGCTCAAGCGACGAACGGATTTCCTTCTTGATCGTCTCCGGCGTGATCCCGTACTTCTCGGTGTATTTCAGTTTCATCGTGGGCAGACGTTAGGACTCGGTTGTAAGCGATAAACTGCTTTCAGAGTTTGCTCTTGGGTGCGCTGTTTTGAGTGGGCCGACCACACTCCGGGCAAATACCGGTTACATTGCCCGTCAAATCGTAATTACAGCTAAAGCATCTTCCGTGCCTGCGACGAGGACGGCGTCGGAGCCAGCTCCGCCATCCCGCGAAGACCGGATATGCGCCAAAACCAAAACACAATGTCCAGAGCGGCACCTCAACGGATACTACATCTGAATTCGCCAAGCGAGCCTCGTGGGCATACTCTTCCTCGCTCTTTGCCGGTCTCGTCGGCAATGGACTCTCGGTCGTTATTACTCCGCCGCAAATTACAGTTCGAGTCCACGAATATCGAGACCATTTGATTGGGTAGAACGTTCCTTCATTTCGGGGTTGCTTTCGTACCGCTTCCTCGCGCGGCCACGCCAAAGCCCAATGAAGTACCCCCTCGCGGACAGCAACGAATAATCGGCGATCCTCCGACAATTCGGTACGGGAATACAATCCCTTTCGGCTCAATCCATTTGCATCGAGTACGTTCCAAAAAAGGAAACATTCATCATAGGAGAATTGAACTCTCGTTCTGATAGGACGTTCGTTCATGTAGCTCAATGGGGCGACGACGGCCGTGGCGAGGGTCAGCGCGACCAACACAATCATGAACAGCGTTCTGCTCACTCGCCGCTCCAAGCGAAACACAGGCCTGTTCCAATCCAGTCGTCATTATATTGCGACAATTGACGGGGCGGAATCAACGACACATTCACAGAGACATTTGGGATCGCGGGCCCCCAAAATCGCAAGGTCGGCGACGACAGTCACTTCAGGCAAGTGTATCGCGCCGCCGAGAGCTACTTCGGTCAGGATTTGATTTGCCTTACTTGTGGGAGATGTAGACGGATCCAGGAATTGGTCCGCGAATTACACGCGAAGCGGGAATTCCCTGCCCAGTCCAGCGCGGCTGGACAGCGGAGAATCAACGACTTGACCACGACACGTTGGCAGAGTTGTCACGCCTCCTTCAGTTCCTTGATTCGATCGCGGAGCCGGGCGGCTTTTTCGAACTCCAGTTCCTCCGCCGCCCGAAGCATTTCGGCCTCCAGCATTGCGATCAGTTCCGTTCGGTCCATGTCCTGCTCGGACATCTCGACCGCTTCCGCCGCCGTCTTGTAGGCGTTGACCATGCGTTCCAGCGACGAACGGATTTCCTTCTTGATCGTCTCCGGTGTGATTCCGTACTTCTCGTTGTACTCCAGTTGCAGCGCGCGACGGCGGTTGGTCTCATCCATGGCCCGCTGCATTGACGGCGTCGTCTTGTCAGCGTAAAGCACCACCTCGGCATTCACATTCCTTGCGGTTCGCCCGATCATCTGAATCAGCGATGTCTCGCTCCGCAGGAACCCCTCCTTGTCCGCGTCGAGAATACACACCAGCGAAACCTCAGGCAGGTCCAATCCCTCGCGCAACAGGTTCACGCCGACAAGCACGTCGAACTTACCCTCACGGAGTTCCTTGAGAATGGCGACTCGCTCCAGCGTATCAATGTCGCTGTGCAGATACTTGCCGCGCAAACCCTCTTGCTGAATGTACTTCGACAAGTCCTCCGCCAGTCGCTTCGTCAGCGTTGTCACGAGAACGCGCTCACCGACCGCCGCTCGTTCCGCCACTCGCTGCAACAGATCGGGAACCTGCCCGCGCGCCGACCGAACCGTGATCGGCGGATCGACCAGTCCCGTCGGCCGAATGATCTGCTCGACGACCTCGCCGCCGCAGAGATCCAATTCCACCGGACCCGGCGTGGCCGAAACGAACAACACCTGATTCCACATGCCCATGAATTCCTCGTTGCGCATCGGGCGATTGTCGAGGCAACTCGGCAGGCGAAACCCATGATCCACAAGCACCTGCTTTCGAGCGCGATCGCCATTGAACATCGCGCGAATCTGCGGAAGCGTCGCGTGCGACTCGTCGATCACGAGCATGTAATCTTTTGGAAAGTAGTCCATCAGCGTATAAGGTTTCGCGCCCGCAGCCGTGCCATTGAGATGCCGCGAATAATTCTCGATCCCCGAACAGTAGCCCACCTCGCGAAGCATTTCGACATCATACTTGGTGCGGGCAAGAAGACGCTGCGCCTCCAGCACCTTTCCCAGCCGTCGAAACTCCATCACCCGCTGGTTGAGTTCCTCGAGGATGCTCGCGGTGGCGGCGGCGATGCGGTCTTCGGGCATCACATAATGAACGGCCGGAAAGATGAAGATGCGGTCGAGCTTGCCCAACGACTGCGCCGTGAGCGGGTTGAGCATTTCGAGATTCTCGATCTCATCGCCGAACAGTTCGATGCGATAGGCGAATTGCTCGTGGGCCGGGTGCAGCTCGATCACATCGCCGCGCACCCGGAATGTTCCGCGCTTCAGCTCCACATCGTTACGGTTGTATTGCAGATCGACGAACCTTCGGAGCAGTTCATCCCGATCCATCGTCGCGCCGAGGTCCAGCACGCACACCGCCGCCTTGTAGTCTTCCGGCGACCCGAGTCCGAAAATGCACGACACGCTCGCCACGATCACCGCGTCGCGGCGGGAGACCAGCGTGCTCGTCGTGCTCAAGCGCAGGCGGTCGAGGTCATCGTTGCGCGAAGCGTCCTTCTCAATGTAAATGTCCCGCTGCGGAATGTACGCCTCGGGCTGATAGTAGTCGTAGTAGCTGACAAAATACTCAACCGCGTTGTTCGGAAACAGCTCGCGAAACTCCTCATAGAGCTGGGCCGCCAGCGTCTTGTTGTGCGAGATGACCAAGGTCGGCACGTTGAGCGCCGCCACCACGTTGGCAACCGTGAACGTCTTCCCTGATCCCGTCACGCCGAGCAGGCACTGGTGTTTCTTCCCGTTGCGAAACCCATCGGCGATTTTTCGTATGGCCTCGGGCTGGTCTCCGGCGGGAGAAAAAGGACTGACAACCTCAAACGCATCCATGCGCGACAGTATACCCCGGCGATCCGGCCCGGCGATTGTCCGTTCCGCCGCACCCGAATTCGCTGTCGTGCGTTCCTGCAAGCTGATAGCGTGCTATTCGACTCCACCCTGTCGGGCAACATCAAAGTTCGGACTGTACACGACGGGCGTGAAGGCTTCGGTCAGCAGGTCGAACGAAACCGCTGGTGAAGTCAACGTCTGTCGAAAGTGTTGAATTCCTGTGTCAATCTCCCCTCCCACGGCGTGCGAAAACGCCCCGCTGCCCGGGTTCATATCCACGGTTCCCAGGCCGCGAACCTTCACGATCCAAACGTCGAGGTCGAATTGCTCGGCGTCAGCAGCGTGCGAAAACGACGTCGTGTAGCCGGCGATCAACGCGCCGCCGTCAGGCGTGACGGCGATGGTCGAGGCAGGACGGTTGAACTCGTTGAAACCGCCCGTGGCCTCCTGTCGATCGCCGCCATACGATCGAATCCACTCTGCGGCCCCATTCGTGTCCAGTCGAATGATCCAGAAATCTTCTTCAGCCCCCAATCCCCTCTTGCCGCCGATCAGCACCTCGCCGGTGGGATAGGCCGCGGCGGAATAGGCGGAATCATAGGGCGTTTTGTCGGGCGTCAGTTCGCGGCCGGTGTCGGGGTCGCGTTCGATGGTGTCGCTGTCGATGTGCCGCGCCCACAACAGGTTGCCGTCGTAGTCGATGCGGTTGACCTGCGCGTGAATGTCGAGGTCGCCGACGACCATGTAGCCGCCGGGAACTTCGACGATTTCCGAAGCCCAGTTGTTGTGATCACCGGCGTAGCAGTACTGCCAAATCACGTTGCCATCTTGATCCATCTTGAGAGTCCAGTCGCACCAGCCGTCAATCGGTGACCCGAGCACGAGGATGGCGCCTGCCGAATCGACCATCATGGAGGTTGCTTGTTCGCTGGTCTGCGGGGCATCGATTCGCCTGGCCCAGACGGGCGAACCGGTGGAGTTGAATCGGGCAATCCAGATGTCCTGGCTGTCGGGTGGATCGCCGATTGTGCCGGCGACAACGGCATCGCCCCCGGGCAGAACGGCCATGGCCGAGGCATCCAGGGCGTCGGAAGCGCCAAGGGCTGTCGCCCAAACCGGCAAGCCGTTTTGATCCAATCGAAGGAGGAACGACGGAGGGTCGCCGGTTTGCGACGTAAACTCCGAGGGCAAGAAGGACGGACTGATGAATGACGAGTAGTCGTTGTCGCCCGCGAGCAGGTAGTACCCGTCGGCGACGGGTGAGACGGCGATCCCCGATCCGAAATCATCAAACGCGGTCTGCCAGACAAGACGCCCGAGGCGATCGACTTTCATGAGGAACGCGTCGGGACTCGGCGTGTAGGAGTAGGTCGAACCTGTAATCACGGCGCCGCCGTCGGACGTGACGGCCAATCCGACCGGATATTCGAGATTATCGTTGCCAAAAGATCGAGCCCAGTTGGCGACGGTCTGTCCATCCTGCGACGGAGCGCAACCTGAGGCCTCGGCGAGGGCGACTTCCTTCTTGAGCGGATCGGTTTTCCACTCGAAGATGGTGATATCGGCGTCGAAGATGAGGAACTCGGCGCTGATGCCGGCGTAGGCGGCGGCCGAGCCTTCGACTCCGGCGCGCAGCGTCCACCACGGGCATTCATCGACGCCGACGTGGGCCTTTCCGTAGAACCTGGATTCGACGTAAATCCCCGCCAGACCGTAAACCGCGATCTTGAATCTCGCCGCGATCCAGACCTTTCCGTCAGCGGTCGACCCGTCGAGGAACTCGGTCACCTCGGCGCTTCCGGTGGGATCGACGTCGAGGATCGGTCCGAAGCTGCCGTCATAGCCCATGCCGACGCGGGTGTCGGCGTTGAGCTTTAGATCGACGGCCATATTCGCGCTGAAGCTGCCTTCGACGCCGGCACGGATCTCCAGAATCGGAACAAGAACGACGGGAATTGGTCCGAGCGGGACGACGACCTTCGGAAACGGAACCGCCAGCAGCACGTCATCAAAACTGTAGGTAGCTTCGCGACGCGCGGTGAGCGTCACGCGGGCCGCGGCATCGCCGGTGATTTCGATCGTGGCCTTCTTCAGAGTGAAGTTACCGATTTCGATGTCGATGATGACTTCAGGCTCGAGGGACAGGTTGCCGTCCATGAGGATCTGATCGTTGGTGGTATCCAGATTCTTATCGCCGTCGAAAACGACAACGTTGTTAAATGGAAAAACAAGCTGACCAGGGCCGAGCATGGAAGGAACGAGCTTGCTTCCGTCGGTTCCTTCCTCAAGTACCAATGGGAATCGCGTGTGGATTTCGCCGTTTTCGATGGCTTGCGCGAGACCGGCCTCACCCGTCTGGATGGTCACCGTGTCACCGGACTCGTCGATGGATACGACGCGCCGGAGCGTACCGTAGGGAAGCAGTGGCTCGGAGACATCCGACACGATGATGTCGCCGACGTTCAAACTGCTCAACTGAGCCGCACCCTTCGCGAACGTGAACGTCGAGTGGTCGTCGGAGACGGATTGCAGGGATTGCAATGTGGTGGTGCTTAGAATCTTGGTCGTTGGAGGAAGATCGACATTGGATCCATTACCACCACCTCCGCCGTTTCCGCCGTTGCCTCCCTGCGGCGGCGAAGCCGGAGGACACCCTATAACAAACAACAACCCAGCAACGACCAACCCGATTCGGCTTGATCCAGTCATACATAGCTCCGCAAAAGAACCAAACCTCCTTTCTCTCCGGCGATGGAAATGATGATCGAAGGCAAGCATGAAGTCGAGAGATGATCAACTGACGGCCGGTCGGAGGCCGCCGAAGTGCGAACGACTGGCCCGATAATAGAGAGTCGCTTCAACGCCGGGTTGCCCGCAGGGCCGGAACCCGACCAGCCGATAACACCTAACGAGGCGTACAATGTAAATGGCGGGCCGTCCGGTCGCAATGGTTGCCCGGTCGTGCGGAGTGAGCGCGCCCAGGTACCAAACCGCCCAAAGCAGAGCAGGTGGAATCGCGTGACGCAACCCGACTATCGCAAGTACCTTGACCCGGCCGTGCTGTCGAAGATCGGCGGTTTGGAGCTGCGCGCGCGGTTGATCGTCGAGGGATTCTTCACCGGCATCCACCACTCTCCGCACCAAGGCTTGTCGGTGGAGTATGCGGATCACCGCGTCTATTCTCAGGGCGACGACCTGCGGCACATCGACTGGAAAGTCTTCGGCCGCACGGACAAATACTACATCAAGGAGTACGAGCAGGAGACGAACCTCGATGTCATGCTCGTGGTCGATTGCAGCGAGTCCATGGGCTATCGCTCCGAACACGCCGCCATGACAAAGCACGAATATGCCACCTCGATCGCCGCGGCGGTGGCCTATCTGACGCTTCAACAGCAGGATGCCGTGGGCCTGACCCGGTTCGATGAGCGCATCACCGAGTATCTACGTCCCACGAACAACGCCCATCACTGGAAAACGCTGGTTCACGAGCTTGACGGTCGAACGGGTCCTGCAAAGACATCGATCGGCCGGGTGCTGACGGAACTGGCGGAGCGATTGCACCATCGGCAGCTTGTCGTGCTGATCAGCGATCTCTTCGACGCGCCGGAGTCGATCCTCAAGGGACTCAAGCACTTGCGCTTTCGACGGCACGAGGTGGTCGTCTGGAACGTGTGGGATCCCGCCGAACTGACGCTTCCCTTCAGCGGTCCGGTGATGTTTGACGGGCTGGAGCAAAGCGGGCGACTCCTCGTCGATCCCCGATCCCTTCGCGCGCGCTACATCAACGAGGTGGAACGTTTTCAACACCAGATACGCTCGGGGTGCGGACACATGATGATCGATTACACCGTGTTCAACACGGGAATGGCGCTGGATGCGGCGCTGAGCGGCTACCTTGCGACTCGGAGTGCGCGGTTGCGACAGCGTTCGGCACGCGTGCTGGGAGGCGGATAGGGATGGCGAACGCCGTGCTCGCGCAGTTGATTCCACTGATGCATCCCGCCCTGGCGTGGGCGGCAGCCGCGACCGGATTGATCCCCGTCGTGATCCACCTGATCAACCGAAGGCGCTTTCGCCGGGTTCCGTGGGCGGCGATGACGTTCTTGCTGGCGGCGAACCGCCGCAGCGCGCAGCGGATGCGGATGGAGCAGTTGCTGTTGATGGCCGCGCGCATCGGAATTGTCGTGTTTGCGGGGTTGGCGCTGGCGCGACCTTACCTGGCCGAATCAGGCCTGCCCGGATTGGCGTCGGCTCACGTGCATCGGATCGTGCTCCTCGATAACTCGATCTCCATGCAGGCAAAGCGACCCGACAGTACGACGCGATTCGACGCGGCGCTGGCGGCGGCGAATCGCCTGATGGCGTCGTTTCCGCCGGACGACGGGGTCAGCGTGGTGACGATGGCCGCGCCTGCGGCAAAACTGATCGCGCAGGCGTCGTATGATCGGCGCGTTGTGCGGGACCGTGTTGCGGGCGTGCAGGGATCGCAAAGGGAGTGCGATGCGCCAGGCGCATTGGAGTGCGCGCTCGAGATGATCCGAGAATCCGACGCGCCCGCGGGAAATCAAGTTGTATATGTCCTCTCCGATCTCACCGCGACGACGTGGGAATCCGAAGGCGACAACCAGCCGAGCCAATCGGCGCGCAAAGTGCGTGAACTTGCCGAAGCATTGGGCGGAACCGAGCCGCGACTTCATTTCATTCGGATTGATCCGGGAACCAGTGAAAACGTCGCCATCACCGACATCGCGGCGGAGTCATCGCTCATTGGACTCAACGTGCCGGCGAGGTTCAACGTCAGGATTACCAACTTCGGATCAACTACTGCGCGAGAATTGTCTTTGAGCATTCGCGCCGACGGTCAGACAATCCGTCGCCAGGTTTTGGGAAACCTGGCGCCGGCCGAATCCACCACCGCTTCGATCTCGACGGAGTTTTCGACTCCCGGCGTAAAGGTGATCGAAGCCCGAATCATCCCGTCCGTTTCCGACTCACTCGCCTTGGACGACGTTCGAGCCCTCTCCGTGGAGGTCCGAAAGGCCGCGCCTGTGCTCTTGGTCGACGGCCGACCCGGGCTTCGGCCCCTCGACGGGCAGGCCGGTTATCTTGCCACGGCCCTCGCGCCCGGTTCGGATGGGGAAGCACGCGAATCGACGGGGCGGGGAGGCAGTCGCGCGGCCTCGCTGGTCGAACCGCGGATCATCACCGAACCCGAGCTCCGCGGCGAACTGCTTTCCACGTACGACGTCGTGGCATTGTGCAACGTGCCTCAACCGTCGCAGGACGTCTGGAGAAATCTGGAGTCCTTCGTTCAGCGCGGCGGAGGCTTGCTGATCTGTCTCGGCGATCTGGTGACCATCGACAATTACAATCGTTACGGATTCGCCGACGGACAAGGCGTGCTGCCCGGACGATTGGATCGACCGGCGGAACCTACGGCGTCCATCGATCGGCGGTTGGGCTTCCAACTCGCTGAAAGACCGCATCCGATGCTGGAGGTGTTTATGGGAGCGTCGTCAAGCGGCTTGTTTCTGGCCCGTGTCGATCGCTACGTACCCATGCGAATCGACGACAAACGAGGCGAAGTCGCGCTCCGATACACGAACGGTGATCCCGCAATGGTTGTCGGGCGATTCGGCGCTGGTCGCGTCGTGGTTTGGACGACGTCGGTCAACATGGAATGGAACAATCTCCCGAGCAAGGGAGATTTTGTGGCCTTGACGATGGCGACTGTCTCCGCCATCGCGCCGCCCCGCGGCGGACATCGAAACCTCCTCGTGGGCCAGACGCTTCGTGAACCGCTTCAAGCGGCGGAGAGTTCGTTGCCCTTGCGCTTTGCGGCCCGCGATACTCAAACGGTCGAGCCGTCCATTGTTCCCGTAAATGACGGACTTGCCGCGGAGTTCGGGCCGCTTGAAGAATCGGAAGTCCTGACGCTTTTCGTCGGATCGACGGCCAGGCCGTTCGCCGTGAATGCTGATCCAAAGGGGTTTGATCTGCGCCCCGCGAACCAGGAGACGCTGTCCAAGGCGATCGGCAAGCCGATTCGGTGGTTTGGTGAAGCGGAAGAATTTGATGCCGTGGCCGGCGCGCAATCCACGGAGCTATCCTCGGAACTGCTGTTCGCCGTGCTCGCGCTGTTGCTGGGTGAAACGTGGCTTGCTCGACGTTTTGGGATGGAGCATTCAGGTCGGTCTCCGCGTGCGCGAGCGACTCCGCGCGCCGAGGCGATCTGATTCGCCGGGGGATTCTGTACGGATGCATTGGCTGGAATGGTTGCTCGGGCTTCGCAATATCCGCCTTGAGCGGGACGCGCCGCTGTTGCTGCGCTGGGAAAACGAAGTGCCCGCGTGGATGTTGCTCGCGGTCGGACTGCCCGTGGCGGCATGGTTTCTGACCATCATTTGGCGCGAGCGGACGTCCACCGCCCGGCGGATCGTGCTTCTCTCGTTGCGATGCGCGTTATTCGCGCTGGTCGTGGCGGTGCTGTGTCGGCCACAGCTCGTTTTCCAGCGAGATCGTGAGGAATCGGCCCGCGTGGTGCTGATGCTCGACGCGTCGATGAGCATGGCTGCTACCGACAATTACGCCGATCCGACGCTGGCAGCGGCTGTCGCTCGCGGTGCAGATCTTGATCGCGCCGAAGCGCTGGAAGAGACGACACGCCTGGACTTGATTCGAAGGAGTCTGCTCCGCAACGAAGCCGGACCGATCACGCATTTGTTGCACAACAACGCGCTGGAGGTGGTCACCTTCGCCGGAACTGCGGAATCGCGCGCAATAACCACAGCGAAGAGTTCTCCGGAGTCGGTGGTTTCGGCAATCCGCGCAACCTCGCCCGACGGCGCGAGCACCGACCTCGCAGGCGCGATTCGCTCGGTCATCGAGCGATCTCACGGACGACGGTTGGCGGCGATCGTTCTGGCCACCGACGGGCAGACCACTCAACCGACCAGTCTGAAGGACGCGCTGGATGCCGCGTCCGATCGGCAAATACCGATATTTCCCATGTTGATCGGGTCGCCGATCAGTCCGATTGACGTTGAACTCGGCGCGGTTCGAGCACAAAGCAGCGTATTCGCGAACGACGTATTTGCCGTCGAAGCGCCGGTATCGGCGCGCGGCCTGCATGAGCCGGTATCTTTCAAGATCCAACTGATCGACGATCAAACGGGCGACGTCGCCGCCGAGGAGTCGGTTACGCTCGATCCGGAATCGCCGTCAAAAACCGTTGAGCTTCGTGCGCGGCCGACCCGCGTGGGTGACGCTCGTTATCGGATCCGCGTGCCCACGCTGCCGGGTGAACGAAATGCGGAGAACAACAACGATGCAGTGAACATGACCGTTCTTCAGGATCGCCTGAATGTCTTGTACGTCGACGGGTATCCACGATTCGAATACCGCTTTCTCAAGAACGCGCTCGTCCGCGAAAAGTCCATGGAACTGAGCGTACTCTTGCTCGAGGCCGACGAAGACTTTGTGCAGGAAGGAACGCAGCCCATCCGCCGTTTTCCGGAAACCCCCGAAGAACTCAACCGGTACGGTGTGGTCATGTTCGGCGATGTGGACCCGCGCGGCGGCTGGCTGACCGTGCAACAGATGAACATGCTGCTCGATTACGTCGGCAACGAAGGCGGCGGATTCGCCCTCATCGCCGGTGAACGCTTCGCGCCGCAACGGTTTCTCGGCACACCGCTGGAGCGCCTCATCCCCGTCTCCATCGATCCTCAATTTCTCGGTCGATACGAAGCCCCGCTGACAACGGGATTTCAACCGATTCTCACACCCGAAGGCCGCGAAAGCAGGTTGTTCCGAATCTCGGCGGATCGAGAAAAGAACGACGCCATCTTCGCCTCGCTTCCCGAGTTGTTCTGGGTCGCACGAACGCTGGGTCCGCGACCGGGAGCGTCGGTGCTGGCCGAACATCCAAACCTGCACGCTCTGTCCGGGCCGATGCCGATCGTCGTGCTTGGACGGTATGGCGCCGGCAAGCTCTTCTTTCAGGCAACCGACGACACCTGGCGATGGCGTCGTCACACCGGCGAACTGATTTACGACGGGTATTGGGTTCGCGTCGCGCGCGAGCTGATGCGCGACGCTCGCGGTCCCGGCGATCGACGGTTTGACTTTCGAACCGATCGCCGCGTCTACGCCTATGGGCAAACTGTTCACCTGCGCTTGGAGTTGTTCGATCCTCGATTGCTCGACGGCCTCGGCGAGTCTGTGATGATCCGTGTTTCACGGCCGACCGAAGCCGCGGCGCCCCCGATACGCGACGATGCCGTCGAAATGGTCGAGATTCACCGGCTCGGACCCCAATCAAACCTGTTTGAAGGCGCCTTCGTTCCGCCAATGCCCGGCTCGTTCTCCCTCGCGCCGACCGATATTCCAGTCGCACCCGGTGCTTCGGCATCGGCCGGAATCCGTGTGGATCGTCCCGATTTCGAGGCCCGCCGACCCGAGGCCGACCACGAGACACTGGAACGCATCGCGGCGGCGACGGGCGGCAAGGTCGTGCTGCTCGATCAATTGGAAGCGGATTTCGGGGCCATTCGAGACCGCAGCGTGCGGATTCCCGATGATGTTACAGAGCCATTGTGGGACTCGAAATTGGTTTTTGGACTTTTCGTTCTTATGATTTCAATGGAATGGGGGCTTCGCAAACTGTTTGGGCTGCTTTGATGCCTGAATCCCGTCGACCGGTTCGCCGAACTCGATGAACGCTCATTCCGGAGGCACCATGCCTGAGTCGCCCATCATTCTACGACTTAACAAACTGCGCCGAATGGTCCGCCGGCGGCTCGTGCTCTATGGACTGTTCGCGGTGCTGGCGGGCGGCGTGGCGTCGTTTCTCACTGTCGTCTCGGTGGACTGGCTGGTGGCGCTGCCGCCGCTGCTGCGAATGTTTTCCGCGGCCTTGTTCTTCGCGGGGTTCGTCGGCGCGGTCATGCATTGGATCGTGGCCCCGCTGCGCGCTCAACTGGATATTTCCAAACTCGCCGGAAAGGTGGAGCAGCATTTCCAGCCGTTGCAGGACCGACTCGCCAGCAGCGTCAATTTTCTCCAGCGCGGAGACGCCGAAGCGTCCACCATGGCTCGGCGTGTGGTCGAATCCACCGAAAGAGCGCTGGGAGACTATCGCATCGAATCATCGCTGACCGCCGCTCCGCTGGCTTGGCGCGCCGGATTATTCTGTGCCAGCATGGTCGCGCTGAGTTTGATCGGCTGGAGCGCCCCCGACTGGGTTCGCACGGGACTGTACCGCTACATCTATCCCTGGGGCGAAATCGAATGGCCCCGAAGTGTCTCGATTCTCCCTATGACGGCCGGTCAGACCGTGGCGATGGGCGAGGCGGCCGTCGTTCGGATGGAAGTCCGGCGCGGAATGCATGAGTCGCTTCGTGCGATCGTGCGCCTGCGCGAACAGGACGGCACCGTTAACAGCCTGGCGCTGCGGAACGACGGCGACGGCGTGTTTTCGGCGACGATTGAATCCGTGACCGCCGACCTCACGTACTGGTTTGAGGCCGGCGATGACAGCACGGCCCGTAATCCCGCTTCGATTCGCGTCGTACGACGACCCGAAGTCATCGAAGCGCTCGCCACGATCGAACCGCCGCCCTATGCCACCGCGAGACCTTCGCGCGTGGCCGATTTTCGTGACGGACCGATCATTGTGACCTTTGGCGGATTCGTCACCGTTTCGCTCCGCACAAGCAAGCCCATTTCGGCGGACGCAACCCAATCGTCACTCGGTCTGAGACTGGAATCAGGTGATTTTATGCCGCTCGAAGTGGATCCCGACGATCCCTTCAAGATGGCGACGCGATTCGAAGTAACCGACGACCTGGAGTTTCGTCCCGAACTACGCGACGAATACGGATTTGAAAACCGCGGCGCGCCGCTCTACGTTGTCCAAGGGGTTCCCGACGCCGCCCCAACTGTCTCCATTGTGGAGCCGCCTTCGTCCCTGGAGGTCACGCCGCGAGGCTCCGTTCAACTCTTGGTTCGCGCCGAGGACGACTTCGGGATTGAAAGGATGGACCTCGTCGCGGAGCTGCCCTCCAAGCCCGAACCCGTGATCATTCCCTTGTCCGAGGCCATGCGGATCGATGACTCCGGATCGGATCAACAGGCCGTGGTCCGACATTCTTGGAACCTGGCAGAGCTTAATCTGTCGCCGGGCGACATGGTGATCTACTCGGCGCGCGCCACCGACAACCACCGCGACGGTGATGTTCACGGCCACGATAGCCGGTCCGCTCCCATGAGACTCAAGGTCATCAGCGAGGCGGATCTCGAATCCCGAATTCGAGAAGACCTGACGACGCTGGAAGACCGCGTTCGGCGGATGATGCTCGAGCAATCCGATTTGCAGGATCGAACACGCCAGCTACTCATGACGGAAGACGCGGCTCAGGCGTTGAGCGAAACCCAGCGTGATGCGGCAGCCGGACTTTCGGTGTCGCAATTGCGGCTTGCTCGCCAATTGCGTGAGACCGCCGCTCGGTTCGATGAACTCGGTCGCCGCCTCGAGGAGAATCTCGGCGGCGCGGCCGACGACGGTGCCCGCGTGGGAGCCTTGGCGGAAACGGTGCGCGCGGTCGCATTGGGCCCGGCGACCGCCGCCGGAACATCGCTCGGACAGACGCGCGACATGAACGAACCAGCCGCGGAACAGGATCGTGTCGCAGAAGCCCTGCTTTCGCAGGATGCCGTCATCGAACAATTGCAGGACGCCCTGCGATCCATGAACCGTTGGGGAAATTTTCAGAGTTTGGTCGCGCGGACACGCGACTTTCTAGATCGGCAGACGGACATTCTCGCGCGGACGACTGAACTGGGCAGGGCAACGCTCGGCAAATCATCAGACGCGCTGGAACCCGCCCAGCGAGACGAACTGCGCCGGACCCAGCGTTCGCAAGAACAGCTTGCCGACGATGTCGGCGAACACCTCGCCCGGCTCGAACAGCTGCGCGACGCCTCCCGCGACAAGGATGCCTCCACCGCGGACGCCATCGACGCCACGCTTCGCTCCGCCCGGGCCGATGACATCATTCGCAAACTCCGCGAAGCGGCCCAGGCCGTCGGCGAAAACCGAACGACCGCCGCCAACGACGCACAGAAAGCCACCGAAGCGGCGCTGCGCCGCATGCTCGATTCACTCCGCGAACGGGAAACGCGCGAGCTGGCAAGGCTCCGCAAGCAAATTGATGACGCGGCCAAACAGGTGAAGGCCCTGATCGACGAACAGCAGACAATTCGTGCGTCCACGGAGGCGGCGACGACTGAAAACGTGGAACTCTCGATGTTGGACGCCGCCGCCGGTCTCCAGAGAACGCTCGCGCGCAACGCACGATTGCTCGGCGAAGAATTGATGGACGGTGAGCAAACCCTCGAGGCCGGACGACTCGTTCGACAATCGTCCACCCCGATGACGAAGGCCGAGGCCGAACTCCTGGCGAAAAACCCCCCCGCCGCAACCGCTTTCCAGGATGAAGCGATCAAGTCGCTGACCGAGGCCCATGATTCGCTCCTCGCCGCGGAACAACAGACCGCCGAGGCATTGCTGCGCAAGACACTCGACGAAATCCGAGACGACTTACAGGTCATGCTCGCCGCGCAACAGAAAATCAACGCGGGTGTGATCGATTTGAAGGCCTCGATGGACAAGATCGGGCGGCTTGGTCGTGCGGAAACCCGCGAAGCCTCAAGGCTTGCCCGAGAGCAAATGGAAGCGCGCAACTCGGTGGACCGCGTCTTGCCGGACTTTGAACAGGTCGCCGTGTTTCGTTGGGCGCTGGAGCGTGTCGGGCGATGGATGGAGGAAACCCGGTCGGCGCTGGATGAGCGACGCGTGGACGAAAGCCTGCTTTCCACCACCGAACGCATCGCCGCCGAACTGCAAAAGCTGATCGCTGCGATCGCCCAAACCGAATCCATGCCGTTGGACACCGAGTTTGCCGAAGCAGAAAGCGGAGGAGGCGGCGGAGCGGGCGCAAGCGCATCGACTGCTCCCGTGCCGACCGTCGCGGAGTTGCTCGTCCTGAAGACCATGCAGAATGACATCAACGATCGAACCGCCGCGCTTTACGCCCGGTTCGACGTCCAACATCCGTCGGAAAAGGACTTGCGACAACTTTCCATGATCGGCGAAGACCAGATCGAAGTCCGCCGTCTGACCGAAATGGTGACCAGCCGCGCGAAAGGACGCTGAACGACTATGCCGCGACGGCAATTCATCCAAAAATTTACGACAGCGGTCCTTGTCGGATTGATGCCGATTTCGTCGATGGCACAATCAATCAGCGAGGGCGAACCGTCTCGTGCGGCAGACGACCGAAAGGCACAATCATCGGACGATCTTGTCAACCGGCTCACCCGCAAGGCTGTGAACGAAACCGAAGAAGACCTGATGGACGCCGTCATGCGGATGATGGACGACGTCGTTCACCGGGTCCAGACGGACTTCGATCCCGGCGAACAAACGCTTACCGTCCAACGCGAGATTTCGACGAAACTCGACGAGGCGATCAAGGCGGCCGCGGCCCGGCGACGCGTCCGCTCCGTCAGCCCCACTTCGACGAAGAACGCGGACAAGCGTAAGCTCCCGTCCGCTTCCGGAAAGGTCGAGTCAAAGCGGACTGCCCAAGCCGGAAAACCGTCCGATGAAGGCGTCGCTGATGCGCCTCCCGGCGCGGCCGAGGTGCAGGCGCCAAGACCCGGCGGCGAGCTTCGCGACGCCCGACGAGGTTGGGGGAATCTTCCGCAGCGCGACCGCGAAGAAGTGATTCAAGGCATCGAGGAGCAGTTCATCGAACGCTATCGACTCTGGGTCGAGCGGTATTATCGTTCCCTTCAGGAGTCGGATCGGTGACCAATCATTTGCGCTTGACCTTCATCGCCGCGCTGGCCCTCTTGCCGAGCGCGTGGTCCGCACGCGCCGAGCCGTTTCACACCGCAACGCCCGTCGAGAGTGAGATCACGCCGCAACTGCATGAGTCCGTTGAGCGCGGCCTCGCGTGGCTCGCCGCCAATCAGGCCGCGGACGGCTCGTTTGGCAGCCTTTCGCATTATGGCCCGCATGTCGGCATCACCGGGTTGGCCGGAATTGCGTTTCTCGCCGACGGCAACACCCCCGGTCGCGGGCGCTATGCCGTCGCCGTCGAACGAAGCCTCGACTTTATCCTGAGCCAGAGTTCCGAAAGCGGCCTCCTTGCGGCTGCAACCTCGCACGGCCCGATGTATGGACACGGTTTCGCATCGCTATTCCTGGCCGAAGTGTACGGCATGACGCCACGATCCGAAGTTCGCGAGGCGCTTCGCCGAGCCGTTCGACTCGTCGGCGGAACGCAAAATGAAGAAGGCGGATGGCGCTACCAGCCGGTTCGAAACGACGCCGACCTCTCGGTCACTGTCTGCCAGGTCATGGCCCTCCGTGCCGCACGCAACGGCGGCATCTATGTGGATCGGGATGTCATCGACAGCGCCATCAAATACGTGAAGGACAGCCAGAATCCCGACGGCGGGTTTCGATACATGCTCCATTCCGGCGGTTCCGCGTTCGCTCGATCCGCAGGAGGCGTCGCAGCCTTGCAGTACGCCGGGCTCTACGGCACAGACGAAATCAACCGAGGACTGGAATACCTCCTTAAGTCCATTCCGCCGCAGGAACAGACCGTGGGACATTATTTCTACGGACATTATTATGCGGCCCAGGCAATGTTTCTCGCCGGCGATGACTATTGGTCGCGCTGGTGGCCGGCCGTTCGCGCCGAACTCCTCGCCCGACAGGAACCAGAGGGCTTTTGGCGCGGGCAGGCGGGCGACGAATACGGAACCGCTATGGCGTTGATCATTCTGCAAATGCCGAAGCGTTTGCTCCCGATCTTTCAGAAATGACGATGATGATGCGAAGGATAAAACCCACGCATGGAATGCTCGTGTTGTTCGCCGTCACTTCGGTCTTCACGGCAGCTTCAATCGGCGCGGCCGAACGCAAGGTTGATGCCGGCCCCGAAGTTCGCGTCCGAACGGTCACCACCCTTGAACCGCTCGCGGGTCGCCTTTCGCGCCTGTCGTTGCAATCCGAGGCTGTCCTCCTCGCGGGCGATGACGCGATGAACATTCCGGCGCGCGACCTGATTTCCATCGAAGTGATCGCTCCGGAAAAGGCCCCAAGTCCATCGACATCCGCGCCGGACCCACAATCGCGCGATGCTGTTCGCGTTCGTCTGGCCAACGGTGATCTGCTCGCGGGCCGACTCGCCAAGGGTTCCCCCGATTCGCTGGCCTTGGAAACCGCGACCCTTGGCCGGATGACCGTACTTTTGGAGCAAATCGAGTCGATAGGATTCGCCCCGGCCGTCGGTCCGGCCCATGCCGATTCGTCCCGATGGTTCGACAAGGGACCCATGGCCGGCGACGACGGACTCCTTCTCACCAATGGCGATGTCGTTCGTGGATTCATCACCGCGATTGACGGCGACGGGATCACGATGGATCAGGCTAACACGCCGACGACGATTCCGCTCCGACTCGCCGTGGCCGCTCGATTCGTTCATCCTCCGGTCGAACCTCCGATAGGCCAATTCGCCGTCGCCACGTTTCGTGATGGGTCGAGGCTGACGCTCGTCTCGTTGGAATGGACCGATCGAAAGATCGTCGCTAAAACGTCCTCCGAAGCCGAAATCGACATCAACGTCGATTGCCTGGCAACGGTGACGATGGCGGGCGGGCGGTGGAAATGGTTGTCCGAAATGTCACCAATCAGCAGTGAACATACGCCGATGCTCGCGATCGATTGGGACTACAAGAAAGACCGAAACGTGCTCAACGCCCCGCTGACCGTGGCCGGGCGCATGTTCGATCACGGAATCGGCGTGCATAGCCGCTCCAGGCTCATTTTCGAACTCAAAGGCGAATATGCCGAATTCGTAACCTCATTGGCAATGGATGACGACAGCGGCCCGGCAGCTGACGTTTCCGTTCAGATCCTCGTGGATGGCAAGCCAAGGTTTCAACAGGCGGGATTGCGCCAAGGCAGGCTGCACGGACCCGTCCGCGTGGACGTTGCCAATGCCGGTCGCATCGAACTCGTCGTCGACTACGGAGAGAACGGCGGCATTCAGGACCGATTTGATTGGATCGAACCGGGCCTCATCCTTCCCTGACCCTTCCGGGTGCGTTCCCCAGACAATCCACCTTCACGGCCCCTGCGCGGTTTCGTCCACGAAGGAAACGTTTTCCGGCACGACAAACACCCACGTTTCTGCATCGGGCGTGAACGCTGTGTCAATATCTGAAAGCGTGATGCTCAGGTTCGTTTCGCCGTCCGGATTCCGTTCCTCCTTTTTCAGTTGCAGCCCTGTGCTCTTGTCAAAGTGATAAGTCGTTTGCCAGGCGCCGTCCTTGGGCTTGGCCAGAATGACCCGCGCCGCCCGCCCATCGACCATCTCTTCGGGCAACAACGAAAGGTTGTTATTCTCGATCAGCTCTCGAAACAGCAATCGACCGCCGAGTTGCTGCACTTCGCTGTAGTCGATGTGCTTCTTCACCGCCTTCTGGAATTTCGGCTGGTTGATAAATCGATAGAGATAGTCCCCATCGTATATCCAAATCAGGTGTTCCGCCGTCCCCAGAAACGATCCATCCGTACTGTCAGTATGGATTTCAATGCCGTTCTTCAACTCAAAACGGATCCGAACCTTGCCATCCTTCTTTTCCAAGGCGTACTGCCCTTTGCCCTTGGTCTGACCCTTGTTGCCTGCCCCATCCGCAATGAATGTCTTCACCATGGCGTAGAATGTCGGCGTCCGGTCCCACGCCGCCAGCAAATCTTCAATGGCCTCCGCCACTTGCGGGTCGGAGACCTTTGGCAAGTCCACCTCAAAGGCACTGACGGGCGCTTGCGAATCACTCCCACTGTCGTTTCGTTTCTCCGGCGCGGAACTCTTGGTTGGAGAGGAGCGCGTCAAATACAACGCTGCTCCCGCGGCCGCCCCAAATACGACTAATGCTAATGTCAATTTCTGACCCATGGCTCGTGATACCCCCGGCGACATTTGTGACATTTCGATCGTTCGGCGCCTTGCGTGGAATCTTCACCGATGAACCCGTAAACCCGCCCCAACGGCGTGGTCTACGATTCGCCTAATCCCCAATTGTAGCAGTCGAGGCGCTGCTCGTCAGCTTCACGTCGCTCGCCAGGTTCAAGGCGAGTTATTGGTCCTGATCCCGCCCGGAAATCTCTCTTCGGCGTTTCATTGCTTATCGGCCGCGTTCCTCCACAATGATGCCTGACAGTCAAAGGAGAAACAACCATGGCAACCGCTCGGCGTCAGGCGATCGTCGAAAACATCCTTCAAACTCGAATCAGCGCGATCATCCGAACAGACGATCGCCGGCTCGCCCACGACGCCATGCAGGCTGCCGTGGACGGCGGCTTCCGGATGGTGGAGTTCACCCTCACCACGCCGGGAGCGCTGGAACTCGTGTCCGAGTTTGCCCGCAATGCCGAACTCATCGTCGGCGCAGGGACGGTCATGTCGCCCGTCACGGTGCGCGACGCCGTGAACGCCGGCGCAAGGTTCATCGTCTCCCCCATCGGCGATCCGGCGGTGATCGCCGAAGCCGCCGCTCGCGACGTCGCCTGCATTCCCGGTGCGTTCACGCCGACGGAAATGGAATCGGTTCACCGCCTGGGCGCCGATTTCGTCAAGGTCTTTCCCGCGCCGCCCGGCGGTGTCGCATACATCGAAGCCGTTCGCGGTCCCCTTCCTCATTTGCGATTGTTCCCGACGGCCGGATTCACCACCGAGAATTTTACCGATTACCTCGACGCAGGTTGCGTCGGCGTCGGATTCGTCAAACCGCTTTTCGACCCCGCCGACCTTGCCGCCGGACGGTTTGACGTGATCCGCGATCGCGCGAAAGCCACCTTGCGTCGGCTCGCGACGTGGAAAGATCGAACAAACCGCCAATAAGTCGAAAAGGGTCTACATGGACGGCATGCGCATGTGAGCGACGCCGTGAACGCCCGTTCGAAATGCATCCCACAGAAATCGAAGATACGACCGATACACGAACGCGTCCGCTTTGCGGTATTCGTCTTGCATCAGCCCGTGCATTTTCGGCAGGTTGTACCAGGGTATACCCGGGCACAGGTGATGCTCGAGATGATAGTTGAGGTTGCACATCAGGAACGAAACCACCCGATTGCTTGTCACCGTTCGAGTGCAGGTCATCGGACTACCCGGCCTCGTCATCGCATGTTCCGCCCAGCTGCGAATGTTGCCGAACACCATCGCCACGATCATCGGAATCGCCCAGCAATGGATGACAAGGTCCATGCGTCCAAACCGCTTCGCCAGCGCGTACGCCCCGCCGAATACCACGATCAACAGCGCATACTCCACCCATACGTCGATCCGATCGCGCCACGACCCGCGAATCATCGCCGTCACAAACACATGGATCAGGTAGACCGGCGTTCCGATGATGAGCCAAGAGTAAAACAACAGCGACAACAAAAACCGATTCTCCGTCACGTTGTTGAATTCATCGGGGTCTTCCTCTTCCCGCGTGTGCCGATGGTGATACCCGTGCAGCACCCGATAGGCCGTGTACGACACGAACACCGAAGCCCCCATGAGGAAACCCACCCAGCGATCAATGCGCCGATTGCGGAACATGCTGTAGTGGCTCGCCTCGTGCGTCAGAACCGCCATGCCGTGAATCGCCGTGCCGATGACGACGTATCCGATCAGGCGCACCGGCCACGCCGGAAACATCGTGACCACAACCGCCCCCGCCGCCCACATCACCGGAAAAAACAGCGCCACCCAGCTATACGAAACGTTGATGTCGTGTAGCGTTCGAAGCTCGGCCCGCTTGTCGGGCGAAAGTTCTGCGAGCCAGTTGCGACCCATGATGATTTCGGGTTCGGGCGCGGAAACGCTTTGCAAAGGGGCCGCGGCTGTGGCTCGGCGACGATTAGAACGTTTGATCGCTGGCGATTCGCGGAGCGTTGGACCCATGTCTTGGCCTTTTCGGTGAGTTACGCGCAGCCTCGATCAGCGAGTGAGCGCCGGCCACTCGCTGGTCAACGCCGGGAAATATACGCACTTGGAGGGAAACCCGCAATCAGAGGCATGAACGACCGGGACTACAGCATGTAACATCCAAATGTAGCGTCGGGGCTTGTCCCCGACGCATTGAACATCGCTTTCCTTCAAGGTGAAGAGTGGCGATCGCAAGCGGTATCATGCCAACAGACCAGGTACATCCAATCGTGCCCGAAAATCGCCGTCGGATGAACCCGGGTCCACTACTCCGAAGGTCGGCGCGGTTTCCATCCCCAAAACGGCCGCCAGGTCTTGATGGGATTCAATTCGCCTGGCGAGGAAACCCAAAGAAAGTCGCGACCTCGCCGCCTGTATCGATCACCGCATTTGCACACCCAGTCGAACTCGTCGCCAAATCGCTTCAGTTCGTAATCTGATCCGCGACAAATGCCGTTGCGACAAGACGGAAATCTCGGAATGCCGCCAATAGCGAGGGCATGGACCAGTCCGGCCAACGCGGCAACGGTTGGAATGGAAATGAAACCCACGAAACCGCCGAATACCCACGAAAATCGTCCATCCACATGCGTTCGAAAAAAAGCCGCTCCGAGGAGCGTACAGGCTGCAATGCAGATCAAAACGATCAACTCAATGAGATTAAGCGCACATCGGCGCGCGGATACCATCATTCGATCCTAGGCTTGGCAAGTTGTTGACGAATAGACACCGAGAGGGCTGGCGGTGCCGCCACACCGACAATCCCCGCTCTCTTGTCAAAGGGACGATCGAGCGGGCAAGCACATCACGAAACCTGATTCCCTCTGGTATCGCGCGAGACACGCGAGATTCCGGAAACGTTTCCGCTATCGGGTTTGCGTCAACGCAAACCCCGTTCGGGCGCGAATCTTGTCGGGATCAAGCCAGTCCGAAACGAACTGCCGCCACCGCTCGTCCGACAACTGTGTAACGAGTTGCTTTCGCATGCCGTTGAATTCGTCCTCACCTGCCGGGATAGTCTCCACCCACTCAACGATGAGCACCGCGGCCCGCGACGGAACTTCCAACACCTTCGACTTTTGAGGAGCGTCCGCCAGCGCGAAGCACGCATCCACGACCTCATTGGGCAACCGGCCCAGTCCGCCTCCGACAAACGTCCCTTCGGGCGGTCGGCCCTTCGACGCCGAAGTGCGCGCCAGCCGCGTGAATGGCGCTGGCTCGAAATACCCGGTCTTCGCGCCTTCGCCCGTCTCGCGGAACACCGCCAGATCAGGATCGGCCTCGTACGCGTCGCGTAACGGATCAATCGCCGCGCATGCCTGGAGCGATCCGGCTCGCTTCTTGGCCGACTCATACCCCTGCTTGAGTCGAAGGTCGGCAATCACCTGCTCACGAACTTCGTCCAAGGATTTCGGCGGCCCGCCGGGACGCGATTCAACCACTCGAAAAGCGTACATGTTGCCCGACGTAACGTCGGTCAAAGGAAGCGGACTTGTTTGAAACAACGCCAGGTAATCTGTCGAAGCGCCGGGTTCGTCCTGCGGAACCTGTGGCACGATCGCTTCGTTGCGGAATGCCAATGACGCAAAGTTGCGCGCCACCAGCCCTTCCTCCCCCTTCACAATCGTTCCTCCAATGTCAGGCACTTTCGACGCTTCGCCCTGACTGAAAAAATCGGTCACATGAACGGTGAGCGCGCCGGGAAGCTTGAGTGTCTGCGGCAGGCGATCCAACATCCGTTCGTAGTATTCCACTGATGCAGCCGCCTCGGGTGGAGTCTTGTAGCCGTTGTCGCGACGAACAGCGTCCACCCAGGCCTCGGAAGTCAAGGGTATGATCCAGTCGACCACCCGTTGCATGAATTCATCCGCGTATTGCTTGCGGACTTCCTCGATGGCGATGGGCTTGGCCTGTTCCCAGTCGATATAGAAAGTGGGCTTCGGACCGGGTGGACCGACGATCAACCCCTGCTCGGCAGGATCCGGCGCGGTGAGTTCTTCCGTTTTTCGCCGAAACACAAAGTCCTTTTCGCGCCGTTCCTCATAATAGGTCTTTGCTTTTCGTTCCAGATTGGGAACGCCCACCGCCGCGGCAATCGCGCCACGGTCAATCTTGAAGTATTGGACTCTTATCGCAGGAGGCTGGTAATAACCGAACTCCAGACCCGGTCCACGCTCCCTTTCGCGATGAGCCGTGAATTGCTCATTTAGTTCCGCTTCCGTGAACTCCGTGGTCTCTTTGACAAACGCCTCCGCGGGAAGCAAGACCGCTCGAATCCTAACTTTCTCCAGAACGTCGCGGGCCGTTCGAACAACTTCCGCCTCGCTCGGAATGGAGGAACTGGAGACCGCGACTGCCGCTTCACGGATCGAGTTCAGCCTGGCCAGCGCGGAAATGATCAGTTCCCGCTTAACGCGCAGTTGGCGGGCGGCAGTGTCGATCTGCGGTAATTGGGATTGAAACTCCGGAGAGGTTTCAACGGAAGCCATGTCGATATCGATACCCAGTTTTGTCGCTTCTCGTGACAGCAATATCCAATCTACCGCCTGGAGCGGAGGAGCATCGCTGAACAGCGGACGATTCCAGGTCCGTCCGACGGATTCCAGCAGCCGGGTCTCTTCCGACGCTCGATGCTGATCCTTTAGCATGATGGGGCCCAGATTGGACGTGGCGATTTGCGGATTCGGGTCGGGCCGGAGCATTCCCTCCAGCGCGGAACCGCCGATGAAGACGATCATCAGGGCCGCCATGAAAAAGGCGAGCAGTTGCTTGTTGTATTTGCGAAAGAACTTCATCATGGCGGCATAACTCCTTGCAAAAGCAGTGGTTACGAAAACCACCGCGCGGAACACACCAGTATAAGGCCCGATCCGCGGAAATCAACGGCGAGGACGCGGATCGCAAGTCCAAGTTTGACAGTCCTGCCTTCCCCTGCTATTCGGTTCCGCCCTGAGATTGTCGGGGCCTATAATCGAGAATGAAGCATAGTCGCGGTGTGGTCGATAGTATTCACCGTGACTTTTCCGACTTTATGGGTACGCGGATAGGACCGGTCCATTGGCAAAAAAAACGCAACCTACTGGGAAACAATTGGTTATCGTCGAGTCGCCCGCCAAGGCGAAGACGATCAACCGTTATCTGGGGTCGGATTTCGCGGTCATGGCCAGCATGGGCCATGTGCGTGATTTGCCGGTCAGCGGATTCGGCGTGGACCTGGAAAACCAATTTGAGCCGGTTTACGAAATCCTGGCCGACAGGCGAAAAACGGTTAATGCCCTGAAAAAAGCCGCGTCGTCGTCCCATACCGTCTATCTTGCCACCGACTTGGACCGCGAGGGTGAGGCGATTGCATGGCATCTTTGCCACGCGCTGGACCTTGACGAAAACGACGTGCAAAGGGTTGTTTTCAACGAAATCACGAAATCAGCCATCGGGGCCGCGTTCGCTAAGCCGCATCATTTGGACATGGATAAGGTCAACGCGCAACAGGCGCGGCGGATTCTTGATCGAATCGTCGGTTATCAACTAAGCCCTTTGCTTCAAGCGAAACTGGGAAAGGGACTGTCGGCGGGTCGCGTTCAGTCAGTGGCTGTGCGGTTGATCGTTGATCGCGAACTGGAAATTCGGGCGTTTGTTCCGGAAGAATCGTGGAAAATAACCGGGTATTTCGGTACGGAAATCGCCAAATCCGGCGCGCAACGTGAAGCGTGGGAGAAATTTCTATCGGCGGCCAAGGACGCCAAGGCCGGCCGAACAGTCAAAGAGCGCAATGTTTGGTTGGGTAAGCATGCGGCGATTTCGGCACAACTGGTCAAGGTCGGCGGCGAGGAGTTCCGGGCGACGCAATTCGATGCGGCGCTGAAAATCGCCGAGCAGCTCGGATTCGCGCTGGTCGATCGGAAAGAATCGGTCTTTGAGCCTTACGGCGACAAGGGCCTCAAGACGATCGAGCTTCATGGCAGGCTGGACGCGGCCAGGGCGCCGAAATTCACCATCAGCAGCATTCAGACGCGACGAACGCAGAGCAAGCCGAACGCTCCGTTCACGACAGCAGCACTCCAGCAGGCGGCGTCGAGCGCGCTGGGATTCAGCCCTTCGCGGACGATGCGAATAGCCCAACAACTTTATGAAGGCGTGGACCTTGGCGGCAGCGAGGGACCGGTCGGTCTCATCACTTACATGCGTACCGATTCGACCAACCTGAGCAAGGACTCGGTGGCGGCGGCGCGCGATTTGATTTCAAAGCAATTCGGCGACAAGTACCTTCCGGGCAAACCCAACGTCTACGGTTCGTCTAAGGCGGCACAGGAGGCTCACGAAGCGATTCGTCCTTCGGATGTTCATCATACGCCGGATTCGATCCGTGCGAGCCTGACGGCCGAACAAGCTAAGCTGTACGACCTGATCTGGCGGCGGTTCGTGGCCTGTCAGATGACGCCCGCGGAGTGGGATAGCACGACCGTGCTGCTCTCAGCGGAAACGAAATCGGGCGAGGCCGTGTTTCGTGCGACGGGTCGGCGACTCGTGTTCGGCGGATTTCTGCAAGTGATGGGCGACCCGGAAGAAGGCGAAGCACTTCTGCCGGAACTGAAAGAAGGGAACGAAGTCGCGCCGCTTCAGATCGATCCGCAACAGCAGTATACGTCGCCGCCGGCGCGATACACGGAGGCCGCGCTGGTGAAGAAGATGGAGTCGGAAGGGATCGGGCGACCGAGCACCTATGCGGCCGTGATCCAGACGATTCAGGATCGAAGCTATGCCGAGTTGATCGATCGGAAATTGCATCCGACGGCGCGCGGCGAGATGGTGACGCAGAAACTGATCGAGCATTTTCCGACGGTGATGGATGTCAAGTTCACATCGTACATGGAAGAAGAACTCGATAAGATCGAGGAAGCGCATCTCGACTGGGTCCACGTGCTGAAGGAGTTTTACGATCCGTTCAAGGAATCGCTCGACAAGGCGCAATCCGGAATGGAGCAGGCGCGATCGGAACCCAGCAAGTACGCATGTGAGAAATGCAACAAGCCGATGGTGTATCGTTTCGGCAAGAACGGGCGATTCCTGGCGTGCAGCGGCTATCCGGACTGCACACAGTCGTGTGATATCGACGCCGAGGGTCGGCCCGTTGCGCAGGTCATCGCGGAAAAGCCCTGCACGAAGTGCGGCAAGGAAATGGTGCTGCGCAAAAGCCGACTCGGCCCGTTCCTCGGCTGCGCGGGCTATCCCGAATGCGACAACACCATGCCTTGCGACGAACAGGGCACGCCGCTGCGAAAAGTGAAGGCCGAAGAGATCAACGAGAAATGCGCCGATTGCGGATCGGCCATGGGCGTGAAGTTCGGGCGCGGAAAAGCGTTTCTGGGGTGCAGCGGTTATCCCAAATGCAAGGCGACCCGGCCGATTCCGCCGGGCATTTACGTGGAGAAGCCCAAGCCGCAGGACGCGGGCGCGCGCTGCGACAAATGCGGTCGTGCAATGGTGATTCGCAAGAGCCGTCGCGGGCCGTTCCTGAGTTGCTCGGGGTTTCCGCGATGCCGCAATGCGATGCCGATGGAGAAGCTTGATCACCTGCGCGACCTTGAAGCGCGGGGCGAGACGCCGCCGGCTCCGGTCGAGACGAGAGCACGCAATGGTCGAGCCAAAGGCGGCAAGGCGCCGCGCGATGCCAAGGGCAAGGTGGATATCGCAGCGCTCGGTCCGCCGCCAATGGGATTCGCCTGGACGCGGACGGGCAAGCCCGTCGTGGAGACCTGGCCGGAGGACGAACTGAAATGCCCGGACTGCGGCGGCGAGGCGATCCTTCGCAGCGGCCGGTACGGACCTTATTACGGTTGCTCGAAGTACCCCAAGTGCTCGTTCATCGCCAACCTGCGCGGCGAGGCGAAGAAGCAAGCGGAGATTGAAATGCCCGGACCGGCCAAGCCCAAGCCGATACCGACGGATGTCCCGTGCGATGAGTGCGGCGAGCCGATGCTGATCCGCACGGGGCGGAGCGGGCCGTTTCTTGGTTGCAGCAAGTATCCCAAGTGTCGATTCAGCAAGCCGCTGCCAGAAGGGATGAGCGTCGAGGCATTGACGGCGAGCGGGTAACTCAACTTTCCAAGTCCCTCACGATCGGGTAAGAACCCCGGTCATGCCGGGGTCTCGGTTCAAGCAAAGGCTGTTGGTGATTCTCGGGCTGACCAGCGTCGGGCTGGGCACGGCCGGCATCGTTCTGCCGCTGCTGCCGACGACACCGTTCATTCTGCTGGCCGGGTATCTTTTCGCGCGAAGCAGTCGCGGCTGGCACGTTTGGCTGATCAATCACCGGATCTTCGGGCCGTACATTGCGGCGTTTCGGAAACGAGGCGGATTGACCGGCGTGCAGAAGCTGAGAATCGGCGCCTCGTTCACCGTCGTGCTCGCGATTTCTGCCTATTTCGCGCCGATCACGGGCGTTCGAATCGCCTTGGGCGTGCTGTGGTTATTCTGGATGTTCTTTCTGCTTCGAATGGCAAAGTCAGCCCCGATCGCAACGACCAATCCGGGTCGCTGCGGGGCCACTCCTTGAATGTTGAACCGGTTTTGCGCGGCTTCGAAGCATTCGTAAGGGATGGATGTCGAAGCCATTCGGGAGTCCGCGCGGACTGAAGTCCGCGGCTCGCGACGACTGGATTGAAGCTGTTCTGGCGATCGGCCCCGCTTGTCCCGACGCCATCACGGGCAATTGGCGATGGTGTGGGGATAGGGAAGCCCCTTGAACGCATCCACGCACGCCGCGATGTGACCGAATCCCACATCGGGAACGATGGAGATGTTGCCGTCGATGTCCGCGCCCGCCAGCAGCGCCTGTGCCTTGAGCAGTGCCCCCGGTACGCTCTTGAACTTATCCACCAGGGCCGCGATATCGTTGAAGTCCGGCTGCGACCCATTGGGAACAAAAGGCGCCGTCACATCGCCCCAGCGGTGCGTCCTGCCCTCGACCGTCACGGAAACATCGGTGCAGGTCGCTTCCGATCCCATGCACGACGCCGCCAGCATTTCATAATGATAGATCGAACTCGGCACGATGGCCGACCCCGTCACGAACAGCGACGGAATGTCGCTCCAGTCGCGGTAATACGGTTCGCACTGAAGCTCCGAAGCCCAGAACATCGTCGGATTGGAGCTGGACTCGGCGTATTGCGCCGGCGGACCGACCCATCGAATCTGTCCTTCGAATCCGCTGAACGGCACCGACGGACCGCCGGTGTACGGCGGATCGACGTGGTGCAGCGAAGTCAGACGGACGCGAATCGCGGCGTCGCCCCGCGAGATCGGATTGCAGGGCCGGAACATATCGCAACCGATGGATAGAAACCGAGTCGCAGTGATGAGACCTTCGCACGGCGGCGCGCCCGTTTCGATGCAGGGGTCGCAGGACACGTCCAGAATGCCAGTGCCGGAGTGTACCGGGTATCCGCCCACCCGAATCAGGAAACACTCGCCCGCCAGAGCCGGCCTTCCGATCTGTTCCATCGATCGCCAGACTCCGGCGCCTCCGTGAGCAAACACCGTGCAGCTTTCGTCCTGACCGAGTCCCGCCAGCGTGGCATTCGACGTCGTCGCGTCCAGGGGACACGGCGGGCAGACGGCTGGATCGCCCAGATTCGTGTTGTAATAGACCGCCAGCGCCGCATCGTAGCGTTCGTCGGTGCCACACATGCCTACCGTCAACTTGCAATTGGATGGGGCGACATACCGAAACCACAGATCCTTCTCGATTTGAAATGGCCCGAAGTCGGTCCAGATCGGACCGTATCCATCGGTCGTCGCGCATTGCGTATGGAGTACATACGAACCATCGACGATATCGATCGGCCCGTCCGTGCAATTGTCGTTGATCGGTGCGCCTGAAGCACAAGTCACGCCGTCGCAATTCGTGCGAGTCACATCCCAGATGCCGTTCACGCTGTCGCATTCGCTGAGCGTTTTCTCCATGCATGCTCCGTCGCATCGGCAGCAGGACCCGGCGAGCAGGCCCGCCGTGCTTGGCTGCATCGGCATGTTCAGACAGAAAACGAAATCCAACGGCTTCTCCCAGCCCGCCCGATACCCATCGTCATCGCCTGTAAACGAGTAACTCGTTAAACTCTGCTCCCTCTGACTCCAAAGCCACAAACAAGTCGCCGGCCCGAACGCCGTCGGATCGTTGGACACCTCCAGCCAGTAGGTTCGTCCATCGAGAATCAGTCCGCTGATCGGCGTTTCGAGAGTCAACGTATGAACGTAAGTCTCGGAACCAACGTATGTCCAAGCCTCAATCCGCGAAGTAGCCAGCGCAATTCGCGTCGATGTCGCCATGCTTTCACCGACCAGCGCTCCCGGCATTCGTCCGGTCACGGGATCGTTCGCAAACAAGCGCACGCGAAACGCATCTTGCGCGACCGCGGGCCCGCAGTCCGTGTCGACCGGCTCGAAACCGATATCATAATAAAACCCCCACACACAGACCTGACTCAGCGTATCGGCGAAGGGTACAAAATCGTCAGCGGCCAAAATCCCCGAATTGCCCAGTTGTCGATCGCTAAACGCAAACTCAATGCTGTCGTCGAACGACTGACAGTACTCGTTCGATTCGATCTCACAACTTGGACACGGCGATGCCTGTTTCGTCTCCGGCATCGATGACGTGCAGTTCACTCCGTTGCACAGACAAGGGCCGTTGGCTCCACACTCGTTCCAGGAGCTACAGGATATCGGAGGATCCCCCAGCGCGCATACACCGCCCTTGCAGCGCACGCCGCCGGTGTAGGTTCCGCCGACCGAATCGCAGTACGCTTTTGTCACCAATTGCCCCAGCGGGTCGATGTCAACGCAACCGCCAGATTGCGCGCAGCACGATCCCGTTTCGCAAACGCCGGGCACACAGGTCGTAACCGGCGTTCCCTTCTGCGGCGGCCCCAGCCAGTTGCCGCCCGCTGCATCGCACTCAAGCTGGTTCATCACCCCGGCGCACTGATCGGCCACGCAGCAGGCCGCGTCCGGACAACCTTGCGCCGTGACGTGCATTTGATACGGTCCAAAACTCCCTGGAATGCCCGAGTAGACCGGGATGATGTAATGACCGGGCCCCAGCGGACCAAACGTCATCCATGAGTTTTGATCGTAGCAAAAGGGCGCTCCCTCGCCGCGATCCGCCTGCGGGAATTGATAGGGGTTCGAAGTGCTTTCGATCGGCGGGCCGCACGGGCAGTCGTCGTACAGCACATGGTACACCGGGCGCTTTACCGGTTCGGTGCCGCAATAGTCCACCCGAAGCATCGTGCATTCCATGGTGTCGATGCCTTCGTACCAACCCAGTTCGGTGAGCGTTGTTTCTCCTCCCGCAAGACAAAGCGGTTCGCCGGTTTGTCGAGTGGCACTACTGTTGTCGCCGGTGATCGTGATCGTCCTCGATTCGCCCGGCAGAGGCGCGGTGATGATGTGAAACGTGACGTCTTCGCATCGGTCGGCGCCGGTGAAAGACGGTTGTGGGCACAAGTTCAGATCGCAGTGCGAACCGAAACCTCGAAATATTCCGCCAGTTGTTGCGCACTCCGTGTCCGTGCCGACCGAGCACTGACCCGTCGTCGCGTCGCAGCACGCGCCGGTATCACACGACGGCTGCGGGCAGATCGTCCCCGTGCCGAGAAACACTTTGCCTTCGCCTTTGCACACCCAAGGCAGCGCGCCGTCCACACAGCCGCTGCCGTCACTTTCGCAGCAGGCCCCGAATGGCCCCGGCGTTTTGTCTCCCTGCAGTTCGAACATCAGAACGCCGGGATTCGGCGAGAGAAAGTTCACGGCCGGTCCGTCGTTGACCCACAATACATTGGGGTCGTTCGCCCCAACGTCCGCAGAGTCCGTCGCAGCCCAAATGAACCGCCCGTTGGGCGAGTACTCCGCGGGTACGCGCACCACCACGAAGCCGCGGCTTGGTATCGTCACCGGAGGTTTGAATAGAATAGGATGAACTTCGAAATCAACGAACCCAGCGGCCGACACAAACTGTTCGTCGACCAGATGACCGGCCTCATCGCGAAACTCGACGACGAGCCGATCGCCCTCGAACATGGCGCCCACGATCCGAAGGAAGTCCACCGCGAGAAAACTCGTCCCGGTCAGGTTGCAGAATCCACTTGTACAAGAGGCATCGTTGCCACAGGCCAGTCCATTTCGTGACCCGCCAACGCACACTCCCGAGTTTGACAAGGTGTAGTCATCGCCCAATCGGCGCAGGGCCAAGCCCGCCGACGGATCGACGACGGCCGAGTTCGACACCGGCCCCGCCGGTCGCGTCACCACCCCGAACGGCGCGATCCCGGAGCCGTATTTCGGGCAGCGAACAACAACGCCGTTGATTAGAGGACAAATATTTCCAGGAGAGAACGAACCTTCATCGGAAGCATAGAATTGACCGCCACCAGCGCTGCAACTTGTGAGCGTTCGTTTGGAACAGAGGGGTTCCTGCCCAATCGAACAACATCGACCCACTTTGCATGCCGGGCCCAGAACTGTGCAAGTGCTATTTGCAGTGACTCCCGAGCAATCCGCGTCGCTTTCACAGAACACAACTTGTCCCGTCTCGGAACATCTTCGCTCGCTGCAATCGGCACCGTGCCCGCAGGGGTTCTCCGTGGCCGTGCAGATGCCCCCCATGCACGCTTCGTGTCCGTTGCAGCGCAAGCCATCGTCGCAATCAGGATACGCACACCGCCCGCCGGTCCCACATTCAAAATGCGTCGCGCAGTTGATTCCCGGGGTCGGACCGTCGATGCACTTCAACTGTGGATCGCACGGGCCCGACTGGCAATAATCGAGCGACTCGCTGCACACCTCCGCGCCGCTGCACGGCGGTGTTCCGGGCGCGCACACGCCGCCCATGCACGACTCCACGCCGTTGCAGAACAGCCCGTCGTTGCACCCGCCGCAAAGCAAACCGGCCGCCGCGATGCACTCAGGTCCGCCGAATCCGCCATCGGTTCCATCCGCAGCTGCTGTATGCACGCAGGCGCCTGACCCGATCGGCCCGCCGCTCGGAAAATCACACTCGTCGATCGTGCAGGGATTTCCGTCGTCGCACTCGATATCATGCGTGCAGCCGCCCGATGAAACTTGCGCCGACTGGCCGGTCGTTTTCAGCGAAGAACGTTCCGGCGGAGGTTGGTCCGCCCGAGCAATGGAAGAAACGGCACCAATCAGGATGACAGGGATGCAAGATCGAGTGAGCTTCATGGGATCAACTTCCTGCCGATGGCGGAGCGATCGGCCAAGTTGTGTGAGGGCGCGGAGGGCGCGGCGCATTTTACTGCCGGGACTCAAGATGACGCAATGATTTTCTCGTTTTTGCAGAGTGAAACCGATGGAGGAATGTTAATATGGGAAAGATGGATAGTGTTTGAGTTTTGCAATTGCATCGAAACGAGTGGACTCCGCGACATGTTGGGAGCCGCAATTGCGGATCTTGCAAGATGTTGTGGATTGGACCGATTTTACCTGTGAAAAACTCATTTTGCTTCAAGCGCGCGAAACCCATCGGACGATACTAGAAATGACGATGGAGTCGTCCGGGGCCAATTGATGGAACGGGGCCTCGCAACGCTGACACGCCTGATTCTCACCGGCCATTCAAGGATGAATGCGTGAGCGCGGCGCCGGTCGATTCCGATCGGACGGTGGTGGTGCGCCGTGCAAGGTAGACAGCGTCGGACGGATGGCGTGGCGGCCGGTGTTTTTCAACACTGGTCCGACGGACAACAGGCCCTATCGCTCAAGGACGTGGCGACATGAGTGAAATCATCAACATCAGCGGCGCGACCTCTCATCTGGCCCCAACTTTTCCGCCGGTGACAACCGGCCCATCGCGCGAAGCTGCCGTCGGAGAGCCGAGCGGTCGGACCGACACGGTAGAAATCTCAGGGCTGGGCACGGCGATGTCGCGCATCACGGGCGATTCCAGCCTGCGGCTCGCCCGCATCAACGCCATTCGCGCCGAAATTGCCGATGGGACGTTTGAGTCTCCGCAGCGCATCATGGGAACGGTCGATCGCCTTTTGGACGTGATTGGATAGGCGCAACCGTTTTTTCTCGTCCCCCCGCCCGGGCCAACAAATGGCCCTTACGCTCTTATTGCCCGATAAAAGGGAACCGGCGAGGTCCATCCGGGATGCGAAGCGCGCGTCGGCGAGCAAGTTCGCTGTTGGATACGGGACCGTCTCGGCTCCCTGCCGTAGCCGTTTGTATCAACACGGACCTGCCACAAGAGATCAGCGCGTTTTGACTGGTCTTTGGATTCGCGGATACAATGACGTCATCCGATTTCGTGATCATCGGACCACCACTCGGCGTCGCGCGTGCGACGACCGACCCGTCATTGCTCGCCTGCATTGCGGGGGCGGCCCGGTGAACCGGACCGCGGTGGACGAATGACCGGAACGCACGACCTTCTTGAAGGCGACGGGAGGCAAGGGAAATGATCGCTATGTTCGGCTTGCCCAGCGGCATGGAGTGGGTCGTCATTCTGGTGTTCGGACTTCTGATCTTCGGTCGGCGACTGCCGGAAGTCGCCCGATCGCTCGGCAAAAGCATCGTCGAGTTCAAGAAGGGCATGAAGGACGTGCGTGACGACATTGAAGATACGTCCAAGGATCGCAGACTCGACGAGCCGCGGTCGGCCCCGCGGCTCGAACAACGACAGGATGCCGGCACGTCGTCCGAAAGTGCACGAGGCCGTTAGTTCGCAACATTCACCATTTCGAGGTTCATGCGGGTCGAGCGCATCGACGGAAAGTCAGTCACGACGCGGTCGCCCTGCCTCCTTTTTCCCTATGGATTCTCGATTGTGCGGCGGTGGTCGGAATCGCGAGTGGCGTGAACTGTGCTGTAGAGCGCTGCGAGTGGTGGAGATTGCCGCCGCGCGTCGAATTCCCGCAGGGGCCATAGTCCGGCGTCGCTGCTCCATTCACCGGACCGCCGCTGGACATCCAGAGGCCGAAGCGGACCGAAAAAGCCGTCGAATCTCTTTGATCGGCGATCGCCACTGGATTTCCGGCACCGGTTCGGTCAGTATTATCGCCCTTTGAACTCGCGCGGGCGCGGATTCCTCGGCGCGAGGATAACGCATTTGGCAATCCGAACCGTCAAACCGTCCGATACAACGATCGACGGTGATCGGCGCGTGCACCGAAATCGACGGTTCGGGTCGTATTTCGAGGTATTCCGAGAAAGGAACCACGCCGCAAGCTCACCGCCGCGTCGAGCAGGTCGCATTCGCTTCATCGCGAAGCCGCCGACACGAACCCAAGACAAAAGGAGCGTACGCGCGTGGAAATCAGCCTGAACATGTCCAATACGCATCATCAGCATTCGTCTCGCATGACCGGATTGCAGTGGGCCGCCATAGCCCTGGGCGCGATCGCCATGGGCGGTCTCATCTATCACTCGCTCTCTCACGGAGCGGGGCATGGCGGCGGCCACGGAGCGCACGAACATGCGCCCGCGATGTGGGCCATCATACCGTTTGTCGGCATCCTGCTGACCATCGCGACGTTTCCGCTGATTCCCGCGACGGCGCACTGGTGGGAAAGCAACAAGAACCGCCTGATGGTCTCGTTGGTGTTCGCGGGATTGACGTTGGCGTACTATTGGATGGCCTACAGCACGGCGAAGGTTGTCACGGTGCTGGAACACGCGCTCATCGAGGAATACATCCCCTTCATCGTGCTTCTCTTTTCGCTGTACGTTATCAGCGGCGGAATCTGCTTGAAGGGCGACCTCGCCGCGCACCCGGCGACGAACACGGCGTTTCTGGCCGTTGGAGCGGCAATCGCCAGCTTTGTCGGAACGACGGGCGCGAGCATGTTGCTGATCCGCCCGCTGCTCCAAACCAACTCGGAGAGAAAGCACGTCAAGCACACAGTGATCTTTTTTATCTTTCTCGTGAGCAACATCGGAGGCTGCCTGCTGCCGATCGGTGATCCGCCGCTCTTCCTCGGCTACCTCAAGGGCGTTCCGTTCATGTGGACGCTCTGTCTGTGGAAGGAGTGGGCGCTGTTGAGCATCGCGTTGCTCATTGTCTACTACATCTGGGACACCATGGTCTATCGACATGAAACCAAGCGGGACATCGTGCGCGATGAAACGCAACTTCAGCCGATGACGCTTAACGGAAAGTCCAACCTCGCCCTCCTCATGGGTGTCGTGTTTGCCGTGGCATTGATTAAGCCCGGCGAGTCTTTCCTTGGAACTTCGTTTCATCCGTTCCCGTTCATGCGGGAATTGGTCATGCTGGGCCTGGTGGGCCTGTCGCTGATGATGACCTCAAAGCGAATCCGATCCGACAACAAGTTCAACTACCACGCGATACTTGAAGTGTCCGCACTGTTCATCGGTATCTTCATCGCCATGCAGCCGCCGCTCGAAATCCTTCGGGCCAGCGGAGACGACATCGGCAAGGTGATGGACAGCCCGTGGAAGTTCTTTTGGGTAACCGGCGTTTTGTCCAGCTTCCTGGACAACGCCCCGACTTATCTGGTGTTCTTCCAGATCGCCAATTCGATGACCCACGCGGCGGGCGAGGGCATCTTCCAGCTTCTCGACGGCAATTACATCCGGCAGGACCTGCTGGTGGCGATCTCGCTGGGCGCGGTATTCATGGGAGCGAACACTTACATCGGCAACGGCCCGAACTTCATGGTCAAGAGCATCGCCGAGCAGTCGGGGGTGAAGATGCCCAGTTTCTTCGGGTACATGGTCTACAGCGTCGGCATTCTGGTCCCGCTCTTTATTGTCGTGACGCTGGTTTTCCTGTAACCTCGCCGGCGGCGGCGCGATGCGCTGGAACGACGGGGACCGTGCCGCCGGGAACAATTTGCATGCTGGTACGGTTTGATTGCCCGGCCTGTCAGACGTCGCACTCGTTTGACATGCCCGAAACGACGATTCACATGACTTGTTCGCGGACGCACAAGGTGCTTGAACTGCGGCTGACCGGGGGCGGCGACGTGAAGTCCAGGGTGCTCGACGGCGGGAATGGGTCGGAAGGGGACGCTGAATCCGATTCGTAAACCGATCCCAGCGCTGCGCATGCGAACTTTCATGATCGCACCGACGTAGAGCCTGTCATGAATCAGACCACGATGGTGTCGTCCAAGTCCGCTATGGGGTCCATTCCTCAGTGGATGCTGGCCGCGCTGGTCGGCCTCGCCCTGCTGGTCTTTTTTTCCTCGCCGGGGACGGGCTCACCGCCCGAAGGCTGGGGCAGCGATCCGCAAGCCGCCCTCGCCGAGGCAAAAGCATCCGGCAAGAAAGTCGTCATGGGTTTTTATCTGCCGGGCTGTCCGCCTTGTGCGGCCATGGAGCATGAAGTGCTGCCCAGCAAGCCTGTCCGAGCGTCGCTGGACGGATTTGTACCGGTACTGGTGAACGCCATTTCCCATTCGGATTGGGCCGATCGATACCAGGTCGAGAGCACGCCAACCTACGTCGTCACCGATGCCGACGGCAACCTGCTGGCGCGGCGATTGGGCTACCAATCGGCGAGCGAGTTTGTTGCCTTTGTGCGAGCCTCCGTCCAATAAAACTCGCGCGGCAAGGGCAGTTGAACCGCCTGCATACTTCGATCCCCAAAGTGATTTCGCGCCGGCACCGATAACCATAGGGCGGGAGCGCGGCCATGAATCGATCAGGACTCTTCAACCTCTTTCTTGTTCACATTTTCGCCAGTCCGCTTGCCTCGGCGTTGGCGGCTTCCGGCGGGTCGCTCGCGACTCCTCCCCTTCCCCCCCAACCGACGAATCAGGCACGAGGCAAAGCCGGCTCTGATCAGGTGGTGTTCCAATTTGATTTTGACGAACGCGACGACGGAAACCTTGAATCGATACCCAAATACTGGGAGCCCCTTCGCGGCGTTGGCTTTCCCCGATACGCCGGCGCGGCGTTCGATTTTGATTCCGGTCGACTCGCGCCTCCTTGTTTCCGATTGGATAGTTCCGGGCGCGATGTCGCTTTCATCTACAAAGGACCGGGCATTCGCACGCAGCCGGACACCGAGTATCGCGTCAAAGGGTACATCCAACCCGATCAACTTGTGCACGCTCGCGCGTGCGTGAGCGCCCATTACATCGATCAGCGCGGACAACCGATGACGGAAACGCTCGTCCGGACGCGCTATGTCGGCGGGCCGAGCGAGGACAAGGAATGGATTCGCTTTGAGCTGTTCCTTGGAGCGGCCCCGAGTAACGCGACCGGCATCGGCCTGGTCGCGTGGGTGTTGCAGGAATCGACCTGGAACATGGCGGCCACGCTTCGTCGCCACATTTCACCCCTGGACGTTCAAGCGGCCGCGAGGCTGGACGACATCACCGTCTTTCGTCTGCCGCGCGTTCGGCTTGGAACGGGCGTGGCCGGCAATGTGATCGCACCGTCCGATCCGCACGAGATCCTCGTTTCGCTGGTGGACTCTGAAGCAGGCGCACCCAAAGCTCGGCTTACGATCACGGACCCGGATGGAACCCTCGTCGCGGATCACGCATTGTCCGCGAACGAAGAGGGTTCGGTCGAGCCGACCCGCGTGTCGCTTTCCGGACTTCCGGCGGGATGGTATCACGCCCGCCTGGATGTCGGAGAGGATTCCGCCGTCGTTCTGACGCGCACGCTCTCCTTTGTGATTCTTCCGCCGTCGCGTCGCCCATATCCTGAATCCCTGGCCAAGCCATTGGGAATCGTGATCGAACCGGGATTGCGCCCGGATCACGATACCGAATATGAACTTCTCAAGCGGAGCGCCGCGCGCTCGGTCAAGGTCCCGGTGTGGACCGGGCTTGACGAGGAAGTGCCGGACCATGCCGCGCGGCGGACCACGGAAAAGTTCCTTCAGCAATTGGTCAAGAATCGATTCCTGCTGACCGGAGTGCTTTGGGGACCGCCCAGCGAAATCGTTCGAAGCCACGGAGCATATCAACAGCCATTGATTGATCTCCTGGCAAGCGATCGAAGTGGCTGGGAATCGGAACTGAACGTCATGGCCGCTCCCGCTGCCGGACTGTTCCGCTCGTGGCAGGTCGGTTCCGACGGAGAATCGTTGGCCTCCTCGGTGGAAACGGGCAAGGCGCTATCCAACCTTCGAGACGCCCTTCGCGTCTTCATGACCTCGCCGCGCCTGGCGATTCCCGTGTCCGTGTCGGATGATCCCGGCGTCACGCCCCGGCCCGCCGAACAGGTCACGATCTCATTGCCCGTCGCGATGGAATCGAGCGAACTCGCGGAGCGCATCCGCGCGCGGCGGAGCAGTGCCGGCGATAACGTGTCCGTCTTTGCTGCGCCGCTTCCCTTGGACGGCTTTGAGCGAATGTCGCGATTGGGAGAATGGGCGCGGCGTGTTGTTTCCGCCCGACATGCGGGGGCCGATGCTGTTTATGTTCCGCAACCCTGGCAATCACGGAGAACGCCGCAGGGGATCATTACCGAACCGCTTGAAGAGTTCCTGCTTCTTCAGACCGTCGGCGATGTGTTGGGAGATGCCGCTCCCGGCCCAGTACTTCGCATCGCCGACGGCGTTTATTTCGCCACGTTTGAACAGGATGCGGGCATGGTTGCCGCCATTTGGGACACGAGTGCTCCGACCAACGGGCGACCGCTGACGATGCAGCTTGGGCAGGCTTCGCAACAGATTGATCTCTGGGGTCGTCGCACCCCCTTGTCGCGGGATGAAAGCGGGCGACAGATCGTTCAAGTTTCGCCGCTCCCGATATTTGTCGAGAACATCGAACCCTGGCTGGTGGAATTGACGGCCTCCGTTTCGCTGGACCCTCCCCGTGTCGAATCGGGAACCGAATTGGCGCGCCTCACATTGGAAATGAACTATCGGAGCGGTCCCTTGCTGTCCGGCCAGGGAATGCTGATTCCGCCCGAGGGCATCACCGTTTCACCGCGCGCGTTTTCGTTCAGCGCTCGTCCGGATCAGCCGTTCCGGGTTTCATTTGATGTTCGGTTTGCCCATAACGAGCCGGCCGGAAGGAAGGACTTCACGGCGCGGCTTGACCTGCTTCAACCGCGCTACCGAATCGATATTCCGCTCATTGTCGAAATCGGATTGTCGAATGTGACGGTGACGGGAGTCGCGGTGGTTGAACACAACGACCTGATTCTCCGACATATTGTTCACAATGGAACGGCGGAAGTGCTGAACTTCCGCAGCACGGCGGCCGCTCCGGGTCGTGAACGACAATATCGACCGATTACCAACCTCAAGCCCGGGGGCACCCAGACGGTCGACTACCGATTCAACGGCGGTCGTGCCCTTGTCGGCCGGCACATCTATCTTGCTCTTCGAGAGCTCAACGACGGTCCGCGAATTCACAACCTGGAATTGGTCGTTCCTTGAACGACCGAATCAAGCGTCGCGCTGAACCGGGACGTTTTCTTGATATCGGTTTTCATCGATGTACAGTGGGCGGCGCCGCGCTTATGATGGGAAATATCGATTTGCAGTTTTCGCCGGAATCATTGACGATTCGGCGAGGATCATCGAGTCGGCATTGATGTAGTTTATTGAGAAGCGCTTGGTTGCGCGGGGTTACCATGGCTCCCCTCAACTTGGACAGCTACGCCGCGATCGGCGTCACGATCCTGATCGTCCTGGTCACCATCGCCGGGATGCTGGTTGTCGCTCACACGCTGGGTCCGAAACGATCGGGCCCCGTCAAGGACAGCCCTTACGAATCGGGAATGCCGCTGCTGGCGGATTCTCGCCGTCGATTCCACATTCGCTTTTATATCGTCGCGGTGCTCTTCATGTTGTTTGACGTCGAGGTGATTTTTCTCTGGCCCTGGGCCACGGTCTTCTACCAGGCCGCCACGACCGGCTCGACCATTCCGATGGACGCGGGCGACCCCGTCGGCAAGGGATTCCTGCTGGGCGGCATGGGCGTTTTCTTCCTGTTGCTGCTCTTCGGATTACTTTACGAGTGGAAGAAAGGAGCGTTTCAATGGGATTAGCGCTTGAAACGATTCCTGCCTATCAGACCAGCAAGGAAGAATTCCTGTCCACGAAGCTTGAGTATCTGATGGATCTGATTCGCAAAGGAGTGAACTGGTCACGCAAGAACTCGCTCTGGCCGATGCCGTTTGCGACCGCGTGCTGCGGAATCGAGTTGATGGCCACGGGCGCAAGTCGGTACGACATTGCCCGATTCGGAGCCGAGGCGATGCGTTTCACGCCCCGGCAGTGCGACTTGCTCATCTGCGCCGGGCGTGTGGCCATCAAGAACATGCCCGTGCTCCAGCGGATTTACAAGCAGATGGCCGAACCGAAATGGGTCATCAGCATGGGCGCTTGTGCCAGTACCGGCGGCGTATTTGATACGTATGCGGTCGTACAGGGTGTCGATCAGTTTCTGCCGGTGGATGTTTATGTACCGGGATGCCCGCCGCGACCGGAAACGCTCTTGGAAGGCGTGATGCTGATTCAGCGAATTGTCGACGCCGAGGGGATCAAGAACAGCACGCAGCGCGGTCGCGGATTGGGACTGACGGTCAAGGCTCCGATCAAGATCAACTTGGAGGCGAAGTGATTGCCGATTGAGGATTATCGATTGACGATTTGAACGCTCTTATTCCCGCATCGCATGAGTGGTCACGAATTAATCGACAATCGTCAATCGACAACCGACAATCTGCTTGAATCATGAAGGATCATCCCGCCATCTCGGCCTTGCAGCAGAAGTTTCGGACGCTGGATTTCGCTCCAGCGCCGCTTTTGGCAAACTGCAAACCGGGCGACGAGCAGATGTGCATTCGCGTCGCGCCGGACACGCTTTTGGAAGTGATGTCGTTCTTGCGGCTCGATGAGCGCTGCCGATTTGAGCAGCTTTGCGATTTGACCTGTATTGATTATCTGAACTTCCCCAAGGCCAAGGACCGATTCGGTGTGATCTATTCGCTTCTGTCGCTGACGCTTGAGCATCGTCTTTGGGTCAAGTGTTTCGTCAACGATCCGTCGCCTTCGGTTCCGTCGGTCACCGGCATCTGGGCCGGGGCAAACTGGCTGGAGCGAGAAGTGTGGGACATGTTCGGCGTTCGTTTTGAGGGGCACCCGGATCTTCGGCGGATTCTGACGTGGGAGGGTTTCGAGGCCCATCCTCTACGAAAAGATTATCCGCTCCGCGGCCGAGGCGAGAGAGAGAACTTTGAAGTGGTGACGACGGAAAGCGCTTAGCAAGTTGCGTATGGATTCCCGGCCATGACGACGCTTCAAGAAACGATGGAGTCCCAGCCGCGAGCGACCTATGCTCCCGAGGAGCCGGGCGGCGACTTGTGGGTGCTCAACCTCGGCCCGCAGCACCCGGCCTGTCACACCACGCTTCGGCACGTTTTGGAACTCGACGGCGAGCGGGTCGTCAGTTGCGTGGTGCACATCGGCTACTTGCACAGCGGGTTTGAAAAGCTCGGCGAGCATCTCAACTACAACCAATACGTCGTCGTCACCGACAGGATGAATTACGTTTCGCCGATGGCGAACAACATCGCGTGGCATCATGCCTGCGAACGGCTCTTCGGTCTCGATATCACTCCGCGCTGCAAAGTGATTCGCACGATCATCGCGGAACTGGCCCGTATTCAGGACCACCTGCTCTGCGTCGGCGCGGCCGGTCTCGACCTGGGCGGCTTCACGGCCTTCATGTACCCGTTCAACGCCCGTGAGCCGATCTACGATCTGTTTGAGGAGATTTGCGGTGCCCGCTTCACGACGAGCTATACGCGCGTCGGAGGATTGATGCAGGACATCACGCCCGCTTGGCCGGCGAAGGTCAAGGAGTATTGCACGAAGACGCTGCCCAAGGCGCTGGACGACCTCGAAAAACTGCTTACGCGAAACCGCATTTTCGTCGAGCGGACCAAGGGCATCGGCGTACTCTCGCGCGACGAGGCGGTCGATTGGGGATGGACCGGGCCGCACGCACGGGCGAGCGGCGTTCGCCGCGACCTGCGAAAGGACGAACCGTACCTTTGCTACGCCGACAACTGGGACGGCAAGGGCGCTTCACCCGTGCAGTTCAAAGTGGCGGTGGCCTCGGGCGGCGATTGTTATTCACGATATCTCGTTCGACTGGCGGAGATGCGCGAATCGGTCAAGATCGTTCTTCAGTTGGTGGACGGCATACCGGAGGGTCCCATCGATTTACTGCCGGGCGACAAGAAGACGTTGCCGAGCAAGGACGAAGTCTACTTCAGCATCGAAGGATTGATCCACCACTTCGAGCAGATCATGACCAACCGGGGTTTCGAGCCGCCGATCGGCGAAGCCTACGGAGCGAACGAGACGGCCAACGGCGAGCTGGGGTTCTATCTCGCCAGCGACGGCGGCAACAGTGCCTATCGGGCGCGGTGTCGCCCGCCTTCGTTCATCAACTATCAGGTGTTCGAGAAGCTCGTGGTGGGACATCAGATCAGCGACGTGGTGGCCGTGCTCGGAAGTCTCAACATCATTGCGGCGGAACTGGATCGATGACGTCAGAGTCGTCAAATAGCAGCACACTCCCTTGTGGACTGTAAGAGACCTATGGCTTGGCAAACGATCAACCGTAACGAACCCGTCATCGATCCCAAGGCCGCTCCGGTCCTGAACGACGCGGTGCGCGACAAGATTCGGTCTTTTTTTCCGCGATACGAGACCAAGCGGGCCGTGCTGCTGCCGGCGCTGCACGTCGTGCAGGACGCGCTCGGACACGTTTCGTGGCAGGCGATGGTCGAGATTGCCGCGCTTCTCGAAATCCACCCTTCCGACGTCATCGATACGATTTCTTTTTACACGCACTTCTGGACGCACGAGAAGGGGAGGAAAGTCATCACCGCCTGCCGCAGTGTCAGTTGCGAGGTCATGGGCGGAGCGGCCGTCCTGGAAGAACTGAAGAAGAGGCTTGGCATTGACGAGCATGGGACGACGGCCGACGGCAACTACAGCCTTGTAACCGAGGAGTGTCTTGCGGGCTGCGATCATGCGCCTTGTCTGCTCATCAACGAACGCCTGCACAAGCGCGTCAAGCCCGAAGACGTGGCCGGCATTTTGGCCGATCCGCAAAACGACCGCATTCCGTACGATCGCAGCGACCTCTTCGACGCGCCGAAGCAGTCTGGGGCGGGCGTCGGCAATGGTCGAGCCGAAGCCATGATCGAATCGACATCCGACGTGCGCGAGATGCGCGAGGCCGAGTAGCGCGACCATGATACTCTGCAAGCCGCGGACTTTGGTCGGCGCGGTACAACGGGTTTCGATCGGAATCGCTCGAAACCACGAATCCGAAAACACGCAGATGGTCGTGGCGTTCATCGAACGATTTCAACAAGGCCGCCGCGATTGAACTCCGAATCCTCACTACCGATTTCAGAACAACCGTCCCATCAGCCGATGAGTCGTCTCCACTTCTTTTTAGGCGCCTCGCTGACACTGATCGTTTGCTCGCTGGCCACGGAGCGTCCGCTTTGGAACCCCGGCCATTTGTTTGGCTCCGCCGAAAACATTCAGATTGCCGAGGCCGAAGCGATCTTGACCGGTCGGCTCGATCTGCCGGAGCGTCGCTGGGACACGGCGTTCAAGGACGGCAAAGTGTACAGCTATTTCCCGCCGCTGTTCACGTTCATCGCCGCTGCGGTCGTTCCAGTTTTTGGCGGCGTCCCGCACCTGTTGATCGTCGGATTGGCCGCGCTGATTCCACTGCTGGCGTATGTGCTCTTCGTCAGGCTGAGCAATTCGATCGTGTGGGGTGTGTTGCTGGCCATCGGCATGGTCATGGGGACATCGCTCTGGCCGATCATGGACAAAATGATGCGCGGCGCGACGCCCTATTCCGTCAATCATGTCCTGGCGGTCGTCGGACTGCTGATGCTGTTGATTTCGTGCCTCAGCCGAAAGCACCTGATTCTGGGCGGCATGGGACTTGTCGTCGCGGCGCTCTCGCGACAAATGACGCTTGCTTACGCGCTGCCTCTGTTTTTCTTTCCATGGCGCGGACACGGCGACCGCCGATTACGAATGCCATTCGTCATTACGCTGGGGGCTTGTGGAGTGGCTCTCGGCGGTACCATGACGATGAACGGACTGAAATTCGGCAATCCGCTTGATTCAGGTTACATGCACAATTACGTGGATCGCGACGATGCGTTCGCGCTCGATGCGCGCGCACACGGGTTGTTCTCGCCGCATTACGTTCCGAGAAATCTCTATTACATGAACGTCGGCCTGCCCGGGCTTCACAAGATCTCGATCGGCGAAGACCATCGATGGTACCTGCGACCCAATGAAATGGGTGTCGGCATCTGGTGGACGACGCCGATGCTGCTTTGGTTGTTTGCAGGTTGGAAGTCGATCTGGTCTGATCCACAACGGCGCCATCTTCTGCTGGCGACGCTGTTGATCATCGCGGCCTTGATGTTCTGGCACGGAACTGGCAGCGTACAACGAGGATTCAACCGGTATTCGCTCGATTTCGTTCCAGTGCTCTTTGCGCTGGTCGTCCCCGATTGCCTGAAGAACCGGCGGAACCGGTGGCTGACTGTCGGTTGCGTGGTCTGGAGCTTGCTGTACTTTGCGATATGGCTGCCGCGCCCTAACATACGCGTCTGGTAAGAGTGGAAGATCGAACCATGACCAAATTCGAACCTGTTCTGCTTCGCAATGTCGGCGTCAGGCATTCGCAGACGCTGAAGGTCTACGAATCGCGCGGCGGCTATCAGGCAGTTCGCAAGGCCCTCAAAATGACCCCCGAGGAAGTGGTTGAAGAGGTCAAGAAAGCCAACCTTCGAGGACGCGGTGGTGCCGGCTTTCCCGCAGGCATGAAGTGGAGTTTCCTGCCCAAAGATCGCACGAAGACGCTTCTCTGTGTTAACGCAGATGAGTCCGAGCCGCCGACGTTTTGCAATCGTGTGTTAATGGAAAATGATCCGCACCAATTGATCGAAGGGGCGATTATCGCGGCTTATGCCACCAAGTCTCAAATTGCCTATGTTTACATGCGCGTGGAGTTCCACGAGCAGTTTCACGTTTTGCAAAAGGCGATCGATGAGGCCTACGAAGCCGGTTACTTAGGCAAAAAAGCTTTTGGGAGCGATTATTCGCTCGAAATGTACGTTCATCGGGGCGCGGGGGCATACGTTTGCGGCGAAGAGACGGGACTGATCGAATCGCTGGAGGGCAAACGCGGCTGGCCAAGAATCAAGCCACCTTTTCCCGCGATCGAGGGGTTGTTTCGTCGCCCGACGGTCGTCAACAACGTGGAGACGCTGTCGTGCGTGCCGCACATCATCGAACGCGGAGCCTCGTGGTTTACCAGTATCGGGCCGCCACACAGCACCGGACCGAAGCTGTTTTGTGTGAGCGGACCAGTGAAAAAACCGGGTTGCTACGAAGCGCCGATGACGATCAGTGTTCGGGAGTTGATCGAACGCGACGATTTGGGCGGAGGCATGGTGACTGGGAAGAAGGTCAAGGCCGTGCTGCCGGGCGGCGTGTCGATGGGCGTGCTCACGGCTGACGAACTCGACATGAAAATGGATTTCGAGGATCCGCGAAAATACGGGCTACTTGGATTGGGTACGGCCGCGGCGGTGGTGATCGACGACAGCGTGGATATGCGGGTGGTGCTGCGGAACTTGGCGCGGTTTTACGGGACGGAGTCGTGTGGGCAATGTACGCAGTGCCGCGAGGGAACGGGTTGGATGCACAAGATCGCCACGCGGATCGCGATGGGCGCGGGGCGGGTCGAGGACCTCGACGTGCTGCTCGAAACGGCGCGCAACATGGGTATGATGCCGGGACTGAGCATCTGCGGATTGCCGGACGGGGCGACCTATCCGATCGAGACGGTGGTGAAGAAGTTTCGCGGAGAGCTGGAGGCGGCGATCCGGTCGCAGCCGGCGGATCGGGCGAAGCGGGTGTTGAGCGTATTGAATTGAGGAGATTCTTCTTTTGGAGTGCCGATCCGATTCGGATGTCAATTTGGATTCGGCTAACTTGCTAAACAAAGTTCTTGGTTTCGATGCCCAAGATCACGATTGACAATCAAACGATCGAATGCCGCGAAGGGATTCCGGTGTTGCAGGCGGCGCTGGAAGCCGGCTGGGACGTACCGCACTACTGTTATCATCCGGGGCTGTCGATCGTGGCGTCGTGCCGGTTGTGCCTCATGGAAATGAAGATGCCCAACCCAAAGACGCAGGAGCTTTCGTGGTCGCCGAAGCTCGTGCCGTCATGCCAGACGCCGGTGAGGGAAGGGCTCGTTTGCCGGTTCAACTCGGATACGGTGCAAAAAAATCAGAAGGCGTGCATGGAGTTTTTCCTGCTGAATCACCCGCTGGACTGCCCGGTGTGCGATCAGGCCGGCGAGTGCTATCTGCAGGATTACAGCTACAAGTTCGGCCAGCCCACGTCGCGAATGGTGGACCAGAAGCTCAAGAATCCGAAGAAGGACATCGGCCCGAAGACGCTGCTTTATCAGGATCGGTGCGTGCTGTGCACACGATGCGTGCGGTTCACCGACGAGATTTCGGGCACGCACGAGTTGTGTGTGGTCAATCGCGGATCGCGGGGCGAGATCGACGCGTTTCCGGGATTGCCGCTGGACAATCCGTTGCAGGGGAACGTGGTCGATATTTGCCCGGTCGGATCGCTGCTCGACAAGGATTTTCTGTTCAAGCGACGGGTGTGGGAACTTCGCGAGGCGGATTCGATCTGCCCCGGCTGCGCGACGGGATGCTCGATTCGCGTGGACCACGCCGACGAGAAAATCTATCGCCTCAAGCCGCGATTCAATCCGCAGGTCAACCAATGGTGGATCTGCGACGAGGGGCGGTTCGGCTGGAAATACGTTCACGATTCGAAACGAATCGTAGCACCGATCGTGCGGCGCGGCGCGGAGGCTTCGATTCCGGACTGGAAAGACATTCCGGATATTGTCCGATTCCGATTTGAAGAGGCCGTAACGAAGCATGGAGACGCCAGGGTAGCAGCGATGCTTTCACCCTTCATGGCTTGTGAAGAGGCGTGGCTGCTGGTCCGGTTCCTGCGCGAGGTTGCGCCGAAATGCACACTAGCGATGGGGCCTGTTCCTTTAGAGGGCGAGGATCAGAAGTTTCCGGTTGGTGCTTCGGACGACCAGGTCAGGTTCAGGATTCTCAAGGAAAAATGCCCGAATCGCCGGGGGATGGAGATGATCCTGGCGGCGGCCGGTGGAACCGTTCTCAAGAAAGAGGAATTCGTCGAGAAAGCGACCAAGGGAGAATTCGCGGCGGCATGGATCGTCGGCGGGTATCCGAAGCCGTGGGTGGACAAGGAGACAGCCAAGATTGCCGGGAAGATTGACCTGCTGGTTGTGCAGGATTTGTTTGAGAATGATTTGACGAGCGAGGCACGGATCGTGCTGCCGGCCTGTGCGTGGGCAGAGCGTGAGGGGAGCTTCGTCAACGCGACGGGTCTGGCGCAGCCGTTTGCGAGAGCCATCGACGTCCCGGATGGCGCGAAGCGGGACGGTCAATTTCTGTACGAGATCGCCGGATTCACAGGGTTGTTTGACGCGGCCCGGGTTCGTGAAATGATGGCGGAGACGATTCCGGCGTTTGCGAACGTGTGCGAAGCGGCGCCGATGGCGGCGCACGCACATTAATGAGGCGATCGATGCGCGGATCGGATTTCTCGCGCAAGGCAGAATGTGCCACTTCGGCGTGTCCGCGCGGACTGAAGTCCGCGGCTCGCTTGGTGGGGATGAACTAATATCGCGGATCAGTTGATGCAGGAGTTTCTGACGAGTCAGTTCGGAGTCAGTGTGATTCTGGCCGTCGTCGTCTTCGGGGCGATGAACGGCGTGGTCGCCTATTGCATTTATTACGAGCGGAAAATCGCCGCCTGGACGCAGGATCGACCCGGGCCCAACCGCGTGGGGCCTTGGGGGTTGCTGCAACCAATCGCGGACGGACTGAAGTTCGTGTTCAAGGAAGACGTGATTCCCGGTCATGTAGACAAGCCGCTCTACATTCTCGCCCCGGCGGCGATTTTTCTCGTGGGTTTCATCGGATTCGCGGCCATTCCGTGGGGTGGTCAGCTTGAACTTGGTGGAAGACTCGTCGAAGTTCAGGTCGCAAATCCCGATATCGGATTGCTCTACATTCTCGGCGTGGCTTCGATGGGCATTTACGGTGTGGTTCTCGGCGGATGGGCGAGCAACAACAAGTATTCTTTTTACGGCGCGATTCGAGCAACGGCGCAGATGCTCAGTTATGAGATTCCGATGGGGCTATGCATACTCGTCGTTGTATTGACGATGGGGACGTTGCGACTGGAAGAGATCACCGTCGAGCAGACGGGGTATTGGCTGGGATGGATTCCGCAGTGGAACGTGTTCCTTCATCCGTTGGCCTTTCTCATTCTGTTCATTACGGCGCTTGCGGAATCGAATCGAACGCCGTTTGATCTGGCCGAAGCGGAACAGGAACTCGTCGGTGGTTATCACACCGAGTACAGCGCGCTCAAATTCGGCATGTTCTTTCTGGCCGAGTACGCTCACATGATCACGGGCAGCGCGTTCATCGCGGTGCTGTTTCTGGGCGGCTGGCACTTTCCTTGGTTTACGTGGACGCAGCCGGAGGCCGTTGGCTTCGGCGCGGTTCTAGCCAAGATACTGGTGCTGTCAATCAAGATCGCGGGGTTTCTGTTCTTGATGATGTGGATTCGCTGGACGGTGCCGAGGTTCCGTTTCGACCAGTTGATGCGACTGGCGTGGAAGGGTCTGATTCCGATCACGCTGGCGTTGTTCGTGCTCGCGGTCGGACTGCTTTATTTTGGAAAGCACCGCGATCCCGTCTTGGCGCTTGCGGGCAACGCCGTCGTGCTTTTGGTCGCCTTGATACAAATGTCGCTGACGCGAGCGCCGGTGACGGGACGGCAGGCCAATCTGTTGGGCGGCGGTGAGGCGACAAGCGGCGGCAACTTCGCAGGCGCGGGAGGGGCGGCTTGATACGAGACGAAGACATTCTGAACGTCGATCAGCCGGAACTCGGCGCGGCGGAGCGGCTTTATCTGCCGCAGATTCTCGGCGGAATGAAGACCACGCTTGTACACCTAGCCAAGAGCATTTCGGGCAGCACGCTGACCGTGCAGTACCCGGAGCAGCAGCGCGAGCTTCGCAAGGACAACTATCGCGGCGTGCACCGGCTCAATCGGGACGCGGACGGTCGGGTCGCCTGCGTGGCCTGCTACATGTGCTCGACGGCCTGCCCCGCGCATTGCATCCACATCGAGGCGGGCGAATCGCCATGGCCGGATCGCGAGAAGTATCCGGTCAAGTTCGACCTCGACGAGCTGCGGTGCATTTACTGCGGCATGTGCGAGGAGGCCTGTCCGGTGGACGCGATCGAGCTGACGCATCAGTTCGATCTGGTCGGTCGGACGCGGCAGGAAATGATCCTGGGAAAGGAAGAGCTGCTCGGCATCTTCGACGAAACCAAGGACGCGACGCCTCGAAAGAATCCAAAGATCACCGGATATGGGAAGTCCGGCGATCCGACGATGCATGCGCCGCCCTCCGAGGAACTCGCGAAGCACGTGGAGTAAGAATTGAGCGAGTCGACGATCTATCTCTTCTACCTGCTCTTCGCCCTGGGCGGAGCGGGCATTTATTTCCTGATGCCTCGGACTCCGAGTGAAAGGAGCCTTGCGGGCTTAGTATTCGGATTTGCCGCGCTCGTCGGGTTCTTTGTTTTGGTTACCGCCCGCATCGCAAAACCGGGCGAGTTCTCCCTGTACTTTTATCTGTTTGGGACCATTGCGCTCGTGGGGGCCGCGCGGGTCATCACCCATCCCAAACCGGTCTACAGCGCGATCTATTTCGTGCTGGTGGTCGTTTCGACTGCGGCGCTCCTGGTGCTGCAATCAGCGGAGTTTCTTGCGGTTGCCCTCGTTATTGTCTACGCGGGCGCGATCATGGTGACGTATCTGTTCGTCATCATGCTGGCGCAACAGCCGGGTTCGCCGATCTACGATCGTCGTTCGCGTGAGCCGCTGGCCGCCGTGGTCGCGGGATTCGTACTGATGGGCGCGGTGGCCGGGCGCGCTGGCGACCTGCCGAAGCCGCCGAGCCGATCGACGCCGGTCGCCGATGTCGTCGCCGGTGGTGATCCGAACGCGTTGCCGACGGTGCTCGCAACGGGAAACACGATGGCCGTTGGACAACTGCTGATGACGAAGTACGTCGTCGCCCTGGAGATCGCAGGCGTGTTGCTGCTGGTGTCGATGGTCGGCGCGATCGCCATGTCGCGAAAGCGCGTGGCCGACGACGGATGGCGCGGGTCGCCGGCGCCGCTTGGTCGAATCGGAAAGGAAGCGGAACCGTTCTGATGCCGGGCATCACCGCATACGTTATTCTCGGCGCGGCGCTGTTCGCGATGGGACTGGTCGGGTTTCTCGCACGGCGAAACCTCATCGTCATGTTCCTGTCCACGGAGCTGATGTTTCAGGGCGTGGTGGTGGCGGCGGTCGCCTTTGCATCGCTGCATCAGAATCTCGACGGGCAAGTGTTTGCGTTGTTCCTGCTCGTCATTGCCGCGGTCGAGGCCGGGCTTGCACTCGGTATGGTCGTGCTGCTTTACCGTCGAAAGGGAACGCTCGACGCCGAGGTGTGGTCGGCGATGCGCGGGTGACCAGAATGTCGAAGTGCGAATTTCGAAGATCGAAAGAATAAGACGGATCTTCGCTGAATTTCATGAATGTCGAGACGCTAAGAATCTGCGGGATCGCAATCCTACTTTCTCCGCTGGCGGCGGCGATGCTCTGCGGCCTGCTGGGATCGCGGCTGCTGCGTGGACAAACGCACTGGTTGTCGATCCTCGGCGTCGGCGGCGCACTCGCTGGCGCGATCACACTTTTTCTCCAGGTGTTTCAAACTCCGGCGGGTTCGTCGTCGGCGCTGATACCGATCTACGACTGGATCGCCAACGGAACGGGTACGGGTTTTCGGGTTGAGTTTCTGATCGACCCGCTGACGGCGGTGATGCTCGTCACGGTCACGGGCATTTCGCTGCTCGTGGTGATCTATTCGCGCGACTACATGCGCCATCACGACCACCCTGAGCGAGGGTACGAGCGGTTTTTCGCGTATCTTGCGCTGTTCGTCTTTTCGATGTGCGCGCTGGTGCTGGGCGGCAACTTTCTTCTGCTCTATCTCGGGTGGGAGGCGGTCGGGCTGTGCAGTTATCTGCTCATCGGCTTCTATTATGACAAGCCGTCAGCCGCCGACGCCGCGAAGAAAGCCTTTCTCGTTAACAGAGTGGGCGACTTCGGTTTCGGACTTGCCATTTTGCTGATCTATCTCAACTTCGGCACGCTGGAATACGCGGCCGTGTTCGACATGGTGCAGCGCGGCGTATTGGCGTCGGGCGCGCCGTTGGGTGAAGGACTCGTCACGGCGATCGCGTTGCTGCTGCTCTGCGGTGCGTGCGGCAAGAGCGCACAAATTCCGCTCCATGTGTGGTTGCCCGACGCGATGGAAGGTCCGTCGCCGGTGTCGGCGCTCATTCACGCGGCGACGATGGTAACCGCCGGCATCTACATGATCGCCCGATGCGGAGCGATCTTTACGAACTCCGAGAAGGCGATGGCGGTCGTAGCCGCCATCGGCGCGACCACCGCCCTGTTCGCCGCCACCGTCGCTCTTGTTCAGACCGACGTGAAACGAATTCTGGCCTACTCGACGATCAGCCAACTCGGCTACATGGTGCTCGGCGCGGGTGTTTATGCGGCGGATTCGGCGGTGTTCCATCTGTTCACGCATGCGTTTTTCAAGGCCTTGCTTTTTCTTGGCGCGGGAAGCGTGATGCACGCGATGGGCGGAATCATCGACGTTCGCCATTTCAGCGGCTTGCGGAAGGTTCTCCCCTGGACCTGCGCGACGTTCGTGATCGGATCACTGGCCCTGGCGGGTTTTCCGATGTTCAGCGGCTTTTTCAGCAAGGACGAGATCATCCACCACGCGCTCAACGCCAATCCGATGCTGGGCGCGATGGCGATCGTGACGGCCGCGCTCACCGCGTTCTACACCTTCCGGATGGTGTTTCTTACTTTCTGGGGACCGCTTCGTGTTCCCGAAGGTGTCCATGCTCATGAATCGGGCGGTTATATGTTGCTTCCGCTCTTTGTGCTCAGCATCGGGGCGATCGGAGCCGGGTACCTCGGCGTCGGCGTGACCGGAAAGGCCTTCCACGGGTTCCTCGCGCCGGTGTTCGCGACGACGTTCGTGCAAAATCTTCCCGAAAGGCTTGCTCATTCCGCTCATTCGGTCGGTGATGAGACCTTCTGGTCGCATTATGGATTGCTGATTATTTCCGGCGCGATTTCCATCGTCGGCATCGCGGCGGCCTTCGTCGTCTATGTCCGGCAGCCGTGGATGGCGGGATTGGTCAAGGCAACGGTCCCGCGTGTTCACGAGGTTTTTTGGAACAAGTACTTTGTCGATGAGGCCTACGATGACGGGCTGGTCAAGCCACTACGGCAGACCGGGCGTGTTTGCGTCGGCGTGGACGACTATTTGATCGACGGGTTGGTTTGGGTGCTGACGGCGGTCCCACGGGGGTTGGCGTTCCTGTTTCGCGGAATCCAAACCGGCTTTGTGCAAAGCTACGCGATGACCATGGTCACGGGCGTGGCGGTCATCGTCCTTCTGGTGCTTTGGCGCTAGAACGGGCGACCGCCGCGATTGATGGAAACGGACGAAGCTTGTCGAACTGGATTCTCACATTCATCATTCTCTTGCCGCTGGCGGGCGTCTTGGCCATCGTCACGCCGCCTTACGGGAGCGACAAGTCGGTGGGCCGCATTGCCCTGGCGAGTTCGCTGCTCACGCTGATCGCCACGATCATTGCATTTGATCGATTTCAAGAGAACACGCGCCTGGCGGGTTCGGACGACAAGGCCTATTACGTCCTGACCCACCACGTTCCCTGGATCGTCGGCGAAGGAGCGCATCTTTCCATGATCGACGACCACGTGGTCGAGAATCCGACGGTCGATATCGCTTATCGCGTCGGCGTCGACGGAATCAGCATCTGGTTGCTGGTGCTCACCTCGGGGCTGATGCCGCTTGCGATCTGGTCGAGTTTCTCGGCAATTCGGCAGCGAGTCCGTGAATACTATTGTTTGCTTCTCTTGTTGCAGGTAGGTCTGCTCGGCGTGTTCTGCGCGATGGATCTGCTGCTGTTTTACGTATTCTTCGAGTTCACACTGATTCCGCTCTTCTTCCTGATCGGCATCTGGGGCGGATCGCAGCGACGCCGGGCTTCCGTCAAGTTCTTTTTGTTCACGCTCGCGGGCAGCGTCCTGACGTTCGCCGGCATCATCTATCTTGCGTACTATTCGTACACTACGCTTGGTCGAATCACCTTGAACATTCCCGAGCTGATCGAGCTTGGCCGATCGGGGTTCCTGCCCGCGAATATTCAGTGGTGGTTGTTCCTTGCTTTTGCGGCCGGGTTTGCCATCAAGGTCCCATTGTTTCCCGTTCACACGTGGTTGCCGCTTGCTCATACCGAGGCTCCGACGGCGGGCAGCGTGATTCTCGCCGGCGTGCTGCTAAAGCTCGGCACATACGGGTTCTGTCGAATCAGCATTCCGATGTTGCCCGATGCGGTTCGAGAATGGGCGCCCTTCGTGGCCGTGCTGGCGATCATCGGCATCATTTATGCGGCGCTGGCGGCGTGGGTGCAAACGGATGTGAAGAAGCTCGTGGCCTATTCATCGGTTTCGCACCTGGGGTTTTGCATGCTGGGGTTGTTCAGCCTGAAAGTCGTCGGCGTTTCGGGCGGCGTCCTCTATATGGTCAATCACGGCCTATCGACCGGGGCGCTGTTTCTAATCGTCGGGTACATCTACGAGCGGTATCACACGCGCGATATACATGCGATCGGCGGATTGGCGCGAAAGATGCCTTGGATGGCGTTCTTTCTCGTTTTCTTCACTTTGAGCAGCATTGGTCTGCCGGGACTCAATGGCTTCGTCGGCGAGTTCCTCGTGTTGCTCGGAACGGCCACGTCCGCATCGACGCTCGACGGGCGGGCGGCCGGTCCGCTGGGGTTCGGCTATGTGATTCCCGCCGCGCTGGGGATCGTTTTGGGCGCGATTTATATGCTCTGGATGTGTCGGCGGGTGCTCTTTGGTCCGCTCACTGAGCCGCCGCATACGCCGGATACGTCTCATGGATTGACGACTGATCTGACCCGGCGCGAGATTGCGATCCTGGTTCCGCTGGCGTTGTCTTGCATCGCGATCGGCGTTTATCCGAGACCGCTTCTTCAATCTTTCGAGACCGCCGCCCGCCGCCATGTTCTCCTTCAACCCGCCTCGTCCGGGCTGGCCGATGCCAGTGTTCCGGAAATGGCGTTTGTTCGGCCCATGGCAGAGGCGGAAAGTTCTGGGTTCAGCCAATCGTCGGCGAGCGATTTCGGTCCGCCGTCGCCAACGCATTCGCGTTTTGACCAATTGGCCGAGAACGGCGGGAGCGGCGCGCCATGACCTGGACCGCTATCGTTTCAGCACTCGCGCCGGAGTGGATTCTCCTTGTCGGCGCGTGCGCGGTCTTGATTCTGGGCGTCGGGCGCGGCGGAGCGCGATTCGTTGCACCATTCGGCTTTCTTGTGGTTGCCGGGGCACTCTTCGCGTCCCTTCGCTTTCGCTTTCCGACCGGCGAAGTGCTGCCCGGATTGGAGCTCACGTCGCTGACGCATTATGCGCGGCTCATCGCGCTGTCGATCGGGTTGCTGGTGATGCTCGTCAACTGGCGGCAGGCGGCGAAAGGCGAAGAAGGCGAATATGCCTCGATGATCCTCTTCTCGTTGCTCGGCCTGCTCCTGACGGCTTCGGCCAATGATTGGATCGTCCTGTTTTTCGCCATCGAACTGGTGAGCGTCCCCACTTATATCCTTATCGCCTTGAGCCGGGACGACGCGCGATCATCGGAATCCGCCGTCAAGTATTTCTTCCTTGGTGCGCTCTCCGCCGCCATTCTGGTTTTTGGGCTGGTTGTTCTTTATGGCGTTTCGGGCACGACTTCGATGCAAGGGGTCGTTTCGACGCCGCTAGGCCCGCTGATGACGATCGGCCTGTTGCTGGTTTTCGCCGGGTTGGCGTTCAAGGTCGCCGCGGTTCCGTTTCATGCCTATGTGGCCGACGTGTACGAAGGCGCGGCCTCTCCGGTGACGGGTTTGCTTGGATTCGTGCCCAAGTTCGCCGGTTTCTTGGCGCTGATCAAAGTCCTATCGGCCTTCGGCTGGAATCTCCCGAGCGAGTTGAACTGGCTTCTTTGGATTGTCGCCGCCGCCACCATGACGATGGGGAACTTTCTTGCGCTTCTGCAAAAGAACGTCAAACGCATGCTGGCCTATTCGAGCGTCGCCCATACCGGCTACATGCTTGTTGCATTGCTCGTCGGCCCGGTGGCGGGACAAGGTCCGATGCGTGACGGCGTGGCCGCGCTGCTTTTTTACATCGCCGTCTATGGGGCCATGAACCTCGGCGTCTTTGCCTTGCTAGGCGCTTTGCGCATCAACGACCGAGATCCAGAGTCGCTCGACGACATTGGCGGCATCGCCCGTCGCCTTCCGGCGGCATCGCTGGCGTTGGCCGTCTGCGTGTTCAGCCTCATGGGGTTTCCGCCGACAGCCGGTTTTCTCGCCAAGGTCTACATCTTCAGCAGCGCGTTTTCGCTGCCCGGCAGCCATCCGATGCAACACGCGCTCGTCGTTCTCGCGGTTATCGGCGTCATCAACTCGGCCGTGGCCGCCGCCTATTACCTTCGCATTGTTGCCGCCACCTATGCGGGGACCGAAGTTGAACGACCCGCGCCGTTCGGTGGAGCACCGATTCGATTCGGCTTGGCGCTATGCGCGCTTCCCATGTTGATTCTGTTCGCATGGCCCGCCGGATTATCCCGACAAGCCCGTGACGCAACCGTGGCCGTTCGACAGTCCGTTCGCGCAAACGCTCAGCGAGTAACGGTGGTGAGTGAAAGTGAGCCCACAATCGAGGACCGTTCAACGCCAGTCAGTTTTCCTTCGACTCCGTGACAGTTTCATAAAGTTTCGCTCCCGATCGTGTGCTGTTTACAATGGCGGCATGAATCTCGTTTTGACGAGCGATCAGGTTCGTCGCGTCGACAGGCTCGCGATGGAGGAGTACGGCATTCCCGGCGTCGTCTTGATGGAAAACGCCGGGTGCGGAGCGGCGGACTTCATCGATTCTCACTACGGCCCCGCGGGCGACGCCTTTATTGCCTGTGGAACCGGCAACAACGGCGGCGACGGACTTGTCATCGCCAGGCACCTTCACAATCGGGGATGGTCGGTTCGCATGGTCATCGTCGGCGACCCGTCGAGGCTTTCGCCCGATGCGGCTACCAACGACCGAGTCGTTCAAGCCATGAAGCTCGAACGGATCGTCGCCGCGGATTCGAGAGAAGTTCGACGCGCCGCAGAAGCCATTCGTTCGGAGAGCGTTGTGATCGATGCCCTGCTGGGCACGGGATTGCGCGGTGCCCCGAGCGGACCGATTGCCGGTATGATTGACGCGATCAACACGGCTGGGAAACGCGCGACTGTCGCCATCGACATTCCTTCCGGGCTCGATTGCGATTCCGGCATACCGGTCGGTCCGGCGGTGCGAGCCGATCAAACTGTTACATTTGTCGCCATGAAGAAGGGTTTCTTAGAACCGACAGCTGCGGACTACGTGGGACGTTGCAGCGTCGTTGATATTGGAGCACCGCGAGAGATGCTCACCCGCGTTCTTGCCGAGCAGAAACCATGATGGTCCAATTATTCGCGATCCTTTTCGTCGCTTGCTTCGTCGAGCCCAAGCAATTGCCGGCCGACAAGCCGCATGATCCTCTACCACGCGATGAGGCGATCGTCGCCAAAGTCATGGCTCTTGTTCGCCCTGATCGATTTCGCACAGTGGACACCGCTCACTTTACAATTGTTCACGATCTGGCTGAGGACGCGGCGGCGCCGCTTGCTCGTCGAGCGGAAGCCACCTTCGCCTCGGTCGTTTCCTTTTGTGAACGGTTGACGTTGCCCACTCGTTTCCCGAGCCATCGACTGACGATCGTGGTGTTCGACGCTTATGATGACTTCCTCGATTACTCAAAAAAAACCAAGGTTAAGGACACGGCTGTAGCGGGCTATTTCGACCCATCGATGAATGCGGCGGTGTTCGTCAGCGTGGCCCACAGCCCGCCGCTCCTGGCGGCGACGCGAGAGATCGATGCGTTATCGAAGAGCCTGGACGCCGGGAAGTTTGACGACTCCTCGTTGCGCTCCAAACTGGTCGAGCGACTTCAGACGCTTCACACGCGGCGCGAGGCACTGATTGAACGATTTCATCAGATCGTAATCCAGCATGAGATCGCTCACCAGCTCTTCTTTAACTTCGGCATTCATGTCCGCGGAGCCGACAACCCGGCTTGGCTCGTCGAAGGCCTGGCCTGTCAATTCGAGACGCCTGCCGATGGTCTCGGTGACCCCGCACGACCATTCAATCATCCGCGTCTCGCTGACTTCCGTGACATTCTGCGTGCGCCGCCCGATGCATTCGACGACTCCCGAGTGGACTGGCGGCGTGCGTTTCAAAGCGGCCCGTTCGCTCCCATCAAGGAGCTCATCGCGCTCGATTCGCTCGCCGCGCCGAGCCGCGAGGTTTCCGCCGCTCGGTATGCCCAGGCCTGGGCACTCGTGCGCTATTTGCACCAGGAACGCGGGGATGACTTTGCGAAATACCTACGCCAACTGGCCGGGCGCAAGCCGGACGTTTCCCTTTCCGCCGAAGAAGAAACGGTTCAATTCGAAGCCGCATTCGGCCCGCTCAACGAGAACGCCGAACGCGATCTGGTTCGGTTCGTGCTCGGTCTTCCTCTTGGCTCTAATGAGTGAAAACATTGCGAACAACGTGCGTGGTTGAGTGAAATTGCCGGTCCGTCCATGAAAGACAATTCGCTCCGTTTTCCGGTCGATGTATGATGAGGAGAGCTATATCGAGCGAGTCATTGTCGGCTGGGAGCCGAAGATTGTACTCGTGCGAGTCGGAGGCCCAAACGTGCTGGGGAGTTTACGTCGATTCGAAGTACAGGCGCGAGTCGCGTTGTGGCTGGCAATCGTCTCGCTCGCGCCGATGTTCGCGGCCGTCTGGCTTGCGCTGACCCGATATGACGGTCAACTCGGCCGGATTATCTATGGTGCCGAGGGGCGGTTCGTTCCCGCCTTCGCCGGAGCCGTGCTGGCCTCGCTGTTGCCCGCCGCGCTCGGGTTTCTCTTTGGATGGAGCAGTGCCGGCCAACGCCGCAATGACCGATCGTCAAGTTCGTGGCTGGGGTTTTTCCTCGGCGGCAGCGTCGCCACCTGCGATGTGATTCTCCTGCTCGCCTTTTACATGCTTCGCCTCGAACGGCCGATCTGACGTTGCGATCACGTTCGAACCCGGTCAAACATCACCATGGCTAGCGTTCCGAAAAAGAATATCGGCACCCAGGCGACAAACGCCGACATGTTTTCCAGCCGGATGCTTTGGGCCACGAACGTCGCCAGATAACAGGACCCGCAGAGCAGCAGACACTTCGTCGAATCTCGAACCACATTGGCGGGCGACCGGTCGAGAAAGAACGGCAGCCCCAGCAAGACAAGCATCAGACTCATGATGAGCGTGACGACGCGTCCGTGGCGAATTCGCAGGATTTCGGTGAAGTCCGCGGACGCGCTGCTTTCCAGCTCGCGCAATTGAGACAGACCGAGAAACCGAATCCACCCTTCCGCCTGGCGAACTTCGATTTCCTGCGGACCGAGATCGCTCGCGTACACCGAGGGAAACTCGACCGTCTGCCCGCTTCTTGGACCCAGTGACTCTGTCGAACGAACGACGCGCTGCGTGCTGCGCCCCCGGTCCAGCCGCCATTGACCGGTCGGACGCATTTCCGTTGGGGGTTCCCACGTTGCCCGATCCGCTTCCAGAACTTGCGCGATCGCGCCGGATTCATCTCGTTTCATCACCAGTAGGGAGCGCAATTCGCCCGTGCGCGGCTCAAACCGTCCCGCTGAAAGAAGTGCGTCGTCGCGATCCTTCAGGAACAGCACTTCATACGCATGTTGCGAATCGGCTTCCTCGTGCTTTCGGGCAAGCTTATGGGCAACCGATGGAACAATCACTTCCGTATCGACCAGAAGCAGTCCCGTCGCCAGCGCACTGAATAGCACGATCGGCCTCGCAAGACGATACAGGCTGACGCCGGACGATAGTACCGCCGTCAGTTCGTTGTTCTTTCTCATCCGCGCGAGCACCGCGGCGCAGGCAAACAATGTGATTCCACCGCCCAGTTGCGAAAAATAGAGCGCCAGATTGGGAAGGTAATAGTCAATCATGTTGCCGAGGACGACGGTCGAGGGCAACCCGCGCTCGGTGAACTCGTCCATGTTGACGAACATGTCGAGCACGACGTAGAGGCTCAGCATCACGCCCATCGCGATCGCGTAGTGAACGATCAGCGATCGAAAAAGGTATCGGTCCAGTACGGTCGTCACGCCTTTTCGACTCCCGCGTCAGCGGCGCAGCACGCGCGTCAGCGTCCACCAGTCGAGCGCCGCCACCACGGCGATGCCCAGCCACATCGTCGCCAGCCCGACGAAATGCGTTCCCGCGTTTTGGGCCAGTTGTTTGCCGGTCACAATGAGAATGATCACAAAAAGTGAAGGAACGAACCCAATCCCAAACGCCACGATCGGCTGCGACCCCCGAAAGACGATTCCCAGCACCGCCCCCAGCACGACGAGCACGAGCACGCTCGCGCTGAACGTCGCGCGCTCGGTCATCGTCGCCGCGATCCGCCGAGCCGTCCCTCCGATCCAGTTCACCGCATCCTTGCGGCGCTTTTCGGCGGATGTACCCGACGGCTGGGCGATAAGCTGGTCACTCGACATGCCCGCGATGTTCTCAATCCACGCCCGCGGCACGTCAGCGGGACCGAGCGTTTCACGTCCATGGTTGATCGTGCGCGCGGCGTCGGATACCTCTGCCTCGTACAGTTCGATGCGAATCCCGCCCGACGCTCCGCTCTTTTGCCGCTCCGCTTCCAGGACGGCTCGTTTCGCGCGATGCACCCTCTCGCGTTCGTTCGAGCGCTCTGTCACGACCACGCCGCCAAGCTCCACGCCGCCGTCATCCGCGATCGCCGCGGCTCGTTCGGCTCGAATGGAAAACGACTTCCCTTCCGTGGCCAGTGAAAGGACTTGATCCGCATTCCAATCTTCCATGAGCAGCTGATGAATTCGTGACCTTGCGATTTCCGAGCGCAATCGCTCCACCGCTTCCGCGACCGGCGGCCACTCCTCCGGGCGCGACCAATAATGGAGCAATTGACCCAGCGTCAGAAACTTGATCTCAAAACGAAATCCCGACGGCACTTCCGGCGCGGCCACATCCAGTTCACCGACTTCCGAAAACGTCCCCTCGTTTCGATCAAAAAGCGTTAATCCGCTCATTCGCGCCGTGGCCAGGACGCGATCCTCGCGACGATCAAACGCAAGATTCACGGACTGCGCCGTGCCATACCGCGTCCACTCCTCGCCCCGGGTTTCCACGAACGCGACCCGCCCCAGCACGACCTGATCGTCTCGATTGGCGTCGGCGAGCAATTCATCCGCGAAGATGCGATAGTTAGAGAGCTTCAAGCCTCGTGGTCGGTGAAGCCGCTGCTCCACGAGCGCGCCGATGTTGGATTGCACGATTTCGCTGAGGTTGCGAACCATGCGCGGAATGATGAAGTTGATGAATCCAAACGTGATCGACGCCGACACCAGACTCAGCAGAACCGCCGGAAGCAGCAGCAGGTGCAGATTGATCCCGCTTCCCCGACAAGCGGTCAGCTCATTGTCCGCGCTGAGCCGACCATAAGTGGACGTCGCGCTGTAAAGGGCCGCGATCGGAAGCGTCAGCGCGCCCGCCACCGGAAGGACGATGCCCATCAATTGAAGCAGCTGGCCCGGCGTCACTGCTCCCATCCCCACCATTTGCATGACGCCCCCGCCGAGGCCCAGGACGCCGGTGAGCGCCGCCGCGGTGAGAACAAACGTCTTTCCCATCTCACGAAAAATGTAGCGGTGGAGCGTCCAGGGGATCGACATGCCGGTGGATTTCCAAGGGGCGTCGGCGAGGCCGGTCCGCAAGCCTGTTCAGGTGCTGACTCGGAGATTCCATCTTTCAGCCGCGCCTACACTGTGCATGGTACGGGAACTGTCCGTCCTTGCAACGCCGCCCAAAGAAGGGACGGATCGGAACGCGAGCCCTCAATTCAAAGAGCAATTGCAATCCCGCGGACGAAAACCGCGGAATCGGGAATGGTCCTGGCGACTGCCGGGACCGAGCGGAGTGACCGAACTACGCTCTGCCATCAAGTGGAACGAAGTTCCGCCTTGTCGCGCCCTTGTAGATCTGTCGCGGACGAGCAATCTTCAATTCAGGGTCGCTGAGCATCTCTAGCCACTGGGCAAGCCAGCCCGCCGTGCGGGGTATGGCAAAGAGCACCGTGAACATCGCGACGGGGAACCCCATGGCCTCGTAGATGATGCCGGAGTAGAAATCAACGTTGGGATAGAGCTTCCGACTGACGAAGTACTCATCCTGCAACGCGATCCGTTCAAGCTCGACGGCAATGTCGAGCAAAGGGCTTTTTCCGGTGACTTCAAAGACGGATTCAGTCACCGACTTGATAATCGCGGCGCGAGGATCGTAGTTCTTGTAGATTCGGTGCCCGAATCCCATCAGCTTGAGTTCGCCGCTCTTCACTCGCTTGATGTAGTCGGGAATCTGCTTGACCGATCCGATTTCACGCAGCATGCGCAAGACGGCTTCGTTGGCTCCGCCATGCAGCGGCCCGTAGAGCGCCGCGGTGGCGGCGGACACGGCACAATAGGGGTCGGTCAGCGAGCTTCCGACGGTCCGCATGGCGCTGGCGCTGCAATTCTGTTCGTGATCGGCGTGAAGAATGAACAACACTTCCAGAGCCCGCTCAAGGACAGGATTGGGGTTGAACTTCTGGTCCGACATCCGGAAGAGCATGTTGAGAAAATTGCCCGTATACCCCAGGTCGTTGTCGGGATAAGCGTATCGCTGTCCGAGGCTGTGACGATAGGCAAACGCTGCCAGCGTGGGCATTTTCGCGATCAGGCGACGAACTTGAAGCTCCCTCGACGCCGTATCCGTCACGTTTCGCGCGTCGGGATAAAACGTGGAGAGGGCGGCCACGGTGCTCACCAGGATGCCCATCGGATGCGCGTCATGATGAAAACCGTCGATGAACTTTTTGACGTTTTCGTGGATCAGCGTGTGGTGCGTGATTTCGTGGACCCATGTATCCAGTTGCGTGCGGTTGGGTAGTTCACCGAACAGCAACAGATACGCCACTTCGAGAAACGTGGACTTCTCGGCAAGTTGCTCGATGGGGTATCCGCGGTATTCGAGAATGCCGCGATCGCCGTCGATGTAGGTGACGCGGCTGACGCAGGACGCCGTGTTCATGAATGCGGGGTCGTAGCAAAGCAGTCCGAAATCGTCTTCGCCGGTCTTGAGCGTTCGCAGGGCCGTCGCGCGGATCGCGCCGTCTTCGATGGGGGCTTCGCAGCTTTTTCCGGTTCGCTGATCGGTGATGGTCAAGGCGTTCTTGGTCATGGGGCGATCACTCCGCGTCTCGGTCATTTCTAGCAGCATTGCACAAATTCCTCAACCATACGATGGACGGGCGCGGCGGGATGGATCCGATGGATTCGCAGCCCGGCCGGTTTTCTTTGGATTGCATCGGATACAACCGACCCTGGATCCAAGGACCGGGAATGTCGCCAGCACGCTTCGTGCCAACGCCTTTTCGTCGCAGAAAAAAGAAAAAATTTCTTACGAATGAGAAACCAGTGTATGGACATTCGAGAGGCGGTCGGCGGCCGGGTCATCGGTGAGACGCTCGTGTTGTTCACGGCGGAACACGAACGGTTCCGTGGTCAGCAGGTAGGGGCGATGCTGGGCCACGCTGATAAGCAACGCGAGCGCGGCGAAGTTGAAGATCAGGCTGCTTCCGCCATAGGACACGAACGGAAGGGTCATCCCCGTGATCGGCAACAGACCCATCGTCATGGCCATGCTGATGATCGCCTGGCTGGAGATAAGCGCGACGACGCCGACGGCCAGCAGTCTCGCAAACGGTTCGCTGGTGACGGACGCGATTCGAATTCCTGATATCACAATGACGGCATAACAGCTCATCACCAGCACAGCGCCAACCAATCCCCACTGGTGGGCAATGATGGCAAAAATGAAATCGTTGTGGCGATCGGGAAGCAAACTGCTTTCGACGTAGACGCCACGTCCCCAGCCCTGCCCCAGCAGCCCGCCGCTTCCGATCGCGTTCTTGGACTGAACCAGTTGATACCCCGAACTGGCCGCCCATTCCATCGCCTGCCGTCGCGTCGCGATGAACTCCCATTGCTCCGGTTCTTCTTTCACCGATTGGCGAATCTCCGGATTTTGAAGCAGCACCGCCGTGACGCGAAGTCGCTGGTAGGGGGCAAGATGGCCCCACGCCAAAGGTATCGCGGCGACACCGAGAAAGGCGATGAGCGACATGTGTCGAATGCGCGCACCGGCGACGAACAACATGGCAAAGAGCACGGGCACCAGCAACATGGCCGTTCCGAGATCGGGTTCGAGGAGAATCAATGCCATCGGAACCGCCGCAACAAGGAATGGAACAAGCAATCCCCCGAAGCGTGTGTAGTTCTTGCGAAATCGCAGGTACCACGCAAGGGCGACGACGAAGGAAACCTTGACGAACTCCGATGGCTGAAGCGGAAAACCGGGGAGCTGAATCCATCGGTACGCCCCGTTGCGAGGCGTGGTCAGTCCCCCCATGGTCGTATGAAGAAGGCGCGCTACGAAGAGTGGGATGAGCAACAGAACGGAAGCGATGAAAATGGCGTAGGCATATCGCCCGACGGCCTGGTATCCGACTCGAAGAACAATGGATGCCAGCGCAAGACCGGCCATGATACGCAACGCCTGTTTCCCTGCATTCATGGGTCCGTCATCGCCGATCGCGTAATGCGTGTCGCTGACAAAAATGGAAGCAAGTCCGACTCCGAGGAGCACGCTTAGCGCGGCCGCGATCGCCCAACCCGGGCCGGTCAAGTCATGCGTCGGGCTTCTCATGGCGATCGACGCTCCGATTCTCGATGTGCGTTCAGGTCGGGACCGAGGACTTCCAAAAGGATTGAAGCAATCTCTTTGGCCAGCGGGCCGCTTGTTCGTCCGCCGCTTCCGCCGAACTCCACCAGCGCGGAAAACGCCACGGGCGCGGTTCTGGACCATTCCGGGCGACCGGCAGCGTCGAGCGGCTGAAGGAATCCCGCGAACCAGGCATGGGCGTGGTTGCCGCCATCCTCAGGCGAGCTGCGCGGCCAGCGTTCGGCGACTTCCACGTCACCGGGGTCAACAACCGCCAGCGGGTTATCTCGCTGAAAGCGATCCAAGGCAGGCCCTTTTCCGCCCTCGCGCACCAAAGTTTCTCGATGAGCGCGGTATTCGTCGGTGTAGGGAATGCGATAGGCGGTGGGCCAGGGATGGGCGGTTGCGCTTCCTGTCTTTCCGCACAGGGCGAATCGATCATTGACGAAGTGGGCATACTTGTAGGCCGTGCCCTCGGGATGGTTGACCACGCCGTAGATGCCTCGGCGGATCGCGCCCCAGGCTCCCGCATCGCCGGGAAGGGTCCACTCCGGCGTGGGTGGTCCGCCGCGAATCAACGTGGCAGGACGGTATTTGCCGTTCGCATAACTGGCGACGAGATTGGCCACTTGAATCGGCGTCATGGACAGTTCACCCTGCCCGATGGCAAAGAGTCGAGCCGAACCCGGCGTAGGCGCTCGCTGGCGGAATTGCGAAAGCCAGCTGGCCGTCGGATTGATTCCCGGTTCGTCCTCGCGAAGTCCGATGCCGGATGACCGTCCGACGCCCACCATATCAAACGTTCGGCAGATTCGATCGACGCCGAGCGATTCGCCGAGCTTATACATGAACACGTTGCAGCTTCCGGTGAGTGCCTCCTCCACGTCGATCAATCCATGGGCCATTCGGGTTTGCGTTCCGTGAACTTCCCAGCAACGCCAACGATCGGGATGATCGGGAAGAAGATAGCCCGTGCATTCTTCCCGCGACTCCGGCCTGATGACGCCGTCCGCCATTCCACCAAGAGCCACGAGTGGCTTGACCGTGGAACCGGGCGGATACCGCGTGGCGACGGCGCGAAACAGCAGCGGAAGCCGATCGGTGTCGTCTCGCAGTTGGGCGAATTGCTCGGAAAAATGATTCGGATCGTACGAAGGATACGAAATGAGGGCCAGCACATCGCGCGTCGCCACGTCAAGAACGACGATGGCGCCGCCCCCGGCATCGGGATGCTGATCGACCGTGCGGCCCAACAATTCGTAAAGTTGTCGTTGCAGCGGAGCGACAAGCGTGAGGGTGACGTCGGAACCGTCCTGCGCGGGAAGGTCATCGACGACGTTGCCGTCGCGATCGAGCAGAATCCGCCCGCGTCGACCGCGCAAGGTCGATTCCGCGGCCCACTCCACGCCGGAAATCCCCTTCGTTTCATTGGGACGATACGCGGCGAGCGGATCGTCGGCGTTCGCGTCCCGGGCAATGGACTCCGCGTCAACCGCACCGACCCGACCCAGCAAGTGGGCGAAGGGTGTGCCGTTGGGTGCGAAGCGGCGCTCGGAGGCGGCATCGACGTGAATCCACGAAAACGCGGCGAATCGTTCACGGGCCTGAATCTGCTGATCGGCGTCTAGTTCAGTCACCACCGCGTGAGCTTCGGTTTCCTCGGCGATTGGGGCGTCGAAACCACGGCGCTCGGCCACGGCGGCACGAATGCGCAGCACATTGGCGTAGATGTCCTTTGCGCGGTCGCGCGGGGTCGAGGTATTCGCAAGCCCTGTCGACGAGGCGAACCGCTCCAGTTCGCTCCACATGACATTGAGTGCATTGGAAAAATCCGACTCGACTGATTCGACGGGCGGAAGGCCCATTACGCGGCGCGCGCGGGCCCATCGCTTGGCCTCGCGGACGCGCGCGGCGCCGGTTTCATCGAACTCCGCGGCGATGGCCCGAAAATCCACGGTCAGATTCCAGGCCGGCGCGTCGCCGACCAGAAGTTCGCCGCGCGCATCGCGAATCGCCCCGCGTACAAACGGCAAGGGACGAGGAGGGAGCATCAGCGCGTCTTCGGCCAATCGCCGGTATTCATCGCCGTGGACAATCTGGAGTTGCACGAGTCGCAGAAGGATGAACACGGGCGCGCACGCAAGGACAAACAGAAACGCGCGAAGCCGCCGCTCAAACATCGTGCGACTCCCGCGAAGTAAGGCCCGCGTGCGAGTATCGCGGCAGCGAGATTCCAAGCAATCGGGAAAACCGGGAAAGCAATCGATAAAGCAGCGGGGCCCACAACGCCGTGTAAACCGACACGAACAGCGCGCCGCTCATCCAGTCGCTCCACAAGGGTTTCGTCGGTCCGTACGCGAATCGACGATAAATCAACCACGCTGACTGCACGGCAAGACAAACGATCAGCGTCACGGAGAACTGAGTCAACGGACGATGGCGAAACAAGTACTCCCGGACGTAAATCACCGCCATTGCGGCCAGTGCGTACGAAAGGGAAATCAGACCGAGTCGTTCCAGTGTCATCAGATCGGCACAGAATCCCAGCGCCCAAGCCGCGATGACCGCGTCCGCGGCGCGAGCGTATAACGCGAAGTAGACGACACCCACGAGGAGCCAGTCCGGCCTGACGCCGCGAATCGCCAGGAACGGAGCTACCGCGGTCTGCATCGTCAGCAGCAGGGCGGCGACGACGGCAAACGAAATCCAGCGCATGATGCCCCCTAACGGCGTTCCCGGAGCACAGTGCTCGCGAACGGAAGTTCACGCGATCTTTCCGCCCGCACGATCTCGATCACCGCTTGCGAAATCGAGACGCGCACCCGAGGATCGTCATCTCGGTCGAAGAGAGCCTGAAGCGCGGCGATGGCCTCGATCCGTCCGATCGCGCCTGCGGCCGACGCGGCCAGCTGGTGAATGCGAAGCAATTGTTCGGCGCCGGGGTCGTCGGGATCGCGTCGCGGCGGTCGCCGCGTCGCCAAACCCTCCAATGCCGCCGCCAGCCCATCGGCAATGCCGAGTTTTCCCAATCCCCGCGCCGCCGCCAGCCGCGTTTCAAGGTGCGCCGCCGTCGCCAGTTTATAGCGAAACGTGTCTTCGTGTGCCGGGTCGCACGTTGCCGCAAGGGCGTTTAGCGCGAAGACCTCCTCGGCGCCGACGCCGGAATTGGCCATGAACGTCAATTCTCGCTTGGCCTCCCGGCTGCCAAGTCGCGCCATCGCTTCGAGCGCATGTTGCCGCACACCCGCATCGGCGTCCTTCATGGCCGATGCAAGAACCTTGATTCCGCTCGGTTCCCCCAGCATTGCGATGGCAATGGCCGCGTTGCGTCGAACCGCCGCGTCCGGCGAATGGAGAAGATAGCCGCTGAGCCTTCCGGAAAGCTCGGTGGCTCCCAGGCGGTGCATCGCGAAGAGTGCGGCGACCCGGACGCTCGCATCGGAATCGGAGAGTCGCGCGCGCACCGCGGATTCGGCCGCGGTGTCTTGAAGTCGACCGATGGCCATACACGCGGCAAAGCGAACGCCCGGATGCTCATCGAGCAGGGCCGAACGAATCCAGGGGCGAATCTCGTCATCGGCGAGCGACTCCAGCGCTTCCACCGCTTGCGCTCGTACAACGGGATTGGGACGGAAAGACAAGGCCGATTTGAGTTGCTCCATCGCTTGTCGATGCTGGGCAAAGCGGTCGCCGGCTGTCGTTGCGGTTCGTGGGGTCGCGCAGCCAATACCAGCGACGATTACGATCACCATCGCAGTGCCGGTGAGCACCCGCCACAATCTCGTTTCTGTTCGGCGAGACATACACATACCCATGATTGGTTTGGCCTTCAGCGGGGTTCACTCGTCCGGCATTGGAACAGGATAACTACTCCTCAATCAGCATTCGCGCCCGCATGATCCAATAGTCACAGAACAAGAGCAACCAGACCAGGGCGCATCCCCAGCCGAACCAGTCTCCGTACTTTGTATAAAGCGAATATCGGGAATCCACGGATACGTTTGCGACGGCGAATCCCGCATTGCGCGGCCAGGGGTCGTCAGGCTTGCCGACGACGCGATCATGAATCAGCCCCGATGGCTCGACAAACGCGCTGATTCCGGTGTTCACTGCCCGAGCGATGCCCACCCGGTTTTCGACAGCTCGAAAAACGCAAATCGCCAGGTGTTGCGGCTGCTGTCTGCCGCGGCCGAACCATCCGTCGTTGCTGATATTCAGCAGAAAATCGACTTTCTTCGTATCGCCGCCGTAGGCAAACTCCCGCGCGACGTAGGGCATCACGTCTTCGTAGCAGATCGGAACGCCGAATCGATAGGTCCGGTCCGGCGACGATGCAGGCCGCATGTCGAAGGAGTGGAATCCGTCTCCGTGAAACAGCGAATACTCGAAATCTCCGTCGTCACCGCTGAAGGGCATGAGCTTGTTGAGCCAGAAATAAAGAAAGCGCAGGCGGCCGAATCGAAACGGAACCACTTCGCCGAAATACACCAGATGAACCTTGTCATAACGCCGCGGCTCCGCGGCATCCGGCGAGAAAATCGTGGCCGAATTGAAGCGCCGTTCCTTCGCGAGGAGATCAAGCGGCGTCAATTCCAGCGATGCGCTGCCCGTCACAACATAGGCGTTGTGTTCCGTCGCGTGTTGCTGCAATGCGCGAAAGCTCGAGCGCGACAGCGGCGGATACTTGAAGTCTCGCGCCGCGGGGTTCAGGTACATGATCCAGGGGGTTTCAGGCAAAAGATAGACATCCGGCTTTTGCGCGGCCGCGGCATTCATCATGGCGAAATACGTCTTCACCTTTTCCTCGTCCTCGGCCTCCTCGCCGTCCACGGTCATCACATAGTCGCCCTGAATCACCGCGACCTTCGGACCCGGCGTAGAGGTATTCCGCGCGACCTGCACACGCCCGTAGACGCAGATCAGAACGACGACGATCGTGGCAAAGACCGTGCCGTGCCTGGCCCGACGTCGCAGGGCGGCGCTCAGAGAAGCGCCATTCTCGGTGCCGGACGGCGGAAATCGTCGCGCCAGCACCCAATCAGCGATCGCGCCATTCACCGCGGCGGCAAGGAAACTCACGCCGTACGCTCCAACCAGATCGCTGACCTGAATGACAGTGAGCACTTTGTAGAAACTGTGCGAAAGGAAGAACCACGGGAACCCGGAAATCACGATACCGCGAAGCAGTTCACCCCCCACCCAGATACACGGAAACGCGGCGGCCAATGGAATACGCCGCCGGCGGATCACATGCCGAAGCGGGCACGCCATCAGCGGAAAATAGACCGCCAGATAGGCGGACAGCGCTACATAACCGGGTCCGGTCGCGGCGTACAACCAGTGCATGTTGATCAAGAAAAACGCCAGCGCCCACAGAAAACTGTAAACGTATACGCGCGGGGCGGACGTCGATGCGCCCACCAGGATCAGCCACGGCGACAGGCAGACCAGCGCCGCGGGCCAGAAACCGATGGGCGCGAAGATCAGACTCTTGAAGATCAGGGCCGACAACGCCAACACGACCGCCGACCGGTGGCCATTGAACGAAGCGATCAGCGGAGGCGTCGCCGCCGGCTTGGGCACGTCGTCCGAAGTCGATATGGATTGATGAACGCGGTTCAACGTCTTATTCGCAGGTCAAAGGCAGCACCCTGATTTCGTCGCCATCTTGCACCGCCGGTCCGCGCGGCGGCTGTACGATCATCGCATTCGCGCCCGCCAGGCCGATCGAATCCCCCGAACCCTGCCAAGATAACACGCGCGCCTCCCATTCGCCATTGGCGTTCACTTCCATCCGCGCCGGACGGTAACTGCGCCGATCCCGCGTGGCCTCCAGCGATCCCCGAAGCGTCGCCCGAACCAGCGGTCGAACCGTCGACCGGCCCTGCAACGCCGACAGCCCCGGCGCAACCAAAAGGTGAAACCCAACGAGCGCGCTGACCGGATTTCCCGGCAGTGCAAAAATCGGGCGACCGTTTTTCGCCATCGCGAAAATGGTGGGCCGTCCGGGTTTGATCGCCAGTTTGCGGATGCAAAACTCTGCCCCGAGCTCCTTGAGGATCTCCGGAACAAAGTCGAACGCTCCCATGGAGATGCCGCCGGTGATGCACAACGCATCGCTCTCCAAACCAGCCTCGACCTGCAATCGAAGCGCTTCGCGATCGTCGCGCGCGGGCACAAGCACGACTGGTTCGCAGCAAGCCGCGCGGATCAGTGCCTCAAGCACATATTGGTTGGAATTGCGAATGCGCGGACCGCTCGGCTTCTCGGCGATGTCGATCAATTCGTCGCCAGTGACAAGCACCGCGACCTTCGGTTGCCGAAACACACGCACGCGAGCGGCCCCCGCTGTGGCAGCCACGCCGATGTTCGCAGGGGTCAGCACGCTACCCGCTTCCAAAACGACGCTTCCCGCGCGGACATAGGTCGCTCGCGGCGTGATGAATCGGCCCGGCGGCACGGACTCGCGAATGATGACCGCATCGCCTGCGGCGTTCGTTTCGGTCGATTCCACCCGCACCACGGCGTCGGCGTCCGGCGGAATCGGCGCTCCGGTGTTGATCTGCACGGCCCCGCCGGGCTGGACTGAGAGCTTCGTCTCCGCCCCGGCGGCCGCTTGACCCGCGATCCGCAACGTGACCGGCACGGCCGCGACATCCGCCGACCGAACCGCGAAGCCATCCATCAACGATCGATCGAAGGGCGGGTAGTCCACATCGCAAAGGACGGGTTCGGCGAGGGTGCGGTGGAGTGCATCCGCCAGCGGCACGGAAACCGCCTCCAGCGGCCGGATTCGGGCCAGGACGATTCGCTGCGCTTCATCGACGTCAATCATGGCCCGCAATGTAACCGATGGCGTCGCATCGGCGAACCACCGGAGCGTTTCACAACCATCAATGGCGGGCTTTATGGGTTCCATGTGTCAACCCGCCGTGGCTTTCTCCGTTGGCAATGGAGAATCAATGGGGATAGAAGCTATGAAGTGAGCCAACCTCGGCCTGGTCGTTAGGATGTTCGCGA
>CAZAMB010000012.1:0-161090 GCA_964486335.1 uncultured Phycisphaera sp. | reverse complement strand
AGCCGCGACAAACGAAACGACAAGTTCCGATCTCAATAAACAAAGCGAGCCGCGAGCTTCAGCTCGCGCGGCCCCCGCCGTGTCGTTCCATTCCCCAATCGACAATCGCCAATCTTCCTTCCGCGCCCTTTGCGGTAAATCCGTTTCTCATCGTCGGCACATATCGCCAGTGCCATGGCGTGGCACTCATCGCGGCCCCGACCGCGTCGTACCATTCCCCAATCGACATTCGACATTCGTCAACCTTTCCTCCGCGTGCTCCGTGACCTCCGTGGTAAGACTTCTCGCGCCGTTTGGCCGGTCAAGTGCCAGCGCATGGCACTCCACGACCCCGCCGCCTTCTCCTCGATTTCATCGCTTCCCCACTTCGAACGATCGCGCATTGCCCCTTTTGATGTTTCGTCGCTTTGATGTTCTGGTGTTTTGATGTTTTGGCGATTTGATGTTTTGACGTTTTCCCTCGCTGCCTCGTTGCCTCTTTGCCTGCTTCCCTCCCTCACTCCACCTCCACCCCCAGCATCTCCGCGATCCGATCAAAATCATCCAGCGAGTAATACTCGATCACGATCCGCCCGCTGCCCCGCCGCCGACCCTCGCGAATCGTCACTTTCGTTTTCACCGCCCGCTCGAAGCGCTGTTGCAGATCGCGCAAGTGCGGCGACGCCTGCCGTGCCTCCGCGGACTTCTCCGCCGGCTGACTTTCCTCGCTGCGCGTCTTCTCCCGTCGAACGATTTCTTCCAGCGCCCGCACAGACCATTCATGCTCCGCGGCCGTCGCGGCCAGTCGTTCGCGCTGCGCGCCGTTCGACAAACCCAGTAGACACCGCGCATGCCCCATGCCCAACTTGTCGCTGGCCACGAGTTGCTGCACCGACTCCCCGAGCTCCAGCAGGCGCATGTAATTCACGACCGTCGTGCGGTCCTCGCCGAGCCGCTCGGCCAGGTCCTCCGGCTTCAGATTGAACCTTGTGCAAAACCGCCGATAGGCCTTGGCCCGGTCGATGGCGTTGAGATCCTCGCGCTGCAAATTCTCGATAAGCGCAAGTTCGAGCATTTCCTCGTCCGAAGCAGTTCGTAAGATAATAGGCACTGTCGTAAGACCCGCTACTCCCGCTGCCGTCCACCGCCGCTCACCCGCAATGATCTCGTACCGCCCGTCCCGCTCCCGCACGGTAATGGGCTGGAGGATCCCCCTTCGGCGAATCGACCGCGCCAGCGACTCAACCGAAGAACGGTCGATCTCGGAACGCGGCTGAAACGGATTGGGTTGCAATTGGTCGATCGGCCATTCCGTCGGCCCGCCAGGTTGAGTCGTCGTTCTCGGCGCATTTGGCGTCGTTGGCGCCGATCTGGACTGTGGCGGACCGGGATCGACGGCAGTTCCTCGCAGATTGGTAACCAGGGAATCGAGGCCTCTGCCGAGCCTTTTTGCGGCTTTTGACATGATCGTGCCCTCCATGACAAATGGTCCGAAAGCGCCGGTTCGGAGCGCTTTCTTGTTTCAAAAAGAGACGATTCCGCGGTCAAATAGGTTGCGCGGAGACATCGATCGTAGTCGGATCGGCGGATCATGCAATGGCCCAGTGCCGGATCGGCCGGCATCCGTTCAAATCAGAGGACCGCCATTGAATGTTTGCATCTTCGCGTGTTCCACGTGGAACAGCGGTTACTCAGTTGGTTGGAATGCGTGAGCCGATCACGGCTTGAACTGAGTTCGACGTCCATTCGAAGCTTGGGGATGAGTAGTCGTAGCTCCGTTTCGATTGAAGTCAGGCCTTGCGCGGTGTCTCGAGGCAGTTCGGTTCTTTGCGCCTTTGAAAGAGTCAACGGGACTTAAACAGGACCAACGGGCAACGGACGACCGAGACCCATTTGGTTCGAACTTCGCGATTTGGTCGCCCTTCCGGCACGCCAAGAGGCTGCACGAACAAATGCTGTTCCACGTGGAACAGCATTTGTCGCGTGGTTTTGTTCAAGTAACGCAAATCAAACCTGTTAATGTACAATCATTACAAAGTGCGTGATACGCATTAAGATGTACTACACAAGCGTCATAAAAGCGTTTTGAGGTTGCATGCTGCTTGGGGTCAAGGGGCTTTACCGGTCATGGTCGGCGCGAAACTTGGGTGTCGAGGGCTGTTTGGCTGCGCGCCCCGACGTGGGGGCTGACGAAGCGCCAGCGGCACCGAAGGCGGGTGATGTGCGGCTGAATGGTCGGGTTGGCATTCGGGATAAGAACGGCCTTGGCTACGAACGCTCGAGCTTGAGGCGTCGCGGACGGAGTGGTCGCCAATGATGTTGCCCGGTGTTACTGGAGTGCCATGCATTGGCACTTGTGATGGGCTGGCCGGCTGCTGATTTTAGGAGGTAGGGCAGGCTTTGCCTGCCGCAACATGTCACGACCCAATGGCTACACTACCCGGCCCGCCTGCGAAATCATTCTGAAACTCGGCGAAGTCGAGCAGGTCGGCGCCGGCAAGTCCGCTTTACCCGTCTGATCGGGGATTTGAACCACGAAGGTCTCAAAGCACACGGAGACTCTCTTGGGAGAGACTTTTCTTACTTTGTGCGCTTCGTGCTGTTCGTGGTGAAGCTCGTCGCTGGTCACGGATTCGAGCTGGTGAAATGATCATGGAACTCGGCGAAGTCGGTTAGTTCAATCGCGCCGTTGGCGTCGGCATCCAAGGCCAGGCAGGGGCCGGATGGCGACGGAACGCCGAAGCAGGTTTGGAAATAGAAGAAATCCGACAGGTCGGCCCGTCCGTCGCCATTGGCGTCGCCGGGGGCGTAAGTGAACTCGACCGATTGCGACAACGTGCCGTCGTTGAAAGTAAACCTCGTCGTGGCGTGGTACGGAATCGGACGATCGAGCAGGATCTCCACCACATCCGGCGGGCCGTTGTCGAGACGGCGCGTGGCGATGGGAATCGGCGCGATGCCTTCGGTCACTTCGACCGTGATCTCGTCGAGGTAAACATAGTTGGCCGAGTCGTAACGGATGGTGCATCGGTCGAGCGATGGATGCGCGCGAGCGTCCACGAACCCCGCCGGGGGATCGGAGCTCACGATCCGCTCGCCGTAACCGATCGTCCCGAACCGAACGAAATCCCAGGCGTTTTCCATGTTCGGTATCCAGTCGTCGAGGCAGCCGCCTCGACCGCGAAACTGCAAGTAGCTGTAACCGTTGTCGTTCATGCCGTAGGACGCGCGGAAGATCAGGCCGTCCACAGAGAACCAGTAGTTGACGCCGTCGGGACTCTCGAAGCGATAGGTGCGGAACTCATTGTTAGGCAGTCGCCAGACGAATTCATCTCCGCTAAATGAGATAACGGCATTGCCATACAAGGATACGAGATCCGATGCTTTCTTGAAGCGAATACTAAATTCCGCATCACAAGTGTAGGAATGTCTGGGTAGCGGATGATTGGATCGAAAGCGCCATTCGGCCCAAAGAGACGTAGGCGAGGGTGTCGGCGGTTGCGCGATCAAATACGTATAGGCCGCAAGATCGGCGGGTTCAGGCCATCTCAAAATAAAATACCCTTGCTCAAGCGCTTCCCTGCACGGCAGATCACAGAACCCGTTCAGCCATCCAGCGGAAGGATCATACGGCAAAACGTCCCCTTCGTAACGGTGCAGTAAGTCGTCCGCATGCGCCGCGCCGTCCAGGAGCATCACGAACAGAAGGGCTATGAGTCGACCGCCACGAGACATGCGAAACCTCCGCATTCGAACCGCCCATGAATGATAGCAAAAAAATCGCCTCTCGGCAAGCACGTAACTCCTTTGCATATTTCATCTTACGATTCCAGTAGTTATGTATTTTTGGAGAACACTCCAATGAAGCTGACCGATACTATGGCAACGTTCTTTATTGGCAAAGAGTCCGCACTTTTTACGACGGTGCAGAGTCGAGGCGATCCTCCCCCGCCCACGCAGGCATTCTCGCATCAACATCTCATAGGTCATTGGGGCGGTTTCATTGCATTGCATGCCATAGGCATTGATAGTGGCACACGTGTTGCCACAAGAAGTGATGGCCGCGTTGGCGCAGAGCACAAGCACGTCCTGAACGGCGATTTTGCGACGGAGTCTATGGATGGGACCCGTTGAACAGATTCTGAAACTCGGCGACGTCGAGAAGGTTGGCGTCGCCGTCGGCGTCGAAGTCGGCGAAGCGGCAGCCGGGGCCAGCGTTTTCCCCCGGTCCGCCCACGATGCCCGGCCCGTCCTTGGTCAGACAATCGGTGACGAAGTAGTGATCGATCAGCGTCTCCGCTCCGTCGCTGTCGTAATCCCCGCTTCCGTCGAGCGGGGTCACGCCGTAGCGGATGTAATCCCATCCGTTCTCGCAAGGGAGATAAATGGACCTCCCCAACCAGGTTATGCGCGGCGATTCGAGAGCAGGAAACGGTCCTTCCGGAGCGCCCTGATCGATCAAGAAAGAATCGATGTAAAACGTGTAACGATTGGCGTCCAGTTCGATTCGGTAGGTATGTGCGACGGCAGGATCGATCTCGACAAACCTGATGGGAAGATCGACGTCGCGAGCAAACTTCACGAGGTCGCTCGACACGGTTGTATGGTAAATCACGCCTGCCCTGTCATGCAGGGAAAGTACAATAGGCCCCCCGTAAGGAATCTCAGATCGATTTCCGTTCGTTACCACTCGAAACTCGGTGAAGAAAGAGTCGTTTTCATTGAGCGGGTCGATGGACCGTCGATACGCATCTTGGCCCCCTTAGAAACCTGGTGAGCAAGATTCTTGGCCGAGCGATTGAAAATACCACCCGTCGTGGTTCCAGCTTTGCGGGTTGCAAGACTGGTCAACCAAGTTCCAGCCTACAAACATAGGGTCAGCTTCAAACTCAGAGCAAAACACTTGGGCGCGGACTGGCACCGCTGTCGCCGCACTCAGCAGGATGCAACTCGTTCGGAAACAAAACAGAACTTTCATCATCCGCGCGCCCCGCCGGTCAAGAGCCGCCTTGGGAATCCATTGCGGATTATAGTCTCGTTTTCGCGTTGATTCACTCACGAACGGACGGCAGGTCAAGTTCCGTCGCGCCCGGCCAATCCGGCGCGAGCCAACCTCGTGCGACAAAGCGGTGGACGCTAGACCATCGCCACTCCTGCGGCCTGCGGACGAATCCATGCTTCACGGGATTCCAGCGGATGTAGTCCACGTGCCGACCCCAGTCCTCGTCGTCTCGAATCGTGTGTTCGTAGAATCGACGTTGCCAGACGTCGGCTTCGCCGCGACGGCGACCTACGGCAAGCGCGTGGAACGTTTGCGGGGTCGCGGCCGAAGGCGACGACCCGAAGGCGGACTCGCCGCGATGCAGGATTTGAGCGGTAAAAGTCGATTTGATTTTCCGCCAGAGCTTCGAGTAATCGACTCCGTCGAGGGGACGCATCACAACATGCAGATGGTCCGGCAGCAGGACAATGGCGTCGATCTCGAAGGGCAGAACTCGACGAGTTTCTCGAAACGACGCGCCGAGCCATTGCCGGCAGCGGCGATCGGCGAACAGGGGCCGACGGCGCTGAGTGATGACGGTGAAGAAATAGGCGGCGTCCTCGATTTTCCGTCGCAGATAGCGAGGCATGACAGAATGGTTTCATCTCGCGATGCCGCGGTCAAGATGCCTCAGAATGGTGCATCAAGATGCACCCTACGCGCTACACGCTCTTGACGATGGTGCATCAAGATGCACCCTACGAGATACCCGACTGGATTTTCCGTCGCAGATAGCAAAACATGACAAAATGGTTTCATCGCACGATGCCTCGGTCAATATACCCGAAAATGGTGCATCAAGATGCACCCTACAGATCTGGGTGATGACGGTGAAGAAATAGGCGGCGTCCTCGATTTTCCGACGCAGATAGCGAGGCATGGCAGAATGGTTTCCTTGCGCGGCGCCGCGGTCAAGTGACCCCACAACGGTGCATCAAGATGCACCCTACGAGATACCCGACTATGGTGCATCAAGATGCACCCTACAGGTTTGACGGTTCTTGGTCAGTCCTTTGAATCGGATCGGGTGGGGCGACGCGGCGTCGGCGGCGAGAAGTCGTGGCTGCCCTGCGGTGATCGTTCCAATTCGGTGATCATGGTTCCGCGACGCCAGACGCGCACGTCGCCGGTCGATTCCGACAGGGTGATCGCGATGCTGCGTGTGACGGCGGTGATTCCCGCGGCGGCGGCGTGGCGCGAACCGAGGCCCTGTGGCAGCGGCTCATCGGGCATCGCAGGCCGTAGAATCGAACAGGCCGACACGATGACGCCGTTGCCCTTGATGATGAACGCGCCGTCGAGCTTGGCGATCTCCTTGACGGTGTCGGAAATAGAGTCGTCGAGGATGTTGCGCTCGCGCTCGGTGTAGCCCTTGAAGGGGTTGATTCGGCCTTCGGCGGAATACTTGAGCACTTCGCGGTGGTCGCCGACGACGAAAAGCGACCCGACGGGCTTGCCCTCGCGGCCTTCGTGGGCGAGTTCCAGGGCGAGGCGCAGCACTTTCTCGAAGACCGGCCGGCGGATGTGCTCGGTGAGTTTGGGCTGGCCGACCGTGTGGAACAGTTCATATTCATCACCGACGCGCATGGTGACCAACGTATCGACGCCGCGACCGGCGACGCCCGCGAGAAAAACGAACACATCGCCGGCCCTGAGGATCTGTTGCGAGAAGGCGATGAGCGTGGCCATTTTGATCTGTCCCATACGGGTCAGATCGAAGGCAGGCACAGATAGCGTTTCGGTCTCGGTTTTCTCGGCGATTTTCTTATCGTCGTCGTCGCGGCAGATGAGCACAATCTTGGTGGGCGGCTTGACGGCGTCGATCAGGATCGATGGATCCTGCACCGCATCGACGTAGGCAAACAGAACGCGCGCGGAGACGGTCTTGGCCACGTCGGCGGCTGCGGCGATGATCGGCGGTGCGAAATCGGACTCCGACTTGCCCAAGTGAAGCTCCAAAGCAGTTCGACCTTGCGCCTGCTGGGTTCGTCTTGCCCAGGCTGTTGCCGCTGGCGAGAAGGTCGCGCGGCACTATACTGATCGACTTGTTCGATCACAACCGTTGAGGTCGAGTCGGCGTTTGCCGGAAACGTGCCGATCGAACGGGAGGCGTGACCGGGACGTGCCGCAATCACTCCGCGCTGCGAAGAAGCCGCCACGGTTCCTTTCAACGGTTCCATTCACGTGTCTCCTGGTCTTGTTTTGCCTTATCGGTGTCGGCTTCGTTTCTCGACACGCGCTCCTTACCGTCGTTCTAGATGGACTTGCGGCGGCGGTGATCGTGGTGCCGGCGGCGCTGGGAGGATTGTGGATCGTCGCGGCGTTCGGGCTGGAACCGCTGCCCTGGCGCTGGCGGTGGATTCTCGCTGCCGCGCTGGGACTTGGCGCGATGTCGATCGGTGTGCTGATCGGCGGGCTGCTCGGAGTTCTGGACCGCCGGGTGTGGACCGCCTTGCTCGTTTTATCGGCGGCGGCGGGCGTGGTTCGTTTACACCAACTCGGCGGGGCCGAAAGAGAACACACCGCCATCAGCGAGAGTTCGACGATCGCGCCATGGCGACTGCTTTGGCTGGTCGTCGTACCGTTCGCGACGCTTGCGCTGCTGGCCGCGTCCAACGCTCCGGGTTTTCTGTGGGCGGAGGAAGGCTTCGGCTACGACGTGCTCGAATATCATCTCCAACTGCCCAGGGAATACCTTGACCAAGGTCAGATTACCTACCTGCCTCACAATGTGTATGCGAGTTTCCCGGCCGGCGTTGAGATGCTTTACCTGCTGGCGATGATCGTCCACGGCGATCCGGTCGAGTGCGGAACGATTGCCCACATGATCCACTTGTTCCTGGGCGCACTGGTCGTCGCGGCGGCGTGGGCGGCGGGGCGGGATCGATCGCCGCGCGCGGGCGTAGTGTCTGGAGTTGCGGCCGCGTCAACCGGATGGCTGGCGTATCTGAGCGGTCTGGCTTACGTCGAAAACGGGATGCTGTTTTTCGGGCTGTGCTCGGTCGCACTCTTGTTGCAGTCAATCGCATCTTCTTCTTTGCAGGAACATGCATCGAATCCCACGCATTCGAACGGAATGTCGAAGCACCTGCTGCTTTCCGGGGTGCTGGCGGGTTTGGCTTGCGGTTGCAAGTACACTGCGGTGGTACTCATCGCCTTTCCGATCGGACTGGCGTGGATGATGGTGTCGAAGAGCGTGCGGCAAGGAGTGTTGGGGGGGGGCACCTTCGCATTGGGAGCGGCGGTGGCGTTTTCACCGTGGTTGATCAAGAACCAAGTGATGACGGGCAGTCCAGTGTTTCCGCTGGCCAACGAGTGGTTTCGCGCTTCGCCGCCGGGATGGGGCGAAGACAACACGCGGCAGTGGGACCGAGGGCATTCGCTTAAGCTCGATGAGCGAAGTTTTCGCTCGCGCGCGAGCGCGCTGTGGACGCACATCGTGGGTGATGCCAATCAACGGTTTGGTCCGCTATTGCTTGGACTGGGGTTTTTGGGATTGGCCGCGCGGCGACGCGATCGGACGGACGTCGCGCTCGTGGTGATCACGCTGGTTCAGGTTCTGGTCTGGGTGTTCGCGACGCACTTGTACGCGCGGTTCGCCGTTCCCCTTTTCATTCCGCTGGCGATCCTTGCGGGTCGGAGCATCGTTGAAGGGATCGGACGTATTCGAGGGGCCATCGTGATCGCCGCGATTCTTGGCGGCGCGGGATGGAACGTCTCCTTCGCCATCGCGCGGCACGTGCGCGAATCGCCCGACGCGGCGCCGGCCTCTTTGTTTTACGAAGGGCACGTGCCCGGCTTCGAGTATCTCGGCGCCATCAACGGCGACCTGCCCGCCGACGCGAAAGTTCTGCTGGTCGGCGATGCGCGTCCATTCTACATTTTCCGCCCGACGGTGTACTGCGTCGCGTTCAATCACAATCCGTTTCTGGAGTGGGTCCTCGGTTCTTTGGATGGAAAGAGTGAAATGGACCGCTTGCGCGCCGATGGGGTGACGCATATTCTTGTTCATTGGGAGGAGGTCCGACGCCTGGTGAGAACCTATGGGTTTTCCCCGCCGATCACGGTGGATCAACTGGAAAGTAGAATGGGGGACCTCGTCAACGCGGGTATCACTCTGGAACGAGCCATATCTCGCCCCGGTTTGGTTTCGAATGAGCGCTATGTTGAACTCTATTCCGTTCCAAGCGCGAACCAGCCGACTGATGAGTAAAGGCAATTCCAAAACCGAACAACTGGATTTCGATGGGTTGTCAAACGTGAAGATCGTCCAGCTATTCGAGGGTCCGCGCGAACTGAAGTTCGCGGCTCGCAGGGTTTTGGGATAGGCTCTAGGACATCATGCCCATCCAACCCGCCGGGTAAAGACGCTCAATCGTTACGGACAATTCGCGGGTCCGGGATAAGGATAGGCCAGACCCTTGAACGCATCCACGCAACTGGAAATATCGGAGAAACTCACGGGTGCGCCGGGATTGACGGTATTGGGCTGGAGAATGGCACGGGCAGCAATGGGCGCGCCGGCCACGGCCTTAAACTTATCCACGAGCGCCGAGATATCACCAAAGTCCGGCTGGTTTCTCGCGGCCGGCGACGGAAGCTGAAAACTCGGAGCGACGTCGCCCCACAACCCCGTCTTGACGATCAATGGAGCGGAGAAATTACCTGCGGTGCCGGGGTCGCAGCCTTCGGTGATCAATGTGATTTCATACGTGGAGCTGGGCAGGACTTCTGATCCAAACAGATGCAGAAGCCCGGTGGTGCTCCAGTCGGCATAGTATGGAGCGCACTGGAGCGACGCCGCGCGAAACGTGGCGGGCGGGTTGGTCGTCTCGGTGTGGTCCGACGGCGGTCCGATCCAGCGATCCTGTCCCTCGAATGCCGAAAAATCTGGCGCGGGATTGCCCGGATTGTTGGGCGGATCGGGATGATGCAGCGAAGTCAGTCTCACGCGAATGGCCGCGGTTCCCTGGGCGGCGCTTGGATCCAGGGAAAGGAATCGGTTCTTTTCCAGGCCGTTCTGTTCAGCGATGGCTGCGGACGGCGGCGTGCAATTCGTGAAAAAGGCGGAAAGATTCAGCGAGTAGTCACCACCCCACGCGGAGACCTTCAAAGCTCGAACGTAGTAAACGCCGGCCATGACGGAAGCCGTCAGTGATTCGTTTCCGGTTCCATTGGAGGAGGAGGCAACCACGGCGCCTCCGGCGTTGAGCAATTGCAGGTCGAGATTCATGGATGAAACATTGAATCCGGCGGAGACGGTTACGTCCGCGTCGGAAGCGAGATCAATCTTGAAGTAATCATCAAAGTCGACGAGTCGAAGAGCATGCAATCCAATTTCCAAAGCAGGCGCTTCGGCAAGGGAATCGTTGTCTTCATATTCATCGTCTGGAATGATGGCATTAAGATACGAAGAGAAAGAACTGTAGGAGAAACTGAATCGTCCGTAGACGTTATTGTAATCCTGGGGATTGTTGCAGCCGGGCGTGTTAAAGTAACAGGCCCCGTACAATTGGCCGACCACTTCCCAGTTGGAATTGAACAGAGGAGAACCACTGGAGCCTCCTTCGGTGATGCCAGTCGTCCAGTCGTTGTAAACGAATCGCGACGTCGGCAGCGCCCCGCAGATCGGCGCGGCGGACGTGACCGGGCCGGAACTATAACGCTTGTATGTTCCCCCGGGGTGATGAATGCCCTGGACCGTGCCAGTGGGCAGCGCCGTCGTCCACGCGGCGAACCCCTGGCCGAAATTGGGGTCGCTGTTGAGGCGCAGAAACGAAAAATCGCTTTGGCTCGAGTTGGCCAGGAGCTTGGCCCCGAGGGATTTGGGCCGGGTCGCCAGCGAGGGAATGCTCCCGCCGCACGTCGCGGGCTGATATAGCCAGTACACCGTTAAGCTATTGGCCGACGCTTGCGTGCTGATGCAATGATTGGCGGTTAGAAAATAGCCCGCGAATGTATTGGGATCCACATCGTTGAGCAGGGCCCCGGTGCAAGTGAATCCGCCGTCGAAGAACATCAATCCCACGGCGTCGCGGGCGTTGGCGTCGACGGGATGGCACATCACGCTCTGGTGGCAGGGAAGAAGTCCGGCGATGCCGCCGTCCCCGGCAAGATCATCGGCGTCGATCGGCGCGAAGCCAGGATCGCGGTAAAAGTGAGAGATTTCGGCAATTTCCAAGAGAGGTTCGCGCGATCCGGCCGGTCCTTGGTACTCCAAGTACACGGTTTCGCCGGGCGTCGGCGCGGCCCAGAACGCACCGTCACTGTTTGGACCCTTTTGGGCATACACGTCGGGTTGCCCGAACTCACCGCGCACGCGAAGCACCGCTTCCGCGGGCAAACCGAATGATGAAAACCGAACGCGAACGGCCTTTGCCCCGCTGACCTGAAGGCGAAGCGTCCACAATGAAGAGCCGTCGGCCAATGTTGTCCAGTTTCCCGTACGACTCGCCGCGATCGGACCCTCGGGAGGAGTACGACCAATCCCGACTCTCTGCGGAACAGGTTGACCCGCCTTGGCCCGGTCCTCCGCCAACAATGGCGCCGAATCAATGGCGGCCCAGCGCACGGTGTTGCCTTCGACCCAGACGTCGGGTCGAAGGTTGGGATCCATGACCAATTCAGGAGGTTGGGCGACGATTCGCTGCGGAAGCGGCGCGCGCTCGGAGCGCACAGAGACATCCGCTTGCGCCATCGCATTGACAGCAATGATCGAGAAAGCCAGACCCATCAATGGATCAATCAATCGCGGAAAACCCGTTCGATGAATGGCCATGACAACCTTCCTGTGGCGTTGTTACCACGGTCTGATGTGTGCTCATGACGGGCGAGCTATTCCAAAGAATTCAAACTCCCGTCGAACCCCAGCATCGCGTGGAGCGTATCCGACAGTCGCGGCGAATCACGATTCGGCTCGCTACGGACAGATCGTCGGTCCGCCAAAGGGAAACCCAAGCCCCTTAAAGGCATCAACGGTGGCGGCGATATCATTGAAGTCGATCACGCCATCCGGTTGACTGGGATGAAGGTCCGCGACATCGACTCCGGCCGCGCCAACGATTCCCTTGAACTTGTCCACGACAACCGAAATGTCGACGAAGTTGGTGTTGCCGTTGGGCGGTGTTCCCGGTCCGCCGCCGACCACGTCTCCCCACAGGGAGGCCGTGGAAACGCTCACTGCCGCCGAGTAGTTGTTTTCCACTCCTTGATTGCAGCCAGCCGACACTTGTTGAATCGCGTACGCGCCTCCCGGTACGATATCGTCGTCCGCCACGCGGATGACGCCGAGGGAACCCCAGTCAGCAAACACCGGTTCGCAAGTGAGGCGGGAACGCTTGATCGTCGTCAGTGGCGACGTGGTGTCGACGATATCCTCCGGGAAATCGACCCAAAGATCGCTTGATTCAAAACCCTCAAACGGCGGCGGGAGGTCAACCAGTTTCACGCGGATCGCCGTTTGCTTTCCAGCATCGCCGGGAACAAACGAAAGGTAGCGATTCTTCGGCGTTGACCCGGAGGCGGGCTGCGGAGCCGCGGCGGGCAAACAGACCGAACCGCCGACGGCGGCCGACGGATCGAGCACGAGCAACCCCGCCTGCATATCGGAAACGAGCACGACGCCGCTGGGCAGATACGGCCACGTGCCCCAGGCGCCGTTGAAACTCATGCCGTTGTTGAACATGTAGGAATCAAACCAGCCGACTTGCACGGCATTCAGCGGATCAGTGACGTCGAAAATCCGTAAACCGCTGGTGTAATTGGCCTCGAACACATAATTGCCGCGGACGAACAGATTGTGATCGATGGTGGGCTGTCCACTGGTAAACGAAGTCACATATTGCGGACTGGAGAGATTTTGTACGTCGATGACATAGGTGGTGGTCGTCGTCACATTTGGACGATTCTGCTCGTCGAGTTCGTCATCCACGAACAAGTATCGCCGATCCGCGCTCAATCCACCCTGATGGCAATAGGTCACGTTCGGATAGAGCAAAGTCGCCATGGTGAACATATTGGTTTTCATGGTCACGTCGACGATTTTCAGGCCGGCACTGCCGCAAAAACAAAACGCGATTTCGCGCCCGGCATACGGACCCGTCGTGTAACTCACCACCTGTGCATCGTGCACATAAGCGGCTTCGTTCATCATGCCGACAATGGTCGGATTGGATGCCGTACTGACCGACATCGCCACGAGCCGTCCACCGCCGAGATTCGATCCGCAAAGATACAGGTGTCGGCTGTTCGGGTTGAGCGTGAGGTTGTGTGTCGTGCTCAGGCCCGACTGGGTCACTGTTCGGGCGAGGGTTACCTGGCGGTTCGGCGGATCGATCAGGGACAAATCAAACACCTGCAATCCGCCGCCCGATTCATTGACATTGTAGGCGTACTCGCTGTACGTCCGCATGTCGCTCCAGATCGAATTGGCGTCGGCGATGGCGCCGACGACAACGGGATTGATCGGGTCGGTGACGTCAACGAATCCGGTGCCAGTTCGAAGCCCCAGGATCGCGTATTCCCGCCCGCTTGGAGAAACGTATCCCCATACGTCGTTGGCGCAGACGTTCGTCGCGCTCACCGTACACGAGCTATTGGTCGAGAACGACTGCGGCGTGACCTGACTTAACAACGTCACGTTGAAGGCATCAAACATCGGATTGGCGAACGCGGACTGGGCCGGTGTCGCTCGTGTCAGCGGCGCCTCCTCCAGCGCGACCAGCGTCTCAGGAGAAATGCGTTCCAGCAGGTTTCGCGGCGGAACCGCCCAGAGAGCCGTCGCAGAACAACTCAACAATCCAATGGCAATGACTCCGCCGCGCAGGCGTCCGAAAGGCAACATGTATGGGAATCTCCCCTTTACCGGTTGACCGGATGATTCGTGACTCAGGCAGGTGCCGACCCACCCCCCGGCCGATCCGGTTCACTATAACTAAGTTGACGTTGCTTTGGAAAGCCCAAAATGTCGCCTTTTGTCATTCCGACTCTGGTGCAAACGCAAAAGTTGTTCCCTTGATCGGCGGATTGAGTCCGCAAACACTTTGTTTTGACCCTCATCGTCCGGCTCCGGTAGAATGAGGCAGTGCTTCATTCGGGGCGGATCGGCGTTCGGCTGGCCGAACGTCGCTTTGGGGGTCCGATGCCTATTCCGTTCAACCAGCCGAAACGATCCAGGCCAAGGCTGCGCAATGAGCTCGCAGGATGCGCGGTGCTGATCATGCTGAGCGGTTCCACGATGAGTTTACGCGCACACATTTTCATTCCCCAGGATCGGCGCGTGGGCGCGTATCCTGATTATCCGGGAATCGGTTGGCGCGGCGAGGCCTATTTGGGCATTCCTGATGCGTCAGCCATTCATTTGCTGGCCGCTGAGAATTACGTACGGAATCGCACCGCGGATTTCACGTTTCGCACGGACTGGATCGATTTTCCCTCGGGTCCGGTTGATTCCAAACCGGACGCCGAGTTTGCAACGATCGGCGATTTTCTCGATGACTACGTGTACGATGTATCCGACCCAGCGAAACTAAACGCGCCCTTCGGAAACTTCCTGCTTCGGTTCACGGGGTACGTCCAGGTCCGGCTGGAGGACGAGTCTCGCGTTCGCGGCGGGTTCGTCGGATTGCCGGTGTGGGTGGACTTCGGTTCGCTTGGCCAAGACGGCTTTCGCACGCGGGTGGGCGGCGAGGATGCATACGTTCGTTACGATTCGAGCAACGGCGGACCGTGGCTGCAATTCGGTCCGAGCATCGAACTGCTCGGCTTGTATCCAATAGAAGTCACGTATTTCAATCGTTTCGACCCGGATGGTTCGCTGGGAGCCCCCCGTGCGGGTTTCGAATTTTACGGCTGGTATGAAGGCGGGATGGCGCTACCCGGCGGGCAGAACATGGTGCATTCCGTGTTCGGACCCGGAACGCTGGTGCCGCCGGATGTCATCTATCAGGTTGATGACATCGTTCCGGCAACGCTCGGTGATTTTGACGGCGACGCCGACATTGACTTTGTAGATATGCGCTGGTTTCAAACGTGTTTTCAGCCGCCCGACGGCGGATTCATCATTTTGGCGGCCGGTTGCGACTGGCTGGACATGGACGATGACGGCGACGTGGACCTTGATGATTATCGCGTCATAGAACCGTTGCTCGCCGGTCCATGAGGGAGATGCGTTTTGGGTAAGGGGAGTTTCGGGAAGGAAGCAGTGACTATGTTTCGTGATTTGTGGATGAAGGCGGCGTTGTTGAGTGTGGTGGTGACATTGAGCAGTGGGGGCGCCTGGGCGGGCCCCGTACCGATCGCGCAAAGCATGATTTCGGTGAGCTATCCGACGGGCGGCGGTACGTCAATGTTCATGGGCAATCGCAACTTCAACGGGGCGGTTCCTTCGCACGCTACCATTCTTGACCCGGCTTCCAACATCAAGGTGTTTCAGGCGGTTGACGTGTTCGGTCGGCGGGCCAGCGTCGCCCTGCAATATCCCAGCGTGCTCGGGGCTGATGAGTCGCTGATTTCTCACAACTTTTTCAAGGCCAACATCGCCAACGACTACTTTCCCGGCATTGTTCAAGGTGGCAACGTGACATTCGACATCGCGAACATCAAGTTCGCCGAGCCGGTCCGCGTGGACCGCGACACGATGATTTTCCACCTGTTCTGGGCGACCGCGCAGTCGGAGCAACTCGATCATTTTTATCACCACGTTCACAACTTGCACACGCTGACGCCGACGCTTCGCGACGAGCACGAGTTTCACAAGGCCCACGAGCTGATCGATCCGCCGCACCATGTCTTCGGCGACATGGCGCCCTACATCTCCGTTCTCGGCGACGGGACCGACACACTGCGCCTCATGGCGGCGATTCCCTACGACGAATTCTTCAAGCATCTCGATGAGATGGGTCAGATCGTGCCCCCCGGACTGCCCGCGCCGCACGGCTTCCTCGAACCGTTTCACTTCCATTTTGAATATGTCGTGTCGGCCGTGCCGGAACCCGCTTCACTGAGTATGTTGCTCGTCGGCGGGCTGTTGACCGCGCGCGTTCGCCGTCGACGGTAACCTGTGACCGGGATACGATTCCACGCATGGCGAAGCGTCAACCTAAGCCGACCGGAAAGGAGCGGGTTTCCGTCCGAGCGCTCACGCGCGAGGATTGGCCGAACCTTGAACGACTTTTCGGCCCCAATGGTGCATGCGGCGGCTGCTGGTGCATGACGTGGCGAGTGCCGCGCGGGGGCAAGCTCTGGGAAGAAAGCAAGGGCGAAAGGAATCGACGAGCGTTTCGCGGGCTTGTCCTCGGCGGAAAGGTCTTTGGAGTGTTGGCGTTCGCCGATGAGGAACCGGTCGGATGGTGCTGCGTCGGCCCAAGGGAGGACTTTCCGCGACTCGAACGCACTAGGGCGCTGGCGACTGCGTGGACGAAAACGACCTGGTCGGTCACTTGTTTCTACATCAAATCGGCGTGGCGGCGAAAGGGACTGGCCTCCGCCATGCTTAAAGAAGCCGTAACGGTCGCACGTTCGAACGGCGCGAAGGAACTCGAGGGCTATCCGGTCAGACCCTACACCGACAACATTCCGGGCGCATTCGCATGGACGGGCATTCCCGCGGTTTTCGAGAAACAGAAATTCGCCGACGTGACTCCGGCGGGCAATACGCGACCGATCTACCGCAAGGCGCTTCGATCGGTTCGCTCGGCCACGTAGATCGTGCTCGCCGCCTGCAATCGCCATGTTTGCGGCCGACCGAACGCGGAGAATCCTTCGACGCCTTCGTGCCAGAGTTCATTGAGGCGACGATTCTCATCGGCGACGATGTAGACGCGTTCGACGCGCGACTCGGACGCGAGCGGGAGCGGCGGCATTCCTTTTTGTGCCGTGTAGTAGGCGATCGCCGGAGAATAGGCCGAGACCATCGCGCATTTTTCCACGCCAAATGTCCGACACTCGTCCAGCACGTCTTCGACCTCGACGATGCCGCGCGGCTCAGAGCACAGATGCGGCGACTGCACGACGTTCACGATTGAATATGCGGGAATCGCAATCAAGACCAGTGTCATGGTCGCCCCGATCGCTCGCCGCGCCACCGAACCGGTTTCGTCCGTGGTGGCTTCGCACGCGCCCTGCACGGCACAGATCAGCAGTACCGGCAAGGCGAAGAGCCACGCTCGGGCGGGCAGCGGCGCGCCCACCGTAAAAGCCAAGACGATTGCCCCGCCGACCAGCGCCAGGGGAAGCCAACCCTCGATCAAAGCGCCGCGAAAGGCCTTGGAAATGAAGGCAATCAATCCGAAGGCCAGTACCGCGACTCCGACCAACGGAACGTGACGCACCCAGAGCAGCGACGCCTCCGTCAACATGGCTTGCGGCGATTCGATCTGGCGGCCCAGCACGTCATAGGCCATTCGTCGGGATTCGGTGAACGCGGCGCCTCCGCCGGCCAGAAGAACGGGAAGATAAAACAATCCGCTGAGGAGCGCGCAAACGGCCGCACCTTGGGCCAGTCCGCGCACGATGTCTTTTCTGTTCGACGGCTCCGGCGACGGACGAAGACTCCAGGCCAATCCGAACGCTCCCATCGCGCTCATCGGAAGAACCATGATCGGAACGGTGTACAAACCGATCGCTCCAAGGAGTCCCCAGGCCAGCCACAACCACCGCTTGGTCGGATGGTGAAGGGCATGGAGCAGAACCGTTGTCGCCAGCAGCGTGACTAGCGCGAGAAGCGAGTATCCGCGCGCATTGGTGGAGTATTCGATCAGCGCGGATGAGCCGCAGACCGCGAGAGTTGACAGCAGCGTGATGGTCACACGGCGCGACAGGGTCCAGGCCAGCCATGCCGTCGCAGGAATCAGCAACACACCGGCCGCCAGCGCCGGCAGCCGCAGCCCGGCCGGCGTGGTTCCCAGCATCACCGAGGCCAGCCACACCTGAAGAGTGTGCAGTATGTGGTTGTTCGGGACGTAGTGCGTGGCGATGTAGGCTGGCCCCTTCGACGCGAAATACAAATAGTTGTAGGACTCATCATAGCGCATCGGATGATTGAGCACGGCGAAACGAATCGCCGCTCCGGCCAGCGTGAGCAGCCAAACGCCCGAAAGGAGCAGCGACATCCGAGCGCTGTTCATTCGTTCCAAAATGGATCGCCTTCCGCGGCGAGGCGTGACGAACGTGCCCGTGCGCGTATCCCATTTGACTCTGCTGTCGCGAGAGTGACGGGATTCGCGCTCATTTGACTTGGTTTCGGATTTCATTTTCGTCAGGGTCCGGCGCAGGCGCTGCCAGCGAGGCTTTCCCTTGGAACCGCGATGACTGGTGCGACCGGGCATGGAATCTTCCAGTTTCGAGCGATACTGGATTCTCGGACGCTTTCGCAACAGGCTGAAATGAACCGGATGTCTTTCTTCGCACGCCGCTTTTTGGGCCCGCCGAGACTCGCATTGGCGGGTTCGGGGGAAGGAAAACGGGGGCAATCACCGATAGTTCCTCGTACCGCGACGGGTTCATGGCAGTTTCGACGGGCGGCGCGTATCGCCCATCCGAACCCCAAGCGCCAGCGCGGGGCCTTGAATGATGATGGGTCGCGGGAACCAAGGCCCGTCGCTTGCGCTCCGGGTTCGGAATGATTCCAAGGCCCGTCGCTTGCGCTCCGGGTTCGGACGGATTCCTCGCCGGAACGGTCACGCACCCGACCGCGACCGCGGAGCGGCCAAAAAGGCGGACCGCTGACGGAGCGAATCGGAAAAGACGCCGGGGACGCAGCTTTCATGATATCGACGGCTTCCAGCAAACAGCGTGAAGCGGCCCTGGCGGCGCTTCAGGCCGGGAACCGCTACCAGTTTCTGAACCTCGCGTCGGCCCATCTGGCGATGGACCCGCACGACGATTACATCCGTCTGATGGCGATCCGCGAATACCTTTCGTTGCGACTGATTCCGCCGGCGCGCGAGCTTCTCGACGAAGCGCCGGGCAACGACGGGGACGCCAGTCCTTTCGCAAAACTCCGCGAATCCGTTTCGTCCATTGCCGGGCAGGCGGCGCAGTGGTCATGTCATGCGAATCGTTTCGAGCAGAATCTGCGCGGGCTTGGGTATCGGCCGGCGCTGGTGAACGCACTGCGCGAGGCTTGGTCCTCGCACTCCGATCGACTCCAACTGCTCGTCGACAGTCGCGGAGCGCATCACCTTCGGCGGCGGGACGAGGCGGGTCGGTGGTCGTGGGGTCCGTGGTTCGCCGATCATCAAGCCGAGGAGAATGCCCGCCCATTGCCCGATGATGTCAAGAGCCAGATGCCCGGGCCGTACCTCTTCGAAGGTTTGGGATGCGGGCAATTCTTTGAACGGGTATACCGAGAAACCGTCAAGTCGTTCCTTTCGTACAGTTGCCCGATCTATGTGGTCGAGCCGGATACAGCGTTGCTCGCGGCGGTGCTTCATCTCAATGACTGGTCGACGATTCTCTCCGATCCGCGCGTGATTTTCTTCGTCGGCGGGGATTGCCTGGAGCAGCTTCGTTCGTGCTGGGATGCGGATTTCGACCTATCCTGGCCTATGCAGGCGTTCACGCTCCGTGCGTTTCCGCCCGATCACCAGCCCGGCGCGGTGGCGATCGTTCGTGAAGCGGGACTCCGCAGGGAGCAGGCTGTCCGCGAGTCGCTTGCGGACCTCGATAGGCGGTACGCCGCGCGCGATGCCGCCTACTGGTCGAGGCGTTTTTCCGAAGCCCTCGACGGCGGCCAACCGTTGCGCATTCTCGCGTCGGTCAGCATGCACACCACGTTTCTCAAGCATTCGATGCGCGACGCCCGCCGCGCGCTCGAATCGCTTGGGCATCACGTTCGCCTGCTGACCGAGGATCGACCCTACTCGATCATCGGCCCGTTGACCTATCACAACGCGATCCGCGAATTCGATCCCGACCTGTTCCTGAACATCGACCACCTTCGACCGGAATGTGAAGTGCTGATCCCGCGCAACCTGCCGATCCTGACCTGGGATCAGGATCAGCTTCCACAGGTGTTTACGCGCGAAAACCTCCAGCGCGTCGCCCGTCACGACTTCATCGTCGGCTGCTCGAAGCTGCACAGCGTGTCGCTCGGATTCAATCCGTCGCAATACCTCAATGCCCGCGTGCCGACCTGTCCGGAACAATTCAGCGGACCGCCGCTCACCGACGACGAGACCGGGCGGTACTCCTGTGATCTGTCCTTCATCAGCCACGCTTCGCAGACGCCGAAAGCGTTCCACGAGCAGGAACGCGCGGCCTATCGTGATCCGGCCGTGTCACGGCTTCTCGACGCCATGTACGAAATGCTTCCCGAGCAACTGGCGCGGTACACCGTGGTCGATGGCGGCGTCATGAACGTCGTGCTGGCGGAGGCGCGCCGGCGCTGCGGAGTCGCGTCGATGCCTGAAGATCTGCGCCATCGCCTTTGCGGTTGGTATTTATGGCGACTGGGCGACCGAATGTTCCGCCACGAGGCGCTGGAATGGGCGGCCTCATGGGCGAAGCGGAGGGGGCGGAGCTTTCGCATCTACGGCAACGGCTGGGAGCGACATCCGACTCTTTCGGAGTTCGCTTCGGGACCGGCGGGCAACGGCCGTGAGCTGCTCTGCATCTACCGTGCTTCACGAATCAACCTCCAGCTCATGCCGGCCGGGTTCATTCATCAGCGGTCTCTGGACGGTTTAACCGCGGGGGGCTTCTTCCTTGGTCGAACGACGCCCGATGATTTCCGAGGCCATATCCTCCGTCGGCTCATCGGGCGCATCGACGAACTCGGCGTTCAGACCGTCGAGGAGCTTCTCAACCACCGCGATGAAACGCTTCGAGAGCATCTTGAGGGCTACTTTGGCGATCGAATGGGGCGGTACGATCCGGTCCGGATAAACCTGCTGACGTTGCTGAGAGTCAATGCCGAGTTGCTTCACGCCGACGAAGCGTTTTCGGACTTGCCCGCCGTGCTTTTTGATTCGGCCGCGCGGTTTGAATCGCTTGCGGACCGTTATATAAGCGATGAAGGTCTGAGGCGCTCGATCGCCGAGCGAATGCAAGCAATCGTCGTCGATCAGTTTAGTTATCGCACGGCGATGCACCAGTTCCTATGTGCCATGCGTCAGTACCTCAATGCCCTGCCTTCGAGTCAATAGCCGACGATCAATCTGACGGAATCGAGATTCAGACAGTTCTGCGAATGAGGTCAGGTCGCTCACGCAACTCATTATTGAGCACGTCCATTTGTTCAATTCGGGTTGCAAATCGTTGACCCGGCTTCATTGATGGGATAAACTGGGCTGAAAGGGAAATGCGCGTAAGGTGCGCGCCAAAGAAGCGATTTCTGTTCACCACGTCAGACCACCCGATGTCTACGATCTTTCACCTTCGGTCCTCTCCGCCCGACGTCGTCGGCCGCAAAGTTGATGAGTGGTCCGCTGCCGCAGGGCTGATGGTTGATCCCTGCGATAATGTCTACTCGGCCTTGGCGCGTGCGCTGCAAGCCAGTGCAAATCAGTTTTGCGCGGTCGTTGTTTGCGTGGATGGATTGCGCGCCGACGAGTTCGAGTTTTTCAGCCTGTTGGCTCGCCATCGGCGCAGCGTCCCAGTGTATGTTTATTCCCCGAAACAGAGTTCTGTTCTCATCGAGAAAGCCGTCAAGGCCGGAGCGGTCGGTGCTGTGACCGAAGAGGTCCTGCAATCGTTGGCAATCGTTCGTCATCAGCCCCAAGCCGAACCTATTCGAGAAACGCAGCCCCAAGGCGAAAAGGAAAGCGAACAAGTCGCCAACGTCGAACCTCCGGCTCCACCGTCCGCGGCCGTCTCGCCGGCGCTTGGTCAATTGAACAGCGGGGGCGAACCCCTGAACGAAGCGACCGATCCGGAATCTCCGGAACCTGAAGAATCGGCGGAAACGGCTCGGGTTCCCTGGCTTCGATACGACGAGCGTCCGATTCGCCGCAAGCCGGGAGACGCGTTGCCGATGAGGCACGGCGCTCCCTCGCCCGGTGTCATGGGCGGCCTGTCGCCCGTGCCCGACCCCGAATCGACGCCGACGGAAAGTCGCCATTCGACGACCCCGGCGAAGCGCGGCGACGAGTCAAGCGAGCCGCTCCTCACCGAGGCGGAACTGGAGGCGCTATTGAGCGCGGAGTTCGACGATTTCAACGTCGACACCGCCGCCCACGACGACATTGAGCAACAGGAGCGCGACATGCTGACCGGCAACGATCATCCACCGGGAGGCGGCCGACGATGACGGTCATGCGCGCGAATACAATTGGGCACGGCGATCGCGATCGCCTTCTGGTCGTCGGACCCGAACGTTCAGAAGACGCCACATGGATCGCGCGGTTCGCGGCCGATCATCCCGATTGGGAAATCGCGCGGAATTCGAGCTATCTGTCCGCCATTGCCGAGCTGGCGCGCCGACCGGCGCAGGCCGTCGTCGCGCTGGTCGACGCCTCGCACGATCGCCTCAACAGTGCCGTCGCCGGAATGCGCGAAGTCGCCGGCGCCAGTTCGAAGCTCATCCTTTGTTGCACGCCCGAGGCCGAGCCGCTCGCCGGAAAGGCGATCGCACACGGCGCGAACGAGTATCTCATCAACCCTCCCACGATGGCGGAATTGGAAGCAGCGATCGGCCTGCCGTCGCGCCACGTGCGAGGAATGGCGTCGGAACCGGCGGATGTGCCGACGGCAGGCATGGATGAACTGGCGTTGCTCGGCGAGGCGACGACGGCACTGGGCGCTCGTCCGTCCGATCTGCTGAGCAAGCTGGCGGAACTGATTCGCACGGCCATGCGGTGCCGCGGGGCCACGATCGTCGTCGAGGGAACGGCCGCAACGTCGGGTGACGCAAAAGGTAAGCCGGTGTTGTCCGTTCCGATTCCAGGCGGGGCCGCTCCGTGTGAGACTCGTTCGGGTTCGGCGTCGGACGCGGAGACACCCGCCTCAGCCGACATGACGGCACCACCGCCGACGTCCGGCGTCGCCGCGATGGGTCGAATCCTCGTCGGCGAGCGAACGGGGCCGCCCTATTCCCCGGCGGACATGGACAAGCTGAATCACTACGCGGCGATTGTTGGTCAGCTGATCATTGCGGCCGGGCGGCAACGCGAGTGGAAAAGGCTCGCGATCACTGACGAATGCAGCGGGCTTCCCAATCGGCGTTTCCTTCGCGAGCGACTCGGCGCGGTCCTTCGACAGGCAGGCGCCGAGCAGTTTCCGGTCACGGTCCTGCTGTTCGATATTGACGACTTCAAGACCTACAACGACCAATTCGGTCACGACGCCGGCGACGAAATCATCCGCATGATCGGCCGGCTGTTTCGGTCGCACTGCCGCGAACAGGACATCGTCACTCGATATGGCGGCGACGAATTCGCGGTGGTTTTCTGGGAGCCGGCTGGTCCGCGAGAGGCGGGATCGAAACACCCTCGGCAGGCGCTGACCGTGCTTGATCGATTCACGTCCGCGCTGCGCACCCATCGATTTCCCCGTCTCGGCGCATCAGGCGTCGGGCGACTCACCATCAGTGGCGGATTGGCCACGTTTCCGTGGGACGGTTCCGGCGTGGACGCGCTGATCACCAAGGCCGACGAGGCGCTGCTCGCCGCCAAGCGGGCGGGCAAGAACAGGATTTTCCTCGTGGGACAGGGCGAGGAACCCGGCGCGCCCGACCCGACTTAGTGAAGCGTCTCGTTGTTGTCGTCGCCCTTTGCGAACCGAGCCGCGACGGTCGGGGAGCGGGGTTTTCACTCAGACGGCATTGTCCTGCCAGATCGCTCGGAAACCAGTCGAGTGAAATGTTCGCTCCTTAGCGGTAGCGGCCGGGAAGGGTGATCGAGCCCTACTGGAATCTCGTCGGCGATTTTTCTTGGGTTGGACCCTCCATGTTGGGTACGATGGGTTCTTCACGCCGCTGGATGCGGGGAGGCCCGCACGGGAGAGTCGATCATGAAAAAGCCATTCGACTGGTTCAACTGGAATGTACGCTGGTTGGTGATTGTGGCATTTCTTGTGGGGCTGTTTCCCTTGCCCGGCCTCGCGCAGACGATCGTGTGGACGGACGAGAACGGCCGGCGAATCCAATCGAAGGACGTAAGCGGCGGGCCGGTGCAGACGCTTGCTCAGTTCCCCGCGGATCAATTCGCATACGGAATCCAGCACGATCCGATCACGGGCAAGCTGTATTATCACTTCTGGGACCAGACTTCGTCCTTTCGACGCATCAACATCGACGGCTCGAACCCCGAGACGATACCCACCCCGAGCGCGGGAACCTTTGCGATCAACACGATCACACGAAAACTCTATTGGACATTGGGGATTGCCATGACCCTGCACCAATCCAACCTCGATGGTTCCGATCATCAAACACACGCCTACTCGAACTGTTGCTATGTTCCGGTCCTGGCCATCGACAATGAACTGTACCTCGCCGGATATTTAAGCGTCATCAAGGGACTCTGGCGCGCCGACGCCGACGGATCGAACGAGCAATTACTGCACTCCAGCGGCTCCCCAACGAGCGCGGCGTATGACCCCGTGGAGGACAAGGTCTATTGGTTGGAAGGTGGGTTTGGCGTTCATCGAATCAACCGCGACGGGACCGGTTATCAATACCTCTTTGATTACGATTTCTCAGACGATTTCGACCTTCTGACCCTGGATTATCGGGGACGGAAGCTCTATTGGACGAACTACGGCGCGAGGACCATTCAGCGTGCCAACCTGGACGGCACCAATATCGAAACCGTCGTCACCGCGGCGGAAGCGGGCAACCCAAATTTGGAACTTCGCGGATTGACGATCGTGCAACCGCCGATCGTTCCGGCGATGTCGGTTCATGGCGCTGCGATCATGTTCCTTGCCATCCTCGCCGCAGCGTTCCTGCTCCTGAAGCGTTGCCGGTCGTGCCCATCGTAGGGCGTGCATCGCACGCCGCGATTGGATTAGGAATGCCCTCAACGTCACGGGCTACATCATTCAAGCCGAGACGGTTCAGTACGTTTGACTCCCGCGAACACTTCGTTCTTTGCCGGGCCGAGGGTGGTGTGGACTTTGCAGCCCGCTTCGCGGATCAGGCCCAACCACGTATCGCGAGGAAAAAGCCCCAGGCGCAACCGTTCGAACTCGGTGCGGACGGCGCCGTCAACATCACGGAGCAGGTAGGCAAAATGGGCCGCGAATTCCGTATCGCCTGGGTCGAGGTCGAGGTCCCATTGCAGATAGCGAAGGCTGCGGCCATTGCCGTCGTGGCCGTCGATGTGGCTGGTCTCGCGAAACGTCTCCCGCGTGCAATCGGGAAGAAAGGCCGCGACCCCGCCGGGCCGACAGTGGTAAACGGCGGTTCCGATCGCCGCCCGGAGATCCTCCTCGGTCGTCAGATGCATGATGGCGTCGTGGATATAGACCGCGTCGAACAGGCGACCAAGGCGCAAAGTCCGCATGTCGCCGAGGATGTGTTCGCACTCGGGATTCAGGTCGCGCGATACGTGGAGCATCCCTTCGGAGCGATCGACCAGCGTAAGGCGCGCTTTCCGTTTGAGATGAGACGCCGTGTTCCCGCCACCCGAACCGAGTTCCAACACCGTCACAGGCGGCCTGTCCTGACCCTCCGTCAAGAGCCGCCAGACGCAATCGGCGTCAACATCGTAGTCTTCGGGTCGCGATAGCAACGGCCACCACGGGGCCAACTCGCCGTAGAGCTTGTAAAGAGACTCCAACATTTCCGCGATGTTCCGCCTTCAAGTGCCATTATGGCCAGGCACGCCGGACAATTCCAATCGAAAGCACTTGTCCACATGCCGTGACGGTCAATGTCATTGACCGCGTGAAGTCTGGAAGCAGCAGGTCGAGTTGGGATCCAATGGTCAAACGCGCGTATCAGTGCTGATTTCCGCGGTCGAACGGCCGCTTCGGCCTGATTTGCGGACCAGCCCTCAACCCGATAACCCGATTCGCCGACGAATCCAATTGAGTTTGCGCGCTTTGAGGCGGCACAGTGGTGCAGCGCCTTAATTGATACAGCGCGCGACGAAGGCGGCTGCCAATGGAAACCGTCCATGAATGATCGTCAGGCGTTCCTGCTGCTCGATCCGCCCAGCATGTCCGACTTCTGTCGGCGGGGATCACTGCGCGAAAAGGACGACGCACACAACGCTCCGTTTCCGAACATTGATTTGATCCTGCTCTCCGGGGCCACGCGCGAGGCCGGGTATCGCCCGGCGTTCATTGATGCGCAGATCAACCGACTCACCTGGGCTGAATTGGAATCAAAGCTTCAGGCCGATCGCCCGGCGGGGATCGTCTCGCTGGTGTCGAGTTCGCGGATCGACGAGGAGCTTGCGGCGCTGGGTCGCCTGAAGCAATCGCTTGGCGTGGCGGTCGTGTACATCGTCGGGACGATCATCATGCAGCAGAAGCGTGATCATGTCGCCCGGATTCTCCGCGATCATCCGTGGCTCGACGGGATCATCCTCAATCCCGCGGAGAATAACTTGACGGAATTGCTCCGCGCATCGGCGTCGGGATCGATGCGGCCGGACCCGTTGAATGTGGCCGTGCAGGGAGAGCAAGCACCGCTGATTCCTGACCTCAAAGTCCGCTACGGCGACGGGTTGCGGCTTCCGCGCCCCGAGCATGCGATCTTTTTCGATAAGCGATATTGCTTCCCGCAGAGTAAGCGCGGGCCGGTGACCTGTTCGCAGCTTTCGTTCGGATGTCCCTTCACCTGCGAGTTCTGCATCGACAATCAGTTGTACCGCAAGATGCTTTACCGCGACGTGGACGACGTGGTCGAGGAACTCGTCGAGGCCGATCGAATGGGTTTCCGCGAGGTCTACTTCAAGGATTTGACCTTTGGCCTCAATAAGCCGATTGCGATGGAGTTTTTGCAAAAGCTTGCGGCGAAGCGTCTCAAGCTTCGCTGGCTCTGCACCACGCGGGTGGACGTGGCCTCGACGGAAATGCTGACGCTGATGAAGCGTGCGGGCTGCTACGGCATCGAGTTCGGCGTCGAGCATGCGAAGGAAGAAACAAGGCGCCGCGTCGACAAACGCATCAAGGACGACCGCATTCACGATGTCTTTGCTGATTGTCGGCGGTTGCGCATCGGCACGACGGCGTTCATCATGCTCGCCTTCGAGGACGACACGGAGGACGACGTTCGCGCGACGATTCGGTTCGCCCGATCGCTTCGGCCCAACTTCGTTTCGTTCAACGTGGTCAATGCGCTACCGGGAACCGCTTACGAGGAGCGCGCCCGGCGCGAGGGCTTCCTTCGCGAAGGGCCGAGCGACTTCGGATTCGCGTCGAGCAACCTCAAGCACCGCTTTCTGACGCCGGAAAAAGTCGAGCAGCTTCGCCGCGAGGCGCTGCGCACGTTTTATTTCAATCCGTCAATGATTCTTGAAAAACTCGCGGGCGTGCGAAGCTGGTTCGAGTTTAAGAAACTCGTGCGGCTGGGGCTATCGACGATGGGATAACAGCAGTCAAGGCGATTGCACCGGTTGGAAACCGGTGCCACAGTTGGTTTTCTTCGGTCGTGACGGATCGCTACCATGCACGTTCTCAGCATTCCAAGGCACCGTATTGAAACGACGCTCGGCGAATATGCCGGAATCGCGGCGGCGTTGCTGGGTCGATCCGAGCGCGAGGACGCCGTCGGCGGCTTCGAGCGCGAGTTCGCGTCCTACGTCGGCTCCCGGCATGCGATCGCGATTTCCTCCGGTCGGCTCGGCCTGCACCTGATTCTGGAAGCGATGAGTCCCGAACCGGGCTGCGAGGCGGTCGTGCCCGCGTTCAACCTGTTCGCGGTGATCGAGCGGTTCTGCCAGTTCGGCGTCGTGCCGAAGTTCTGCGACATCCGGCGCGACGACCTGAACCTCGACGTCGACGCCGTCGAACGGGCGATCACCCCGCGCACACGGTTTCTGCTTGCGACGCACATGTTCGGCCATCCGGCGGACATGGATCGACTCGTCGCACTGGCGGATCGGAATGGACTCATTCTTCTCGAAGATTGTGCCCATGCCCTTGGGTCGACATTCAACGGTCAAAAGCTCGGCACGTTCGGCCGCGCGGCGATCTACAGCTTTAGCGTGCTCAAGCTCGTCACGACCTTCGGCGGCGGGATGATCGCCACCGACGACGACGAACTGGCTGGTCGAATCCGAACGAGACTCTCCCGGCTTCGACTTCGCAATCCGAAACCAGCGGGACTGAAAAAAGCGATCACAGGCGCGATCATGGACCTCGGCACGCGGAGGGCGGTGTTCAGCCTCGGGGCCTGGCCGGTGCTGCGTCTGCTCCGCGCCGTCATGCCCGACTTTCAGCGGCGTATCATGACCGAGACGCCGCGCGAGGATCGCTGCTTCGATCCGGGGCGCGTTCCGCCGCTGCATCCCTTTCAAGTGCGCCTGGGTCGAAGCCAGCTGGCGCGGGTCGAGCACTTCATCGAACAGCGACGACAGGTCGGCGAATGGCTCGATGAGGAACTCTCCGGAATCGAGCAGATATCGCAGCTTCGCGTCTGCGGCGACGGTCGGGCCAACGGCCTGTACTACGGCATCCTCGCGGAGCGGGCATCGGAACTGTGCGAATTCCTCTTTCGACGCGGCATCGACTCCGAAACCAGCGAATACCTGAACTGCGCGGACCTCGATCTCTATTCCGCTGCGCGAACCGACTGCCCTGTCGCCCGCGACGTGCAATCGCGCATTGTTCGCCTGCCGAATTATCCTTCGCTGTCGCGCCGCGATGTGCGTCGCATCGGTCGGGCGGTTCGAGCCTTCTACCGCGCGCTTTGATAGCGCTCATCGCCGCTTACATCTGCGTCCGTCAACTCAACCGACAAGCCTGCTGAGTCGCGCGACGGCAAGCTCCTGCTTTGATTCTCGCTGTTCTGCATTACACTGGTAGAGTCCAGTTCCGATCGTTGTTCTTGGTTTCCAGAGAACCTTTGAAACGCGCCTTTCGATCGTGGCAAGCGGATTTAAGAGCGACGACTCGCGTAGACGTCGCGTAACGATCATGCGATCCAAGAAGCGAAAATGGGTCCTTTGGTTTGTCGGGCTCTCGGTTGTCGGCGCGGTCGTTTACGTGGCGACCGGGCCGCACATCCGCCATTCGACCGCGTATCCGATTCGCGCGCCCGAGTCGTGGTTTGACTCTTGTGCACTCCTGATACGTCGCGACGGTCCATTCATTCTGCTTCGAACGTTGACAAGACGTGAATGCCAACAGAGCAGTTACGTCAGCCCGCCGTCAGCCGAACAATCCGGTCTGCCGATCCTGCGTTACGAGAGGGGCGTGAGCAACCTGGCGATCGTGTCAGGCAGAGAGTGGGACGAGGCTATGGGACCGGTGATGGAATGCAGTGATCAGGAACGCATCGACGAGAGCGTACTGACGCGGAAGGACCACGGTCTGTTCCTAAACGGATTGCTGCTCACGACCGTCGGACGAGTATTGGCGGGGGTGGCCGTTCTTCGAGGCGACAGTTCGTATCCACCCTACTTAGGGCATCATCTGGCGGTACTAAGTACCACGGGTTCGGTCCACAAGCCGCTGATTCCCTTTCTCGGGTCCGGCTATGTTACGGGAGTGAGGTATCACGAAGTGTTCCGGTTGAGTGACGGTGCGCCCATTGGAGATCCGGTTCTATTAAAAGGGGTCGATTCTTCCACCTTGGTAAGGCCATGCTGGGCGCCCGACGAAGAATTCGTCATCTACTACAGTGCGTACTTTTCAAAAGAATTGTGGCTCATCCCTTTTCCCCCGGAGAGCCGGGTAGAAAGAAGCAGGTGAGGCTGGTTTTGATTGGATGATCGCCGACCTGAATCCTGCAAAAGCTGTCGAGCAGATTGTAGCGGAGTGACTGGCTATTTTGATTGTCAATGTTGAGTGACACCATGGCGACCTTCGGCCTTAGGAAACGCAAAGGGCGATTACTCTCCAAGCGGTATATGATTGTTGGGGTGATTCTCGCCGCTGGGATCGGCATCTGGGGTTACGCCTCTTGGCGATACCGCGTCATCGGAACATTGGTTGAGTGCGTGTGCACCGGACGATACGGGGTGGGAGAAGTCCTTCTGCGCACGATTTCGCCGGACAGCGACATACTGCTGATCGGTCCGATCAGCAGCGGCGAGAGCAACGATATCAGGCTGGCGGACGCTCCGATGGCACCGACGGGCGTTGTTTATCGTTATGATCCCGCCCGCGCGCGCGTGGAGTCATGCGGCCCCGACGAATGGGCGAAGGCCACGGGCACCATCACCTACAGATACCTCCTGCGGGACTTCACCATAGCGCCGTTGAAGAATAATATTCTAACCGGTTCGCTGAGCATCGATGGAGTTCGGATCCCAACCGCCGGTAGCTACGTTGTCGACACCGACGTATCGCTGGACCACAGCATTGTGAACGTCATCTCCGCCAATGAGCGAAGGACAAAAGGGAACTGGTTCTTTGGGGGCGGCTATCCGCGCGGGCCCTACTATCATGAGACATTTGAGCGCGTCACCGGCAAGAAAGTCGGTGGAACTTATACCTTAAAGGATCCGAAGCCGCTCTACTTGTCCTTCTGCTGGGAAGCACAAGGCAAGTATGTCGTTTATCACGATGGGCGAGGAAGATATCTCTGGGTTGTACCCGGACCAGGGCTTCTCCGCACTGAATCTGCACCGAACGCCGCATCAAACTTGCAACTAGACAAGGAGAAAAGCAATGGATAGGCGTGTCTTGAGAGTGGTTCAATCGCGCCGCGTACTCGGAACTATCGGCGGAGACTTTTCGGACGGGCAGGATTCCAACAAGGCGCCGACGGCTCAGCAACCGCCGCGCAGGAACGTCCCCAGCGTGCGGAAGAGGATGATCGTGTCCAACTCGAACGACATGTGCTTGAGGTAGTAGAGGTCGAATTGCAGCTTTCGCCGCGCGTCCTCGATCGATGATCCGTAACGAAAGCTTATCTGCGCCCAGCCTGTCACGCCCGGCTTGACGAGATGCCGCTCGGCATAGTAGGGCAGCTTCTCACACAGTTCCGCGACGATGTCCGGACGCTCCGGTCGCGGGCCGACGATGGACATTTGCCCGACCAGCACATTATAGAGCTGCGGCAATTCGTCGAGACGGCTTCGGCGCAGGAACCGTCCTACGCGCGTGACGCGCGGATCGTTCGGACAGGCCCAGACGCTCTTGCCGTTCTCCGCATCCGTTCGCATCGTGCGGAACTTGTGAAGGCGGAAAATCTGCCCGTCCTGACCCACGCGTTCCTGCGAGTAAAACACAGGCCCGCCGTCGCAGAGCTTGATCGCCAGCGCGATGAGCGGCCACAGCGGCGCGGTGACGCACAATCCGACCATGGCCGTGGCGAGGTCCATCGTCCGCTTGAGCGTGGCCCGCTGATCGCAATGGACCTTCAGATCGGCGAAGAGAAACCAGTTGGGCGTGATTTCATCGACGAGAATCTGCCCGGTCGCGGTTTCGTAGAAGATAGCTTGGTTGGTGACGCGGCAGCCCGACTGAAGGCACGGCACCATCCAGTCCATCACTCGCGGGTCCGTCGCGGCGTCGTTTCCGACGACGATCTCCGTCACCCTGCGTTTGCGCAGTTGGTCGATCAGGTCGCCGACCACACCGAGAAACCCGGCTTGACCGGCCTCGACGCCATTGGACGATCCGGATGTCGCGTAGCCCAGCAGGCGGTACTCGTGCAGGAATCCTTCCTTCTGCGCCGCGACGAAGGATTCATAAAGGCCGCGTGATCCGACCACGAGCAGCCCGCAGTGCATCTTCTGAATGGCCCACCACGCGCTGAGTCGAATCAACGTGGCCGAGACCATGAAGAACGCCAGCGCCAGAAACGCGGCACGGCGGCTCACTGTCGCGTACATGATGATGTAGATGACCGCATACGCAACGACCACCGTGCAGGCGATGGTCAGAAGCATCCGCGTCAGAATGCGCGATCGGCTGCGAATCGTTTCTCGTTCGTAGAGTCCGAAAATCAGGCTGGCGATGATCCCCGCGAAGGCCAGCACCATCATGGCCTGCCAGAGCGCGATGTGCGGTGTATCAGGCGTCTCAAACGGTGGAAACACCGCATACGACAACCAGACGCCGCCGCAAAGCAATGCGACATCGACGAGCAGCCACGTCGAAGGTGGAAGGCTCACGAGGGAACGGCCGAAAAGGCGGGCCGCACGCCCGATAATCGCGGATGCGGGCTTGACTGGCTGCCCGACGGATCGCGGGAGCAGCGATCCGATGGTCGGGGCGAGGGCGCATGGGCCGTCAGATCCGATCGCAACGTGAGTACTCATCTTGTCCTTCCAAGAACCTGAAAATCCATCGGACATCGGGTCGGGAGCATTCAGTTATCGGCATACGGTTGAGGCGTTCAAGGTTTGTTGACGACCGATAACGAGAAACCTTGTGCAATCCAAAGTCGCCTTTGTTTTTTGGACCAGAAACACCCGCGCGCTCCCGATATCTTCATCGAGGTGAGTGAATTGACGGCCTGTCGAGCTGCTCGACGCGGCGTGGGTATGTGTTGCCGATTCCAACGGTTGGATAGCGCGACTGAGATGAGAGGGACGACGTTGCGTAGGGTTTTCATGGTTGCCGCGGGCGCGGTCGGATTGGGTTTGCAGTTCGGCGCGGGATGCGCGTCGTCACCCAAGGCGGAAAGAATCTGGACGGCTCGCCCCACGGTTGATTGGCCCAGAGTCGCGTCCGCGTCTCTGCCGGTGCTGAACAACGAATACCACATCGTCGCGCCGAGGCCGACGATCGGACTCTTCCCCGCCAATCTCGCGGTGACGCGCGTCGCCGTCGATGAGGGCAGCGACCATCCTGACGGGCGCGCGCCCAAGTTGTTCGCCGATCCGCGCAACGAGTTTCTTCAGTGGAATCGAGCATTCGACGACCAGATGGCGCTCAGCGAAGTCTTTCCCATCGATCAGCGGGACCTGGGCGGCGGTCCCGCCGAGCCCCAGCAGATTCTCGCGGCCTTTCGCGCTTTGCACGCGCGACTGGGGTTGATTTACGCCGTCAATGAACTCAGCCCGACCGAGTCCGAGATCATCGGCGCGCTCTACGATGCTTCCAATGCGCAGCTCATCGCGGCTTTTCACGCCCAGGCGGTTTCCATTGAGCCGACCAAAGACGACGCCGAGCGCAATCCAAAGTCCGTGAATCTCTGGGAGACCGATTCCCGCGCGCTCGTGCGCGCGAAATTCGAGACCCTCGTCTACGCGGCCATTCGAGAGCTGATCACCAATGATCAACCGTCCCGAACCGATCCGCCGGCGGGATGGACGCCCGCGGGACCGATCCGTCCGGTGGTGTGGCCGCCAAGACCCACGCTCCCCCATTCGTGACCTTGCGTGACGAATCCGGGCGTGCGGGCGCAGGGATGCCCGTCGGCGGTAGAATCTCATGAAGCACCACCGGTCTACGGCCGCAACTCCCTTCGTCGTCACTCGTTTCACCGAATGGCTCGCGCTCGCCGCGACGGTTTGCGTGATTCAGATTGAATTGGCTCCCTTTGATTTTCTGAGTCAATCCGGACGGAGCGGTGAGAATCGCCTGTTGACCACTGACACGGGACCGTTTCGCGCCGCCGACGCCATCGCCAACGTCGCGCTGTTTGTTCCGATCGGACTGCTCGGCTACGCCTTCTTCCGAAAAAGGCGTTGGGGATTGGCCGTGTCGGGCGCGGGCGCGATCGCTTTCGGCGCGCTCCTCAGCCTGGCGATGGAATGGCTTCAGGCGTATTCGCCGACGCGGGTATCGTCCCTGATCGACGTCGCCGCCAACATCGCCGGCGTCGTGTTCGGCGTACTTCTCGGCACAATCTGCCACGCCTTTATTCCGCGGATCATTGGAACCATCGTTTATGAGATTCGCAGGCGACCCACGACCGCCGCGCTCAAACTTTATTGTGCGCTGCTGTTCGTGATGGCCGCCCTGCCGCTCACGTTCTCGCTCGACAGGGGGCGGCTCGCTGAAGCGTGGAAGTCCTCGACGTTTGTTCCGTTTGCCGTGTCGCCGGCCGAGTCCGCATTGCTCAACACTCCGCCGGAAGGCGACCGCGATCGAGCGATGGAACTGGCCGACTGGACGGCCATGCGCCGCTGGGGACGGTGGGCGGCGGAGTCGGCTTCCTTCGTCGTGTTCGCTCTGCTGATGCACGCGGTCTTACGCGGCGATTACGGATTCTCGCGCCGAGCCGCCATCGCACTGACTTGCTGGACCGGCGGTTTGCTGGCCTTCTGCTTGAGCGCCATTCAGATACCAGTCGTCACTCGTGCGGTCGACGCCACCGATATCCTCTTCCGCCTGATCGGGTTGCTATCCGGACTGTATTTCTCATCGTGGTGCGGCAAGCAGCCCGAAGCCGAACCATGGAGTGCGGCCCGTGTCCTTTCGCCGTTGACAGGCCGTCTCGGCGGCTTCTCGGTCACTGCCTTTGTTGTGTACATGGGCCTGATTCCGTTTTCTTTCCGCGCGGACGCAGGTGCCGCATGGTCCGCGATCAACAGCGCGGCCATGACACCCTTTGTGTCCTATGCTCAGGCTCGATTCAATGACGCGTTCGCGGATTTCGCAGACAAGGTGGCCCTGTTCGCTGTATGGGCGGCGGTGTATTTGTGCAGCTCGACACCACGATTCGGTCGTTTCCGCGGTGTTACCGGGGTTCGGGTGGTCTTCGTCGGCGTTGCACTATCAGTTGCCGTTGAGGTCGTTCAGGTGCTCTTGCCGATCCGTGTCCCGAGCTTCACCGACCCGATCGTGGCCGCGGTCGGTTGTCTGCTGGGCGTCGGGGCATATCGAAGCGTGCAGTCGCTCTTCCGTTTCGCCGCGAGCCATGAACTGATCCAACCCGACAAGGCGGTGCGAATCCCGCGCGACGTGCCGCTCGCGCTGCCCGATCAACTCATCGCCACTTTGTCCGAGCCTGATCCGAAAGCGCCGGCGGAAGGATCACCGCATCGCGTGCAATCTCCGAACCGACAGGATTAGCGGTTTCGATCGTCGCCGGCGGGCGATTCACGACCCGCCCGATTGATCCACGAGTTCGACGCCGTCCGGCAGCGCCACGCGAAACCGATCCGCCGAGAGTTCCGGATTGATCCGAATGTCCGTGGTTGTGCTCGTGTAAATTGGTTTGTTTTTCTTGTCGTAGACGATCGTCCGCACGTCCATGCCGATGTCCTTGCGAACGTAAATCACCGTCTGGGTAATGTCGGAATCCGCGCGGTTTTTCGGAATCACCTGAATCACGAAACAATCGCTCGTGCCCACCTTCGTGTCTGGCAGCCGTCGAAGCGTCTGGTCGACCCGCAATTCATCGAGCAGCGCCGACGTATCCGGCACATTCGAAATGTCCGCTTTTCGTTTCGTAGCCGACGTGCGACCTTCCTGCTCCGTGATCGCCACGACGTGCACGCCGTCGCTGACCGAAGTCGCCGTCGCTTCCTCCGTCGTCGTGATGCCTCCGCTCGTCCGCCGAATTTCCGTGCTGCTCTCCGCCCGATAAAGAAAGCTCCCGCCGGCGCGCTTCCATTCGATTCGACGTCGGATCTCCGCCCGTGCCGACGTCCCGTCTCCCGGATCGGACGTCTCGATCGTTGTGACCAGCGCCGTACAGGAACGTACGTCCGAAAACTTCTCCGCGATCTGCTTCTGAGCCTCTTCCACGGTCGGCGGGGCCGCGGCGAACACGCTGATGCCGCCAAACATCGTCGCCGTCAGAAGCACGCGAAACCACGCTCCCATGCCCGCGGCACGCGGAAAACCACTGAAATTGTCTTGGCTGTCGTCCATCATCCGCATGCACACATCGTAGCGATTTCGCTCCTCAATGGCGAGCGCACGAGTGATGCGAGCGTCCGAAAAGCCTCGATGGACATTGTGACCACTCGAATTGCGCGTAAAGACAACAAATCGGGACCAGCCCGAATCAAAAAAAAACTTGACTCCATTCCGCAGCCAGTGCGGCGGGCGAGCGACATTCTCGGCCATAGCGATCAAAAGTTTGGACGTGTTTTTTTTATATCCTACGGTTCGTTGGAGTTTCGGATTTCTTTCCGGCCTGCGTGCGGGCCGACCGAACTGCAACGGAGTTAATATCATGGCCCTGACCGTAACCAACACCAACACACTGACGCTGCTGAACATCTTAAACAAGAACTCGGCCGCCCAGTCCGACACGTTCAAGCAGCTCACTACCGGCAAGCGCATCAACGCCGGCAAGGACGATCCGGCCGGTTTGATCGCCCTCCAAAACCTTAACGCCGAGCTTACCGCGGTGAATACGTCACTGACGAACAATCAGCGGTCCGACTCGATGCTCACGGTCGCGGACTCGGCCATTGGCGAGATCAGCAACCTGCTCAACGAAATCGAAACGCTGGCGGCCGCCTCCACCAGCAGCGCCAACCTGACCGCCGCGGAAATCTCCGCCAATCAGGGCCAGATCGATAACGCGCTCGAGGCCATCGACCGCATCGTTCGAACCACCAACTTCAACGGCAAGAAGCTGCTCGACGGAGCCTTCGCGGTTCAAACGTCCAACGTCGCCGGCAACCAGTACATCGAGAATGTGCGTATCTTTTCGCGAAGCCAGTCCACCAGCGACACGGCGCTGACGATCAGCCGAGTGGCGTCCGCCCAAGTGGCTTCGGCCGCGTTCGCGTTCGCAGGAGGTTCGGCGAGAACCTCCGGCACGACCCAGGTCGCCATCACGGGAACACTCGGAACGGCCACCATCACGCTGACCAGTGGTCTGACCCAGGCCCAGATCGTCTCCACGATCAACGCGGCCAAGGATCAGACCGGCGTTTCCGCCATTCAAAACTCGACCAACGTCAAATTGAACTCGACGGGATACGGAACGGATTCGTTCGTCAGCGTGGAGGTGCTTTCCGGAGGAACCATCAACGTCAACTACGGCTCGGCGACGAGCGACAGCAGCACCACCAACGACCTGCGCAGCTTCGCCAAGCAGAGCGGCGTAGACGCCAACATCACGATCAACGGCCAGGCCGCCGGAGCCGACGGACTGAACGTATCCTACAGCGCCAACGGTCTCGCGCTAGCCTTCACCCTCGATGAGGACTTCGGCAAGGGCAACACCGGTGCGACCACCTCGACATCGTTCACCGTCAAGGCTCAGGGCGGCGCTACCTTCCAGCTCGGTACCACCGCTCAGACGCGCGCGACCATCGGCATCGACTCGCTGGCCAGCTACAACCTTGGCGGCGGTAACGGAACCGCTCGACTGAGCGAACTCAAGTCCGGCGGTGCCAAGGCCCTCAAGACCGACGTCGCCGGCGCGCTCACCTCCGTCCGTGAAGCCATCAAGGAAGTGGCGGACACGCGCGGACGAATCGGTAGCTTCCAGAAGTTCCAGGTCGGAAGCGCCATCAGCGCGCTTCAAGCGGCACAGACCGGATTGGGTGAAGCCGCCAGCCTGATCGGCGACACCGACTACGCCACGGCGACGGCCCGACTCAATCAGCAGCAGGTGCTCATCAACTCGAGCATCTCACTGTTGGGCGTCGCCAATCAGCAAGCGGCCGCGATCCTCTCGCTGCTGTAGTCAGCCATCGTCCGGCGCCTCGCGCCGAACGCGAATCAGGTCAGAGCGGTTGGGGGGAACCGCTCATGACAGGGGCACGACGGCGGGTCGAGGGGAAACCCTTCACCCGCTGTTCGTTTTTTGTCGGCGAACAGTTTGCTTCCGCTCGCGCGGCCGCATCTAGCCCCGACATCGCGCCGTCGTTCTTGAGCAACGGCGTTGCGAGGGAGTCCGTCGCGCCGGTTCATCGGCGGAATCGCCAAAGTCAGCAAAGCCTCGCGTCCAGCTCGGCGAGGTCTTCGATCACATGATGGGCTTGACCGCCCGGAGCGGGCGTTAACTCACCGTACAGCCCGCCGTGCCGACGAACCTGTACCGTGACCCACCCCAGCGCATTGGGAGCGACAAAATCCTTGCTCGGATTATCGGCCACGTAGCAACACGCATCATAGGCAACGCGAAGTCGTTTGGCCATCTGTTGAAATGCCAGCGGATGCGGCTTTGAAAAGTCCGTTTCCGTCGAATCCGCATTTCCCGCCGGGGTCAATTCCGATGTCACGATGATCTCATCCAATCGTGGCCGAAGGCCCAGGCCGTCGATTTTTTCCCACTGCGTGATCGCGCGACCATCGGTTATCAACCCCAGCTTGTACTTCGACCGAAGCCGCGCCAGCGCTGCGTGCGCGTCGGGAAACAATTGAATCGTCGGGCGGTGCGTTCGATAGGTCTCGACCATTCGATGGGCAAGGTCGGCGTTATCCGCAAGACCGCGTTCCGTTAAAAGTGCGTCGAACACGCGGGTCCGATGTGGCGAGCTGAACAATCGTCGGCAGTCGGCCACGGTGCGCTCCCGATCTCCCAGCCGATCCGCAAACGCCGCTGCTACCGCCGCGAAGCCGCTCATCGCGTAATCGCGCTCCGCGTACAGCGTGTCATCCAGATCAAAAACGACGGCCTCAATCATGGTCGGCTGGAGAACCTCAAATGCGGATACGCCTCGTCGACAAACTATCGGGCTTGAACGAGCTTCGACGCGCCGGAGACAAACACCGAATCGTCATACCGCAGCATGGCCACGTCGTCGCGGAATCCCGTCGCCCGGATTCGCGGTCGCCGTCCCATTCGCTCCTCGAGGATCCATTTCGGAAAGTCCGCCCCCGCGTGAATCGCGAGCGGCGCGCCCCCGCCGAATCGAGGGTTGATCTCGATCACGCAGATTCGTCCCTTTGGCGTCACCATGCACTGCACGGTGACGACCCCGCGGCACTCGCCCAGCGCCTCGGCCGTCCGCCGACCGACGTCCATGATCGCCCGGTCCTTCACGATCATCCCCTTACTTACCTCGCCCGTGCGGACCTCCAGCCGCTTACGCGGTACGACGCACCGCACGCGGCCGTCCAGTCCCGTATACACGTCCAGCGTGTACTCGGTTCCGTCGATGAACTCCTGCACGATCGGGTCCGCCACGCACTTGCCGAACACGCGAAGCTCATCGCCGTCACGCACCACGTAGTTACCCATCGCGGCGCTGCCCGCCCGAGGCTTGAGAAAGTACGGAAACTTGTGTCGGCGCAGCCGAAGCGCCTCGTCCAGCGTCCACGTCTGCGGCGTGTCGATCTTCGCCGCACGCAGCGCTTCAAACGCGGCGATCTTGTCCCGGCACGTTTGCACGACGGTCCGCGAGGAAATGACCGCCAAACAACCCATCGCGCCCAGTCGGTCTCGCGCTTCGGCGACGGCGGCAAGCTCCGAATCAATCAGCGGAATCAGCAGGTCGATCCCCTCGTGTGTGACGACCTGCTCAATGGCTTCAACGTAGAACCCCGATGCAATCGTCGGCACGATGTGCGCCCAATCGACGTGATGAATCGCCGGCGACAGGGGCGTCGCGTCCGCTCCGTGAATCTCCAGTGAAATGCCCAACTCGTCGCCCGCACGCCGAAACGCGCGGACCAGCTCCACCCGCCGGCCGATGCAGGTCAGCAGAAGCCGGATCGAAGGGCGGCGATTTTTTGTTTTTTTCCCGGAAACAGCCAATCGTCAACCAATCCCGCTGCGCGGCGTTGCGTCCCGTTGCTTCATCCCGTTCATTGTGCATTCGTGGACGCCGATCCGTCAAACGTGTTTCTCGGCTGCGTCGCGATGTACCCCTTGCGCCTGGCCGCGTAATCTTCCGCCGAAAGTCCTTCAAGTCCGAATGCGTCGGGATCCTTTGCGATCTTGATGAGAAAAGGAATGCACCATCCGCACCCCGTCCCCGCGTTCAGACACTCCGTCATCCGGCTCGCCTGCTCAGGCCGCACCCGCCGCGCGAAGTTCACCAGCTTCCGCATCGAAACGTGGTAACAATAACAAATGTCGTCGTCAGGAAGCACGATGGACGATTATAGATCGCGAATGAGGCAATGGCGAAACGAATTCAGCACGTCTACCAGTCCGCCGATGATTCATCGATGAACCGCCGACTTCCAGCCTGGCAAATGCTGCTCCTTATCGTCGCCATGATCGTCATCAAGATGATTGTGCCAGCGGCTTCCGCGCTGTGATCGATCGAATTCGACCATCGCTATTCGACATTCCGCATTCGGACCGTGCGGTCATCCAAGCCGTTCGGTGATCCACTCCCGCGCCCGTTGCAGCGCGCTCGGTAATCCCGCAGCATCGCTTCCGCCGCCCTGGGCCATGTCCGGTCGGCCGCCGCCCCTGCCCCCCACCAGCGGACAAATCTCCTTGATGAGGTCGCCCGCCTTCACGCCACGATCGACGACCGCCTTGCTCATGCCGGCCACGAGTGTCACCTTCCCGTCGCTCACGCAGCCCAGCAGCACCGCCGACGCGTCCGTTTTCTGCCGAATCCAGTCGATCGCTCCGCGCAGCGCGTCGGCCGTCGCCGTCGGAACCTCGCCGACCACCACCGTCACGCCGCCGATCGTCTTTGCTTCGGCGAAGAGCTTCGCCGCCGCCTCCATGACGGCCTCTCCCGACGCGGCAGCCGTTTCCTTCTGCTGTTCCTTCAGCGTCTCCTGCACATCGGCCAGCGCCGACAGAATCGCCCGGCGAGCCCGCATTGGAATCGGCTGCTCCGGATCGTTCAACCTGCGTTGAATATCCGCGACGCGCTCGGCGAGATCGCCGACCGTCGATTGTCGATCGTCGATTGAACGCGCCGCGGACTTGGGTCCGCGCGGAGTTTCCGACTCCGCCGGCGAAGTCGAAGATCGCGAGACCGCGCGAACTGAAGTTCGCGGCTCGCTAAGCGATCTTGCTTCATGCAACAGTTCCTTGCCGCGCGCTTCGGATTGTTTCGCTTTTTCGCCCGAAATGCCGACGACGCGGCGCACGCCCTTGGCCACGCCTTCTTCGTGGGTCAGCACGAATCGCTCGATCTCGGAGGTGTTCTTCACGTGCGTCCCGCCGCAGAACTCGACGGAGTACTTCATCCACTTGGGGTTCTGCGGATCGCGCAGTAACCAATCGGTTTCAATCGCCTCCCCCCTTGCCAAGGGGGGATCAAGGGGGGTCGCGTGCGAGCCGCGTGCTTCAGCACGCGCGGCCCCCGCTCCCTTACGGTCGCGGCTCTGTAAAGGCGACGAATCCCCCGCGCCCTGCGAGCCGCGGACTTCAGTCCGCGCGGACTCACGATTCGACGCTTGCCTCGCGTCTTCTTCCGTAATCGGCGCTCCGATCGAAACCACGCGCACCCGGTCGGGATACTTTTCGCCGAACACCGCGCGGAGTGTGTTGATCTTCCGCGCCTCGGCCTGATCGACGAAGTCCTCCTCACGCATGGCCGCATAGACCGCCAGCCCCTGTGCGATCCGCTCGTTGCAAAGCGATTCGACGCGATCGAGTTCGTTGTCGGTCAGCGGTTTGTTGTGCGAAAAGTCGAACCGCGTCTTTTCCGGATCGACCAGCGATCCTTTCTGATCGACTTTGCCCCCGCCGCCGATCTCCAGCACCTCCCGCAACGCCCAGTTCAAAACATGCGTGGCGGTGTGATTCTGCTTGGTGGCTTTGCGATCGTCGATTTCCAACCAAACAGAATCGCCGACATTGATAACCACAGAATCATCAACTATTTGTCCAATGTGAAGAACAGCATCGCCATGATACTTGGCGTTCTTGATGCGAAATACTTTTATTCCGTCCTTTTGCAAGAAACCAGAATCGCCAACTTGACCACCTTGTTCAGCATAGAAGCAAGTATCCTTAGTGATTATTGCTAGTTCCACCCCCTGTGGAATCGCGTCCTTTGTGAAGATCGTCCCGCCAATGACATATCCGAGTATTTGAGTATTGCAATGGTGTTCCCAATACTTGAGTTCATCACCTGTGCTTCCCAATGATCCCTCTATTACCAATTCAATCGAAGTTGCCTTTGCCCCAGCGCGGGCGCGCTTTCGAGCTGCGGTCATTTCGTCTTCATAGCCAGCTACGTCGGCAACGAGTCCCGTCTCACGCGTCATAATTTCCGTAAGGTCTGCGGGGAAACCATAAGTGTCGTGAAGAATGAAAATCGCCTTCCCAGGAAACACGTTTGCGCCTGCCTCACGGAAAACCTTTAGATTGTCTGGGTGATCCCAGCCAGGCGAACTTTCGTTTAGATATTTCTTAGCTATAGAATCTCCTTGGACAGCTCGTGCCATGGCAGCAAAATCATTAAAAAGGGAGATTCCGCGATCCAGCGTCTTGAGGAACGACGCCTCTTCGTCGCGCAGGATGTCGGCGACGTGTTTCACGTTATCGCGCGGTTTGCGAGGATCAGGACCGGTGCGGAGTTCGGGAAAAGCTTCGCCCATGTGCTCGACGAGCGGGGCGACAAGGTCGCAAAGAAACGGCTCGTGCATGTTCAAGTACTGCCGGCCGTAACGCACCGCGCGGCGCAGAATCCGCCGCAACACGTACCCGCGCCCCTCGTTGCTCGGCAATGCGCCGTCAGTCAGCGCGAAGGTCAGGCATCGGACATGATCCGCGATCACGCGATACGACACATCGATCATCAGTTGATCACCGAATGTCGATTGATCGGAGCGAGCCGCGGACTTCAGTCCGCGCGGAGATTCGGTTTCCGATGACGAAGTCGATGTTCGCAAGTCCGCGCGATCTGAAGATCGCGGCTCGCCGGGCAGCGTCCCCGTGTATTGCGGCGCTCCGGTTCGCTTGCGAATGGCCTCGAAGACCGGTGTGAACACGTCGGTGTCGTAATTGCTGAACCGTCCGAGTCGTCCCGCGTGCGCGCCCTGCAACACCGCGCACAGCCGCTCGAATCCCATCCCCGTGTCCACATGCTTGGCCGGCAGCGACGACAGCTTGCCGTCGCCCGCACGGTTGAACTGAATGAACACGAGGTTCCAGATTTCCATCACCCGCGCGTCGCCCTTGTTGACGAGATGCCCGCCGCTTTTGTCCGGCGTCAGATCGATGTGAATCTCGCTGCACGGCCCGCACGGACCCGTATCGCCCATCTCCCAGAAGTTGTCCTTCATGTTACCGGGGTGGATGTGCGTCGGATCGATATCCGTCACCGACGCCCACAGGTCGCGGGCTTCGTAATCCGGTTCCAACTCCCAGGCATCAAGGCAACCCGGCAGCGAGGCACCGGTATCGATGTTCTCCTTGTTGCCTTGTTGCCTTGTTGCCTCATTGCCTTGTTTTTTCAGTCCCCCAAAGTACGTCGCGTGCAGTCGGCTCTTGTCGATCTTCCAGACCTTGGTCAGCAGTTCCCACGCCCACTCGATCGCTTCCTTCTTGAAGTAGTCTCCGAAGGACCAGTTGCCGAGCATCTCGAAGAACGTGTGGTGATACGTGTCCTGTCCCACATCGTCGAGGTCGTTGTGCTTGCCACCCGCACGGATGCACTTTTGCGTGTCGGCCGCCCGCCTGTAGGGTCGCGATCCCGTGCCGAGGAACACGTCCTTGAACTGGTTCATCCCCGCGTTGGTGAACATCAGCGTCGGGTCGTCGAACGGCACGACCGGCGACGACGCCACGATCTCGTGCTGCTTGCCGCGAAAAAAGTCCAGAAACTGCTGCCGAATCTGCTTGGATGTCATCGCCTCTCCGTTCGCGCTACGTCTTGGCGAGCCGCGGACTTCAGTCCGCGCGGATCCTCGGCATCCGGTGTGCCCGCGTGATCTGAAGATCGCGGCTCGCTGTGTGCCATTACCATTGAGCAGTACATCTCCCCACGAACATTCTGAAACCATTCGCCCCAACGCGGCGAATCACTTTCACCACTGCCGAATCCGCCAGTGTATCCCTGCGGCGACGACAGGCCAAACCGAGCGCCTTCCGAGCCTTGACACCCCTTGCCGAGCGTCGTAGCGTCTTTCGCGTTGGCTGAAACGCCGATTCGGAACCATATTAGGTCGCTTGCGAGGTGCATCGAACATGATTCGAGGGTCTATTGCTGTCCTGTTGGGGTTGGCCGTGACGATCTCCGTCGGCTGCCAGAGTTCGGGTTCTTCAGCGGAGCGTTCGACGGCGCCGCAGGCGAAATCGCAGCCCGCCAAGGCCGCGCCCAAAGCCGCCGCGCCCGCGAAACGGCAGACCCTCACCGCCGCCAACAATCCCACGACCATGGGCGGCCGCGGCGCGCCAGACCTTGACGATCGCAACCGGCCGGCCGCCTGGATTTACATCGACGGCCATGCGGGAACGTTCAGGGAAGAAGAAGGCAACCAGTTGCTCCAGTGGTTCACCGAGGGCGAAGTGTCGAACTCGCCGACGTTCCGCGTGGAAGCCTTTGAGCCTCTGCTCGGTACTCCGAAAGATTTCAAGGCCGTGTTGCGAACGGTCGAATCCACCGACGGGTCCGACGTGATGTATCCCATCGCGGCCTATGACAACACGTTTGAGATCGGCAAGGAATACTCGCTGCTCAACCCCGGTGAGAGCTTCATCATCCGCAATGGTCAATCCGGCGACGTGGTGAAGGAGATTTCGCCGCTTTCGCCCGGAACCTACGCCATCGCGGCGGGCGTGAAGAACGCCGCGACCGGCAAGGAAACGCTGGCCGTCACCTATTTCACCGTCGGCGCGAAGTAAAGCGAGCCGCGGACTTTAGTCCGCGCGGCCCATCCCATGGTCTGAACCGCTTCGGAAGTAGCCAGTGTCGGGTCCGGTCGCGGTATGGTCCTCGGCGAGGCGCTCATGAAGAACGCCCCTTCGTTCCAGATCGACCCTGACATTACCAAGGCCTCCACGCCTCCGTCGTGGGTGTACACCGATCCCGGTGTGTTTGCGACTTCCCGCGATCGCGTGTTTGCGACGAGCTGGCAGTTCATCGGCGATGTCGGTCTCGCGCGCGTTCCCGGTCAGGTCCATCCGTTCACGCTGCTGGAAGGGTGTCTCGACGAACCGTTGATGCTGGTGCGCGATCGCGACGACGCGCTGCACTGCCTGTCCAACGTGTGCACGCATCGCGGCATGCTCGTGTGTGAACAGGGCGGGGTCGAGAATCATCTGCGCTGTCGCTACCACGGCCGGCGGTTTCAACTCGACGGCGCGTTCGTGAGCATGCCGGAGTTTGAGGGGGTCGCGGGCTTTCCGTCCAAGGCCGACGACCTGCCGCGAGTGCAACTTGCGCAGTGGGGTCCCTTCCTGTTTGCGTCCTTGAATCCGGCGACGCCGTTCGAGGAGTGGATCGGCCCGATGCGCGAGCGGATCGCGTGGCTGCCGGTCGAGCAGTGCAAGTTTGACGCGTCGCGATCGCGTGATTACCTCGTCGCTTGCAACTGGGTGCTTTACTGCGAAAACTACCTCGAAGGGTTTCACATTCCGTTTGTCCACGCGGGACTGGCCGACGCGATCGACTACGACGCTTATCGAACTGAGTTGTTCGACCATTCCAACCTTCAACTCGGCGTGGGGCGCAGCGGCGAATCGACGTTGACTCCGCCACCCGGATCGCCCGATCACGGACAAGCGATCGCGGGTTACTACTTCTGGTTGTTTCCCAACCTGATGTTCAACGTCTACCCGTGGGGAATTTCGATCAACGTGGTCAAACCGCTGGGCGTCGATCGCACACGGGTGTCGTTCCTTTCTTACGTTTGGGACGCCGCGAAGCTGGAATCGGGGGCGGGGGCGCAGCTCGACCGGGTGGAGCGCGAGGACGAAGCGATCGTGGAGGCGGTGCAGAAGGGGCTTCGCTCGCGACTCTACGAACGAGGCCGGTATTCGCCGACCCGTGAACAGGGCACGCACCACTTTCACCGGCTCCTTTCGCGGGCGCTGGCGTGACGCCCACTCCGCAACCTGCTTGCTCCTTACCCTAATAACATCTGTGGCGCTCCGTTGGAGGGCAGTCTTGGGGAGATCACCTGAAACAATGACGAATGTCGAATGGCGAAGATCGAAGACGCAGGACGGATTACGCCCGCCAATAAAGGATTACGAGTTGTTACCTGGCTACGGGCAGCCTTGAATCGTAAAGGGATAGGGTCTGCCCTTGAAGGCATCCACGGACATCGAAATATCTGAAAAGTCCACGTCGCCGGCCATGACGGGAATGGCCGGTTGGAGTTTGGCTCGCGCCTTGCTGAGCGCTCCGGGCAGGTTCTTGAACTTGTCCACCAGCGAGGAGATATCGGCAAAATCGGGTTGCGTCGCTCCGCCTGGCGTCGAAAAGGGAAGCTGAACATCGCCCCAGCGGCCAATCGGAACTTCGAGCGGCGGCGACACATTTGTGCACGTCGATTCGCGGTTAACGCAGTTCATGCCGAACGTGCGAACGGATAGCGTGGAACTGGGGACGACTTCGCTGCCCATGATGACGATCGGGCCTACCGCTGCCCAGTCCATGTAATGGGGAGTGCATTGCAGGGTCGAGGCCCAGAAGGTGGCGGGATTCGCTGCCGACTCGACGTATTGAACCGGCGGGCCAAGCCAGCGCTGCTGACCTTCAAACGCCGAAAAGTCCGCGGCCTGTCCGCCGGAGTACGGCGGGTCGGGATGGTGCAGGGAATCAAGCGAGACGCGCACGGCAAACGGTTCGACAACAGGAGTTTGCGGAATCCATTCCACTCCCGCGCTTCGCGATGCCGGCCCGGCCTGCGAGGCGGCACTTGCGATCGGCGTCGGCGGAATACGAGCCCGGATGCTGATGGTAACTGGAAACATGCCCGCCCCCTGTTTGTTGATCAAATCCATGATGGAAACTGTCCAGGGCTGGCCCGTTTGAAAGTTTACCATGGTCAGGGTGCTTTCTTCCGACAGTTCCAAGATGAATGTTCCAACCGCGTCCGCCGGGAGTTCCAGCGCAAAGTGGCCGACGTACGAACAACCCTGGCGGTAACAAGCGACCGCCGACGTACCGCCGACTCCCATGGAAGGTGCGCAGGAATCATCCGCGGATTCGCCGTTCATTTGGCACGATGCGGGAGAAAAAACGTAATCCGCACGGTTAGTATCCAGGAAGATCGCCGCGCATTGGCCGTCGACGCAGTTTGAGCCGGGGACGCCGAACGCAGCGTCGCAGTCCGCATCAACATCGCACGAAACGTCAGCGAGTCGAAGGTCCGCGACGTGGTCGTTGCTCAAGTTCGCGCAGTCGATGTCCACCCAATAACCGATGATAGGCGTATCACCCATGCACACTTCCACGGTGACAATCTGTGGGAGGTCGGCCGGCTGAAAAATACTGTAAGAAGGAGTGCCCGTTCGCGGTCCGCTCGACTGGACGACTCGAAGCATCGCGAGAAACCCAGCTTCCGAAACCGGCGCGGCCATACACACAATCGACGCAACAGACAGCATTCGCAGTATTCTTGACGATTTGGACGAGTTGGGCATGTCGGCATCTCCTCGACCAGGTGTGAGTGTTGCCAGGATTCTATCAGAAAAGCTATGTCGGGCAACTGGAATTCACGTCCCCGGTGATGTTGCAACTGACTCAGCCCGCTTAATTCTTTTGGACCGAGGGGGGTTTGTTTGCCGTAGAATGGCTGCGGCGCTACAATTTCCGCCGTGTATGAGTCATTGAGAAAGGGTCGATGATGACAGGAGATGCGACGAGCGGCGCGGCGGGTCCGATCGCGTTCGACGATTTCGCGAAGGTGAAACTTCGCGTGGGGAAGGTGATCGAGGCCGGTCCGCATCCGAACGCCGACAAGCTGCTGGTGCTGAAGGTGGACCTCGGCGATGAGCAGCGACAGATTTGCGCCGGGATCAAAGGATACTACGAACCGGAGCAATTGATCGGCAAGAACCTGATCATCGTGGCCAATCTCGCGCCGCGGATGATGCGCGGATTGGAAAGCAACGGGATGCTGCTGGCCGCATCAAACGCCGATCGCAGCAAGGTAATCGTGCTGACGACGGAGGCCGATATTGAACCGGGGAGCACGGTGAGCTGAAGTAGCAAGTGCGAAGTGCAAGTGAATCAAGAGTCGCGGTAATATGAAAGATACGCCTGATTATATCAAGAAGTCGTGCGTTCTTTGGTTGGTTGCGATCTTTCCGGCGTTGACCGGTTGTCAGGATGCGAAGTGGCAGGCGGCGAATGAGGAGCGGCAGGATCGAATCAAGAAAATCACTTCGGAATATGCCGCGCACGACGCCAATGGGATGGAGCGAATCAAGCATACGATCGAGGTGTCGCGGGATCTGGATGTGTGGCGGGCGGAGTGTCGCGATCGGATGTCCGGCGTCATACGCGAATCATGGGATCACGATATTCGCCGCTGGCGTGACGACGCGCCGAAGCGCGAGGCCATGCTGCGCGATGAGTGGAACGGCGAACCGGATCGGATTCCCCGCACCTGGGCGCGAATGGTGTATTGAAGGATGATTGACGTGCCCGCTTCCTCACGGGCGCGGCTCTGTTTGGACAGTGCGCTTGATTCCGGATGACCACCCTGACCCAGCCTGATTCAGCCTCCTGGACGATCGGGCGACTCCTTTCGTGGACGAGTGAGCACCTTGCGCGGCAGAAGGTGGACGATCCGCGCCTGTCGGCCGAGGTGTTGCTGGCGCATTCGCTCGGGTGCCGGCGGATCGATCTGTACGCGCGATTCGATCGCGAACCGGAAAAGGTGCAACTCGATCGTTTTCGCGAGTCGGTCAAGCGGGCGGCGGCGCACGAGCCGATCGCCTACCTCGTGGGGACCAAGGAGTTTTTTTCACTTTCGTTCGCGGTGACGCGCGATGTGTTGATTCCGCGTTCCGAGACCGAGGAGCTTGTCGAGGCCGCGATCGATCATGCGCGGAGCCGATCGAACGCAGAGCCTCTGCGGTTGCTGGATATCGGCACGGGCAGCGGGTGCATCGCGATCGCAGCGCTTTCACAATTGCCGGAAGCGATCGCCGTCGCGACGGACATTTCACCGGCGGCGATTGACGTTGCTCGCGGCAATGCGGAACGACTGGGCGTCGCCGATCGACTGAAGACTGTCGTGGCGGACGGCTTGGCGATTTTGCCTGACGTGGTGCCCAAAAGCGGTTTCGACGTGATCGTCTGCAACCCGCCATACATTCCGGTGGACCAAATGCCGAAACTCGACGCGGCCGTTCGTAACTTCGAGCCGCACGTCGCCCTGACCGACGGCGACGACGGGATGTCGTTCTATTCCGCGATTGCCCGCGGCGCGGCCGCAATTTTGGCGAATGGCGGGGTGATTGCGGTTGAGGTGGCCGACGGCGCGGCACATGCCGTGATTGACACGATGACGCGGAACGGATCGTTCGAGCACCGGCTGACGCGCAGGGACCGAGTTGTCGGCAAGGAACGAGTGCTCGTCTTTCGCCGTTGCCAGACCCCCCATCTTGACGAAAATACAAACAGATAAGTTTGAAGCGGCGCACGGTACAGGGTGCGCGGGAGCTTCACCATCTTGTGTCCCCCTTTGGCAATGGGGAGGCGAGCGGGGTAGGACGGGCATAGAGGGTCTATGCCTTTCCGCACTCGGTGATCGTCGATTGATCCGGGCGAGCCGCAGACTTCAGTCCGCGCGGTCTTTCGACTCTTGAAGTCGAGTCGGTATCCAGAATTCCGCGCGATCTGAAGATCGCGGCTTGCGGGAAAATGTCGATCGAAGGTTGGTTACACACCAATGACATGCGACAGGGAGGGCGGGCATGCACTACTTTGAAATCGTCGGCGGCAATCGACTGAAGGGTTCGCTGGAGATCAGCGGGGCCAAGAACGCGGCGCTGCCCATCATGGCGGCGGCGATCCTCTGCGAAGGCGAGACGATCCTGCGGAACGTGCCGGACCTGGCTGACGTTCGGCAGATGCAGGTGCTGCTCCAGAAGCTCGGCGTGCGCAGCGAGCGCGACGCGAGCGGAGCGATGCGCCTTCGCGTCGAGGACGAGATGAACGCCCACGCCGAGTACGACCTCGTCAGTAAGATGCGGGCGAGCGTGTGCGTGATGGGACCGCTGCTGGCCAAGCGGAGGCGTGCGCAGGTGTCGATGCCCGGCGGCTGCGCGATCGGCGACCGCCCGATCGACCTGCACATCCTCGGATTGCAGACGCTCGGGGCCGACTTCGACCTCGTCAACGGCGACGTATTGCTGCGCTCCAAGCGGCTCAAAGGCACGGACATTTTCCTCGGCGGGCCGTTCGGATCGTCAGTGACCGCGACGGCCAACGTGATGATGGCGGCGTGTCTCGCGGACGGGCGGAGCGTGATCGCGTCAGCGGCGTGCGAGCCGGAAGTGATCGACCTCGCCAACTTTCTCAATGCATGCGGGGCGCGGATCACCGGACAGGGGACGCCCGAAATCGTCGTCGAAGGCGTCGAGGGCCTGAAGGGCTGCGAGCACAAGGTGATTCCCGACCGCATCGAGGCCGGCACGTTCATGATCGCGGCCGCGATCACCAACGGCGATCTCGAACTCGTCGGGGCGAAGCTCGAACACATGCGGGCCGTGGTCGATCGACTTCGCCGCGTGGGCGTGATGATCGAGCGGGGCGAGAAGGGTCTGTCGGTTTCATCGACGCGGCGACTGGAGCCGGTGGTCATCACCACGCAGCCGTATCCGGGATTCCCCACGGACCTACAGGCGCAGGCGATGGCCCTGCTCTGCCTCGCCGACGGCAACAGCGTGATCACCGAGAAGATTTATCCCGATCGGTTCCTGCACGTCGGAGAACTCAACCGCATGGGGGCGCATCTCCGCAAGGAAGGTCCGACGGTGATCGTCGAGGGGGCCAAGCGGCTCGTCGGCGCGCCGGTGATGGCGTCGGATTTGCGGGCGTCGGCGGCGCTGATCCTCGCGGGGCTGGCCGCCAAGGGCACAACGCGGGTGCATCGGGCGTATCACATCGACCGGGGGTATGAGAAGATCGAGGAGAAACTCGCGGCCGTGGGGGCGAACATCCGGCGGTTGAATGAGTAACGAAAGTACGGAAGAGGGTAAGAACGGAACCGAACAACCGTTTCGGTTGGTCGATTGCCCCGTTGAACGTCGAAGGCTGACCGAACCATTCTGGGCGTTGGCACTTGGCCTGATCTGCATCGGCGGCGTCATCCTGCTTTTGGTGGTGATGCCGGTCGCAGTGTCAGTACTCATTATCTTTGGCGTGTTTATCGCCATCATTGTAGTCTCCCAAAGCGAAGCCGCTTGGTGCCGTGACCTGCAGAGAATCGTCGTGCCAACCGCCCGGCCCGCCGACATTCGAACAATCGTTCAAACCATCGCAAGTCGGTGGTTGACGCGGGGTAATGAATGGCGCGAGCTGCTCGGCCATGCCGTCGACCAAGAGATTAAAAACCTGGCGGTCCGGGTGGGGCAGGAAGACGACCTGAAAACCGTTGAGCCGATCGGCTTTCCATTTGAACCGATTCCGCTGAATGAGAGTGAGTCTGCATTCGTCGGCATTGAGCAAAACGACGCTCGGGAGGATTTAGATTCGATTAACCGTTTGCCGAGGATAAGAGATAGGACAATCGGACAACGAAGTCGCGCGCCTGCTACGCCGCAACATCACCCTTAATGGTTGCTGGCCGGCAATTGTCGGCGCGATGCTGTTCGCCACTGCGATGGTGGTTTATGCGGTTGTGCGTGGACGAGTGACTTGGATGCTGATGCTATGGGCCGTCTACCCGTTTCTTGTGACGATTCGGAATTGCAAGTCGGGTGCGTGGGGGTCTCGAAAACAGTGGCTACTTGTGCCGGGTGGATTGGTGCAGCGAAAGTCCGGCCTGTTCAAGAAGGATTGGGAGGTTCATCTGTTCGCCCGCGCCGAGTGTGTGCTGATTGTTCGACACGCGGAAAAGCGGGTTTGGCGGGCACACGTCGCCGACGCGTACACGAATGACGAATCAGAATTGACTCCGCGCGAGGCGACGATGCTCCTTCGCGCGTGGCTCTGCCCGCTGCCGACTCCGTCGGAGGATCGCTTGACCGACCTCGCGTGACGGATCCGGCCAAGACAGAGACCGAATCGGCATTCGGCAGGTGACGCTCCCGCCGAGCCGCCTGCCATTGAACCAATCGCGCCCCCCCACCGGCTCGAGTGACACTGGTCTAAAGCGTCCTCCTTCGCTCGCCTGCCGCAATTGAAATCCGCCCCGAAATCGATTACACTGATACGCCCGCAAGGAACTCTACGCTGTAAACCTGCCGTGATTTGGGGTGCTGGAAGGGAGATTGTTATGGATCGGGTCGGACCATCGGGGCATGATCGTCAGAAGGCTGTGTCTTGGGCGCGCACGAGCGGCATTTTCGGACGCTATCTTCCGACGTCTGCGTGGCTCCGCTTTAGTTGCGCTATGGCGTTCGCCACGGTCATTGTGGGCCTGTTTGGCGCTCCAAAGACCGGCGCGGCGAGTGAAAAGTCCGCTTCCGCACGAACGCCTGTGTTGCGTGCCGCCATGAAGGTCCAGGCCCCGACCGCGTACTCAGCGTTTGAAGACGTATCTCGTGCCGTCGGCGGACCGTTCGTCGTGGTTCGAGAGCCGTTTTTGCGCGAAGCGTCCGCAGACCACCGAAAAACGGTGTTCCATGGTTTTCCCCTCGGCGATGGCCGATCCATTTCCCTCGAAGTCGAACCCATGCGCGTGGTCGGTCCGCGTACAAGGGTGGTGGTCGGAGGGCCGAACGGAGTGGACCTTCCGCTGCCCTATGACACATCGCAGGTTCACTTGTTTCGCGGAACAGTGCAGGGGCGCGCCGATTCGAGCGTCGTCCTGATGTCCTCGCCGCGCGGAATCCGTGGACACATCGACCTGGGCGCGAAGTCGGAGCGATTTGTACTTTCGACCGTCGAGGCGTCGGCGGCGGAAGCGGGCATGCGACTGGCCGTCGTGCATCCCGCGATGCGAGGGTCCCAGGCACTGCCCGACGTGGACCTCTGCGGAACGCCCGCGCCGACGGTGGCGGGGTGCTGTTCCGAGCCGGCCGTGAATGTCGTGTTCAACAAGCGGTTGAAAGCCGTCGAACTGGCGATCGAAACGGATTTTGAACTGTACAACGTTTTTCAGGATGCCGCGGTCGTCACCGACTACCTGATCGAACTGGTGGCCCGGACCAACGCCATTTTCATGCTTGAAATGGACACGCGCTTCGAGGTCGTCTTCATTCGTCTCTTCGACAATCCGGCGAACGAGCCGTCGTTCATGAGCAATGCCGACCCGCTGAACGGTTATGTCAATTTCTGGAACAGCAACATGGGCGCCGTCGCGCGCGACACGGGCATTTTTCTGAGCGGGCGGCGCGATCTTCCGTATGGCGGCATCGCCTACATCGGCGCGGTTTGTTCGGCCAACGCCTACGGCGTCTGCGGGTACATGAAGGGCTTCCCCGATCCCAACCTGCCGGCCACGGGCGATTACGATCTCGGCGTGCTGGTCCACGAGCTGGGGCACAACTTCGGCGCCTGTCACACACCCGACTATTGTCCGTTCATTGATCGCTGCTATCCGCCGCCGGTCTTTCCGCAGCGCGGATCGCTGATGAGCTATTGCAGTCAGACGGTCAGCGGCGGCGATCTGGTCACGGATCTCTGGTATCACACGCGCCTGCGAAGGGTGATGCGCAACTTCGTGGAGAACAGCGCGTTCTGTCTTTCCAACGACTGCAATCAAAATGGTCTGGATGACGCCGGCGACATTTCCGGCGGGTTCAGCGTTGACACCAATGGCAACGGCGTGCCCGACGAGTGCGAGGACTGTAACCAGAACGGCGTGCTGGATCCTGCGGACATCAGCATGGGAACCAGCACCGACCTCAACGGCAACGGCGTGCCCGACGACTGCGAACCCGACTGCAACAACAACAGCGTTCCCGACGATCGCGATATCCTGCTCGGCACGAGCGTCGATCTGTGGGGCAACGGCATCCCTGACGAATGTGATCCCGACTGCGACGCCAACGGCACGCCGGACTACGATCAGATTCAGGCCGTCCTGGCGCTCGATATCGATCGCGACGCCGTGCTCGATTCCTGCCAGGACTGCGACGGCAACGGAATCTCAGACTTGACGGAATTGATGGGCTCACGAAACGCCTGGGTGGCGAGCGACGTGCTCGATTACATCGGTCAATACCACGCCATCAGCGGCGTGCTGGCGAAAACATCGACAACGGGCCAGATCGCTTCGGCCCAGGACCTCATCGTCGCTCCCGGCGATCGCGTGCTGGTCACCAGCGCCCCGGGCAACAAGGTGGTGGTCTACAACGCCCTCACGGGCGCGCATCTTGGCGACTTTGTGACAGCCGGAAGCGGCGGATTGACCTACCCCACCGGGCTGATCATGGCGCCCGACGGCCACTTGTTGGTGAGCAGCCGAAACAGCAACAGCGTCCTGCGCTACGACGGGACCACCGGCGCGTTCGTGAACGCCTTCGTTCCCACGGGGTCCGGCGGACTCTTGACGCCGTTCGGACTGACCTTCGGTCCCAACGGCAATCTGTTCGTCACCAGCGGCGGCAATCAGGTACTTGAATACAACGGAACAACCGGCGCGTTCGTTCGCGTCTTCGTCAGTACCGGCAACAACGGCGGACTGGGCGGAGCGCGCGGACTCGTCTTCCTGCCCGACGGGCACCTCCTCGTGGCCAGCTACAACACCGACGCGCTGCTTCGATATGACGGCGCGACCGGAGCATTTCTCGGCAAGTGGAACTTTGGAGGAACCGCGTCGGCCCTGTATCTTGACGGTCCCTGGGGTGTTCGCGTCGCTCCCAACGGCAATGTGTTCGTCACTCGCGATCTGCCCGCCAACCATGACCATGACGAAGGGCCCATTGAAGGTCCGGAAGAAACGGCGCCGCTCCATGTGACCGCCGCGCGGATCATGGAGTTTGACGTGCAGACCGGGTTGTACGTTCGATCGTTCATCGTCGGCGACGACACCGGATTGCGCTCGACCACCGGGTTCGACTTCATGCCCGGCACCATGGACTGCGACTTCAACATGCGACCCGACAATTGCGACATATCGCTTTGCTCCGGCGATCCCGCGTGTGGCGACTGCAACGCCAACCAACGCCCGGACTCTTGCGACATCGCGTCCTGCGCGGGCGATCCGGCCTGCGGCGACTGCAACGCCAACGGCGTGCCCGACGGTTGTGATCTATTCAACTGCTCCGGCAGCGCGGCCTGTCTCGACTGCAACGCCAACGCCATCCCCGACGCGTGCGATGTTTCGGCCTGCTCAGGTGATCCGGCCTGCATGGATTGCAACCTCAATGAAGCCCCCGACAGTTGCGACATCGCCGGAGGATTCTCGACGGACGACAACGCCAACGGTGTTCCCGACGAATGCGAAACGGTTTTTGATCCGCCCACACCAGTGGCCGATCCGTCGGGAATCAACAAGACACGGTTCATCAGCTTCAACATCCCGCAGACGACATCGGCCGGTGGCGCTGAGACCGCCCTTCGCGTGACGCTGGTCTCGCTTCATCACGTTCTACCACCCTACTCTGGGGAACCATCGGTTCCATTCACACAGTTCGAGGGTCAGTCGCAATATGTCGGCCCGCCGCTGCCTTATGTGGAATCGACGGCGAGCGCGATTCCATTCTTCGCCTCGACGCTTCAATGCACGCCGCACTATCAGGATTGGACGACCGTCGGCTTGCTGCACGTGACGGGCAACGCCCTCGTGCCGAGTTCAACGTATGAAGTCGCCAATCTGGCCGCGAGCTGCATGGGCAACGAGGGCAGTTGCACGTCTGTGTCCGCTCCGCTCACGATCGGGACCACCCGTTGGGGCGACGTGTCCACGCCGTTCAATCCGCCGCCCGGCTCAACGCAGCCCGATTTTGGCGACATCAGCTCGTTGGTGGACAAGTTCAAAGGCGTTACTGGCGCGCCAATCAAGGCCCGTGCGTTGCTGGTGGGAATCAACTTGCGCGGCGACGTCGATATCGCGCCGGACCTGAATTTCACCCACATCGCCGCCGGCGTCGATGCGTTCAAGGGTCTGCCCTATCCGCACAAGCCGGGCAAGTGCGCGGGCAATCCGAGCATGGCCTGCTCGGCCGACGGAGACTGTCCCGTGCAGAACCAGCCCTGCGTCCTTTGCCCATAGAACGCACGGACGGAATTTCCTAACGTTTTGCTGGCGTTCCTTCGGTGCCATCTTAATCCTGTCGTAGCGAGCCGCGGACTTCAGTCCGCGCGGCCCTGCGCCTCCCCCCCTTACCATGGGGGGACCGCAGGGGGGTCGTGCACTCCCGCCCATTCCCCCCGCCTGAAATCCGCCCACCGGCCCGCGCCGCCAGTTCACCGTCCCGGCCACTACCCGATCTCTCTCCAATCCTCTTCCGGCGCGCGCCCCGGATGTTATTTAGGGTGTGAGACGATATGTCCCATCCGAACCCGCGAGGCCGCGCCCCATCGTCCCGCTGCTTGACTACCAGCGCGACGATGTCGAAGCCCGCGATCGCTTCCGCTGGAATTGCTGGGCAAGGCAGACCGGCAAGAGCTTTACCAAGTCGCTGCGCCGCATTCTTCGCGGACTCGCCCGCCGACGCAACCAGATCTTTCTCTCTGCCGGCGAGCGTCAAAGCCGCGAACTCATGGAAAAAGCCCGCCAGCATTGTCAGGCTCTCAAGATCGCCGCCGAATACCACGGCGACCGCTCGTTTGATTCGCTGACGGCCCGGCATCTCGAAATCACCCTGCCCGGCGGCGTGCGCATCATTGGCCTGCCCGCCAATCCGCAGACCGCCCGCGGCTTCACCGGCGACGTGCTCCTCGACGAATTCGCCATGCACGTCGCCGACCGCGACATCTGGGCGGCCATGTTCCCCACGCTCCTTCGCGGCGACGGCGAACTCGACATCGCCTCCACGCCCAAGGGTTGCTCCAACATGTTCCACGAGCTTCGCGACAATCCGCGCTTCGCGACGAGCACGATCACGCTGCCCGACGCTGTCGCTCGCGGACTCAACGTCGACATCGAGGAAATCCGCGCGGCCATGGGCGACGACGAACTCTTTCGACAGGAGTTCCTCTGCGAATTCCTCGACGAATCGACCGTGTTTCTCACATATGAGCAAATCGCCGCTTGTGCCGACCCGACGCTCGTCGCGTTCGACCGCGTTGCGCCGCTCGCCTGCGAATCGCGCGACCTCTTCGTCGGGGTCGACGTAGGCCGCCTCCGCGATCTCACCGTCATCTGGGTCTTCGCACGTGATTCCGAAGAATCAACGACCCAGTCACCACTTCACCACATGGCCAATTCACCAAATGTCTTCGCTCTGCTTCGCACCGTCGCTCTCATCGAACTCTCCGCCGCGCCGTTTCGTGAACAGTTCGACGTCCTGAGTGAATTGCTTTCGCTTGCGAACGTCCGCGGGTGCTGCATCGATGCGGGCGGACTCGGCATGCAACTGGCCGAGCAGCTCGTCGAGAGCTTCGGCGATTTCCGCGTGCGGCCCATCGTCTTCACCGTCGCGCTCAAGTCCCAACTCGCCGTCGCGCTGCGCGTCGCCGTCGAGAATCGCACCATCCGCATTCCCGCCGACGAGCGCATTCGCAACGACTGGCACTCCGTCGAGCGCTCCGTGAGTGAGTCCGGCCATTTCCGGTTGTCCGCGCCGCGTCGCGAAGGCAGTCATGCCGACCGCTTCTGGGCCGCCGCGCTCGCGCTTCACGCCGCCGGACGGTCCCCCGGCGCGATCGAACACCTGACTGCAAGACCTATTCAATTCTCAAGAACGGGAACCTGGTAATGACCACCACGAAACGCAGTGTTTTTCAGAGAATCGTAAACGCACTGGCACGCAAATCGGCCGATCGCCCCAGACCCGGTCGCGTGGTCGTGCCGCGCGCCGAGGATTCCATCCGCGACTATCCCGGCGCGGGACTCACGCCCTCGCGACTCACCGCGATCCTCCGCGAAGCCGACGCCGGCTCGCTCTCCGCGGCCATGCAGCTCTTCGAGGAAATGGAGGAAAAGGACGCGCATCTCTATTCGGTCGCCAATACGCGGCGACTTGCGCTGACCGGCCTTGATTGGCGCATCGTCAGTGCCGCTGATCTTCATGACGGTGTTGATGGCGCCGCCGCCGACGAAGCCGCGGACCACTGTCGAAAAACTCTGGAAGCCCTCGACGGATTTGACGAGTCGCTCCGACACCTTGCCCTAGCCGTCGGACGCAACATCGCCGTCGCCGAAATCGTCTGGGACGCCCGCAATGGCGCACTGCGACCCGTCGAAATCCTCCCTGTCGATTTCAGCCGCATCACCTTCGACGAACTCGACCGCCTCCGCATTCTCACCGACGCCGAGCCGCGCGACGGCATCGAACCGCCACCGAACAAGTTCATCGTCCACGCGCCTCACGCCTCATCGGGTCACCCCCAGCGCGGCGGCCTGCTGCGCGTGACGGCCATGGCCTACCTCGCCAAGAACCTCTCGCTCAAAGACTGGATGATCTACGCGGAAGTCTTCGGCATGCCCGTCCGCATCGCCCGCTACGAACCCTCGGCCACGCCCGACGAAAAACGAGAACTGCTGCGCATGCTCGAATCACTCGGCAGCAACGCCGCAGGCATCTTCAGTCGCGCGGTGGAGCTTCAGATCATCGAGACCAAAGGCGGAAGTATCCCGCCCTACGAGCGGCTGCTCGACTTCCTCAACCGCGAAATGAGCAAGGCCTGGCTGGGTCAGACGCTTACCACGGACATCGCCGGGCAGAGTGGATCGGTCGCGGCCGCACGGGTCCACGAGGCCGTCCGCGACGACATTCTCGCCGACGACATTCACAACGAAGCGAGAACGCTTCGCCGCGACCTGCTCGCGCCGATCACGCGATTGCAGTTCGGGCCGGATGCGCCCGCGCCGCACTTCGTTCGTCGTCCGCGACAAACCGGAGGCGTTCGTGAACTCGCCGACGTGCTCTCCGTGGCGGTGAATCAGTTGGGATTGAACGTGTCGCGGTCCTGGGCGCGAGAAGCGTTGGGCGTCGGACCTGATGCCGCCGATGGCGACGCGCTGCCTGGCACCAAGGGGTGATCGCTCGTTGGCGCGTCCGCGGCGCGCGCCCCGGATGATATTGAAGGTGTAGGGACAAGTTGAATCGGAGATGCGAACGAACATGAGCACCAATCGACAAACGACGAATGAGATGAGCGAAGTGCGGCCGCTGCGCTCGACCGCCCTGCCGACCGACTCCGTGCCCGAAAAAGTGCTTCTCGCGCCGTGGGGGCGCGTGGAGAGCTCCAGCGGCGACTTCGTGGTGGATGAGGAATCCGCCCTGCTGGTCGTGGCCGCGTTCGAAGAGCACGCCACCGACCTGCCCATCGACTACGAGCATCAGACGCTCGGCGGCGAATTCGCCTCGCCCAGCGGACAGGCGCCGGCGGCGGGGTGGATCAAGGGGATTTCGGCGGAGCCGGGCGTCGGGCTGCTCGCCGACATCGAATGGACCGACCAGGCGCGCGACATGCTCGCGTCGCGGGAATATCGCTACCTCTCGCCGGTCGCGGTGGTGCGCAAGAGCGACCGCAAGCTGGCGGCCATCCACTCGGCCGCGCTGACCAACAAACCGGCGATTGTGGGCATGAAGCCGATCGTCAACCGGGACGCAGTGCCGTGTACTGACACTGCGGAGGAGTCGGACGCGACATTGTGCGTTCTCCGCGATGAACTGCGTCTGCCGCCTTCGAGTGATCGCGAAACCGTGCTCGCGGTGGCCGGCAAACGGCTGGTCGAGTTGCGGCTTTCGGCGCTCGCGCGGCGCGTCGAGGAGCGCGTGGTCGAGGCCATGCGATCGGGCAAGCTCGCGGCCGCGCAGCGAGGCTGGGCCGAGGCGCTGATCGCCCGCGACGAGGCGCTGTTCGACGAATGGCTGGCGACCGCGCCGGTGATCGTCCGGCCCGGCGCGACGACAGCGCCGCACGCGAGTGACGCCGGCGGGCGAAACCGTCGAGCGATCGCCGCGCGGGCGCGAACGGAGTTTCGCGGAAACCGAACACTGTCGGGACTTACCAGCGAAGAGGCCTACATCGCCGACGCGGTGAGAACTGGTATGTAGTGATTTGGCGATGTGATGACATGGTGATTGACTGACGCCTTTGCAAGTCATCCGGTTCCGTGACCACATCACCAAATCACAAAATCACCATAGGGAAAACAAAAGGAGCAGTCGAACATGGCATTGACCAAAAACCGTGAAGTGGATCATTACGTCGATCAGGAGCTGCGGGCGCTCCCGGTCGCGGCGACCAAGCGCATCTACAAAGGCGCACTGGTCGGCGTCAACTCGTCCGGCTACGCCCAGCCGCTGACGGCCGGTGACCGCTTCGCCGGCATCGCTTATGAGGAAATCGACAACTCCGCCGGCGCCAACGGCTCGATATCGGTCCGCATCTATACCGAGGGCGACTTCGGGCTGCCGTTGGCGGGAGCGACCATTGCTCATGTCGGTCGGCCGGTGTTCGCGTCGGCGGACGACACATTGACTTTTTCTTGCGCTGGCAATTCCTACGTTGGCGTCGTGCAGGACGTGCCCTCGTCGGGGTCCATCATACTGCGCATCGACCCGCATCGCGCAAGCATCAAGACCGTCACGCATGTCGTGGAAGACCTTTCGGCGGGAGCTGATATCGCGGCGCGGGCGGTTCATTCGTTCGCGTTTGCCGGTTGGATTGTTGCCGCCCGCGTGGTGAATCAGGCCACGGCCGCGGCGGGCATCGACAATGCCAACACGTGCGTCGTCGCCATTGCCACCGACGCGGGAACCGTGGTCAGTGCCACGTTCAACGCAACGAATACGTTCCCGGCGGCCAACGCAAGCAAGGACCTCGGCGCGGTGAGCAACGCGGGCGCTACCGCAGGATTCGTCATGACGGTGGCGATCACCAACGGAACCACCGCGAATCCCGGACCGTTTATCGTCGAAGTGGATTATGTGTAGACGAACGAGGCATTGGGGCAAGTGGTGATATGGCGATGTAGTGATGTAATCGTGGACATTGTTGCGATAGCGCCAAATCACCATATTGCCACTTCACTATATGGTCGGATTACAGTGATACGAGGCATTGCAGTGCGTGGGAACGACTGATAGACACGCAGGTTGCACCTGCATGACACAAGGGGAATGACCAATGGCTGTTGTTAACACGGGACTATTGACCAAGGGACTTCGGAGTGAGTTCTTCGATCGATTTGGCGCCGCCGCCACTTATTTTCAAGACCTGGCCACGCGAATTCAGTCCAATAGCGAAAGCGAAACCTACAAGTGGCTCGGCTCGCTGCCGCGCATGCGCGAGTGGGGGTCGGGACGCGTGGCGCGCGGCGTCGGCGGCGAATCGTACTCGGTCGAGAACCTCAAATACGAATCGACGCTCGAGGTCGATCGCGACGAGATTGCCGACGACAAAACCGGGCAGATCCGTATTCGCATCGGCGAACTGGCCGCTCGGGCCGCGACGCACAAGGACTATCTCATTTCTCAGTTGCTCGTGAATGGAGAGTCGTCGGGGTTCAACAGTTACGACGGTGTGTCGTTCTTCAACGACGCACACTCGTCGGGCGCGTCGGGAACGCAGGACAACAAGCTGACGAGCACGGCGATCGATCCCGACGACGCGACCGTGGAAGAGTTCAAGGCCGCGCTGAAGTCCGGCATCGGCGCCATGCTGGCTTTCAAGGACGATCAGGGCGAACCGATGGCGATCTCGGCGACGGGGCTGGTTTGCGTGGTACCGACGACGATGTTCGTCACGGCGCTGGAGGCCGTGAGCGCGACGATCGTGGGCGGCACCGCCAACGCGGTGCAGGGCGCAGCGCGGATCATCGCGTTCCCGTGGCTGACCGATGCGAGCAAGTGGTACCTGCTGAAGACCGACGGTGTGATCCGGCCGTTCATCTTCCAGGATCGCGAGCCGGTGGAGTTCACCGCATTGACCGAGGAGAGCGACGAAGGCTTCCGCCGCGAGAAGTTCCTCTACGGCGTGCGAGCGCGCTACCGGATCGCCTACGGGTACTGGCAGTTTGCCGTTCGCATGGGGTTCACGTCGCCGACGTGATGGATCGAGTCATTCGCGGTCTGCTTTCGAGAGTCGAACGGACATGAACTACATCACCAATTCCGACATTGAATTGCGGCTGGGCCACGCGGGGTACGTCCACTTGTCCGATGACGACGGCGACGGCGCGGCGGACGAGGACGTGGTCAATGAAGCGCGTGCGGCGGCGGAAGGCGAGCTGGACAGTTATCTCGCCTTCCGCCACGCGACGCCGATCGATTTGGTCGCGCATCCGGAACTTGCCGGATTGCTGAAGAGCGTAGCGCTCGATCTAGCGGAGTATCGGCTGCGGCTTCGGCGACCGCCGGTGGGTGAAGACGCGAGACGACGACGCGACGAGACGATCGAATGGCTGCGGCGGATCGCGGACGGGACGGTCGCGCTGCCCGCAACGGGCGACCTGCCGGGACCGACTTCGCGCGGGCCGATCGCGGAAGTTTTGGGGAGCGAACGACTGCTTTCGCGCGACGAATTGGAAGGTCATTGACAATGCGGAATGAAATGGATTTCGAGAGCGCGACCGGACGCTCGACGATTGCGCGGCAATCACATTCCATGTTTCGTATTCGTCCCTTTTCGGGGCGTTTTGCGTCACCAGCGTGGCTCGGGTTTTCAAGACCTTTTCGCACAGGTCGGAAACCGGCGCCACGCGACGAAGACAGTTTTTCAAATCGGTGATGGGAGTGAATCATGCCGACACCGAACCGAACGACGATCAAGGCCGCAGTCACCGCGCTCGTCGACCAATTGCGCGCGGGGTTGATCGCCGATCCGCCGACGCCGGCCGCTCCGTTTCGGCGGATCGCGATCGGAACGGCTGAATCGGATCGCCTGCCCAGGCCGTTGATGACAACGCGGGTCGCACGGACGCGGTCAGTCGATGTGGTGGACGACGATCGGCTGGTCGAGGTGACGCTCGAGCTGCGAATCACGATCGACGTGGACGGTGACGACGCAATGAGTCCGCTGCTCGATCGAATCGGTGCGGTGGATGACTATCTCGACAGTCTGCGCGACACGGGTGTGATGGACGGAGCGGATGGGTTTGATGATCGCGCATGGACGGTTGATGAGCCGAAGGCGGCGTCGGGCACGCGGGTCGCAACGGCCACGGGCACGATCGGAATGGTCGTCAGAGTGAAGCGAGAAGAGAATCGTGAGGGCATCTGACGATGTGACGAAGTGGTGATATGGTGATATTGCAAGTGTGTACATTACCATACCACTACATCACCAAATCACGATATGGGCAATGCAAAAACCAAAATATTTTCGTTCGGCGGATTGCTGCCGCGAGGAATGAACCGTGATCTGGATTCTGGCAACACGAGGGGCGAGCGTGAAACTGCGGTCGTCGCCGTTCACCGAAACCGCGATCGAGGGCGTTCACAGCGTGGTGTACAAGCCGGGTGTGGAGGCGGTTCCGTTTTCAGGCGACGACGGCGAGGCCGGTCCGCTGGGAACGTTTGCTCGCGGCGTGCAACGCGTGTCGGGCGTGGTGTTTTCACACGACGGTTCGGCGGCGGAAACGCTTCTTTCGCTGACCGATGAAATCGATCTGATGGTTCGCTACCGGGCGAGCGGCCAGAAGCGAACGCGAACGCTGAGCAATATTATTTTTGTCGGTGATGCGACGGTGACCATTCCGTCGCTCAACAACGGTCGGTCGCCGCTGATCGGCGTGCCGTTTCGCCTGCCAATTGCCTCAGGCGAGACACTGGCAGAACACATCATAGACGCAGTGGAGAGCTGACCATGCCTCGCGACATGAACACGATCATGGGAACGGCGGAGGCGGTGATTGCCGAGCAAAACACGGAACTGGCGGCCGTGCGGGCGCGGCAGTTGCTGGCCGTGGGGTCGAAGGCGGCTTCCGGCAGCGGCGACATCGATGCGCTGTTTTCGCTGGATGTGCGATTTCGGCTGGTCTTTGTGCGCTGTCATTTTGCGGGTAGCGCGGGCACGAATCCGCTCGTAATCTCGCTGGATTCGGCGATGGGCGTCGCGCACGACGCGGCGCTCTTCACGATCGTCAAGGCCGGCGTCGGCAGGGACGTTTACTTTCGGATCACCGCCGACGAAAGCGTCGATCCGTCACCTTGGACGTTTCAGCCGGGCGACGTCGTGCGGATTCAGTGGACCAATCCGGACAGTGGAAACATCACATGGGGACTGGAAGTGGGAATGGCGATGGCGTCATGAATCTGGAATGTCGTGTGGCGATGACCGAATGGCGGGGCTTTGCGGGGACTTCATTGCACGTTGAATATCGGAGAGCAGACTCATGCCGTTGACGAATAATTCGGACAGTCTGGTGACGCGGAATCTGACCGTCGAGGACAGACTGTCGCTCGGTGACGACGCGGCGCTGAGCTTCCGAGAGATGACCGCTCCCGCGACGCCGCCGAGTGGGGCCGTCGTGGCGTATGCCAAGGGCGACGGCAAACTCTATGCCAAGAACGACGGGGGGACTGAATACGACTTGACGGCGGGCGCGACGGGCGGCGAAGCCAACACGGCCAGCAACGTCGGCGCCGCCGGCGTGGGGGTGTTCAAGCAGAAGAGCGGCGTCGATCTGCAATTCAAGAAGATCAACGCGGGGTCCAACAAGATCACAGTTGCGGACGACGTCGGCAACAGTGAAGTGGACATCGACCTGGGATCGGTGGCGCTAGTCGACCTGTCGGACGTAGACGCAAAGACCGGCAGCGGCTCGACGGCGGTGATGCAGGAATCGCCGACCATTACGACTCCGACCATCGCCAGTCTCGTCAACGCCAATCACAATCATCAGGACTCCGCCGGCGGTGGAACGCTCGATGCGGCGGCGATCGGCACGGGTACACTGAACTCCGCGCGACTGGCTGCAAAAAACAAGACCATTGCGAAGATCATCTACATTGAAAGCCCGACGGCGAGCGATTCGTTTCCGCTCGGTTACGTGCCCGATGCGGCCACGATGGTCGCGGTGCGAGCGGTGACGGACGCCGGTACCGTGGACTTCAACATTGAGAAACGCGCGAAGCTGACACCGGACGAGACGGGAACGGATGTCTGGAGCGCCGACAAGCAGGCGACGGCAAGCGGATTGGAGCAGACGACTTTCGACTCTGGCGCGGTCGGCGCGGATTCATGGCTGCACTTCTCGGCGAGTGCGGCGGGCGGCAGTCCGACCAAGCTGTGGGTGACGGTTGAGTATGTCATCGACTGAATATGGTGAAGTGGCGATGTGGTGAAGTTGTAATTGGGTGATTAATCCGCGTAGCGTTGTGAAAACGATTCGAATGTTGGAATCGGAAACCAGTTGATGCAATGGGGATTCGGCGATGGCGAATGAGATCAAGGACAAGTTTTCGACAAGCTCGGCACTGACGATGACGTTGGCGTCGCTGGCGGACGGCGGGGGACGGCAGTCGACGCTGGTGGACAACGGGACGGCGCGATACCAGGATTTGCTGGTGTACGTGAAGCTGAAGACCGGCGCGAGCGCGCCGACGGCCAACTCGGTGTGCGAGGTGTACCTGCTTCGCGGAGACAAGGACGCGACGACGGAGCACGTGAGCGACGGCGCGGGGGCGAGCGACGCGGCGTTGACGGTGCTGAACGCGCCACTGGTCGGCGTGATGCGCGTGCGAAGCAGTCCGGCGGCGGGTGATTTGCTGCATGGCGAGTTTCTGATTCACCGTCCGGGTCCGAAGTGGGGGATCGCCATCGTGAACCGAAGCGGGCAGGCGCTGGACTCGACGGGGAGCAATCACTGGGTGCGATACGTCGGGTTGAATCCGGAAGTGCAATAAGAGAGGCAAAGAGGCAAGAAGGCAAAAAGGCAAAGAGGCACAAAGAAAAGGAGCCGCGAAGGCACGGAGCCACGAGCGTAAGAAGGCTTGGAGGCAAAGAGGCACAAAGGCACGAAAGCAAGGAGCCACGAAGGCAGCAAAGCAAAGAGGCTTGGGTCATGGCGCGATACTTCACGGCGGCAAACAGTCAGCGGATGACGGCGACAGGGCTCGCATTGCGGCAGGACAGTGCCATCACGATGGCACTGTGGGCCCGGCGGGACACGGCCGCGTTTCAATGGCTGATGAAGTACTACAACAGCAGCGATGCAACGCAGCACCACATGATCGGCTTTCGCAATACGAGCGCGTACCGGGCGCGATCGAGCGGGAGTTCGCTGGCGACGGCGGAGACGACGGGAAGCAACGACGACGGGAAGTGGCATCTGGTCGGCGGCGTGTTCGAGTCTTCGAGTCGGCGGTTTTCGTATGCCGACGGGACGACGAGCGGCGCGGACACAGGGTCGGTAACGACGACGGGACTGCAGTCGGTTTCGATCGGCGCGCAAGAGAACGGCGGCGATCCGTTTGACGGGGCGCTGGCCGAGGCGGCGATCTGGCGGGCGGTGTTGAGCGTGTCGGAGATGCGCCGCTTGGCGAGCGGATTCTCGGCGCTGTGGGTCCGGCCGGACAAGCTGGCGTTCTATGCGCCTCTGTGGGGCACGGAGGATTTCGACGTCATCGGCGGCGTGGCGCTGTTGCCGGGCGGCGGCGGGACGCCGGGTGTGCGGGCGCATCCGCGCATCGTTTATCCTCCGGGATTTGAAGTTCGTTCGATTGGCCGATCGGCGCTGCGCCCGGAACGAATCGGGGAGCGTCGGCGACGGTACTTTTTCGCACCAGCCGGCGGAGCGGCGCCGGCGCCGCGGCGGGTGATCGCCGACGACGCGGCGGTTTTCCTTCGATAAGAAACCTCACTTTTTCCTTTGCTGTCAGCAATCTGAGTTCAGGCTTGCCGCTTGCTCACAGTTTCAGATCGGGCGCACGGGAGCATTGTAGGCAGCGACGGTCCAAGATCGCCCACTCACCAGGAGTCGATTAATTCTTGGCTCGAACCCAAAAACAGGGTAGATGTAGTCTCGACTCATGATTTGATTACGCCTGATCCATGATGGACCCGGATTGAGTGAACCAACCCCGAGGCTCATTCGCATGATTGACTCACGATCCAACGGATCCCGGTTTGCGAGCAACGCGTTGCGGGCCACCCGTCATTCGGCTTCCGGCATTCAACACGAATGGGTTCGGACGCTGATTGTTCCGCTGATCTGTTTATTGGGTGGAACGATGGTCACCGGCTGTGCTTCACTTACCGACCCCAACGTTCCTGAACCGATCCGGGCGTTCAAGGATCCTTTGCTTCAGCGCGAGTACCTTCTCTATCGCCCGTCAGCCTACACGCGCGACCGAGCCTGGCCGCTCATCGTCGCCTGCCACGGCGGGTTTCCGGATTCACCCAACGCCGAAATCCGCGATTGGGACCGGCTGGCTGAGCGCTATGGTTTTCTCGTGCTCGCGCCCAAATTCACTGCCGGGGGAAAGCCCGGCGAGAAACTCCGTGAGGACGAAGCGCATCTTCGATCGGCGATCCAGCACGTTCGCGCCGGTCACACGATTTCCGAAGATCGAATCCTGATGTACGGACGCGGCACGGGGACGCGGGTGGCCATGAACGCCGCCCTGCGGCAGCCCGAAATGTATCGGGCACTGGCGGTCACCGACCCTGACGTCACTGCCGAGGACTTGGCCGCGATGCGCGTCACGATCGATCCGTACCAGCCGATCCTCATGCGCTACAATCCCAACGACATCCTCTCGGGAAAGCGGGAACAGGAGTGTGTCGACGCGCTTCGCTCACGTACCCCAAGCTTGCGCGTGGATACTTTTGGCTCCGGACGCGAAGCCAACGTCCAGCGCATTGTCGAGTTTTTTCAGGATGCCATTCGAAAGGAGCCGTGGCTGCACGTTCGCGCGCTTCCCGGCCCCACGAATGATCCCCTGGAGGTGGCGTTTCGGATCCGATCGTCGTTCAAACCCAGTTCCGTTCATTGGCAGTTCGGTGATGGCGGCGAGTCCACGGATTTGGAGCCGACGCATCGCTTCGAGAAGGCCGGGAGTTATCACTTGCGTTTAAGAACTGCCGATGCCATGGGCGATCCGCTGGAGCGGATCGTTCAGCTGAACGTGCCTGAATTAACCGTCCAAATTAGTGCAAGACTGAGAGCCGAGGTCCCATAATCGCCATTGGTAATATGGGCAGTCGTCATCTGTTTCGGCAGGTATTGTTTTCGGACCTTAAACTCATTGAGACGACTACTTTTGACGCGTTGGCCTGTTCACTGGTGATTGACTTCCTGTGGTCAAGTCGCTAGTATGCGTACATCGGGCAAATGACTTTATGAGCTTGGGTGGTCTGCAGAGTGGGCCACGGGGTAAAAGAGGGGAAGTCGCGTAGACATCTTCTGTTTATAACGGTTTTTTCAAAGCACCGATCATCTGGAGGGTAAGGAAAATGAATCGTCGTTTGGGGTTTGTCGTCGCGGGAGCCGGTTTCTTGCTAGCGACGAGTTTTGCCAGCGCTGCCGTGATCGCCCCGGGCTCCTATCGGCTGAGCAATCATCCCGATGGCAATCAGGCACCGCCTTATTACGGCTTGCGACTGGACGAGCTGTTCAACCTGACCAGCAACCACGATGTGTTTACATTTGATTTTAATCGCGCCGGAACGGCAATGTATCTCGACTACAACGGTTCGTCGATTCACATCTACGGCCGAGCATTCGGCGGACGCGACACCGGATCGGGTTACAGCTCAACGAACTCTGGATTCTGGGATATCGACTTCACTTATGCGACAGTGGTTCCAGTTCCGGGTGACGATGATCTTTGGGTCACGCCGCCGCAGACGCCGAACACCGGCTCGATTCGTTACAACACCAGCACGTCCGTGAATCCCGTCCAGAACGCCACGTTCGCGGCGGCCGGGGCGATTCCGCTCTACGATTATCCGGGTTCGTTCCCGTATACGTTCCGCCTCGGCGACGAAAACAACGATCTGGGTCACCGCGGATTCAGCGGCATTTCGGGTTGGGGTTGGCTGAATCACCGGGTGAGCAACACGCACGTTTCGGCTTCGGACTGGCTGTTCACGATGAATCCTGTTCCGCTTCCGGGCGGCGTGCTCCTGGCGGCGCTGGGTCTGTTCAGCGGCGCGGGTTTCACCCGGTTTGGCAAGCGAAACAAAGCGGCCGCGTAAGCCACGGATTCTCGACACTTAAGCGCTAACAAAAAAAGCGTGCCTTCGGGCACGCTTTTTTTGTTGATTGCCAGAAGGGCTCTTGAGTTTGATTCAGGCCATTTTGTCTTTCACCGGTCATGCGAAGTGCCGACGTTTCGCCTTGTCGGTCGTCGGGATGGCCGATAGGATCGAAAACGCGGGAGAAACCGAACATGAACAACCAACTCAATGGGCGGCGAGCGATCGTGGGGGGCGCTTCGCAGGGGATCGGGCGGGCTTGCGCGATAGAACTGGCGAAGCTTGGCGCGGAAGTGACCGTGATCGCGCGGGATGAATCCGCTCTGAACGAAACAGTTCTTGCGCTGTCGTCGGAAAGCGGACAGACGCATCGGTACATGGTAGCGGATTTCAACGACCCGCCGACATTGCAGACCAGAGTCGCGGGGCACATCGAGCAATTCGGACCAATCACGATTCTCGTCAACAACACCGGCGGGCCGCCGCACGGGGCGCTGACGGAAGCGACGCCCGAGCAGTTCGTCAAGGCCATTTCGGATCACATCGTATGCAACCAGCTTCTGGTTCAAGCAGTCCTTCCCGGCATGAAGAAGCAGCAATACGGGCGAATCATCAACATCATCTCGACGTCGGTGATCGCTCCGATCAAGGGGCTTGGGGTCTCGAACACGACGCGCGGCGCGGTGGCCAATTGGGGCCGCACCATGGCGGGCGAACTCGCGCCGCTGGGCATCACGGTCAACAACATCCTCCCGGGCTATACGTCGACGGCGAGACTGCAATCGCTCTTTGAATCCAAGGCGCAGAAGGCGGGAAAATCCGCAAAGGAAATTGAGCGAGGCGTGATCGAGTCGATTCCGATGGGGCGGCTGGCCGATCCGTCGGAGATCGGGGCGGTCGTGGCGTTTCTGGCATCACCGGCGGCGTCGTATTTGACGGGCGTGAATCTTCCGGTGGACGGCGGTCGGACAGCCGTTCAGTAGATATGGTATGATCAGCCTGGCGTTACACGCGCAATGAATGGACTGACAATCGCGATCTGCCACTGCGCATTCGAATCGGCTCCAGTCTTTCGACACTTTTTCCATAACAGGACCGATCGATCATGATCCGGATTCAAAACTTCATCGACGGCCGATTCGTGGAACCCGCGAGCGGACGGTTTCTGGACAATGTCGAACCGGCCACGGGCGCGGTCTATTCGCAAGTTCCCGATAGCGACGAGCAGGACATCGAACGGGCGGCGGCGGCGGCGGAGGCGGCGTTTCCAGCATGGTCGCGGACGCCGGCCTCGGAGCGATGCCGGATTCTCCTGCGGATCGCGGATCTGATTGACGCGGCGCTCGACAAGTTGTCGCGGGCGGAAACGGTCGACAACGGCAAGCCCATCTCGCTGTCGCGGTCGCTGGATATTCCGCGAGCGGCGGCCAACTTTCGGTTTTTCGCCACGGCCATTCTGCACTTTGCGTCGGAGTCGCATGTGACCGACGGGGTCGCGCTCAACTACACGCTGCGTCAGCCGCGCGGCGTGTGCGGATTGATTTCGCCGTGGAACCTGCCGTTGTATTTGCTGTCGTGGAAGATCGCTCCGGCGATTGCTTGCGGGAACACCGTCGTGGCCAAGCCGTCGGAGGTCACGCCGATGACGGCGTTTCTGCTGGCCGAATTGTGTGGAGAGGCCGGACTTCCGCCGGGCGTGGTCAACATCGTTCACGGTCGAGGAAGTTCAGCGGGCGCGGCACTGGTGCTCCATCCTCGGGTCCGCACGGTTTCGTTCACGGGTGGAACGGTCACCGGTGCGGAGATCGCCAGGACCGCGGCGCCGATGTTCAAGAAGCTGGCCCTCGAACTGGGCGGGAAGAACCCCAACATCATCTTCGCGGACGCGGACCTTGACGAAGTGGTGCGCGAAAGCCTGCGGTCGTCGTTCACCAATCAGGGCCAGGTGTGCCTTTCGGGATCGAGGATTTTCGTCGAGCGCTCGATCTACGGCGAGTTCATCGATCGATTCTCGGATGCAGCGAAGCAACTCAGAATCGGCGATCCGTTGGAACCGCAAACGCAGCAGGGGGCCGTGGTATCGAAGCAGCATTACGACAAGATTCTGTCTTATCTCCAGCTGGCGCGCGACGAGGGCGGGGTGATTCGCTGCGGAGGCAAGTCGGCCAGGGTTGATTCGCCGCGCTGCCGCAACGGTTATTTTATCGAGCCGACCGTGATCACCGATCTGAGCGTCGAGGCCCGCGTGAACTGCGAGGAAATCTTCGGGCCGGTCGTCACGGTGACGCCGTTCGACGGCGAGGATGAGGTCGTCGCCCGCGCGAACCGCACCGACTACGGATTGGCAGCGACGATCTGGACGCGAGACATCGGCCGGGCTCACCGACTGGCCGAAAGGATCGAATCGGGCACGGTGTGGATCAACTGCTGGCTGATTCGCGACCTGCGGGTGCCGTTCGGCGGCATGAAGAGCAGCGGCGTCGGCCGCGAAGGCGGACTCGAAGCCCTGCGGTTCTTCACCGAGCCGAAAAACGTGTGCGTCAAGACGTAGCGCCGCTCGTAGCGGCATTCCGCCCTTGGCAGATTCCACCCCATCGCATCGATCGACTCCCCTTGATGGGAAGCAGAATGATTCACTGAATCGGCACGCGGCGAACTATTCTATCCGTTGGTTTTTCCGTGTTTTGGGGTCCGCGCGAGCTTAAGCCCGCTAAAGCATGTAACAATCAAGCGTAGCGTCGGGGCTTGTCCACAACGAATCGAGTATTGCGTCACCCACAAGGGGTGACGCTACAGTTGATCGTCATGAGCAATAGCGCCAATTTCTTCCGTGGTCCTTTTTAGAACTGACTCCAGAGATACTGGTTCGTCACTTCATGGTGGAACATGACTTCCTCGCGTTTGACGCGGGTGCCGAGTTCCTTCGGGCATCGATCGGCGGCGCGCTGTTTCAGTTCGACGTATTTGCCGTGGGCCTCCTCGCCGAGCAGCTCCACGGACAGGCGGCTGGCCTTGAAGAGTCGAATCGCGTCGTAAGTATTGTCGGGGAGGAATCTGGTGCGATAGCGCTTGCCTTCGGCGTCGGAGGAATCGGGCAGTTCGCCCTCGAGTCCGGCGCGGAGGAGCGTGTAAAAGAGCATGTAGGGGTTCGCATCGGGTGAAACGGAGCGAAACTCGATGCGCGCGGAGCGCTCGTTGCCAAGAGGAATGCGGATCATCGCGGCGCGGTTGGTCGCGGAGGCCTTGATCTGGTTGGGGGCCTCGAAGTGCGGATCGAGACGGCGGTAGGCATTGACGCTTGGGTTCAGCACCAGGCAGATGTCGGTGGCGTTGTTCAGAATCCGATCCACCACACCCCAGGCGAATTCGGAGATTCCGTCCTGTCCGTTCTTGTCGTAGAACAGGTTTTTTCCGTTTCTGTTCAGGGAGATGTTGCAGTGCATCCCGCTGCCGTTGACACCGGCGACTGGCTTGGGAAGGAACGACGCGGTGAGTCCCATGCTGCGCGCGACCTGTCGGCAGATGAGCTTATAGAGATGGATCTGATCCCCGGTGATCACGGCGTCTGTGTACCCGAAGTTCATTTCAAACTGCGACGGGGCCACCTCGGGGTGATCCTTCTCGTTGGACAATCCCAAGGCTCGCTGGGCCTCGGCGGAGCGGTCGATGAACTGCCGAAGCGGGTCCTGCGGAAGCGAGTGGTAGTAACCGCCGGTGGAAACAAACTCGAACTTGCCGGCGTCCATGTACCGCCGCTCGGCGTCCATTTCCTTGAAGAGAAATCCTTCGATTTCCGGCGCAACATGCATCACCATGTGTTCGTTGCGGTAAAGCTCTTCCGTGAACAGCCGCAGCCGGGAACGGAAGTCGCATTTGTACGGATTTCCGTCCTGGGCGGCGACTTCACCGAAGACGATCACCTTGCCCGGACCGAACACGTCGGCCGGCAGCCAATAAAACGCCGGCCAATCGACCGCCAGCTTCAGATCGGATTCGGCGATTTCGGAAAACCCGCGGATGGACGAACCGTCGAAGGTCAGGTTGTCGGCCGATTTGAGCAAAAACTTCTTGTCGTAGTCGAGCATGTGAAACCGACCTTCGAGGTCGGAAAAACAGACGGTGACGGCCTTGATGCGTTTTTCGTCGGTCAGGTATTTGCGGCGGGTTTCCTCGACGGAGTCGCGGGAGACGCGCTCCAGGCGCTGACGCTTGGCCTCGAGATTCATCTCTTCCAGCTCGTCGTAGGGAATAAAAAGGAAATTACGCAACTCGCAGCCGTCCATAATGCCTTCCTTAACGCAGTTGACTGGTTAAACGCCCGATAACCACCATGGCATCGAGTTCAATGATAACATTTTGATTATTTAACTTTGTTTTGGCTTATTGTCAACTAAATAATTTTTCTACTAGTATAAAACTGCCTATCGATACACTAGTCTTCTAAATGGATTTCACAAATCAGTGCGATTGACAGCCCGTTGCAAACGCCGTAACGTCGGTCCTCGGTTCTGAGTGCATTTGGAAGGGCCCGGCGAACGGGCCCGTTTTTATGGACCGAATCAGCCAATCCTCGGGCAAACCGGCATGACGAAAAACCGAGCCAAGCATACGTGCGTATTCGGCCTGGGTTGGGGCGACGAAGGCAAGGGAAAGATCGTCGATCTGCTTTGTCCCGCCTTTGATATCGTCGTTCGGTTCAACGGCGGTGCCAATGCCGGGCACACGGTGTGCGTCGGCTCGGAAAAGTTCGCTCTTCACCTGTTGCCCACGGGCGTGCTGCACACCGACACCATCGGCATCATCGGGCCCGGGGTGGTGGCCGATCCGATCGCGCTTGTTTCGGAAATCGACGGATTGGCGGCTCGCGGAGTGCCCGTGGCGGAACGGCTCAAGATCAGCGACCGGGCGTGCCTCGTGCTGGCACATCACAAGATCGAAGACCAACTCAGCGAACGAGCCGCGGGCGAGGCGGGGAAGCTCGGGACAACGGCTCGCGGCATCGGCCCGTGCTACGCCGACAAAATGCGGCGATCCACCTGCGTGCGCTTCGCCGATCTGCTGAACGAATCGGGACTCAAGGATCGGGTGCGGCGAATCGTAGCCTCACGAAAAGTATCGCTGGCCGCGACGTTCGGCGACGACGGGGGACTGAGCGTCGACGCCGTGCTCGCCGACCTTGCCTTCGCGCGCGAGCGCCTCGGCCCGTTGATCGCGGACACGACGTCGATGTTGTTGCAGTCCATCGCGGACGGGCAACAAATATTGTTCGAGGGCGCCAACGGCGTTCTGCTCGACATCGATCATGGAACCTATCCGTTCGTGACGTCGAGCAGCACAGGCCCCAACGGAATCGGTTCGGGGGCGGGTGTGCCTGCCACCGCGGTTCAGCGACTCATCGGCGTGACCAAAGCGTACGCGACGAGGGTCGGCGCCGGTCCGTTCGTGACCGAACTCTCCAATGCCACGGGCGATCGGATTCGACAGCGGGGCAACGAATTCGGCACGACGACGGGCCGGCCGCGGCGATGCGGGTGGTTTGATGCGGTGGCCGGGCGCTACGCGGCGCGAATCACCGGTGTCACGCACGTGGCCCTGCTGCACCTAGACACGCTCAGCGGTTTTGACGAAGTGGGCCTTTGCACGGCCTACCGCTGCAACGGGGCGACGCTGACCGTTCCTCCGGCGAGCGCCGCGTTGCTGGAATGCTGCGAGCCGGTGATTGAGTTTTTTCCGGGCTGGTCGGGTGATCTGCGGGCGGTACGACGATTCGAAGATCTGCCGGACACGGCACTGGGCTACATTCGGCGCGTCGAATCCCTGCTCGGCGCGCCGGTGACGCTCGTCGGCATCGGACCGGACCGATCGCAAACGCTGATTCGCGGAACCATCAGCGATTGGATTCCTTCCGCCGTCGCGGCCACCGCGTAGGCCTATTTCAGGGGCAGGCCAATCATGGTCGGCGAGATTGCACCGCCTTTGGATTCGCAGGCCGTCCTCGGTATTCCGCGAGACCGACTTCCCCGGCATATCGCCATCATCATGGACGGCAACGGTCGATGGGCGACGCAGCGGGGATGGCCTCGGATTCGCGGCCACGAGGCGGGCGCGAAAACCGTCCGCGACATCGTCACCCACTGCGCACGTCTGGGCATCGAAGTTCTCACGCTCTACAGCTTCAGCACGGAAAACTGGAAGCGGCCTCGAGAGGAAGTTGAGTTTCTCATGGAGCTGTACGCTCGTTACCTGATCGGCGAGCGCGAAACGATCATGCGGAACAACGTCCGGTTTCTTCACGTCGGACGGCGCGAGGGACTGCCTGATTCGGTACTGTCGGAGATGGACAAGACGATCGAAATGAGTTGTGGCAACAGTGGGTTGAAACTCTGCCTGGCGCTTAACTATGGCTCGCGCGATGAAATTGTCGAAGCCGTTCGCCGGATCGCCGGAAACGTGCGCGACGGGCGCATGGCTCCGGAAGGAATCGACGCGGACGTGATTTCCAAAGAACTCTACACGGCCGGTCTTCCCGACCCGGACCTGTTGATTCGCACGGCCAATGAGCGGCGAGTGAGCAATTTTCTGCTCTGGCAAATCAGCTATGCCGAGATTCACGTCTGCGAGGCGCTGTGGCCGGATTTCGGTGCGGAGCAATTAAACGATGCGATCCGCGATTTTGCCGGTCGGCAGCGCCGGTTCGGCGATGTCGATTCCCGAGCTTGATCAATTTGCAATTTCCGAGTGAGAACGAATGCAACTCTGTCCGATCGGCAATGTTCGATCCGTTATCGGAAGCAATCCTATTACGCGGCCCCATGAGCGGGCGAGCAGGCCGCACGTTATCTGACGTCGCTTCAGACAGCACATTCAGTTGATTAAAGGGGGACCGGCGTGCAATAATGACGCGAGGCGCGGCGCTTTCAGGCCGAGCCGAGGGATGCCTTCAGAGGAATCCGACGATGCCGATCGCCAGATCAACCGCGCTTCGATTCCGCGAGTTCCTGCGTGAGCAGGAAGGGGCGGCGGCGTCGGAGTATGCCCTTCTGCTGGCGGCGATCGCCGTGGCCGCCGCGGGCGCGGTCGCGATGATCGGAACGCATGTCACGGGCGCGACCGAGGCTGTCTCTACAGGACTGACGACAAACGGGCCAGATTCCGCCCATTCTGGTTCGGTTTTGCATGTCCGGCCACACGCTCCATCCACCGGGCGCTGAGCCGCCATTGTTTCCATCCGAGAGTTTCCTCACGGTTGCGAGAGGTGTCCCTCGTGTGCGGTCCAATCATCGCACCAGTCCGAACGATCGATGCGAACGGGCGAGAGCAATCTCAGTTCAATCGTAGCGAGCCGCGAACTTCAGTTCGCGCGGATATTTGTTTCCTAATCGCTACACCTGATCGTTGAGCGATTCAGTTCGCGCGCAATTTCCTCAGAGTTTGGCGAGTCATCCGCTACGATTGCACTGGAAACGCTCTATGCGGCTCGTTTCGCGGCGAGCAGATGCACGAATACCGTCAGGAAGACGACAAAGAGCACGGTCGGGAGCAACATGCCGGTGAGGCCCGCGGAGTCTCCGCGAGCCGTGCGCACGGTCATCCAGGTCAGGTAACCGAAAAGGCCGGAGATTTCGATCTTGACCATCGCAAGCAAGGAGCGGGCGATGCGGTATTGCTGTTCGGCGTTGTCGGGCGTGACCGGCCAGAGGTAGTTGAAGCGATGGGGAATCCTCGCTAGCAGGGTGAGGCCGACGTTGATGACGACGAGCAGCGCGGGCAGCAGAATCAATGTGCCGCGAGAGCCCCAGCCGTCGGGCTGCCCCGATAAATTGAAATGGATGGGGATGCGTTCGGGAAGTGTGGACCAGGTCATGGGAACGATGAGCACGCACAGCAGCGTCCCGCCGAGGGCGATGATATCTAGAATCCACTCGATGCCCGTTCGATGCAAACGAAGGACCGGTTTGGATGCGTGCGTCTCGAAACGCGCGACTCGGGACATCGTAATCTTCTTCTGCTATCGTCGACACCTTCGACTCAACACCGGACGACGATCGGATCCGAATGTCGGAGGATCAGCACTTCTTCCCGTGGCCGGACATCATCGCCTGCATCCGCTTGTCGATTTCCTCAGGGGTCAGGTCTTCCTTGTGGGTTCCGACCGACCACTCGTGGCCGAACGGGTCTTTCAGCTTTCCGTAGCGATCGCCCCAGGGCATGTCGGCGACGGGCATGGTCGATGTAGCTCCGGCTGCGACCGCCTGGGCGTATGTCTTGTCCACGTCGGGAACGTACAGGTGAATGCACACGCTCCCGCCGCCCTTGCTCAGCGGCGACAGCGCCCCCCATTCCGGCGACTCGTCGGCCAGCATGATCGGCGAATCGCCGATCCACAGTTCGGCGTGGCCGATCTTGCCGTTGGGCATTTTCATGACACAGCCTTCGTTGCGCTCCTCGGCGCCGAAAGCCTTCTTGTAAAACTTGATCGCTTCCTCACCGCCGCGAACCACGAGGTGCGGCGTGATGGTGTGAAACCCTCTCGGAATCGGACTGGCTGATTTCATAGCGGAAACTCCTGAAAAAAGGCCCGTGAATCAGGATGGAAAACGAAGCAACCATTCTACCGCCACGACGCCAAAACGCCAGCCGATCAATGACTTGCCGGGACCCAACCCAAAGCCCGGCGAGCCGCGAATTTCCGTTCGCGCGAACTTGCGGAGGGCGAATGTGGCATAGGATCGAAAGGCACTTTCGCAGGGACATCCTATTCTCCAGCAGGGTTTTGTTGATATGGGTTTGGGTCAAGGAGGACCAAGACAGGTCGAAGTCAATTTCGTTGTTTAGCTCATATGAAAAGTTCCTGTTCCACGGGGTGCTCACGGTCGTCGACACGCCGCTAAACACTACGAAGTCTTGGCCCTGATCCGACAAAGGGATGATAATTCAAAGACGCTGGCCTTGGAGCGAGCTGCCTTGAAATTCCCGCCGTTTCGACGACAATGGCACCACGTCGCAACGGGCGGCACAACAAACATTCCAATCACGGGGCCAACACCATGACCGCAACGGAAACCATTGCACCGCCGAAGGTTACGGACAAGAAAATGCTCATCGCCGGCCAGTGGGTCGACGCCGCCTCGGGCAAGACGTTCGAGACGATCAACCCCACCACCGGCGACGTGATCTGCCGCGTGGCCGCCGGCGACAAGGCCGACGTCGACAAAGCCGTCGCCGCCGCACGAAAGGCGATCGAAGGCAAGGCTTGGCGCTTTATGGCTCCGGCCGAGCGCGGACGGCTGCTCTACAAACTCGCCGACCTGATCGAGAAAAACGCGAAGGAACTCGCCGCGCTCGAGACGCTGGACAACGGCAAGCCGATCCGCGACTCACTCGGCGGCGACGTGACCGCGACCATCGCGGTCTTTCGCTACTTCGCCGGCTGGGCCGACAAGATTCACGGCAAGGTGCTGCCCGTCGCCGGGCCGTTCCACACATACACGCGGCACGAACCCGTCGGCGTCTGCGGCCAGATCATTCCATGGAACTTCCCGATGCTGATGCTCGCCTACAAATGGGCCCCGGCGCTGGCGTGCGGTTGCACGAGCGTGCTCAAACCGGCCGAGCAGACGCCGCTCACCGCGCTCCGCATCGCGGAGCTTGCGCTCGAAGCGGGCTTTCCGGAGGGGGTGGTCAACGTGGTGACGGGGTTCGGCGAGACGGCCGGCGCGGCGATCGCCATGCACGGCGACGTGGACAAGGTCGCGTTCACCGGCAGCACGGCCGTTGGCAAGGCCATCATGAAAGCCGCCGCCGAGACAAATCTCAAGCGCGTCACGCTCGAACTCGGCGGCAAGAGTCCCAACATCATCTTCGCCGATGCCGACGTGGACGCGGCCGCGAAGTTCGCCTACTTCGGCTGCTTCTTCAACATGGGGCAGTGCTGCTGCGCCGGCACGCGGCTCTTCGTCGAGGACAAGATTCACGATCAGGTGCTGGAGAGTGTCACGCAGCGAGCCAAGAAGACGAAGGTCGGCGATCCGTTCGACCAGGCCACCGCGCACGGCCCGCAGGTATCGCAGGAGCAGTTCGATCGCATCATGGGCTACATCAGCGCGGGGCAGAAAGAGGGCGCGGCCTGCGTCACCGGCGGAAAGAAAGTCGATCGCGCGGGCTACTTCATCGAGCCGACGATCTTCGACAACGTCAAGGACGAGATGTCCATCGCCCGCGAGGAAATCTTCGGGCCGGTCCTCAGCGTGCTGCGCTTCAGCGACGTGGACGAAGCCATCAAGCGCGGCAACAACACGATGTACGGACTCGCCGCCTCGGTCTGGACGAAGGACTTCGCCAAGGCTCAGCGCGTGGCCGCGGGTCTGCGCGCCGGTACCGTATGGATCAACTGCTACAACGCCTTTGATGCGTCCGCGCCGTTCGGCGGCTTCAAGATGAGCGGCATCGGCCGCGAACTCGGCGAATACGCCCTGTCGAGCTACACCGAGGTCAAGACGGTGGTGACGGCGCTGAGTTGAGACAATGGAAGAACACGTTTAAGCGCGGTTTCATCGCAATCGTGGTGAATGAACGTCCAAGACAAGCGGGAATCCGCGCGGACTGACCCTTCACGCAATGCGTAAAGGGAAGCAGTCCGCCGCTCGCAACGACCGGATTGAGACTGCGCTTGGGCTTGTGCGGGCAACGGCAGCTTGCGAGTTCACCTGCTCAGCGAACTGAGAATTCAAGCGACGATGTTGCGGCACATTCCACGATGCGTTCGACCTGTGCGCGCGTCAACTGCGGAAACATCGGCAGCGAGAGTATTCGCTTGCCCAGCCGGTGCGTGAACGGAAGGTCGTCGGGCCGGATATTGAGAAACCGATAGGCGGGCTGTTCGTGGCAGGGAATCGGATGATGAATGCCGGTGGCGATTCCAGCCTGGGTCAGTGCCGCGCGCATGGCATCGCGGTCAGCGGATTGAATGACATATCGATTGAATACATGGAACGCGCCGGGCGTGGTTTGTGGCGTGCTTAAATGATTGCGGTCATCACCAGCGTACGCGCCAGCGCGCGGACTATTCCAGCCGGTTTTCGATGACGCTCGGCTGCCCGGTCTCGAGCGGCCGACGTCGGCGGCATGGCCGGTAAACAGTTCTTCGTACCACCCGGCGGCGCGCTGCCTCGCCTTGTTCCACTCATCAACGTATCGGAGTTTGACGCGAAGTACCGCCGCCTGAATCGCGTCCAGCCGCGATTCGCCGCCGATGCGCGCGTGGGTCATCGGGTCACTGCGGCCATGATCGACGTACTGGGCGATACGACCGGCCACGCCCGCGTCGCGGCAAGCGATGGCTCCGGCATTGCCCCACGCCGCGAGGTTGCTGGATGGCGAAAAATCGAACGCGGCCGCGTCGCTCATTTTTCCCGGCGACAGACCGTCAAACGCAGCGCCGAAGGAACCGGCCACGTGCTCGATCACGGCGATGCCCCTGGACTCCGCCCAGCGGCGCAGTTGAACGATGTCGGCCATCTGCCCATAGGCATGCACCGGAATCACCGCAACGGTTCGTTTGGTCAGGGCGGCCTCAACACATTCGATGTCGATCAGACAAGTATCCGGATCCACGTCCACGAGCGCGGGACGGTGGCGTGCCGCGAGAATCGCCTCCAGCGTGGCGGGGAACGTGTGGGACACGGTGATAATTTCCGATTCGCCGTCGCCTTCCCCCACGACGCCGAGAATGGCGAGGCGCAGGGCCTCGGTTCCGTTGCAACATGGGACGACATGGGGGACGGCGCAGAATTCGGCCAGCTCTTCGGCCAGCGCCTCAACAACCGGGCCGCCGATGTACCGGTCCGATGACGCGGCGTCGGCGACGGCTTCGGTGAGTTCTTCGCTGATGGCATCATTCTCGGCCTGAATGTCGCTCAGCGGGATTTGGTGGCGAATGTCAAAAGCGGTCATGACGCGTGGTCCTTTCCGAGAGAGTGCGTTGTCCGATGCGCATTTCCTAAATTGTCAGGCCAAAAAACCGACCGCCCATGAGGTCATCCCGTTTTATCGGACAGGTGAAAGTTGGGGTGGACCAGGAAACTTGGAAACGTTGAGGTGTTCCGTTTTTGGCTGGGTTCATCTCGGGTTTGGTGGTGGGCGCGAGTCTCGGTCCGAGAAAACGAGTTCGCTGTTACGGTAGTTATCGGACAGCAAGCGACATTAAAAAGGTCGGTTGTTGGGTTATGGTTTGTCTCGGAGGCACCGCCGCCTAACGGGAACGCGACGCAACTTCTGAACGGTGCTTGCTGCTCTTGAATTGAGTTGAGCTAGTTGATTTGGTGCTCTGCGTCGTGTGGTGTTTTTGTTCCGCATTCCGGGCAGACGCCGGAGATGTTGCCGGTAAGGTTGTATAGGCAGTTGCGGCAGAATCCGCCAGGGAATCGGTAGTTGGCCTCATCGATTCGTTTCCTTGCCGCGACATAGGCGCCGAACGGGACCGCTAGCGCGCCCAGCGAGAAATAAAGTAATGGAAAGGGTGCAAGGGGCATGGCCGCGATCAGCGTCGCGGACAACAACGCCAGAATGACCGCGTATTCGACGGCCCCGGCAAGATAGCGAAGGAGCGTCACTCGATACGGCCCGAGCGGGGCCGGCCGCGGGCGACGCCGACTTACCAATGTGATTGGGACTGTCACAGCCAGTGGAAGCCAAAACGGAAAACAGAGTTCCGTATGATTCCGCGAGCGTCGGAAGTACATTCTGGTCGACGGCCTTCCTCCGGAATAATAATCCGATGTGTAAAACTCCAATTGTCGGGGAGGCATCGGCCCCTTGAAGTAATTGCGGCGGGACTCGTAGATGAATGCACCATCGCGAAGTCCGATTTGAATCCCCGACTTTCGGAACCCGCAGCCATGATGAGCGGAGAGGAGGAATAGCGGGATGAGAATCGCGGTGATCCAGCGGGACCATCGGATGATCCGTTTATCCCATCGAGCAAAGCCGCGTTCCGCATGAGCGGCGATTTCGACCGATGATTCTTGACCCTCGGACATGATGTGCTCCGCCGGAGCGATTCTAGGTGTGGCGCGGTACGACAATCCACTGGAGCGCGGCTGTTGGAAAGGAACTCCGGTCGGTTGCGTTGGTCCGGTGCGCTCCACCGGCGACGTCGCAGGGTTACCGTGATCGGTGTTCATCCGACGAAGCGGTCAAAGCACCGCAAAAACTGATCCGCTTTTCATTCCTGCCCGGCATCCATAGAATCGCCTTCTTCGGTTGGCGATGCGGCGGCGGGTCGGGCTTGCCGTCGGACATCCAAACCTGGAAGCATTGAGGTCGCTCATGTACGGACCCTGGATCCGGTGGAGGAGGATTGTCGTGCGAAGCTCGATCCCCGTTTTCTTGATGACGTTGGTGGCGGGCTGTTTGTCGGCTCGGGCCCAGGATGTCTCGGCGCGGCCTGACGCTCCGCGGGTCTACGTCGGCGCGAAGCTGATTCCCATCGCCGGACCGGAGATCGAGCGCGGCGTGTTGGTGATTGAGAAGGGGAAGATCACGGCGGTCGGCGCCGAGGGTTCGGTCTCCATCCCGTCCGACGCCCAGCGAATCGATTTGACCGGAAAAATCGTCATGCCCGGTCTGGTGGATACGCACAATCACATCGGCGGGTTCGGCGGAGCGGATTCCTCGGCGCCGATTCAGCCGGACGTTCGCATCCATGACTCGCTGAACGTGCGTGATTCCGGTTTTCGGCGCGCAGTGGCGGGCGGGATGACGACGCTCAACATCATGCCGGGTTCGGGTCATCTGCTGAGCGGGCAGACGATCTACGTCAAGCTTCGCAAGGCCAACATCATCGATGACATGTTCATTCGCGACGCCGAAGGCAAGCCGATGGGCGGACTCAAGATGGCCAATGGAACGAACTCGATGCGCGACGCACCGTTTCCGGGGACGCGAGGAAAATCGGCGGCGCTGGTGCGCGAGCGGTACATCAAGGCGCGCGAGTATCGAGAGAAAATCGAGAAGGCCGCGGGCGATGCAGAGAAAATGCCGGCGCGCGATATCGGGCTGGAAGCGCTGGTGGAAGTGCTGGAAGGCAAGCGGATTGTTCACCATCACACGCACCGCCACGACGACATCATGACCGTGCTTCGCCTGGCCGAGGAGTTTGGGTTTCGCGTCGTGCTGCACCACGTGAGCGACGGCTGGAAGGTAGCCGACGAGATCGCCAAGGCGAAGGTCCCCTGCTCGATCATTGTGGTCGATAGTCCGGGCGGCAAGCTTGAGGCGGTTGATTTGGTGTTCAAGACGGGAGGCGTGTTGGAGAAGGCCGGGGTTGAGGTGGCGTATCACTCAGACGATTGGATCACGGATGCGCGGCTGTTCCTGCGGAGTGCGGCGCTGGGCGTGCGGGCGGGGATGTCGCGGGAAGGGGCGCTCAAGGCGCTGACGCTGGCGGGCGCGAAGATGCTCGATCTGGGCGATCGCATCGGGTCGCTGGAGGTGGGCAAGGACGCGGATTTCATCGTGCTCGACGGCGATCCGCTGAGCGTCTACACGAAAGTCATTCAAACGTATATCGACGGCGAGAAAGTCTTTGATCGAAGCGACCCGGACGATCTGCTGCACGCGGTCGGCGGCTACGGCGCGGGCAACGATCAGACGCCCTATCTCTGTTGTCACGATATGCCGGAGGGTCAGTGATGTCGGAGCGCAAATCGCTTCTTGTATTGATTGGACTCGTCGGCTTCCTCACCGTCGGCGCGGAAGCCCAGGCGCAAGTCGCCGTGCGCGGCAAGACGGTGCACACGATGGCCGGCGCGCCGATCAAGGACGGCGTGGTGCTTGTTCGCGACGGGCGGATCGCGGCGGTCGGTACGGCGGATGCGGTGGCGATTCCCGAGGGGTTTCGAGTAATCGAGGCCGCGGTCGTCACGCCGGGGCTGATCGACGCGCACAGTACCGTCGGACTGAGCGGTCTGTACAACCAGGCGCACGATCAGGATCAGCTTGAGCATTCGGATCCGATTCAGCCGGAGCTTCGCGCGATTGATGCCTACAACTCGCGCGACCGTCTTGTCGAGTGGGTCCGCAACTTCGGCATCACGACGGTGCACACCGGGCACGCGCCGGGCGAACTGATTTCCGGACAGACCACGATCGTCAAGACGTGGGGCAACACGATCGAGGACGCGGTGATCGTTCCAACGGCGGCGGTGGCGGCGACGCTCAGCCCGCTCGCGCAGAAAAGGGACAAGGGCAAATCGCCGGGCACGCGCGGCAAGATGATGGCCATGCTTCGGGCCGAGCTGATTAAGGCGCAGGAATACATGCGCAAACGCGAAAAAGCCGAGGACGACAAGAAACCGGATCGGGACCTCGGGCTGGAGACGATGGTTCGTGTTCTGAAAGGTGAAGTTCCGCTCATGGTGACGGCCAACCGGGCGCAGGACATCGCCAGCACGCTCCGGTTGGCGAAGGAGTTTGGCATTCGCCTGTGGTTGGACAGCGCGGCCGAGGCCTATCTGCTTACGGACGAAATCAAGGATGCGGGCGTGCCGGTGATCGTTCACGCGACGATGGTACGGGCCTTTCAGGAGTTCGAGAACATGAGTTTCGGGACTGCCGCGACGCTGCGCAAGGCGGGGATAACGGTCGCGCTTCAGAGCGGATACGAGGACTATGTTCCGAAAACGCGCGTGGTGCTCTTCGAGGCGGCGTGGGCGGCGGCGAACGGGCTGAGCTTTGACGAGGCGCTGGCGACGATCACCATCGACGCGGCGAAGATTCTGGGGATTGACGGTCGGGTCGGGTCGCTTTCTGTAGGGAAGGACGCCGACCTTGCGTTGTTTGATGGCGACCCCTTCGAATACACGTCACACTGCGTCGGAGTCGTCATTAACGGCCGGCTTGTTTCAGAAACTCCGCAATAATCGAATCAGCATTCGAAGTCGATCAACTCGACTGAGGATTTGATGACGTCAAGGATGCGGCGTCACGACTTGTCGGCCAGCGCGGGGGCTTCGTCGAGCGCTGCGGATCCACTGGCCGTGTTGATATGAACGGCGCGCTCCGCGACCTTTCGGTATCCTAGGTAGTGCATGATTTCGAACACTTCGGACCACGAAGGAAAGGGACGCTCGTTGACGCGCTTGTATTCATCAATCGCCATGATGAACTCCAGCAGCTCGCCGCTGATTTCCCCTTCCTCGGCCGCTCGTCGAACTTCACCGCGGCGGCGTCCGGGTCCGCGACGCCGATCCATGCCTGACCGCCGCCCGGCATCGCCGGATCGCCGATCCTCACGGCGGACGCTACGCCGATCGGGTCCTTCATAAGGGGTTTCCATGGCCTGTCCATCGGTGCCATGGAGGCGGGTCTTGATTAGCGGGGAACAACTTCAGCGGCCGATAAGGATTCCCCGGTGTCTTCATCGGAGAGTCGAACGATTTCTGGACGAAACCCGCCGCGGTCGGTCGTACGTCCGAATCGCGGACTGCGGAGGAAGGTCGTCAAGCCACTCGCGCGCGACGGCTTCACCATTGGCGTCATCCCGTTGCCGGGCTATTCCTCGTCGTCTTCCTCTTCTTCATCGTCGTCGAAGTCATCTTCGTCGTCATCGAAGAAATCTTCATCATCATCCTCATCATCGTCGTCGTCTTCGTCGTCGATGACGTCATCGTCTTCGTCCCAGTCATCGCCGCAGACAACGCCCGGTCTTCCATCCTCCGCGGAAACGGTCTCGCGCCACCCGATGGGGGCAAGGAAACCGTCGCGCAGGAGTCCGTCCGCGCACGCCATTGCCGAGCAGCCCAGCGCCAGCCGATTTCCGGTCGAAGACACGGCGAAAACTGATCCCTGAGCGATCCCCGGGGATTCGATCCGGACCAGACTGAACGGCGCGGTGCGCTCCGCAACCATGGTTTCCAACTCCCTGTTGAACTCGAAGTTCTTCATGCCAGCCACCCCACTCTTCGACCATCATCGAATCCATCGGCCGTTGCGGCGGAAAAGAACCCGCTTCGCGCGTCACCGATCTTGCCTTGCCGCGAGGGCGGGCAGAGTCTATTCCCACCCGAACTGGCGTCAAGGGCAAAAATGGACCATTTCCGAAGATGGTTTGAACTGAAAAACGGGCGGCAACCCGGACGAATGCGCGGTTTCCAAATGGCTAGTGAACGTGGGCCCCGTTTTGTCGCCGGGACCGATGTGAATTGACGTGCCATGCCGATAAGATTATCGGTGAACAGGGCATTGCGATCGATGCGGGATTGGCCGACGATCGGCCTCTGTGGCGAATGAAGCCGTCATGACCATCAACGCCGAAATGGACTCCGAGGATCAGGTTCCCGTCAGTGCCGCGATCAAGGCAGCCGGTCGCGTCGCACCCCAGGGTTCGGCCGCCGCCGATCCTGAATCCGACATCTGGTCCGGTCGAACACAGTGGCTGCATTTTGCCGGGCGCATCGCGCTGTGGTTGTTTGTCAACTTGATGGGGGCGGTTTTGATCGGGATGCTTTCGGCTCGGGTGGAGTGGTTGACCTGGGTCGGTGCGTCACTGGCGATCGTTGTCTTGGTCCTCGTTTCCGGTGTGCTGATGCTGGGACGGATCGTCCTGAAGGTGCTGGGAACCGGTTATCGATTGACGTCGCAACGGCTTTTCGTGGAGCGCGGCATCCTCAGTCGCACGACCGATCAGATCGAATTGATCCGCGTGGACGATGTCCGGTCGTATCAATCGATGGTGAATCGTCTATTCGACCTCGGTACGATTTCGCTGTTGACCACGGATGCGACCGATCGCGTGGTGACCATCGAGGGAATCAAGGCTCCCCATTCGGTGGCCGAGGCGGTGCGCGGTCGTGTACGATCGCTCCGCGCCAAATCCGTTCATGTGGAGTCAATCTGACTTCGGGCCAAGCGCACTGTTCCTGACCGTGGTTATTCGGACCGGCGACTCCGATGGCACGGACGCCGCCCTCCAGTCCGAAAACTCTTCTGGAATATTTCTATAAGCTGTCGTGCGATCGCCGCGCCGTTACGATCGGCAAAGTTTGCCGCCGTTTGCCAAACCTCCGCGCGTATCGAATCTTTCATCAAAGAGGAGCCCGCCATGCCCACCGGGTGAGGCATGTCGCGGGGGAGTCATTCAATTCCCTTCTTGAGGAGCGACCAGATATGAACAGAATCAGAATCATTGCTGCGGCTGCAGGCGTTTTCATGTTGAGCGCGGGCTGCGGCCCCAAACATCAGGCATGCAATCCCTGGTCGCACCCGGGAGAGCAAGGAAAGCTCACGGTTCGATTCGTCGCGCCTGCGGACGACGCATCCTTCGCTGAGTTCGCGCAGGCACGATCCACGGCGCTGGTCAGCCACAATCCGGCGACGAGCGAGGCGAACTACGGAACAATGGATGCCGACGGCGGTCCGTCGGGACATGCCTTGTTGTGGGGCGGTCCCTACGACGGAGCGGACGTCTCTCGTACGCCAGCCGACTTGCCCGCTGGAAAGTACATGTTCGGACTGTTTGATCCCGACCAGGGAGCCGCTTATCAGGGCTGGATGGCCGTCAACAACGGCGGCGACGACGTGCTTAGCGCGCTGACTCAATGGCGCGACGAGGTACATCAACAAGAAGAATGGCTGGCCTTTGAAAACAAGATCAGCGGCAAGTTCGCCAGCCGCGACGCCGATGATTTTGCCCGGTTCTCAAAGCAGCTAAAGAGCTTGCGACGGCTGGAAGGTCAAATCAACGCGTCCATTCGCGCCGAGCGACGCGATCAACAGCGCATGGCGCAAGCGCGCTATGAGGCGTTGGGCGATGCGCAGTTGCTGGTCATGCCGGGCCCGTCGGGCTTCATGGTTCCGACCACGAATCCCGCGTTCGGCGAAGGCGATCTGTCCGTCGTTCGCAATGGACGGCCGATGACCAAGGTGATCCTCGCCGGTGATTTCCGGCGCTCGATGGAAAAGCTCGATCGCGTGACGGAAATGCAGGACGAACTGAATCGCTGCCGCACAGTGTTTGCCGAAGAGGCGAACCGGCTTCAGAATCGCCGGAACTACTACCGCGTCACGTCACACCTTTTCAACCATGACGGCTGCTTCATGAACAACGAGCGGCGCATGCAGCATGTTCGCGGAATGATCGCCCAGCTTGACCGGCAAATGACCGAGAACCGTCGGCGCGGCCATGCCCTGATGTTTGTGGCCGGTCTGTTCGCGCCCGAGGAAGCCGAGGCGGCCTTTGATCGTGAACAGGCATCACTTCGTCGCGAGCGAGCCGTGCTGGCCGAGCAGCAGCGACAGATTGACATGCAGTACAACGACTGCAACGGGTGGAGTGAGAAGCGCGTCGCATTGGAGCGGCAGCGTCAGGACCTTGCGGCCGATATGGAGCGGATCGACGCCCAATTCAAGCAGGTCGAGCAGGCCCGCGTCGCGTCGGCGAAGATTCGCGAGACGACCGGCGTCATTCACCGACAAGGACCGACAGCAGTGCTCGCCGCGTCGGTGATGGACAACCAGCTTCCGGCGCGACTGGCCGACGCCATCGAGCGCGAGTCGATGATGACCATTCGCCTTCAGGCGGCCGACGGAATGAACGGTCGGCCGGAGAGCGTGACGAACAACGCCTGGGGCACGACGACCCGCTCGACGACGATCCTCACGTCGGATCGGCCGTAAGCGCGATCGGCAACGTCACTGACAACCAAACGACAAATAGCCTCGGCGCGGCGGAATGCGATTCCGTCCGCGCCGAGGCTTTATTGTGGCCGCGCGGTGATCAATTGAGGCGAATGCGCGTTTGGTGCGATCTTTCGGCAATAAACAATCCAAACCAGTTCATTCGCGCTGACTTCTCATCCATTGCCTTATTTCAAGGAGTGGTATTCTTCCTCATTCACTCTCCATAAGGTTAGGCGGCGAAGGAGCAAGGCTCGTCGAGGCGACATGAAGCAGTTCGCGAGTCGGTTCGGGGAGTCGCTCGATTTCACCCTGCAACAATGCTTCGATTCGGCCCGGCGAATAGCGAAGCAATTGCAACATGATCATCGCGCGCTTCTTATCGCTCGCGCAGCGGAATTCGGCGATCAGCGATTCCGCGCCGAGTCGACCAATCTCCCGATCCGTCGATTCGTCGAGCGCGGCGTCGACGCCGTCGGGGTCGGTCCGGGCGATGCGCTGAAGCGCAGCGAACTCCGGATCGCTTTCCAGGTGTCGCCGCACCAGATCGCCGAGGCGGCGATCACACTGAAGCACCCGGCCAAACGACGACCGCGTCCTCCGCGCGATGTCCCGAAAGGAGCGGCGTTCCTCGTCGTCAGGAACGAGGAATCGCTCGCGCGTCAGTTCGCGAACCAGCGCGGGTCGATCGTCGCGCGACGCCGCACCCTGTTCCACGAAGTCCGCCGCACGCTGAACGGCCCGTTCGTATTTTTCGCGCAGCCGATCGCCAATGGTCGTACCGGTGTAATCCGCGTCCGGCCGCTGCCGATCCGCATGGCGTAAGCGCCGTCCTCCGCGGCGCTTTCGCCGGCGCGTCTTTTCGTCGTCCTCCCATCGGGCGACGAGTTCGCCTTCCTCGCCGGATGCGTCGGGATTCGCCGGTCGCGGGTCGACCGCCGCCAACAGCGCCCGGCTAATTGCCTTGCGAATGCGCGGCAGCGCGAAGGCCGCGAACGGGATTCCGCGGTCCGCCCGATAATCGAGCGCGGCGCGAATCAACCCCACACATCCCTCCTGAAACAGGTCGTCCCGTGCACGTGTGTAGCGAACGATGGAGGCTCCGCGCACGAATCGGCGCAAGTGAACCGTGACTAGGCCGACGTTGTTACGGACCAGCGCTCGCTGCGATGCCGATAATGTTGCAAGTTGTGTCTCGGTAGGTCCGACCGACCCCGGCTTGTCCACCGCTGATGTTTGATTTGGAAATTCCATCGACGTGCCCCCGGGAAATGAACCGCATCCACCGCCGCGTCCGGCGAGATTGCCAAACATAAACCAAACAAAAGTCTCGGTCAAGCGGTTTTTTGGACGGATGTTCGACGGCTTGGGGTTGAAATTAAAAGTGAAATCCGATAAACTTTCTCCTTCCTGCGAAACTGCGCCAAAACCGCGATCGCGGCCTCGGTGCGCGGAAAAGAGGGGTCGGCCATGAGGGGGAATTCAGCCGGTCGTCTGCATTTTTGCCTGGTGCTTCTGGGGTACGCATTTGCGTCCAACTCGGTAGCGCGGGCGGGCAATCCCAGTGTGTGCCTGACCGAGCCGACCGGCTGCGACTTTCCGGGCAGCACGGTCGATGTTCAGGTTCGGCTTGGCGCCGGCGACTCGGTCGTCGTCGGCGGGCAGTTCCAGCTCTCGTTTGATCCCGCGGCGTTCAAACTTCTCGAAGTCCTGCCGGGCGCGGCTTGCGATGCTCTGTCGCCGTTTTCGCTGGAGATTCACACCGAATTGAACGAATCCGCAGGCACTATTTTCTGCGCTGTGGGCATCAATCCGTTTGCAGGCGGCAAAGGCACACAGGGACCGGCGACGCTCGCCTGTCTTCGGTTCCTGCCACGTGGACTGTCGCAGAGCGATTTGTGCGTGAAGGTCGGCGTCGAACCAGTTGTCACGCGGCTGTCCGATGACACAGGCCATATCGTATCGATTGACAATTCCGTTGATTGTCCTCCGAGCGGGGCGCCGGGAACACTGACGTGCCGAACGGCGACGGTGGAGAGCCAGTGCCGTTGTACGACATCGACCCAATGTCAGACGCTTGGACATGCATGCCGTTCGGGCGTGTGCGTTCCGCAGACGCAGTTGTGCGACGTGGTTCCGATCAACGAGGGCGGTCCGTGCAACGATCAAAACGAATGCACGACCGTTGATCAATGTGTCGCCGGTCAATGCGAGGGGACGGGATGCACCAACCCAAGCCTGTGCATGACGCCGGATCCTTGTACGCCGCCGCAAAGCCTGATGACGATTCCCGTTCGGATTGGTTCGGGTGACCCGATCATCATCGGCGGGCAGTTTTCCGTGCAGTGGAACCCGGCCGGTCTGGAGTTTGTCAACGCCGCACCGGGCAATGCCTGCGATCCCGGTTCGCCGTTCGTGGTCGAGGTTCAGCGGGTTGTCGATGCGCTTGCCGGCGAGTTGTTCTATGCCGCGGGCGTGGCACTGGGCGGTAGCGGGACGCAGGGGCCCGCGACAATCGCCTGTCTTTACTTCCGCATTCTCGATCCCGCCTTGTCGGAAGTCTGCGGATTTGAGGACGTCAACCCGTTTTCGACGAAGCTGGTCGATGATGCCGGGCAGCGCGTCGATATTTTCAACGGAGAGGATTGCGATTCGCAAGTCGGTTTCCCGGTGCTGAATTGCGTTCACTACGAGTTTTGCGAGATTCCGACGGCGTCCGAATGGGGACTGTTGATACTCACGCTTTCGTTGCTGGCGGGAGCGAAAATCGCTTTTTCGCGTTCAACCCAAGCCGTCGACAATCTTGCCTGAGAATCTGCGGGCATCGTATTTGAGCGATTGCACCTGCTGTCGATCTGTCGCTTTCAACCGCCGGGAGTCAAGGAATTGCGAACCGCGCATTTCGTCTGCGTCCTTCTATGTTGTTTGGCCGTGGCTGGGCGCGTGAACGCGCAGCCATCCCAATTCGCCTTGCGGTTTTATGGAACGGGTGTCGGTCCGCCGGGACAGCAGGATCGCGTTCGTATTCAAATTGACGACAACGGCTCCGGCCCGGACGCCAGTGCGCCTTGCGATGTGGGGGCTGGCAGCTTCACCATTGATTTCTGGTTGCGCGGAACCCAGGCGGACAATTCCGCGCCCGGCAGCGGCGGCGACGTCGAGTGCTACTGCAACAACTGGATCGACGGCAACATCATCATCGACCGCGACATCTGGGGCGCCAGCGAGGCTGACTGGGGCCTGAGCATCGCGGGCGGGTTCGTTCGATTCGGCACAGGCGGCGGCGATCCGCCCGGCAACGACGCCGACAACACGATCGAAGGCAGCGTCAACGTTCTCGACGGCGCGTGGCATCACGTGGCCGTCGTGCGCGACGCGACGACGGGGATCAAATCGCTCTTCATCGACGGAGTGCTGGATTTCGCAAGCTCGCCGGACGCGTCACGCGACGACATTAGCTATCCCAACGGAGGCGATCCGAACCCCGTCACCTCATGGGGGCCCTACATCGTTCTCGCGGCCGAGAAACACGACGCCGGACCGGCCTATCCGTCGTTCAACGGCTTTCTGGACGAAGTCCGAATCTGGAACATCGCGCGAACGGCTTCGCAGATTTCGACGGATCGGGATCGCGTGATCGCAAGCGATACGCCCGGCCTGGTCGCCTACTTTCGATTCGAGGAGGGATCGGGAACAACGGTGGCCGACGCGAGCGCCGCCGGTTCGCCGGTTGGAGAATTGATCGCGGGCGCGCCCGGCAACGGTGAATGGGTGTCGCGCGCGGTGAATCCGATGAACACCGCGCCGCTGTGCGAAACCTGCGCCGCCGACATTCCGGCCTTGGATTCGTGGGGAGTGTTGATTTTCTTGGTGTTAGTGGGAACGGCCGGAGGCGTTTTGCTGAAGAGACGTGACGCTCTAACCGCGATGGCAGGACGACATCAACAAAGCGCGGCGTAGATCATGAACGCCAGAAAAGCGATCCTGGCCTTACGCCGAAAAAACCAATAGAGCGACACAACGTCCATCTTCTTTCCTCGCCGACGGCGCAAACCTCTCAACGCAAGGCAAACCGGCACGCGCTGCGCCGCCGCCTGATCGGACCCCGCGAGACGGGCGACGACTCATAATTTCAGCGATGTCCCGTGGTATTCGGCCTTCGTGCCGCCGGATTCCGTCTATATCGATTGTAACGAGTGCGCGAAGATTGTTGAACCGCGGCCGCTGGCTGTTGCGTTTCGCAGCAAGAGTTTGTCCGTGGATCAATCAACGGCAGGCGGCAAGTTCGGAAAGCGAATGCGAAAGGTGGTTCCCGTCTGGTCGCTCGAAACGTCGATCGTCCCGTCGTTTTCCTCGACGAGATCGCGGACGAGCGCCAGTCCCAGACCGCTGCACCGCGCCTTGCCGTCGCGCGTGGCCCTTTTGGTGCTCTGGAACGGTTCGAAGAGATGGGGCAACAGGTCCGGCGGAATTGCCGGGCCGGTGTTGCGTACTTCGATGGCGACGCCTTTGGGCCCGGACGACGCGGTGACGGAAAGTCGCCCCGAATGACTCGGCGCCATGGCTTCGCGGGCGTTCAGAAAGAGATTGAACAACACCTGTCGAAGCTGAAGCGGGTCGGCAAAGACCGTCAACGATTCCTCTACCGCGATCGAAAGGCTGATTCCGTCCTTGGAGGGATCGCGACACAGGCTGGCCAGGGCGTCGTCAACCGCCTGACGAACGCGGACCGATTCTCGCTCCCTCGGTTTGGCGGCCCCAAGTTCGAGAATTCGATCCGACATGGCAATCAACATGCGGACGTTGCGCGCGGTGACGGTGAGCGCCTTTTGCGCAAGCGGGCCGTCTCCGGATTGCAGCGCTGCGTCGGCGTAGCTGAGAATCGGGGTCAGTAGGTTGTTGACTTCATGGGCGATAGTAGCCGCTGCGGTTCCGAGTCCGGCCAGCTGTTGAGCTTGTCGAACCTGGGCCTTGAGAACGTCGAACTGTGCGGTGAGTTGGGCGAAGCGGTCTTCCATCGACGCTGCGACCGCGACGCGCCGTTCGGCGGATCGGGTGCGAACGGGAGGTTGTTTGACCATTGGGTCAATCGTCCTTCGGGTGTATGCTGAATCGCTCTTCGACTGGCAGTATCGGCGTCGGGTCGGTGATTGCTTGATGGAGACGCGGCGGAAAGATGGACGCTTTAGCCCAGATTGACACGATCATCGAAATCCTGACGCGATTCGGGGTGGAGATTCGGCACGAGCGGCTGGGTGGTGATGGCGGCGGTCTTTGCCGGATGCGCGGCCGGAACGTCATGTTCATCGACGACGACGCTGATCCGGCGACGCGGCTTGAGCGATGCGTCGCGGGACTGGCGGCATTGCCTCAAGCGGATGCGGTGTTCCTTCCATCTGATTTGCGCGAGCTTGTGGATGTCGCAAAGAAACAAGCGTCATAGGCAAGTCACGGGTTCCGGCCTGCCATTCGGCGATTTGACAAATTGAGGGGCGGAGGCGCTTGGCGGTCCGCCAAACGGCTTCCCACCGAGCCCTCGGAAAAAAGGTCCGCTCATCTCCCCAGAGGCGTCTTCGATCCGAGAGCCCGGCGGGTTGCCTCGCAGAGGAAGCTATGTTCCTTGGGACGCGGGAACACACTCCGCCCCGTCCCCCCCTTGGTCTCCCCCGCCGTACCCGTTGCGGTCGGCAATTGTTCGTTCAGGGGGTTTTGCACGCCGCGTGCCTGGAATCGAGAACCTACCATCGGAGAGCCAAAAATGGTCGTAATGATCTGATAATAAAGAAGTTACGAAATCTCAGTTCGCGGCGGTTTCTGGCGTGGATCGTCAGACTTGGAGTCAGATGTCGGCCCCCAAAACTGCCCGATTCGGGCACTATTGCCCGTTTTCCACCCGCGTCATAGAAGCGAGAAACTACCAAAGAACGCACTCTACAAGCGTCATGCTCGCGAGCAGCCTCAGCGGAGATTGTATCGAATCAAGAAGAACTGTTCCTTGGCGGACGCGGCTCAGGCTCATTGACGGCTCTCTTCGACATGTTCTTCAGGTCTTGAGCGATCAATCCCGGCGACCGTAAACAAGCGAAACGTAATACAAAAGCGTGAACAGGGCCGTGATGGTGGCCGCGACGTAGGTCAGCGCGGCCGCTGAGAGCACCTTGCCAACCACACGATCCTCTTCCGTGGTGATCATGTTGTTGCTCAGGAGAATCTGCCGGGCCCGGGCCGACGCGTTGTATTCGACCGGAAGATTCACGAGTTGAAACAGCACGGCTACACCGAACAGGCCGATTCCCGCAACAGCCAGATAATGTGCCCCGGGCACGAAGGAACTGAGGATCAATCCGGCGATGATCAAGGCGTAGGAAAAATTGCTTCCGATGGAGGCCATCGGGACAAGCCCATTGCGGATCCCAAGCGGGCCGTAGCCCGCGGCATCCTGAATGGCGTGGCCGACCTCGTGAGCGGCGATTCCCAGCGAAGCAAGCGACCGGCCCTGATAAACGTCGGGGCTGAGTCGAAGCACCTTTTGTTTGGGATCGTAATGATCGCCAAGAAACGAATTGGCCGGCTCGATGGCGACATTGGTGATGCCGTAGGCGTTGAGGATTCGCTGCGCGGTTTCCGCGCCGCTCAAGCCGCTGCGAGCGCGAAGACGGCTGGCATGCGCGTAGGCGCTCTTGACCTTCATCTGCGCCCAGAGGGCAAGAAGAATGGCCGGACCGACATAAACAAGCCACATAGGATCGAAAATCACGGTCTGATTCCTCCCGCTCTGCTTTTTTCGGACCCTCTAAACGCCCTCGGTTCGTTGGGCGACTTCACGGTAACCGTTCATACGGTTGTTGTCCCATAGAGGATCGGCACTTCTTTATAACCCGGAACAACGAGTCAGACGATGCCTTGGCCACTTTGCCGCCTTGGAACCGGTCACTCTTCCGTAACAAGCGGTGAGGCGGGCCAACAGCAGAAGGCACACGGTTGAGGCGCTCCGTTCCGATCAGTCGTCAGGACGCAGAGCCGATAATCGAGTGTCGCGTCGGTCGGAGCGGAGTCTGGTTTCGCATGAGCGTCGGTGCAGCCTTTGGGAATGTGAACGAAATCGCGCCATTATTGCGCGAACGAACCGTTTCCGCGCGCCACAAGACCACTGCAGCAGTGCTTTGGACCATCGGGTTGCTGCTTGGCACCGAAGCGGGGTTGCGCGGGCGGGCGTGGTATCGGCATGGATCGCACTCGCCGGTCGCCGATCTTTATGAGGAAAACGCTTCCACCGGTCGGCGCCTGAAGCCCGGAGCGGCGATGCGCGGCAGCGATCGCGCGCTTACAATCAATCAACTCGGATTCCGCGGCCCGGAGATCGTGGTTCCGAAGCCGCCGAGAGCGATTCGGATTGCGGCGCTGGGCGACTCGACGACGTTCGGTCTCGAAGCAAGCGACGACGCGTCAGTCTGGGTCGAGCGGATGGCAACAGAACTCAACGCGCGATCAGGCGAATCGCGTTTCGACGCGATCAACGGCGGCGTCCCGGGGTACACGCTGGCCGACAGCATCAAACTTCTGGAAGATCGAATCGCGGTGTTGGGCCCGGACGTCATTGTGGTTGACCAGGTCGCCACGGACATCGCCGCGCATGCCCGACGACAGTTCGGTGAAAAGGCCAAATCCTCCGCACCCAAGGCGAGCCTGGCGAAGTTTTTTCAAGAACACTCCATACTCGTCAATCTGCTCCGCCAGAATGCGTCGTCATTCACGGCGCGCCTGCTTCCGGAGCGTCGTCAGAACGCGCTCGACGTTCGCGGTGTCGAGGAGTTCTCAGGAAGACTGAGCGGCTTGCTCGAACACTGCCGCCGGTCGGGATGGCACGTCGTGCTGTGTACGGCGCCGCGATCCTTTGGCGATCCAACGGCAGAAGTGAACCAATTCGCACTGGCGGCGAGCGCCTTGGCGCACAATCCCGCGCTGTCGCTGGCCGGACTCAACGATGCATTTGACCGCTACAACGACGCGATTCGCCGAATCGCGCGAGACACCGGCACGCCGCTCGCGGACCTCGATGCATCGGTTCCCAAGCGAGCCGCGTATTTTGTCGACGCGGTACACCTCAATGACGCGGGACACGCGCTGGTCGGCAGACTTGTCGCAAACGCTGTTCGAGATTCGCTGATCCAATCCGATCTTGCGCGGAGTGATCGTTGAGGTGGCATTTCACAGTGCACATTTCCTGTTGTTTTTCCCGATCGTGCTGGCGGTGTACTGGTCGCTGCGCAGGAATGCCGCGCTACGCGTCGGATTCCTGCTGGCCGCCAGCTATTACTTTTACATGTCCTGGAACGCCGCTTTCGCGGGTTTGATTTTCGCCTCAACCTTGCTGGATTACGTTGCCGGCAGTCGCATCGCGGCGGCCTCAAACCCGCGCGTCAAACGATTGTGGTTGGCGATCAGTCTCACGGGCAATCTCGGCACCTTGTTCGTTTTCAAATACTACAACTTCTTTCTGGAGAGCTTCGCCTCCGGAGCGTCGGCGATGGGTTGGTCCCTGTCGCCGACCCAGCATTCCTTGCTGCTCCCCGTCGGCATCAGCTTCTACACGTTTCAGACGTTGAGCTACACTACTGATGTGTACCGCGGCGAACTCGCGCCCGCGCGGAGCTTTTGGAGGTTCGCTTTGTTCGTGGCGTTTTTTCCACAACTCGTGGCCGGGCCGATCGTACGCGCCTCGACGTTTCTCCCGCAAATGGATGCCGCGCCGCGGTTTGACGATCGCGCGGCCGAGCGCGGGCTGGGCCAGATTCTCGCGGGGATTTTCAAGAAGGTGTGCATCGCCGACCTCCTGGGCGTGACGCTGGTTGATCCTGTCTTTTCCGATCCATCGGGCTACGGATCGTGGACGGTGTGGATGGCGATGTATGCGTATGCGTTTCAAATCTATTACGATTTCAGCGGCTACAGCGATGTCGCCATCGGGGCGGCGCGGATGCTGGGCTTCGAGCTGCCGATCAACTTCAACCGACCCTACCTGGCGACGAGCCTGCGCGATTTCTGGCGGCGATGGCACATCTCGCTCTCGACGTGGCTGCGGGACTACCTCTACGTTCCGCTGGGCGGCGGTCGCGGATCGGCGTGGCGAACGGCTCGGAATCTGGCGATCGTCATGCTGCTCGGCGGATTGTGGCATGGCGCTGCGTGGGGGTTCGTGCTGTGGGGCGCGGCCCACGGATTGATGCTGGGAGCGGGACGGCTCTTTCATTCGGCGAGCGGCATCGACGCGGACCGGTGCGACCAGCCGCTGGTTTCGCGCGTCGCGCGGATCGTGGTGACGTTTCACCTGGCGGCCGGTTGTTTCGTGATGTTTCGAGCGGTGAACTGGGAGGCCACCACGCAGTACTTCGCGGCGCTGGTCCGACTGGCGCCCGGAGCGCGCGACGTATCGCCGCTGGCCTTTGCCGCTCTGGCGGCGGCGATGCTCCTTGAATGGACTCCGCGCGTCTGGGCGCAACGCGTGGCGGAAGTTTTTGAGCGCATCTCAGCGGCCGCGCAAGGCGGGTTGATCGCCGCAAGCATCCTGCTCTTCTCGATTCTGAGCGATTCGGGCGTGCCGTTCATCTATTTTCAGTTTTGAATGATCGCGGACTCCGGTCTTCGCACAACGCACCGCCCGGCTTACACTTTCCGAAGATGAAGCCGCGTCGCGCCATTGCCGGGTTGGTCATTCTGGGCGTGACGATCCACGGATTCGCCGTCGGAGCCGTATACTGGAAGACCGGGCGAATCGACTCCTTCGCCTTCCAATCGCTCGACGGCGGCGAGTATTACGGCATCGCCCGAAACCTCCTTCAATATGGCGCGTTCAGCACGAACGAATCACCGCCGCTTACGCCCGATACATGGCGCACTCCCGGGTATCCGATGTTTCTGGCCGGCGCGATGCTGCTGGTCGGATCGTCCCCCACGGCGCTGATTCTGCTTCAGCAGATGCTGGCGGTGGTGAGCGCCGTGCTCCTGTTTCTGATCGCTCGACGGCATATCAGCGCGGAACGTGCTTTCTTCGCCTCCGCGCTCCTGCTGATCGAACCGTATGGAGTGTATTACTCTTTCTGGTTTTTATCAGCGACGTGGTTTACCGCGTTGTTGCTCGCCGTCTGGTGGTCGTTTGATCGTGCGATCGCCGAGTCACGAGCGTCCTGGTTTGCCGCTGCGGGCCTGTTGTGCGGACTCTTGGTGCTTACCTGGCCCGGCGCGCTGTTGATCCCGCTCGCACTGGCTGCTCTGGCGTGGATTCGGAATCAAGCGACGTTGATCGAAGAACGGAGGTCCGGCCAGAACCGACGAGGCGCGCGAATTCGAGGAATCGCGGCATTATTGTTGTGCTGCGGAATGGTCGTCGGATCGTGGATGATACGAAACCGCATCGTGGGCGGACATTGGGCACTTTCGCACCAAAGCGGGATCGTCATGGCTTATTTCAAGGGCACGGAGGTCGAGCTTTGGCGACAAGGTCGAACGCAGGATCGTTACGTCGAAACGTCGCTGAATCCGGCGAACGAACTTTGGCCGCACACCGTGTGGGACGAAATCGACGCCCAACTACGCGACCGGATGAGTAATGCCGGGGCGCGAGGCGATTCGGAACTGTCGTGGCGGAATCTCGCGCAGGGCAACAAGACGAGTTACGATTCCTTTGCGCTGTCGGCGGCGCTGGGCGGGATCGGCGTGGAGATGATGGCGCGCTCACCGTCGGATACGGTGCTCTGCGGCCTGACACGGATTGGAGAAAACCTCGCGTTTCCGCTTGGGCTGGCGATCGAAAAGCCCGCCAACGTCGAGGCGAATCGGGGGCGGTCGGCGGCGATCGGGGGAGCGTACACCCTGCTGACGATCGGCGCGTTGTTCGGATTCATTCGGAATCGGCGTCTCGGAGTTGTTGTCTATCTTCCGGCAGCCTGCGTGCTGGCGCTGGCACTGACCACCACGCCGCAGGTGGACCCGCGATTTCGCGTTCCGATGATTCCGATGCTGCTGTTCCTGATGGTCTGCTCGCCTCGGGTCACGATCGAGGCAAGTCACTCCTCCGGCGATTCGTCGTCGTGATGCAGATGTTCGCTCGGCAACAACCAGAGGTGAATAAGGTAGACCAGCAGGATCGTGCTGATCGTCGTTCCGCCGTAATCAGCGGCGGTGATTTCATAGCCGGTAAGCTTGGCGATCAGCCACCAGCCGACGACCACCAGAACGACGACAATGGCGAAAGTTCTCCAGAAGATGCCGGCCGCGAAGGGAAGTTTGTCCATGACGCGTCTCGCTCCATTTTGGTTTGATCGCCTCCCCGCGATCTTTTTCCCCGTTTCATCGTACCATCAGTGTATCGGATTGCCCGGTTTCGTCGATTGAAAAATCGGCGGGCGCGGTTGACACTCCGTCCGAGAAACCGAGTGGTCATGCGGGTGTCGATCGGACCCGCGCCGGTTTCGGCGGACAATCGGAAGGCTGGCGAAACAGCTGGCGTTTGTCGGGTGGACCGGGCATTCGGTCGCGCCTAGAATGCGCTGGATTCGATAGCCCATGCCGGCGCCGACCGATATTCTTCGCCGGCAACGTAAGGAAAGGGGGGCGATGACCATGATCAACGCAACGGAAGTTCTGGCGCAGCACCAGTTGATTATTCTGCGGCGTTTGCGCGGCGGGCCGCTCACTGAGTTTGAGCTCGCTCAGGAAATCGCCGGGCATTCAGGCTATTCCGTGGAGCAGTGCGCCGACAACATGGCCGAGTGGCTCGAACAACTTCGCGCCGACGGGCTGATCTGGTCGGGCGCGCTGGGCAATTCAGAGGGTCAGCGTTTGCTGGCCGCGGCGCTGACGCGCCAGGGTCGTGAACTCGTGGGCTGACGACAGATTCTGACGCCCGTCCGGACGGGCATGACAAGTTTACAAGACTTCGGGAGTGCTACGACGTGGCACTCCCTTTTTTTTGCGCCGGGCAACACAATTACCAACATTTGTGGCGCGTTCATTCGAACGATATGATGATTCACGGACATCGCCGAAACCAATTGCGTCGGACCTTCTGGTCGATTGATTCGCGTCGAGAGATCGCCATGAACGTCATCGAAATCGAGCACGTCAGCAAAACCTTCGGAGACCATGTTGCGGTCAATGACCTCTCGCTCGCGGTTCCGAAGGGCGCCATTTACGGGTTCATCGGTCCCAACGGTTCCGGCAAGACGACCACCTTGCGCATGATCATGCGCATTTATCACCCCGACGAAGGTCGAGGATCGATTCGCGTGCTGGGCGAGAGTGCCTACGGCGCGGCCAGCGACCGGATCGGCTATCTCCCGGAAGAGCGCGGTCTGTACAAGAAAATGAAGGTCCGCGAAATCGTCCGGTTCTATGCCGAACTCAAGGGCTGTCGCGATTACAAGGACCGGGTCGATCGCTGGCTGGACCGATTGGACCTGACCAAATGGGCGGGCAAGAATGTCGAAACGCTCTCCAAGGGCATGTCGCAGAAAGTCCAGTTTATTTCGACCGTCATCGCCGACCCGGAACTGGTCATTCTCGACGAGCCGTTCAGCGGACTCGATCCGGTGAACGCCGACGTCATGCGCGAGGCCGTACTTCAGCTTCGCAAAAACGGCTCGACGGTGATCTTCTCGACGCACGACATGTCCGTTGCCGAGAAAATGTGCGACTTCATCTTTATGATCTACAAGGGCAACAAGGTGCTCGACGGCACGCTGGACTCCATTCAATCCCGCTATGGTCAGGATACCGTCCGGGTTCGCGTCGAGGGAAACGGTACGTTTGATCCGCGTTGCATCAGCGGCATCGAAGCCGTGACCGATTTCGGGCGATTGCAGGACCTGAGGATTTCCCCGGACACGAATACGCAGGACATTCTCGCGGCGCTCATGCGACAGGGTCGCGTGACGCACTTCGAGCTGACCCGTCCCTCGCTGCACGACATCTTCGTGCGGATCGCCCGACCCGAAGCCGAAGGGGCCGAGCGGATCGTTCAACCCACGGAGGCCGCCCATGCGTAAGGTGATCGTCGTCGCCATGCGGGAATATCAGGCCGCGGTCAAGACCAAGGCGTTCATCATCAGCCTTGTGGCCTTGCCGCTCATCTGGGGCGGCTCCATCGGTCTGCAAATCTTCCTGCGCGACAAGGTGGATACCAAGGACAAACACATTGCGATTCTCGATCGATCCGGTCATTTGGGTAACGCCGTCATCGACGCCGCGGAAAATCGAAACAAAGAATCGATCTTTTCCGGCGAAGGAGCGGCGCGAAAACAAACGTCACCAAAATACCTGTTCACTCCCATTGAACCGACGGCCGACACTGTCGAATCGATGATCTTTGATCTTTCCGAACGCGTGCGCAAGGGAGAGTTCATGGCTTTCGTGGTGATCGGGCCCGATGTCATCGATCCCAAGGCAACCGATCTTGAGCGGGCATCGGTCGCTTATCACTCCAACATGCCGACCTATGACGACATTCAGAAGTGGCTGCGGGATCCGATCAATGATCGCATTCGCGAACTCCGGTTAAAGGAGGCGAACCTGGATTCAGCCCTCGTGGCCGAGGTCACGCGGCGCGTAGGCGTTTCCAACCTCGGCCTGGTCGACAAGGACGCCGAGGGGCGAATTTCCAAGGCCGAAAAAACCAATGAACTCGCCAACATCTTCGTGCCCATGGGGCTGATGATGTTGATGGTGATGGTCGTCATGGTGGGCGCATCGCCGCTGATGCAGAGCGTTCTCGAGGAAAAAACCCTGCGCATCGCCGAGGTGCTGCTCGGTTCCGTGCCGCCGTTTCAATTGATGATGGGCAAACTGCTGGGTATGGTGGGTGTCTCGCTGACCATTGCCACGATTTACCTTGTGGCGGCCTATCTCGCCGTCCACCAGGCCGGTTTCGGTAGTCTGTTCCCAAGGCATGTCATCTGGTGGTTCGTCATTTTTCAGGTCTTCGCCATCTTGATGTTCGGCGCGCTGTTCATTTCCGTCGGCGCGGCAGTCACCGACATCAAGGAGGCACAAAGCCTGATGACCCCCATGATGATCGTCATCATGTTTCCGCTTTTCATCTGGCTCAATGTGGTCAAAGAGCCGACGTCAACCCTGTCGCTTTTTGCTTCGCTGTTTCCTCCGGCCACGCCAATGCTCATGACCCTTCGCATGGCGGTTCCTCCCGGTGTTCCGCTTTGGCAGCCTGTGCTCGGACTTGTCCTGATGATCATCACCACGCTGGTCTTCGTCTTCGCGGCCGGCCGCATTTTCCGCATCGGCATTCTGATGCAGGGCAAAGGCGCCAAGGTGGGGGAGATGATCCGTTGGGTGATCCGCGGTTGATTCGCAGGCACTGCTGACGGACCGGTGGTTCTCCGACGGAGCGGGCGGATAAGCCGAATTCTGTCCCTCGCATGAAGCGAATGGGCGATCATTTGTCTGGGCCGACGGTCGCCCGCCGGCTCGAGCACCCTACCCGCAGCTTCGTTTGGTCGAGGCGGGCCGCCTCTCGCTGCTTATTTGGGCTTGCTGGCGGTGGGGTTTGCCTTGCCGCGGATGTCACCATCCGCGCGGTGCGCTCTTACCGCACCTTTTCACCCTTACCCTTTCGGGCGGTGTATTTTCTGTGGCACTTTCCCTCGGCTCGCGCCGGGTTGGTGTTACCAACCACCGTGCCCTGTCCAGTTCGGACTTTCCTCCCGAACGGCGAACCGTCCGAGCGATCACCTTCGCCCGCTCCACCGGAGAGGCTCAATTGTAAGCCGCTGCGCCGGAGCCGTCGAACCGATCGCCAGGAACAACCGCCGCCGCTTCAATCATGGCAAGAAGAGCCACAGAGCCTCAGACCGCGCGCATGCCTGTACGCTCGGCCTCCTTTTCGAATCCGAGCCATGAACTCCCCCCCGCCATTGGTTATTGTCCGAATTCGATGGGTTGGCTTCCGGCACCCCAAGAAAAGCCATAAAAAAGTCAAAAAAGGCAAAAATAAACCTTGAATACACAATCGGCATTTTACTAAACTGGAGATTCAGTTTCGTGCTTCGGCAGGCTTGCGGACGAGAATTTCCATACGGCTTCCGCTCGCCGGCTGAGGCTTGTTTCCGTTCGGGTCAAGGGTCGGAGATCGTGTCATGTCAACCATCGACAAGAAAAAAGGTGCGCTGCTTTCCATAAGCAATCGGCGATGTAGAGGATTGCTGGGCGAATTGCCCATTCGGGCAGTCCTTTATTTGATGGTCATCCAATGCAGTGTTGGATTGGCCGACACGGTACTGCCCGGCATCGACCTTTGGTTTACTCCTGCCAACGGGACCACCGCCGTCGATTTTGCGCCAACACCCATCCCTGCGGATTTTTTCGCGATTGGGTCGGATCCTTTCGGCGGCACCATTAGCCTCAAGGGAACTCCGTTGACGACTTCGCCTCCCGGTACGCTTGGGTTGACGGATACGGTCGTCCGTCGAACAGCACCTGCGTTCTTGCCTGTCTGTCCGTCCGAAGTCACCATTCCCATTGAAATCGTCGCATTGCGACTGAGTTCGATCTCGCCAATGGTCGTCACCTACAATGGCGGCCAGTCTCCGGAATTGTGGGACGTTTCCATTTGCCTGTCCGACAGTCCGCAGCCCGGCGGAACGATGACCATTCGCCATGCCTGCCCCGCAGGGGGAACTTATGATGCGACGCTTCCTGTACTTCCCAAGTTCATTTTTACTCGACAGTCCGACCTTTTGACCCGGACGCTTGATGCGGCCACCGGCCCAACCGGCATGCCCTATGGGTCGATGACGCTTGCCATCACCGACGCGCATTGGGTCCATTCCGCCGCTCCCGGCTTCGGCGTGCTGACCACTACGGGCGGCATGCTCGTCGACGCCAATTGCAATGGAGCGTTCGAGCCGACGCCGCTGCCGGGAACCAGCAATTTCGTCGGAGGCATCCGCGCGATACCGTGCGAGACTTGTGCCGACGTCGGCGGTCAGGTCGGCGCGGTTCGCAGCGAAGCCAAGACCGGAATGCCGCTGGCCGCGACGCACTTTGTTTTTCCAGTCCAGCAGCCCCCGTTGCCCGGTCTCGACGACGATGGCGACGGTGTCCCCAATTCCCTGGACAATTGTCCGATCGTTCCGAATCCCGACCAGACCGATTCGAACGATGATGGCGTCGGTGACGCGTGCGATGCCGATAGCGACGGAGTGAGAGACGACGTGGACAACTGCCCATCGAAGTTCAACCCAGGCCAGTCCGACCTGGATTCGGACGGTGCCGGCGATGCCTGCGACGATTGCACGCTGATCGACGGCGTGTGTATCCCTACGATTTCAACATGGGGTGTCCTCGTGGTGGCGCTGTTGCTCATGACAGCCGGGTCGGTCTTGATTCGCTCGCGGTCGGAGGCCTGTGAGTTGTAGTTTCCTTGACTTCAGCGCCCGGTTCCGCGCGTAAGTGCACCGACGGGAAGTCTGTCTCGTTGTCGAGTCGGTCACGGCACAAGACCGGCGGCGGCGGTTTGGGCACGGGCTGATTGTCCGCCCGCCAGGACGACGATGGGGTCCGTAGCGGGTTCTACCGTGGTTGATGGTTCGATCTTGCGATCGGCGTTGCGGACTATAGCCATCACCGTGGGCGAGTTTTGCCATGCGGTCAGCGGCCCCTGGGGAAGCGGTACGTCGTAGTCCCACGTTTCCGCTTCGCCTCGAATCTGTCGGGGTGTGGCGATCAGATAGGCATCGTCCGGCCGGGGAAGCGGCTCGGCTCGGCCCACCGCGTCAAAAGTCGTATCGCGCCACCAATCGGCGGCGTCTGCGTCCACCGCGATGCGTAGTCGCATTCGCAACGATTCGGGAAAAAGAATTCGATATCGCCAATAGGTCGAAGCCGTCATGAAGATCGGTTTGTCGTCGCCTGGATCCATCGATGAAGCGATTTGCCGGATCGCATCGCCGAGCCTTCCCGTCGGGCGATCGCGGAATCCGCTAAGTTCTCGCGGATTGGCGAATCCCAGTGCCGTCACCACGACCCCGAACACCGCTGCCGCCCAGGCGCGATATTTAGCGCCTTCGCCGGCAAGTCCCACTCGGTCAGATATCGTCATCAACGATCGCGCCAAACACAACGCGAACGGCACGCATGCGGGAAGAATGTGTCGCCCGTGGAAGTGCGGATAGGGCTGGTAACCGCCGGCGAAGCTGACCGGCGCGAAGGCGATCAGCAAATACGTCCCGCCGGCCCACGCGGCCAGGCTGCGCCCGCCGCGATGGAACAGCGCCGCGACAATCGCCGGCCAGAAAAACACGCCCATCCACCCCCAACCCGACGAGGACGGACGAAACATCAACATCATCCGATCGGCGATCATTGCGGCGACCCCGATGCGGGTCGGATCGTTCTCGGGCGCCATCGTCGGCGCGCCCGCCTGGGAATGCTCATGGGCATGCAACGAGAAGAAAAAGTCATTGGCCTGGAACGAGTAGAAAGCCCCCTCGATCAACAGAAAGAGCAGCCCGCCGCATGCAATGGACGCGATGGCCGGCAGCCGGCGTCGTGACGACCCGCCGTCGTTCGTGCCCTGTTCATCATGTTTCTGGAGAAAAAGAACCCCGATCCCCAGCCCCGCAGTCGCGGCGAATACCTTGGCCGAGACCGCCATGCCGAAAGTGAACCCTGCGGCGGTGTACAATATTCTTGCGTTGCCGCGACGGACTGTACGGCTCGCGAGCACGGCAAGAAGCATGGACGTTGTCGCCCACAGGCAAACGTGGACATCGGGAAACGCCGTTGTGGACAAGATACGAAAATAGGGAAGCACCGAAACGACGATGCCCGCCGCCAGTCCCTCACGCCAACCCCAGAGCACCCGACCCAGCAGCACGACAACCAGAACACAAAGCACCGACGCCGCGAGCATCGGCGCGGCCACGGCAGCAGTCGAATGCCCGAACAACGCGACAGACGCGGCAATGGGGAGAATGACAACCATGCGGGCATAATGATGATGCAGTCGCGTGATCGGCGATCCGGTGAGGACCTGCTCGGCGGCGGAGTAATAGGCGGCGTCATCGGAGCCCAGCCATCCCGTCGGATCCGCCAACCGGACGACAACTGTGGCGGCTAGCAATGCAATCAACCAGAGTACATGGCTGCGTTTCGTGATGTCGGAGCTTAGACGAAGTCCGGGCGCGATCCGATAACCTTCGGCGCGCAAAGGCGCTGGCGTGGTGGAAAACCCCGACATTATGGGAATGTTCGACGAAACAGGGGGGCGCCTTGAGTTGCGAGGTCGCGGAATCACCTCGCCCCGATCGAGCGCCACGCCAATTGCCGCATCTACCTTGCGCCTAGCGAGCCTCGCCCACCGGAAAGTTGCTCCTCCAGATCGGCGACGATCGGCGTAATGCACTTTTGCCGTGGACCGCCCGAGGTGAGCCACTGAACGTTGGCATTGGCGTTGAGCAACGCGCCGATGCGACGGCAGGCGAACAGCACGGTCGAGTGATTCTTGTTGCCCATGAACCGGCCGATATCCGGAAAGGACAAATCCGTGTGCTTTCGGGCGAGATGCATCGCGATTCCCCGCGCGAGGGCGATCGTCCGTGATTTCCGCGACGTATGGAGATCGGCCGGTCGAAGTCCGAAATAGATCGACACGGTGTTTTCAATGTCACCCAACAGCACGACCGGCGCGGTATGCCGCGCGAGGTCGCGCAGTGCGTCGTCGGCCATCGCGGGCGTGATCGGTTGGCCCGTCACCTGGGCATGCGCGATCACCTTGAGCAGCGCGCCTTCCAGCTCGCGGATGTTGCTGCGGAAAGTCTCGGCGATGTGCTGCAGCACGACGTCGCTGATATCGACCTTAAGCGCTTTTGTGCGCCGGCGAAGCACGTTCAGGCGCACCTCGAAGTCCGGCGCGTCGATCCGAACGACCATGCCCGACAGAAAGCGGCTCACCAGCGATTCGGAAAACTGGCCGATCAGCTTGGGATGGGCGTCGGACGCGAGCACAAGCTGCTTGCCCGCGGCGTCGATCGCCTTGAACGTCTGGAGGAAACCGTCCTGCGTCGCCCGCTTGTTGGCGAGAAAATGAACATCGTCGATCACCAGCGCGTCGATCTTTCGATAACGCTCCTGGAACGCGTGCATTTCCCGCGCCTTCACCGCCGTCACGAAGTCGTTCGTGAAATCCTCGCCGGTCACGTACCGCCACTGAAAGTCGGGGCGCTGCTCGCGAAAAGCGTTGCAGATCGCCTGAAGAAGATGCGTCTTGCCCAACCCGACGCCCCCGTGCAAGAACAGCGGGTTGTACTTCTTGCCCGGCGACTCCACGACGCTCAGGGACGCGGCGTGCGCAAGCCGATTGGACCCACCCACCACGAACTCGGCGAAAGTCCCTCTCAACAGTGAGGGCGAAGAAACGGACTCGCGGCGGTTTTCTTTGGCCCGCCGTTCCGGCTCGCGAACGACAAACTCCACTTGCCGATCCGGCTGCTTCTTGCCGACGCCTCGGGCCAGCGCCGGTTCAATCGTAAAGCTGATCGAAGGCTCGTAACCGAGCACGTCGCGCGCGGCCTCGACGATGACGCCGGCAAAGTTACGCTCGATGTAATCTCCGACGAAGTGGTTCGGCGTGCGGACATTCAGGTGTCCGTCGATCATCGTGAACTGCGTCGTGTCCTTGAACCAGACGGAGTACTTCTGCGATCCGACTTTGGTCGCGACCAATGATTCGATTTCCTTTTCGACATTCGCAGCGCATGTGGTCACCGTAACCTCCGTGAGCGAAGCTGAAGCCTAAACGGATGCGGCCGGGGCGCGCAACCGATTCAACAGTTTGTTCCGACGTCTTCGTTTTGAACTGGCGGTGTTTGCCGTGTCGGGAAACCCCGATGGTCGCCGCCTCCGCGCGTGCGACGTGGATCGCACATCCGAAAGTTATCAGTCCTTCGACAACGCGTCAACAGGAAAACTCGTTTCGAATTGATCGTCGATTCGTTGGCTTTGATGGCGCAAGTGTTTAGCGATCAAAAAAAATCGTGAAGATTTCTTAGCGTCGCGGTCCGCCGGCACCGACCGGTTTCGCGAAAAGGAAGGTCGAAATCGTCAACTTTCGATGGCGTCGGGAGTTGCGATGTAGGCGGAACGAGAACCGATTTCCACGAAGCCCCATCGATGATACAGCCTCCGGGCGGGAGCATTTCTTTCATCCACGGCGAGTGCCAATAGCTTGGCACTCACGGATCGCGCCGACTCCACCGCGCGGCGCATCAGGGCGTTTGCAACCCCCGTCCCCCGCGCTGGTTGCGCCACGCCCATGTAAACGATCTCTACGATCGGCTCGCGTCGCAACGCGGACAACAGCAATACGCCGACCGGCTCAACTCCCTGTTTGCATACAAACCACAGGCGGGGATCGAACGCGCCCACGGCCCGATGCGCCGCGAGCGCCTGCCGCGCCGTTCGAATAGCTGTAAGTTCAGGACAGTCCTGACTTTGCGCTTCGCTACGTTCGATAGCCTCCTCGAAAAAACCGGACATCGCCTCGTCGTACACCACCCAGTTCAGCCCTGATTTGACGTCGCTCGCCAACGCGGCGATGGGCGCGTCCGTCGCTCGTGAAAGATAGTTCAACCTTGTGATTTTGCGGAATCCGGCGATTCCCAGTTCGGCGTCGAACGCCGTAAGCTCAGGACTGAGCAAAACTTCGAGCATAATGTACGACGCTCGCCACGCGGCCGCGACGAGTGACCGCAACACCAGTCCGCACGCGAAAACTCCCTCCGAGTCGGTCCGTCCGCTGGAAAAATAAACCAACGCCGATCCATCCGGCGAACGCACCGCCAACGCCGCGCTGTGCATGACGTTGTCGCGGTATGCCGCGCGGACAAGTTCGATGCGTAGCGGACCACTTGCGGTGTCGGCCAGCAGATTCGCGACGTGCGGATGGCGCGGCCGATCGCTTCCGCGCAGTCGCCCTAGGATCGCCGCATGCAAGGCGGACTCGAAGTCGGAATCCTCGGAAGTAAGATGGCGAACACTCCATCCACTTCCCAGATTCGCATCCGATTCGTCGATTGGGAAAGCGCAAGGACCTGCCTCGATCGAACGCCAAGATTCGGGAGCTGCCATGCGGCCAAGCCTATTCAGCAATTGTGCGGATATCAACAGAAATCCGACGTTGGCGTGCCAATGACAATTGCTCCGCGCCAATCGGGAGACGCCGGGACGTTTTCCACCAAGCTGATCGACCGAACATAATGCCCCACAACCGCATCGTGTGGACGAAGCGCCTCGCATCGCGCGAGGTTTGTTCGGCACACGCGCCAGTCACCCGATTGAAAGGCCTTGATCGCCGCCGCAAGAGACTCGAAGTAAGCATCCGTGTCCTGATTCGGCGATTCGAGCAGCGTAAACGCATCCATTGGTTCGCTTCTCCCCGCCAGCATCAGCCGCCCGATGGGACGAATGACGAATTCCGTTCCGGCTGCGCGTTGCGTCGCTGCGCCCAACAAGATTGTCGTTCCCAGCGATTTGTTGGCCTGTTCCAGTCGGGATCCGAAATTCACGACGTCGCCAATGCAGGTGTAATCGAGTTTCAAATCGCTGCCGTAATCCCCAACAAATACGTTTCCGGTGGAGATTCCGATTCGCATGGAGAGTTCGTTTCCTTGAAGGTCGTTCGAGTGAACGTCACTCAGTCGCCGAAGAGCCTCCAGCGATTCCAACGCGGCTTTGCAGGCGGCTGCGGCGTGGTTGGGGCATGGTAGGATCGGCGCGTTGAAGAACGCAAAGACGCCGTCTCCGACAAATTTGTTCACCATTGCGCCGTTTTCGATCAAGACACGACTGATATTTTGCAAATATGGGTTAATCAAATCGCGGGTGCGCGCGGGACCGAGGCGCGCGCTCAACTGCGTAAAGCCGCGGAGGTCGGCAAAAAAGCAGGTAACCTCGGCGGTTTGGGGGGAAAGAATATCTCCTTCAACATTTCCGGCTATTCTGGATGCGATTGGCGGAGAAGTGTACTGAACGAGTGCGCGGTAGAGGCGTCGGCGTGCGCGCTCGTCCGTTGCCTGGCGGTGGACGGTGACCCCGCCCCAGACGATGGTCAGGGCTACCGAAGCGGGGACGGCTGCAGTGTGATTCGCGGTGAGGTAAAAGACGACGGCACCAAAGGTCAGCGTCAGAGCGGTCAGGCCCAATAGCATGACGAGGCTGACTCGCCAGCCTCCCGTACGTCGGGCCGCCAACGCGGCGGCGCAACCGGCGACGACGACGAACAAGACATTCCACCATCGCCCGACACGCGCGACGAACTGATCCTGAAGAATCATGTTGATGATGTTGGCGTGAACGATGACGCCGGGGGCCTGAAGGTGAATCGGGGTGGTGACGAGATCGGCCGTGCCCGTGGCCGTATAACCGACGAGGCAGATTTTTCCCCCCAAGACGGACAGGAGTTCCGCCTGAAGGGCTTTGGAGCGATCTTCCAACAAACGATTGGACATGGCGATGCGGGTGGCGAGCTTGTCGTCGTGGAACCAATCGTGGAGACGGAGGATTCTTTCGCGCTGGGCGGATTCGGTTTCGTCGGTCGGTTGCTGATCCCGCCAAAGCGAGGCGGCACGATCGAGCCAGACGAGGGCGTCTTTTTCCATCTCACGAATCTTCGATTCCAAGGGCGCAAGTTCCGCTGAGATCGGCTTCCCTGTCTGGTAGGTGGCGGCGCGCTTCAGGTCGTCGACGAGTCGGTCGCGCTTACGAATGAGATCGACGTAACTCGCGTAGTCTGCCCGGGTGTCGGCGTGTCGGGCTTCGACCAGCTCGGCCCTGGCGAGCGCGAGTCGGCGTTGATTGTCCGCGATCGTGCGGGAATTGTGAGCGATTTCCAGCGGTCGCGCGGCGGGAAGGTGAACGAAACTGTCCCGCCAATCGAACACGCCATCGCGTGCGGGCGGAACATGCCAGTGGATCAAGGTGCTTCCGTCATCGTCGATCGGTATGCGGCGTTGCCAATTGAGCGTCTTGACCAACAGATGACGGGGATCGCCCTCCAGTCGCGTAGCACTTGTTCCGAGTTGGCTCATGACGGCCATCAGGCCGAGTTGAGGCATGACTGTCTCGTCCAGATTGACCAGCATCGGCACCGAGCGAACCACGCCGTCCGGATCACGGGACCCGACTCCCGCGAATCCGACGCCCACTCCCGCAGTGACGAACTTTTCGAGTGGAAAAACGGGATCGGATGCTCGCGGAATGCGATCCATGAGTGACGGCGTCATCGGCATTCTTGATTGGAGATGTGCCAGTCGAAACGATTCGGCGCGGTAGGCGCTGAGCAATGCCTCGCGGTCGGCGCTGAGGGCGTCGTGTGGTTCGTCGGGCAATATGGCGGACAGAAACTCAGGCCAAGAAGCGCGCGATTCTCGCTGAAGGTATGCCCGAGCCAACCGTTTGGCGGCGATCCTCTTGGCGCCGACGAATTCCTCGCGAACGAGTTCCGCGGCCGAAGGCAAGTCCCGGCAGAGGCGCTTGATCAATTCGTCTTCATCCAGCGAGAAATCGTGCTCCAGCCATACAACCAGAAGGGCCAGAACAATGAGTCGATCGGCCGGCGGACCGGGCGGCACCCTGCATGCGGCATGAAAGTGTTGGGCGTCGAGTTTCGGATCGTCCCGAACGAATTCGATGGCGCAATCCAGTACGGCGCCGGCATCCGCGCCGGGTGGGTTCGTTCGCGCGAACATGGGAAGAAAGGCGATGCCGCGGCTTAGCGCGTCGCGAAGTTCGTCATCATCGAAGATGGGAGGATCGAACGACGGATCACCGAGCACAATCATTTCGGAGTCGATGTCGTGATTTCGGCTCCACGCCGCGGACTCGACGCGCGGAGCGTTCGGCTGATCGAGCAGGACGTCGAGCACCACCGACCGGCAACCGAGTTCCTGAAGCGAACGAACGAGGTCGGCGTACAGCCGCCTCGGCCAAGGCCAACGCGGAAGCGATTCGAGCGACCGATCGTCGATGTCCACGAGCACGATGGCGGGGTCGGCGGGCAGGTGCGCGAGGTAACGGAAATGAAGGTCAAGCCCGAAGCGGTCGAGTCCGTCCAGGGCACCGTTCAGGTAAAGCGCCCCCGACGCCAGGGAGAGCGCGACACCCAGGGCGATTCCTCCAAACTTCCCGGCGATCAACCGCATGAGATTCACGGTCAGGGCATTGTAACGCCTGGCGGACCGTTGCGCTCGTTGCCCTTTCTTAGCGCCAGGTCGTGACGTCCGCTGCTGCTACGTCATGTGATAAAGGGCGGATGCGTGGAAGCTGGAGATTCTGGGCCAGTCAACCGAGCAATCATCCCGCTACCTGAAGAATCTCATGGCGAACCCTAGAGCGTTTCCAGTGCAAATGTAGCGGATGGCTCGCCAAACTCTCCGGGAATCCGCGCGAGCTGAAGCTCGCGGCGCGCTACGAGTGGATTGGGCTTGCTCTAAGATCGCGGCAGGTCCGCTAATGACGACCATTTCAGCGTCTTGTGGTCTCGGATTTGGTCGGCTCCACCGTCCGAAAGTAGGACATGATGCCGCTCGATACACCTTCTAGTCCGTTCATTTCGGCGGATTTTTTTACAAGGGACTACGCTATGGATCGAGACGTCCTGACAGTGCGTCAGACTGCGGAGGTTATGCAGGTCTCCACGGACATGGTGTATCGGCTGGTGTCGTCGGGGGAACTGCCGGCGAAGAAAGTCGGCCGCATCTGGCGTCTGCATCGCTCATCGATTGAACAATTCCTGACCACTCCCCCTCCATCCTCAATCGAGCCTCGAAAGGTTGAGGTGAATCCATGAACCAACGACACGCAAGCCGCTTACCGGGCCTGTTGGTCATTGGCACGCTCATCGGTGCGCCGCTCGGTTCCATTCGGGCATGGGCACAGGAAGCCGCAGCGCCGACCCAGAACGACGGGAGCGAAAAGAAAGTCGGTGCGTCGGGATCGGGTGGTTCCGACGCGACCGAGGCCGGCAACGAGCTGGCCGACCTGAGTCTCGAAGAACTCATGTCGGTGCAGGTCGTGGTGACGGCCTCGCGAAAGGAGGAGTCGCTCGCGACGGTCCCCTACGCGATGAGCGTCATCACGAAGGAGGACATTCGCGCGGCGGGGGCGCGTACAATTCCGGACGCATTGCGACTCGCCGCGGGCGTCGACGTGGCCGAGCTGACCTACAGCAATGCCGCGGTGTCGCCGCGCGGGCTTCATGGCTTTCTCAGTCGGCAAGTGCTGGTCCTCGTGGACGGACGGCAAATCTTCGATTCGCTGTTTGGGGGAACGCTGTGGGGGTCGTGGCCCTTGCGGATCGAAGACGTCGAACGCATCGAGGTGATTCGTGGGCCGGCTGGTGTCACGTGGGGCGCTAACGCGGTCAACGGGACAATCAACATCATCACCAAGGACCCGGCGACTCAGCTCGGCACGACGATGAAAATCTCCGGAGGATCTCGCGGCACGAACAAGGAATACGTCGGTCACGCGTTTCAGGATGGCAAGCTGCGGCTTCGACTTTCGGCGGAATACGAAGGTAGCGACGGTTTCAATAACGGTGGATCGTGGCTGGGCGGTCTCGAGGACGACTACAAGGGAGGCCGGGCGAGCGTCTACGCGATTTACGATCAGAATCCAAACGACACGCTTCGAATTTCCGCCGGCGGCGGTGCGGTGGACGGGGGATTCCCGCGCACACCGCTGGGGGGCTTCGGCTGGCGAAGAAATCCAGGAAGCCAGGCGTCGTTCCTCTTTGGGAGCTGGTCGCACATCATCGAAAAGGACAACACGTTGGAATTGACCGCCTATGCCAACGACTTCTCGGCCTCACCGGGCCTGCCGCAGATCGATTATCGATATCAGCAGATTGCGTTCCAGGCGCGACGGAGCCGGAAGGTGTCCGATGCGCACACGCTGTCATGGGGCGTTGACACGCGGGCGGACATTCTCGACACCTCAAACTCAGATCCGCATTTGCTCTCGGAAGACTTTGTCAGCACCGGCATCATTGGACTCTATGCTCAGGATGAATGGCAGTTCGCTCCCAAGTGGAGCCTGCTTTTGGGCGCTCGAGTGGATTACGAGTTTTACGGAGGCTTTCAGCCCAGCGCACGCGCCGCACTGGTTCGCAAGCTGAGCGACACATCGCAAATCTATGCAGCAGTCTCGCGCGCGTTTCAAATGCCGCCGGCCGCGCTCAACTTTGTGGATGTTCCGATGCTCAATGGGTTGTCGTGGGTCTGGGGTCCCCAGGACATCAAACCCGAGACTCTCGTCAACTTCGAACTCGGCTATCGCGCGACGGTGCTGGAACGGCTGCAATTGAGCGCCAATGTGTATTGGCACGAATACGATGACCTTACGACTTTGCGTCCGCGACTCGGACCGCCGGGGCTGTTGACGCTTGATCTCGACAATCGCGTCGCCGCATCCTTGTACGGGGCCGAGTTCGAGGCGCGGTACCCCGTGTCGAAGAAACTGCTGTTGCTCGCCAATTACACGTTCCAGCGCATGGACTGGCAATCCGTCGACGCCTATCACCAGAAAGACCTGATGTCGCCTCCGCGGAACAAGGGCATGCTGGGAGCGCGGTACAGCCCAAACGACGATCTGCACCTTTCCAGCTACCTCTATTACGTCGACAGCGTGACGGCTCCCAACGTCGATTTTCCGCTTGTGTCGCGGGATATCGACGCGTACCTGCGATGGGACTTGCGCGCCGAACAGGAGTTCTGGAAGGATGACGCGTCGTTCGCCGTCGGCGTGCGCAATCTGCTGGACGACAGTCACGGCGAAGGCGGAACGTTATTCCTGAACTACGCTGAAGTGCCGACGATGGTGTACGCCGAGTTTCGCGTCCGGATTCGTCCTCGGTAGGCGGCCCCAATTGCGCTTATGAAGCGAATCACGACATTCTCTTTCTTCCTCGTCATGGTGGCCCTGGCGGCCATGCGCGCGGAGTCCCTCGGGGCGCAAACGGAAGACCGGGAGAAGGCCGTCAAAGTCAAGGCGGCCTATCTCTTGAACTTCACCAAATTCGTGACCTGGCCGAAGGAGACCTTCGAGAGCGATACCAGCCCGATGGTGATTGGAGTTGTCGGAGTCGATCCGTTCGGGTCGGTGCTCGACCAGACCATCAAGGACAAAACGGTCGCGGGGCGCGGATTCAAGATCGAGCGATATCGCTGGCGGGCGGGGGAAAGCGTGTCGGCCATCAGCAAGTGCCACCTTTTGTATATCAGCCCATCGATGTGCAGGGACGCCGCCGACCTGATCGTCGCACTGGCTCGAGAACCGATTCTGTTCGTCGGCGAAGGGGCGGAGTTCGCGAAGATCGGCGGAACACTCGGGTTCATGCTGGAGGAGGACCGAATCGTCTTCTGGGCCAGCAAAGAGGCCGCGAGTGCGGCCAGGCTGGAACTGAGTTCGCAATTGCTCAAGCTCGCAAGGCCCATGGAAGACGGTGTTGCCGCGCAATCGGAGGCGGCCAAGGACACCAAGCGTGATTGATACACCGCCAGCGCGCCAGGAGATAAAGGAATTGGCGAAGAACCGCGCCATGACGTTCAAGAGAAAGCTGTTTCTCTTTGCCGTATTGAACACGGGTTGCGGACTGATAATTGCCGCGGCGGCCACGCTGTTTACGGAATGGCGGGAGCTGCACGAGCGTACGCTGGCGCACGCCACGGTGCAGACGGATATTGTCGCCGCCAACCTGAGCGCCGCAATGAGCTTTGACGACGCCAAGAGTGCAGAGGAAACGCTGGCCGCGTTTCGCGCCGACACCGAGGTGCTGTCCGCCGCTGTCTGCAAAGCAGACAACTCCATTTTCGCCACATATTTCAGGACCATTGATGAGAAGGACTCCTTTCGATGCGACGTTCCGCCGGGGTTTTCGTTTGACGAGGGCCACCTGAGTCTGATTCGCCCGATCGAGTTGAAGGGCGAATTGATCGGCACTGTGCACGTCAACTATGGATTGAACACTCTCTACAACCAAATGTTTTGGGAAATTGCCACGACGGCACTGATTCTGGCCACCGCGTTGGCGGCGGCACAACTGATCGCCACGCCGATTCACTCCGCCCTGTTGCGGCCTGTGCGCGATCTGGCCCGGGCGGCTCAATCCATATCGGACACGGGTGACTACGAAACGCGCGTGACCAAGCACGCCGACGACGAACTGGGCCGGCTCGCGGACGCGTTTAACCGGATGATCGGTCAGGTCCAGAACCGCGACGCCGCGATACGGGAGGCTCGGGATGGACTGGAATTGCGCGTCCTGGAGCGAACCGCCGAACTGGCAGCTCACCAGGAACGACTAAGCGGCATCCTGCGGGATGTGGATGCCATCGTCTGGGAGGCCGATCCCAAGACATGGGAGTTCTCCTTTGTCAGTGAACGGGCAACGGAGATTCTCGGATACCCTGCGTCACGATGGCTGGGTGATTCGAAATTCTGGGAGAACATGATTCACCCGGCCGACCGTGAAGAAGCCGTGGCCGCATGCAAATGGGCCATTGCCCGCCGCGAGGATCACACGTTTTCGTATCGCGTCATCGCGGCGGACGGGCGTGAAGTCTGGTTGCAGGATGTGGTTCGCGTGATTTGTGACGAACACGGACCTGTGACGCTTCGAGGGTTGTTGCTGGACATCACCGAACGCAAACGCGAGGAGGCGTTCAAGGCCGGACAGGATCGGGTCCTGGAATTGCTTTCGGAGGGGCGCGACCTTGCCGAAGTGCTGACTGCGCTGGCGATCGCCGCGGAAATACACAGTCCCGAGATGCGCTGTTCCATCCTTCTTCTCGACAACGACAATCGACTTCATACGGCGGCGGCGCCGAGCTTTCCCGATGAATACAACGACACGATCAACGGACTGGCCATCGGTCCGGCGGTCGGATCCTGCGGAACGGCGGCGTACCTCGGACGTCAGGTCATCGTCGACGACGTCATGACCGATCCGCTCTGGGAGAACCACCGGGAGCTGGGAAACAAGTACGGCTTTGGGGCGTGCTGGTCCGAGCCGATCCTTGCGCCCAACGGTCGGGTGCTTGGAACGCTGGCCATGTACTATGCGACGCCCCGGCAACCCGACCCGGCGAATCTTCAGCTGATTCGGACCGCGGCGCAGTTGGCCTCGGTGGCCATCGAGCGATCGCGAACCATGGCGGAGCGAAATCGGCTGGCTCAGGCTGTCGACGCGGCGGCCGACGGCGTCGTGGTGACGGATGGCGACGGCGTGATCCTGCACGTCAATCCGGCGTTTACTGAAATCACAGGCTATTCAGCCATCGAAGCGCAAGGAAAGCGCCCCAATATCCTCAAAAGCAGTGTCCAAGCGCCAGAATACTATTCCCAGATGTGGAGCGAGATCACGGCTGGTCGAAACTGGTCTGGACGGCTGATCAACCGGCGCAAGGACGGCTCCCTTTATCACGCGGCGCTGACGGCTTCGGCGGTCAAGAACGAGCGTGGGCACATCGTCGGCTATGTCGGCGTGCATCGCGATGTTTCGGCGGACATTCAACGGGAGCAATCGCTGGCCGACGCGCTGTCGCAAGCCGAGGCCGCCAACCGCTCCAAGAGCGAGTTCCTCGCGAACATGAGCCACGAGATTCGCACGCCGATGACGGCCATTCTTGGATTCGCCGAGCAGCTCGTGGTGGATCGACTCTCGCCGGATGAACGAACCGACGCCGTTCGGACGATCCACCGCAACGGCAAGCACCTGCTGTCGATCATCAACGACATTCTCGATATCTCCAAGATGGACGCCGGGCGACTTGAGATCCACAGCGCGCCGTGCAACGTCATCAAGGTCGTGGGCGAAGTCGCAACACTCATGCAGGTTCAAGCGGTCGCAAAAGGGCTTTCCCTTGACATCCAATGGGATGGGCCGATTCCCGAATCGATCCTTACCGATGAGCTTCGATTGCGCCAGATACTCCTCAATCTGCTGGGCAACGCGATCAAGTTCACGGAGTCGGGCAGCGTTCGGATTCAAACGCGCTTTGGCGCTCGCGGGGATGAAGAGCCACTCTTGTATTTCTCCGTGATTGATTCGGGAATCGGAATCGCGCCCGAAGCGCTCAGTCAGCTGTTTCGTCCGTTCACGCAGGCGGACTCCACGATGACGCGGCGGTTCGGCGGGACTGGTTTGGGACTCAGTATCGCCAAGCGCCTTGCGGAAATGCTCGGTGGAAACATCGAAGTCGAAAGCACGCCGGGAAAAGGAAGCATGTTTCGTGTTTCGGTCTCCTGCGGCGAACTGAAGGATGTGCGCATGCTCACGCCGTCCGATGGAACGAGTGACAATATTTCACCGGTACGCCATTCCCCAAAAGCCGCCGCGGCGACGGATCCGCCGCTATCGTGCCGGATTCTTCTGGCCGAGGACGGGCCCGACAACCAGAAGCTGATCTCGCACATTCTTCGCAAGGCCGGCGCGGAGGTGCAGGTCGTCGAAAACGGCGCTCTGGCGATTCAGGCTGCGACCGAAGCGGTCAGGAACTCGGCGCCCTTTGACATCATTCTGATGGACATGCAGATGCCGGTGATGGATGGGTATACCGCCACGCAGAAGCTACGGGATGCGGGATACCGTCGAACCATCGTCGCCCTGACCGCCCATGCGTCCACAGGTGATCGCGAGAAATGTCTCGACGCCGGTTGCGACGATTTCGCCACCAAACCCATCCATCGATTGGGGTTGATCGCGCTGCTTCGGCGGCACCTGACTCCCGCGCCGAGCATCCCCGTCGAGAACGCTCCGACCCGACCGACCCCGGCGCTGGGCTAAAGTTGACGAGCTTCCGAGAATTGAACGTCGACTGATTTCTCGCCGGTCGGGCGACGATTGCGGCCTTCGCGGAATCTCGATCGTCTGGATGGGGTTGGGTGAAGGAGCCGAATCAGTCGCCGTTTGCGCTGGCGAGCACGGGCGATTCTTCCAGTTGCTCGCGAACCTCGTCGAACTCCGACTCGATGCGCAGAAACGCATTGACGATCACCGGATCGAAGTGCTTGCCCGAATCCGCTCGGATGATCTCGACAGCCTGCTGATGCGGCTTGGCCGCCTTGTACCGACGACGGCTCGTGATCGCGTCGTAGGCGTCGACCAGGGCGATGATTCGAGCCGAGAGGGGAATGTCTTCTCCGCGCAGGCGGCGGGGATAGCCCCGACCGTCAAATCGTTCATGATGACTGAAGGCAATATCGATGCACATCTGGAGCAGCGGCGCAGGATGGGCAGAATCCACGGCCTGCGAAAGCACACGACGTCCGATGTCCGTGTGCGTTTTCATGATCTGAAACTCCTCGTCGGTGAGTTTTCCGGGCTTGGTGAGGATGTCGTCGGGAATGCCGACCTTTCCAATGTCGTGCATCGGGGCGGCTTGCACGAGCATCTCGACGAATTCGTCGGTGACGGTCGCGGCATACGGCCCGGCGTTTTGAAGCTCTCGGGCGAGAATCTTCGCCATCTTGGCCACGCGCTCAAGGTGCAACGTCGTTTCCTCGTCGCGATACTCCGCGAGCCGGCCGACGGTCTGCAACAGCACGCGCACGGATTGTTCGAGTCGAATGCGCCTCGTCACGTTGTCCAGCGCAATGGCGGCGGCGTTGGCCACGGACTGAACGCATTCGATCTCTTCATGCCTGAACGACTTTCCGTCGTGCTTGTCGGTCACGTTGAGCACGCCGATCACGCCGTCACGCGTTTCAAGCGACGTGGTGATCAGTGGCGTCGAAAGGAACTCGTCACGGGCATAGCGTCGCGCGGTGTCCGATCCGCCGCCGAACGTCTTGGCCGAAATGGCGCGACCAGTGCGAAAGACCTGACCGACGATCCCGTGAACGTCGGCGGCGCTGATCGGCGGCAACGACGCGGCGTCAGCCCCCACGGCGCGTTCACATACGAGTTGTTCATTGGACGCGTCGAGCAGGAACAGCGAAATGCGGTCCGCCTGCGTGGTCTGCCGCACGCATTCAACGACGAGGTCGAGAATGTCCTCGCGAGAACTGGCGTGATTCAGGTCACGCATGAACTCGTACAATCGCTGGAGTCTACGCGTCTTGGCATCGACTTCGGCCTCAAGTTGCGTGTTCAGCTGATCGAGATTCTGATGCGCCTTTGCCAGCCGATAGACAGTGCGAACGCGCGCCAATAACTCAGCCACGTCAAACGGCTTAAACAGGTATTCCTGCGCGCCGGCTTCAAACCCTTTGACAACATCGCCGCTGCCCGATCGCGCGGTGAGCATGATAATCGGGATCGAGGATGTCTTCGGATCTTCCTTTAATCGACGAGTTGTGGCGACGCCGTCGAGTCGCGGCAGCCCGACATCCATGACGATCAGGTCGAACAATCGCTCCGCCACAAGGTCCAGCGCTTCGAGACCGTCGCACGCTTCGACGACCTCGAAGCCCGCCGCCCGCAGGTGAACGCAGAGAATGAAGCGGAGCTCCGCATCATCTTCAACGACAAGAACGGTGCCTTGTTCTTCCATCATGGTAAGCGCTCATGGGTCCGTACTTTCGGCCGACTGTCGCGGGCACGAAACACCCATTCGTCCATCGGCACTTTCGAAGTGCTTCGTCACCGATGCACTGGTTCAATCACCGACTTGGGCCGTCCGAAAACCAGCCGCGCGCAACGGGGCATCGGTTCTTTGTTCATCACGGAAGGTGCGGGGCGGAGATTGGTGAAAGCGAAGCGCGGGCAGTCGAATGGACGGTTCCGAGAAATTCGGAAAACAAAACGGGGACGCGGGCTCGCCGAAACCCGTGTCCCCTTTGCAAAGCCGCCTCCCCCAAAAGGGGAGTTCACATCAGCTTCACTAGGTGCCTATCGGCGCGACCCGAATGGTACTTGAAGCGGCCTGATCTCGGGTTGTATGCAATGATGAATGCGCCAAATGTAGCGACGATTCCGATCTTGACGACCACGAAATTGGCCCGTCCGATACCCAGGTCTGGCCGCCAGTATCGTCCGCTAATGCGAGGAATTATCACATCTTGGATTCGCCGCGCCATTCCTGTCGGGACTCTCGATTTCACAGTACCCGTTGACCGTCAAGCCATTCCATGATGAACTCGTCTCCGGCAATGGACCCGCAATCGGGAGCGAGCCGTGGGAAAAGTGTTTCTGGCCGCGAGCGTGGAAGAGGCAGACATCGTCGTCGCCTGGCTGCACGACCGGGGCGTCGACGCCTTCGTGAAGAACCGCCATTCCGCAACGGTCTTTGCGTCCCTGGCGACCACGCCCAAGGGCGTCGAGGTGGTCGTTTTGGACGCCATGCAGGCCGATCGAGCGAAGCAACTGCTTTCTGAGCACGCCGATCAACTCAACCAAAGCGGACCCTCCTTGCCGCGTGGCAAGGTGTTTCGCGCGGTCTGCGAGGATTGTGGTCGGGCGACGGATTTTCCGTCCGAGCTGTTCGGCTCGGTGCAGACGTGCCCGCATTGCCGAGCCAACATGGACGCCACCGATGATCCGAGGGTTTGTTAGCGACGATTGCCCGGTCTGCCCCCCGTCATATCGAGTCGGAAACACCGAGCGAAATCCGTTTGCGAGAAGCGAAATCGCGGCGTTTCAAAACATTTGAAACCGATTGGATTCCGGGCGTGGCGATCTTACGATTGGGCATGCCGATCGCGAACGGGCGCGTCGCCTGCGTCGCGACGCAATCTTTACGCCGGGATGACCGCCGATGACCCTTGCGTCCGCTTCACTTGCCGAATTGTACACGCCCATTCGCGACGGCCTCGCCGATACGCAGCGCATCTTCGACGATGAGCTGATCAGCCGGTTCGGATTCGTCAACGACCTGTGCGATACGGTGCGTTCCTATCGCGGAAAAATGCTCCGCCCGGCGTTGCTTCTCCTTGCGGCCAAGGCGACTGGCGAACTCACCCCCACCCACCCCACGCTGGCGGCGGTCGTCGAAATGGTGCACATGGCCACGCTGGTGCATGACGACGTTCTCGACGAGGCCGACGAGCGCCGCAAACAGCCGACCATTGCTTCCACCGACGGCAATGTCACGGCGGTGCTGCTGGGCGATTACCTCATCAGCCACGCGTTTCATCTTTGCAGCTCGTTGAACGATCAACTGGCATCGCGTCGCGTCGGCGCGACGACCAACGTGGTTTGCGAGGGTGAGCTGATGCAGAACCGCCGTCGCGGCGACGCCTCGCTGAGCGAATCCGACTACTTTGACATCATCAGCCGGAAGACCGCCGCTCTCACCGCTGTCGCGTGCGAGTTGGGCGCCCGCTTTGCCGGCGCAAACGATGACATTGTCGGCGCCATGCACGCCTACGGACAATCCGCGGGTGTGGCGTTTCAGATCATGGACGACGTACTCGACATCGTTGGCGACGCCGATGCGGTCGGAAAAACGCTGGGGCGGGACCTTGCGGGTGGAAAAATCACGCTGCCGATGATCCATTGCCTCGCGAACGCTCGTCCGGCGACCGCTCAGGCCCTGCGAAATGCCATTACCCATCCCGGATCGGACGTTTCCAACCACCTTGCCGAATGGCTGGCCCAGACCCAGAGCATCGAATACGCCGTCGATATCGCCCGCGAGCACGTCGCGGCGGCCCTTCGCCAACTTCAACCCCTCGCCCCAAGCGACGCGCGCCAGTCGCTGATGGCCATGGCCGAATTCATCATCGACCGCCGGTTCTGATACAATGCAGCACTGATGGCGGCGACGCGGGGTCGCGTGATCGCCGACCGATCGAACTTGTCCGCGCCGCCGGCGTATACTTCCGTGTTCGCGCTTCTTGAAACCACCGTGAGAAAGCGTGTCGCCATGTTTCGATTCGGAACAAAGAACGTGCATCATTTGATCGTCCTGGCGATCACAGCGCCGGCGGCATTCCCCGCGCCACCGGATAACGCTACCGGCGATCCCGCCATTCGATCCGAAGCGCTCAAGGCGCTGGCCGAGCCGATTCCCGGCGTCGACTGGGACGAAATGACGCCGGATATCACCCGTGCCATCGAGCGCGTCTTCGAGCGCAACGGCTGGACGCAGGAATCCGACCAATTTGCGATGAGTGTGGCCTGCAAGGTTGCGAGGATTCCGCCGTGGGATATCGCGGGTCGATTGAACTCGTTCACGGGATCCGTCGCGGAGCGATATGGATTGACGAAGGAGGCTGAGCAGAAGTTTCGAGCATCGCTGCTTCGCGAATCAACCGGGTTTCTCCTGCGCCACGGTCCGGCGATGGTCGTTCAGGCGCGCGAGGCGCTGCAGACACGGGCTCAAAAGATTCCCTATTCACCCGAACAAGTCGCTCGCTGGGCGCGCGACGCCGATTCGATTTTCGAGGACATAGCGCGCAGCGTGGACCGACTGGCCGATGATCTGCAATCGACTCTTCCGGACGACAAGAAGGACCTTTTTCGTCAGGACTTCGAGCGATATCATGATCGCCAGCGGGTGCTGGAGGAAATGACGACTCGCTGGGCACGCGGCGAATGGGACGCGGCCCACTGGGGATTGGACGCCGACCCCATTCAGAATCCGCAAGGCAAGAGCGGCGACGCGGTCACGGGAGACGCAAGCGTTGCCCCGCCGACTGGAAAAGAACCCTTGCCGATTCCCCGCCCACCGGTGACCGTGATCCCCTCGCGGTGGATCGACCACGATCCGACGACCTGGATCGCTCTCGTTCTGGACTTTCGCGACCGGTTTCGGCTGGACGCGGGACAAATGAGCACTGCCTGGTCCGTGCACGGCGAAATGGTCGAGCGGGCGGCCGCTTACGCGGAAAGCCGAACCGAAGCGCTCTCGAAGGTGCCCGCAGGCCAACGCTCGGCCCACGAAGCCTATCAGCCGATCCGCGAGCTCTTCGCCGAATTGCAGGATCGACTGGACGCGCTTCCCACGCGTGCCCAGCGCGATCAGAAACAACGATGACGGTCTCCCAACCGCGGCAATCGAACGAAACTAAGAACGATTTTCGGCAATAACGGCGGTGGATTCGGAAACGTTTCGCTGGGCAATGAGCTTGAGGTTGATCCCGCCGGCGGCATCGAGCGTCACTTCCCAGATCTGCCCGGTCCGCACCACGACCGCCGGGGCTTCAAACTGTGCAATGCGAACACCGAATCTGTCCGCGAGCGCCGGCTCGTCCATCAATCGCCAGAATAACGCCCACATCCGTTGCTCGAACGCGCTCGCCCGGCCGTGCTCGACCGATGGCGCGGCGGCCGAGCGATCCATTTCAAGCACGGAGGTAGCGGCCTGATCCTCGCCGAAAACTCGCCGAAACATGGCGAGACTCGCGCCCTTGTCGGGGTCGCCCCGACCGACGGCGTCATGATTGAACTTGACGACGGCGGCTTCGAAGTAGACCTGTCGGCCCAGCGCCTCAATGGTGCGCGGCTCGCTCAGCGTGCCGTCCAGCCCGATCTCGTTCCAGCGGATGACGCTCACGGTGCGTCCACGCTCGTCGGGATATTGCTGGAGAACATCGGCCTGGGCGACGCGGCGATTGGCCTTGAGACGGCGGATATACTCGACAAGTTGTTCGCGTTGCTGTTCAAGCTGCTCGACCTGAGCGGTGAGCCTGTGGACCTCCCACGACCGAAATCCGTAGAAGATCACCCCCGCCCCGGCGACGGGAAGCGAAGCAGCCAGCAGAAAGCGAATCCATTTCATGGGAATGACCGTCTCAGCGTACCGCGGGCGCCCCTCGATTGCGTCGGCAAAAGTCTACGATTCCCTGCATGAAAAAGTGTCTTCCCGCCGCCGGTAGTTGTACGCTTGATACGTCACACGGTTGCAACGAGGACCCTTGGATTCGTTTTCTTGATCGAACGGCTGGAGCGCGGGATAGTGTGTCGATCCGGAAGCTATCGAACGCCCCCGGAGACGCTCCGAACCGCTTTCCAATGCAGACCATGATGAATCGCGGACACTTAACCACGGAAATTCGCAACCCCCGGTCGATGCCTCTGGATCGGATGGGCGTCGCCGAGGCGTTTGACTTGATCAACGGCGAAGACGCAACTGTCGCGGCGGCCGTGCGCGACGCCCGTTCGGACATTTGCGCCGCCATCGAACTGGTCGTCACCTCGCTTCGAGCAGGGGGCCGACTCATTTACGTCGGCGCGGGAACCAGTGGGCGGCTCGGCGTGCTTGACGCCACCGAGTGCCCGCCAACTTTTCTGACCGATCCGACGATGGTGCAGGGCGTCATAGCGGGCGGACCGGCCGCTTTGACCCGAAGCATCGAAGGGGCCGAGGACCAACCTGAAATCGGCGCGAGCGCCATCGCGGAACGGCAGGTCCGTTCCAATGATGTGGTGTTTGGGATCGCCACCGGCGGCACGACCCCATTCGTTCATGGCGCGCTCGCCGAAGCGCGGCGCCGCAATGCCAAAACAGTCTTTCTGGCGTGCGTGCCCAGGGACCAGGTCGCCGACGAAGCTGACGTGTCCATTCGCGTCGTCACCGGACCGGAGGTGCTCACCGGCAGCACACGAATGAAAGCCGGCACGGCCACCAAAATGGTCCTGAACATGGTGACCACCATTACAATGGTGCGCCTCGGCAAGGTGTACGAAAACTTGATGGTTGACGTGAATACGGCCGCCAATGCCAAGCTGGTAGATCGCGGCGCAAGGATGATTCAAATGGTGACCGGATTGAAGCGTGACGAAGCGGAGATGCTTCTTCAATCCGCAGCCGGACGAGTCAAAACCGCGCTTGTCATGCACGTTCATGGTTTGGACCGCACGCGGGCCGAACTGATGTTGAGTAAAGTCGACGGACGGGTTGGCGACGCCTTGGCACTAGTCCGCCAGACCCTCTAAGGGAATCACGGAAGGGATCATCGTCATCCGGCCGAAGAAATAGGGAACGAAGGGATTCTGGGAAATCACCGGTTCGACAAGGATGTTAGTTATGCTGTATCGAGGAATGGGAACAAGCCTGCGGCAAACCACGCGGGCCCTTATTGTTGCCGTGCTCCCGACTGCGTTGTTGGCGGTGACTTCAACAGGATGTCACGGCAACCGCTGGGGAATGGGCAAGCCCTACGGCCAGAAGCCGATCCGGGCAATCTGGGTCACGCGCTGGGACTACAAATCCCCGGCCGACATCGGCCGCGTGATGGATAACTGCAAGGGCGCTGGGTTCAACACCATCTTGTTTCAGGTTCGCGGTGCCGGAACGGTCGCCTACCGATCCAAGATGGAACCGTGGGCGGAGGAGTTCGGCGGTCGCGATCCGGGCTTTGATCCGCTGGCCGTGGCGATCAAGGAAGGCCATCGCCGCGGACTCAGCGTTCATGCATGGATCAACGTGCTGCCGGCCTATCGTGGGAAGGAGCCGCCCAAGGATCCGCGACAGCTCTATGCCGCTCGGCCCGGATGGTTTCTCCACGACGCGCAAGGTCGGCGACAGCCGCTGGGATGGTACAACAGCCTCAACCCGTGCCTTCCGGAAGTGCGTCGATACCTGACGGCGCTTTCGCACGAGATCGTCGCGCGCTATCCGGTGGATGGGCTTCATCTTGATTACATCCGATTCCCCATTGAACACGTGGATGGGTATGGCAACGCGCCGGTGCCTGATTATCCCCGTGATCAGCGTACCCTGGCGCTCTTTCGACAGGCGACCGGCAAGACACCCGATCAGGCGCCGGGCGTGTGGACCGATTGGCGAGCCGATTGCGTGACGCAGGTGGTCCGCGACATTCGCGGCATGATGCTCAAGGTGCGGCCCAAGGCGGCGCTCACCACCGCCGTCGGCGCCGTCCCTGACGAGCATCGCCGAAAATATTATCAGGACGCGCCGCGCTGGATTCGTGAGGGGCTGGTCGACGCCGTCTACCCAATGAATTACGAATCGGACCTCCGCGTCTATTCCAATCGCGTGGCCACGTGGACCGCCATGCGTCCGCGCGTGCCGGTGGTGACCGGCATCATGTTCGACAAGCGCAATGCCGACACCGTCGCTCAGCAGGTGCGCGAAGCGGCTGGTCGCGGCACGCATTTTGCGGCGTTTGCCTACAATTCGCTGTTCGAGCGGCTCGACGGCAACGGCCGGCCGATCATGGACGACCAGAGCGCTTCACGAGCGGCGCTTCGCAATCAGGTCATTCCTCGACTGCGCCGCATGGCGACGTGAGCTTCGTCCTCGCTGGGAGAGACACTGTTGAGTGCCGCGCCGCCTGATCACGCCTTGGGCGTTGACGTGGGCGGAACAAGCACGCGCGCGGCGGTGGTTGACGCCCGGGGAGTTGTTATCGCTTCGCGCCGAGCCGCTACGCCCAAGAGCTTCGACAAACTGATCAACGTCATTGCCGGGTTCATTCGCGAACTCGCCGACGAACTTGGCGTACAAAGTTCACGAAACCCAGTCCTGGGCTTGGCACTGCCGGGTCCGGTCGACCGAGCGCGAGGGATCCTATTGCGATCGGTCAATCTGCCGTTTCTCAATGGCCGCTCGATCGCCGAACCGATCTTCGAGCGCACAACTCTAAAAGTCATCTTGATGACCGATGCGGATGCGGCCACGTGGGGCGAATTCGTCGCGGCGGGAGCGACTTGCCGACGATTCGCCCACCTTCGAATTGGAACGGGCATCGCCTGCGGACTCGTTCTCGACGGCCGCTTAATGCCCACCGATCTCCATCGCACCACGCATTGGGACAAATTGATCGTGGAAACGGACGGCGACGCCCCCGTGTGCCGGTGCGGACTGCGCGGTTGCCTGGAGTTGTTCGCCTCAGGCCGGGCAATCGAAACATCGGCGAGATTCATCAAACTGCCTGGCGGACTGTCGGCGCTCCAGGCTTCGGTCTCCGCCGGCCGCAAGGAATCTCAGCGGATTGTCCGCCTCGCCGCGATGGCCATCTCGGACGCCATCGACAACTTGGTCCGCGAATTCGCGCTCGAAACGATGGTCATCGGCGGCGGGGTTGTCGAACGATTGCCGGGCCTGCTTGAAGAGATTTCAAATCGTCGTCAAGTCCTGGCCGGCGCCGATAAAACTCACGGTTCATGCACTGTTGAGGCCGCTCGGTGTGGAGACGGTGCGGGGGTGATCGGCGCGGCCTTGCTCGCCCGGACCGCATCCGTCGCATAACCGCAGGCGCCGCCCAAAGCCGATAAAAGCTGCGTCGCCGAAGTCGAATGGTAGGCGCTTCCGGCAGGTTCAACCGCTCGTCGGCAGGCGGTTTGACCCGACCCGATTTCGTGGGTACCGTTCCCTGTTCGCACCACGGGGCGTAGCTCAGCCTGGCTAGAGCGCTGCGTTCGGGACGCAGAGGTCGCAGGTTCAAATCCTGTCGCCCCGAGTTCTGGCTCGCTTGAGCTAAGAACTCAGAGCGGTGATCTTCGGCGGAAGCTCGCGCGATGGCGCCGCATCAGGCAGTACCGCTTGCTGACCAAAACGACCGGTGAATCAACTTCGCCTTCCTGACAATTCCATTTCGATCGAGCTCGAAAGTGCGGGCCAACCCCTGATGCAGCGTTGGAGGAAGCGTAACGCTTGCTGATGCTGAAACCGGGGCTTTCCGGCCCTACCCCTTCCCATCGGCCTAGGTTGCGTTACTATCGTGAGCGAATTCACGAACGCCCATTCGGGCGGGCGTCAGGAGGCGCGGTTTGACGCAGTTTTCGGTTCCCTGGCAACAGGAACGGCGGGTTCATTACGGATTCCTCGCGAGGCCGATCGTAACGGTCGCGCGGACCGTCTACACGATGGCCGCGCCGATCGTGTCGCGGTTTCCGGGCATGATCCTGCTAAGCGCCGTGGTCGGCGCATGCTTCCTGGTTTGGATTCATGCGCTGGCGTTCGCGTACGTCGATCTTCATATCCTCGAAGCCGCCTTGGCGAAGGGCATTACCGTTTCGGCGGAGAAGGGTCTGTTGTCGCCGTCGACGTGGGGACTGACGCCGTCGGTCATCGCGATGTTGATTGGCGAGGCGGGCGGTTGGCCTGCGGGATTGGCGGGGATTCTGCAATTCCTGCTGTGGCCGGTGCAGTTCGGAATCGTTCGCGACCTGGTTGGACTCGGCGCGCTGATGGGGCTCTTCAACGTCATTCCGATTTATACAATCTGGTGGGAGCGCAAGGTGGCCGGTCGCATTCAGTCGCGGCTGGGGCCGATGCGCGTAGGCGGCTGGCACGGCTGGGCGCAATCCTTCGCCGACGGCATTAAGCTGCTGCTCAAGGAAGACTTGATCCCCGCCGACGCCGACAAACTGCTGTTCCGCCTTGCACCTTATCTTGCAATCATTCCCTCCGCGCTCGGGTTCGTGGCCCTGCCGTTTGGCGCGACGTACGTATTCCGGAATCTCGATGTGTCGCTCGTGTTCATCCTGGGAGTGCTGGGGATCGAGGTGTTTGGGGTGATCCTGGCTGGCTGGGCCTCCAACAACAAGTGGAGCGTGTACGGCGCGATGCGCGAGGCCTGTCAGATGGTTTCATATGAGATTCCGATGGGCATGGCCCTGATAGTGCCCGTGGTTGTGGTGGGATCGTTGAACCTGGGCGCGATCGGCGATGCACAGGCGGGTGGGTGGTTTTCGTGGCTGGCTTTTTCGAATCCGTTCGCGTTCGTGGCGTTCTTGGTCTACTACATCGCGTCGCTGGCGAGCTGCAAGCGTGCGCCGTTTGACCTGCCCGAGGCCGAGAGCGAACTCGTCGCGGGGTTTCACACGGAGTATTCGGGAATTCGGTGGAGTTTTTTCTTTTTCGCAGAATATGCGGCCATGTTCGTGGTGAGCGGACTGGCAGCGATTCTGTTTCTCGGCGCATGGCACTCGCCGCTGCCGACCGCGTGGGGTGACGTTGTGGCCGGTTGGTTCGGCGGCGGCGTGCTTGCCGCGGGGATCAACGGCTTGCTGTTCAACGGGCCGATCTGGTTCGTCGCCAAGTGCGTGTTTTTCTTGTACGTTCAGATATGGCTGCGGTGGACACTTCCTCGAATTCGAATCGATCAGGTGCTGTACGCCTGCGTGCAGGTGATGTTGCCGCTGACGATGTTGCTGCTTCTGGGCACGACGCTATGGGTTTGGGCGTCGGCATCGGGCAGCTCCCATTGGGCGGCGTTCGAGTCGGGATCAAACTGGGTGCTGGGGATCATCGGGGCGGTGTTTGCGCTGATGTTCCCGGCGATCGCCGCGTACGGTTTTTATCATCGGCGAAGCATGGTGGGGAATTTGGTGGTCGATGCGCTGCCGGGATCGTGATGAGATGCGTCAGATGAGGCACGAAGCGACGAAGCCACGAAGCTACGAAGCGGGCGCTCCCGCCTCGGTCGCCTTGTCGGTCGCGGCTCTGATTGGCGCTGTCGTGTTTTTGACATTGGGGTTTTCCGCAAGCCCTGTCCGCGCAGGCGGGCTGGTTGCCGCCGGTAGCGTGGAGGGTGTGCCGAATGCCGTGTCCGGCGGGGCGCTGGAGGCGATTCTGTTTTACCTCGTCGCGGGCGGCGTGGTCCTTTCGGTCGTCGGCGTGTGCGTGAGTCGCAACATCGTGCGGATGGCTGTGTGGCTGTTCGTCGCACTCGGCTCGGTGGCGATGCTCTACTTCATGCTCGCGGCGACGTTCTTGGGCGCGATCCAACTGATTGTTTACGCAGGCGGGACGCTTGTGCTGCTGGTGTTCGGCGTGATGCTCACGAGTAAGTCGCCGTGGGTGAAGTTCGAATGTGGTCGTTTGGAACTGGCGGCGGCGAGCGTTGTGTGCGCGTCGCTGGCGGTGACGCTGGGACTGGCCGCGACGCGGACGACGTGGTCGGCGACGCCGGCGGTCGTTCCCGGCCCGTCGATGACGACGATCGGCACGGAGCTTCTGACGAAGTACGTCGTGCCGTTCGAGATCGCGGGCGTGTTGCTGATGATCGTGATGGTGGGCGCGGCGTATCTGGCGAGACAGGAAGACTAGCAATCCGCGAACCGCCGCCCTTTACGCGCGGCGTCAAGGTTCAGTTCGCGCGACCTCGCGGATGCGAAACTCGGCGGTTGCTGCGAAGGACGTAAGTGGTGGTTGCTTTGTTCAACATTGAGGACGTTTCTTGAAGTTTGAAATCCGCGCGAACTGAAGTTCGCGGCTCACTATGGCCATTGGTTTGACACATTATCTCGTCGTCGCGGTCGTGCTCTTTGCGGGCGGGCTGTTCACGATGATGACCAAGCGAAACGCGATCGGAATTCTGATCGGCGTCGAGCTGGTGCTTAACAGCGCCAACGTGAACCTGATCGCGTTCGATCGGTACCTCGGTCCCGGGCGCATCGACGGGCAGATCACGTCGCTGTTTGTGATCGTGCTTGCGGCTGCCGAGGCCGCGCTGGCGGTGGGCATCTGCATTAACGTCTACAAGAACATGAACACCGTGGATGTGGATTCCGCGGCGAACCTGAAAGGATAGGAGCCGAACAATGTCCAATGATACGTCATTGCTTTCGATTCTACTGGCCATCATCTCACTGCCTTTCCAGCTGTATCAACTTGCGATCTGGTCAGGATTGAGTTTTTTGACGGTTGATGTCCTGGGATTGGGGCCGTTCCTCTTCAATAACCCGTAGCCGAGTCTATGAATCAGCATTCGTACGAAATCGCGCTGGCGCTCGGCGTCTTGTCGCCAATGGTGAGCTTCTGGCTGCTGGTCTTCTTCGGGCCGCGGCTGGGCAAGCCCGCCGCCGGCTGGTTCGCCGTGGTGCTGGGCATGGGTGTGCCGCTGGCGATGGCGACGTACGTGCTGATCGGCTGGTTGGGGCTGGACCCGGCCGCCCGCGATCAACTCACCGCGCAGGCGTTTCGCTATCACTGGGCCGATCTCGGCTCGGTCCCCGTCATCGTCGGCGTCAAGCTCGATTCGCTCACTGTGGCCATGTTCTTCATGGTCACGTTCATCGCGTTCTGGATTTTCGTTTTCAGCGTGGGCTACATGGCCGGTCACAGTGACGAGGTCGCTCACCAGCGGAAGTACTGGCGGTTCTTCGCCTATCTTTCGTTGTTCGGGTTTTCGATGCTCGGGCTGGTGGTCAGCAGCAACCTGCTCTTTTTGTTCATCTTCTGGGAACTGGTTGGATTGTGCAGCTACCTGCTGATCGGGTTCTACTTCCACGAGCGCGTACCGCAATACGCCCAGATGAAAGCGTTCATCACGAATCGCGTTGGCGACTTCGGATTCCTGATCGGGTTGATGCTGGTTTACTTCCAGCTTGGCACGCTGGACCTCGACCAAGCCGCCGCGAAGTTCGCCGAGCAGTACGCCGCGGGCACGGGCATCTTCGCCAGTTCGTACACGCTCTTTGGCTGGTCGCTGGCGACGATCATGGGTGTCGGGCTGTTCTGCGGGGCGATGGGCAAGAGCGCGCAGTTCCCGCTGCACGTCTGGCTGCCCGATGCGATGGCCGGTCCGACGCCGGTGTCGGCGCTCATCCACGCCGCGACGATGGTGGCCGCCGGCGTGTATCTGGTTGCGCGGGTCTTTCGCCTGATGACGCCCGAGGCGCTGATGTTCATCGCGACGATCGGCTGCCTGACGCTGTTCCTCATGGCGCTGATCGCCATCGTGCAGACGGACATCAAGAAGTGCCTCGCCTATTCGACGTTGTCGCAGCTTGGCTACATGATTTTCGGCATGGGCTGCGGGGCGTGGATCGCCGCGCTGTTCCATCTCATCACCCACGCGTTCTTCAAAGCGATGCTCTTCCTCGGTTCCGGGCAAGTGATCGAAGGCTGCCATCACGAACAGGACATGCGGAAGATGGGCGGGCTGATGAAGAAGATGCCCTTCACCGGGCTGACGTTTCTGGTCGGCGTGCTCGCGATCGCGGGCACGGGCATTCCGGGTCTGACGTTCGGCGGCGGCGATCATCCGCTCAAGCTCGGCCTTGGCGGGTTCTTCAGCAAGGATGAGATTCTCGCGGTGGCGTATGCCCGTGCGTTCGAGTGGGACGACTACAAGAAGCACGAAGCACATCACGGCGGCGAATCTCACGGCGGCGGACATGCGGAAGGAACGTCGAAGTTTCTCCTTGTCACCGATCCACACGGCGCGACGAATGCGGGAAAGCCCGTGCCGCATGGTGAGCTTGGCAAGGCCTCGATGTTCAAGCGGATTCCGGCGCTGCCGAAGTGGATGTTCTGGCTGGCGATCGTCACGGCCTACGTCACGCCGTTTTACATGATGCGCTGCTGGTGGATGACCTTCATGGGCAAGCCGCGCGACGAACACGTTCATCATCACGCGCACGAAAGCCCGCTGATGTTCATTCCGCTGGTCGTGCTGGCTATTGGGACGTTCGTGTCGAGCTATTTCCTGTTCCGCCCGCTGATCGCCGACGCCGCGCGAACCGCGTCGGCCGCGCCGATAGTGCTCGCGATCGACGGCGAACTGCACACCGAAGCGATCGGCGCTGCGCATCACTGGCTGGTCTACGGCGTCGGATTTGCCTTTGCGGCGGGTTTCTTTGTTGCGATCGTGATTTACGCACGCGGCTTGTCAGTCGCCGAAGCCATTCGCCGACTGCCGGGCGTTTCGCTGATTCATGCCCTGCTTGTTCGCAAATATTTCTTCGACGAGTTGTATGATTTTCTGTGGGTGAAGGGTTGCATGGCCGTTGCGAAGATCGCGCGCTTCTTTGATACCTGGGTCGTGGACCTGATCTTTAACATTCTGGCTGGTGCGACGGAGCGGTTGGGCGCATTTGCCGGATTGGTGGTCGACAAGCACGGTGTGGACGGCATATTCAACGGGATTTCAGCAACGTCGATGGACGTTTCGGATCTGGTTCGCGGACCGCAGACGGGACGGATTCGCCATTACGTTTTGTTTGCAGCGGCCGCGGCGGCCGTAATTGTCATTTGTCTGCTTTGGTTTGGAACGCAGTCGGCGCAGGCGAGCGTGGCAGGCGTGATGCCGTGACGGCCTCGCAAAGGCATGGAGTTCGAAGGAAAGCGCCGGGGATCGTAACGAACGGAATGGTAGCATGAACAACGTACTTACATGGACCGTGTTTCTGCCGACGATTGGGGCGCTGCTCTGCCTCATTGTGCCGAAACGGCAGGTCAAATCGGTGGCGCTGCTGACGACGGTGGCGACGCTCGCCCTATCGCTTACGCTGTTTCGCACGTTTCTGGCGGGAGGCGACGACCCGACCGGCGTATTCGGTTCGCGCTATGGAGCGCTGCACCACGTCGAACGGGTGACCTGGATCGCGCTTTCGGGCAAGCTCAACATCGAATACTTCCTCGGCATCGATGGACTGGGCTTTCCGCTCTTCGTGCTGACGACTGTCGTTTCATTCCTCGCCTGTCTGGCCAGCTGGAACTTTGAGCATTGGAAGGTCAACAAGGGCATCCGGGCCTACTTCTTCCTCTTTCTGCTTCTCGAGACGGGAATGCTCGGCGTCTTCGTCTCGCTCGATTTCTTCCTGTTTTACATCTTCTGGGAAGTGATGCTCCTGCCCATGTATTTCCTGATCGGCGTCTGGGGCGGGCCGAGAAAGGAATACGCCGCGATCAAGTTCTTCCTGTTCACGCTCGGCGGGTCGGTGCTTATGCTCGTCGCGCTGGTGGCGATGTACTTCTACAGCGGCGACGCGATTGCCGCCCAGGCCGGCGGTGCCGTGGCCAGCGCCTATCGCGAAGGCGTGACGCTCACGCACGGTACGTTCGATCTGATCGAACTGGCCACGAATCCGGTCGTTCAAAAGTACTTCGGCGCGGCGTCGACGGTCTTTCTCGGTTTGCCGTTCGCCAGCCTAATGTTCATATTCCTGTTCATCGGGTTCGCGATCAAGCTGCCGATCGTCCCGCTGCACACCTGGTTGCCCGACGCCCACGTCGAGGCCCCGACGCCGATCAGCATGATTCTGGCGGGCGTGCTGCTCAAGATGGGCGGATACGGATTCCTTCGACTGTGCTATCCGATCTTCCCGACGGCCACGGAACCGTTTGCGTTCACCCTCGCGCTGATCGGTGTGGTCAGCATCATTTACGGAGCGTTCTGCGCGCTGGCGCAAACTGACTTCAAGAAGCTCGTCGCCTACAGTTCCGTGTCACACATGGGCTACGTTCTGCTGGGCATCGCGGTCATGACGCCCGCCGGGTTTCAGGGCGCGATGTTCCAGATGATCGCCCACGGCATCAGCTCGCCCATGTGCTTCTTTTTGGTCGGCGTGATTTACGACCGGGCGCACCATCGCGAGATCAACCGTTTCGGCGGGCTGTGGCTGACCATGCCCAAGTACGGCACCATGGCGACGATCGGCTTCTTCGCGTCGCTCGGTCTGCCGGGCTTGTGCGGGTTCATCGGCGAAGTATGGGTGCTCCTGGGTACGTTCCACGCGGGCGAGCGGTTCCCGTGGGCCTACGGGTTCGCAATCGTGGCCGCTGCCGGCGTGATCCTGACGGCCGGGTACATTCTCTGGTTGATTCGCCGCGTCTATCTCGGCAAGGAGAAGGATGAATACGCGGGTTATTCCGACGCGAGCGGCCGGGAGACCTTTATCCTCGTGCCCATGGCCATCTTGTGCATCGCGTTGGGCGTGTTTCCGATGCAGACGGTGTTCAACTTCACCAACGGCACGCTGGACCTGATGCTGACCCATGTTGTTGGGAAGTAGGGACGCAAAGTGATGACGTTCGACGAAACCGTTCGGCTTCGAATCGGCGGAGAACGAGCAAGATTTCGGCATAGCGATTCATGAATCCATTAGCCTACGAATCCTGGTCAAGCGTCAACGTCGGCGAGCAGATGTTCTTGTTTTCGCCGATGATCGCACTGATTGCCACGATGCTGGCGATTGTCGCCGCTCCGCTGCTCGTCGGCCGCGGCGCTCGGACGATGGCCGGCATCTCCATCGTCGGCACGATTGTCGCGTTCATTCTGGCGTATCGGGTCACCGGTTCCGTGTCGAAGGGCGGAGTCAGCGGGTTCGCGTCGGCGTCCGCGTATGGGCTGCTCATCGCCGACAATCTCTCCACGGGTTTTCAACTCGTCCTACTCGCATTCCTCGCCGGCGTGACCTATTTGTGGTGGATCGGTTCGGCCGAACGCGAGGAGAATGCGCCGGAGTTCTTCATCCTGCTGATCGGCAGCGCGCTGGGCATGGCCCTCATGGTCAGCACGACGCACCTGCTGATGATCGTCATCGCCATCGAGACGGCCTCGCTGCCGAGCTACGCCATCGTCGGTTTCGACAAGCGCGACCGTCTCGGCGCCGAAGCTTCGCTCAAATACATGATTTTCGGCGCTGTAAGTGCGGCCATCATGCTCTACGGTGCGAGCCTGCTCTACGGCCTGGTCGGGAGCTTGAACGTCGCCGACATCGCGCGGTACACGTTTGAGCGCTTCACGACCGGAGAAAACCTCCTGTTGCTCGCCGTGGGCCTGCTTTGCTTTCTGGCCGGCATCGCTTTCAAGATTTCGGCCGTGCCGTTTCACTTCTGGTGTCCCGATGCGTTTCAAGGCGCTCGCGTGGAAGTGACAACATGGCTGAGCGTGGCAAGCAAGGCCGCCGGACTGATTCTGCTGGCACGCATCGTGTCGATTTTCTGCTCCACGGCGGACGGCCCGCAATCGATGCACATCATCGCGCCGCTCGCGTGGACCATCGGCGTCATCGCCTCCGTGTCGTGCACGGTTGGTAATTTCGCTGCTTACCAACAGCAGAGCGTCAAACGTCTGCTCGCCTATTCGTCCATCGCCCATGCCGGGTACATGATGATGGCCGCCGCCGTGTTCCTTCATCCTCAATCCGGTGGGTTTGAAGCCGGGTTGTCCGCCCTGTTCTTCTACATCGTGATCTATTTGTTCATGAACCTCGGTGCGTTCGGCGTGACCGCGATGGTCGTTTGGGCGACGGGCAGCGACTCGATGGATGCATTCGCCGGGTTGATGCGTCGTTCGCCCGCATTGGCCGTACCCATGATCGTCTGCCTGATGTCGCTGGTTGGGCTGCCGCCGCTAGCGGGATTCCTGGGCAAGTGGTGGATTCTCGTCGCCCTGGGGTCGATGGGCGGCGGATTGGGTTGGCTGCTTATCATCGTCGCCTGCGCGAACACGCTGTTTAGTCTCTACTTTTACATGCGCGTCGTCGTTCAGATGACACTTCGAGATCGCGGAGCGGCTGACGTTCGCGGTCCCATCGGCGGGTTGGCGCTGGTCAACCTCTGTGCAATCGCGCTGCTCGTGCTGTTCCTGTTCGCCGCGCCGATGAAGTCGCAAGCCGATCGATTCACATCGAACATGTTTCGCCCGGCCGCAACGGATGCCGCCCGGGCGGACTCCTCGCGATCGGAAGATTCGACGGAAGCGGTCGCGCCTCAACAGTCCGATCGCACGGCGGGATTGGCCTCGTCCAACGGAAAATAAAATTCGTCCATGGATCGCACTTCGCTCATCGCCGTTCTCAATGACTTGCTGATCGCCGAACAGTGCAGTCTCGCGCCGCGACTGTTTGAGTCCACGATGTTTGTGTCGAAGCTCGACATCGATCTCTATCAACTCGTTCGATCGATGGCCCAGTCCAGTCGAAAGCACTGTGCTATGTTGACGGAAGTGATTCTTGAACTCGGCGGGCAGCCCGTTCCACGAAGGGTGGATGTAACCACCGGCGATCTCCATTTTCTGGAAGTCCGGAGTCTGATTCCACGCCTCTTGGCCTCGCAGGAATCCCTGGAACAACTGTATCAGCAGGCCGGTACGCGCGTCGGATCGGAGGTTCGGGCGGCATCGGTCGTAGCTCGTATTCTCGACCGCCATCGCGAATACCTTGTTCGATTGCGGTCGTTGTCATCCGCTGTCAACTCGTCGAAATAGTTCGTCATGCGGAACCTCGGTCGCGACATTTGCACGAGGCAGCGATTCACATCCTTCAGATGAGTGCTTGTCACCGTGACCGCGGACCGCTACTGTTCCGCGCGTGGCTCCAGCGAAAGCATCGTCGCCGCGTGACCATGGGAGTTGGCGTGACTGGCTGGGGCTGAACTCCTCGACCGTCGCCCTGCTCGGCACGATTCTCCTCGTCACGGCGGCCACCGAACTCTGGTCGCCGCTGATCCCGGAATACCTCAAAGCCCTCCGCGCCAAGGCCGAAGCAGGCGACGCATGGACCATCCTCATCGTCGGGCTGTACGGGCTTTACCGCGACGGACTGGAAGCGATCAACTACTTCGCGGGCGGGGCGATTGCGGGGCGCTTCAATACGCGCCGGGCACTGCTTTTGTTCAATATTATGCCGCTCATCGGACTCGGCATACTGTTCGCCTGGGATTCGGTCATCGGCGTGTTCGTGGCCATCCCCTTCATCTTCGCGTGGGACAGCATCGCCGGTCCCGCCACCATCACCATCATCGGCGACGCCCTTCCGCCCGATCGTCGCACGATGGCCTTTTCGCTTCAATCAATTTTCAAACGCGTGTCGCGCATCCTGGCCTACGGCGTCAGCGGGTTGCTGGTCTACTTCTTCGGCCGCATTGACGGCGTTCGCGCCGATGCCTTGATTGCACTGCTGCTCGTTCTCGGCGCCGCCGCAATGCAATACCGTTTCATGCGGACCGCCAGTCGCGACGCGACGGCCGCACTGCACCGCCCGAGACATTTGTTTCGCCGCTTCGGTCCCGATCTGCGACGACTCCTGGCCGCCGACATCTTCGCCCGCTGGGCCCAAGGACTCGCCGGCCCGTTCATCATCCTCTTCTGCGTGCCGATCCTCGCCCCATCGCCCGACAAGCTCAATGAAGGAACGGCCTTGTACCAATCCGTCCTGCTCACCATTCAGGCGGTGACAAGCATGATGCTCTACATCGTCATCGGCCCGTTCGCCAGTCGCGAAGGACTCGCCAAGAAACCATACATTGGACTGTCGTTTGTCTTTTTCGCGCTGTTTCCGATCAGCCTCGCCCTGCTCGGACCGACGTTTGGATTCGCAGGGTTGGCGATCTCCTTCGTGTTGGGCGGAATGCGGGAGATCGGTGAGCCCGCCCGCAAGGCGATGATCGCCGATCTTGTCCCCACCGACGTGCGGACGCAGGCGATCGGCATGTACTGGAGCGTGCGAAGTCTGGCCGTCATGTGGGCGTCGCCCGTCGGCGCGCTGTTTTGGATCGCGGGAAACCAACTTCGTCCGGGAAGCGGGCCTCAGGTGACGTTCACCGTTGCGGGATTGGTCGGACTCGTCGGCGCGGCGCTCTTCTTTCTTCGCTTTGGTCGATCCGCTCCGCAATCCGCGGCCGGCCCCTGACGGTTCCTTTCAACCACCGTTATCAGTGTCAGCAGCGACCTTCCAATCGCATCTCGATGAGATTGTTTAGGCGATCCGGTGGCGTATTGCACCGCGCTCCGATTCCGTACCGATAACCAAGGGTAGGGGCCTGCATGCGCCTGCGAGTTCTTGAGATTTGGCGATGAAAAATCATCTCGGTCGGTTCATCTTTTTTCTTGTGCTGGGCGGCGTCGCCGCCTCGCGGTCGCATGGTGCAGCGCCTGCGCCGCTGCGCGAAAACATCGCATGGCAAATCGCGCTCGAACGCGTCGGCTTCTCGCCGGGCATCATCGACGGCAGCATCGGGCGGAAAACAGAAATCGCCACGCGCGAATTTCAACGCGTGCGAAAGCTGCCGCAGACCGGACGCCTCGACGCTGCAACTCGCGGCGCGCTGGCCATCGATCCCGCGAACGTCATTTCGACGTACACGGTGACATCGGCGGACCTTGCATCTGTCGGTCCTGTTCCCCTCGACTGGATCGCAAGGAGTCTTCTCGACCGGCTCGGATACGAGTCCATCGACGCGGCTCTGGCAGAGCGGTTTCACTGCACGCGCGGCCTGCTGACCAGACTCAATCCCAATCGCGATCTTAGTCGCCTTCGGCCCGGCGACATCATCAACGTGCCTGTCGAAGTGTCGCCAGCCGACTCACTCCGCGGCGAGAGAATCGAAATCAATCTCTCTGAGAAGATCATCCGCGTGCTCGACCGCGACAAGCGACTCGTCGCGCTCTTTCACTGCTCCATCGCCAAGAGCAAGGACAAGCTGCCTTCCGGCGAAACGAAAGTCATCAGCGTCACCGAGCGCCCAAGTTATACGTTTGATCCAAAGATGTGGCCGGAGGTGAAGAACGTCGATCGCAAGCTGCTCATTCCGCCCGGTCCGCGAAATCCGGTCGGACTCTGCTGGATCGGGCTTGGTCGACCGGGCGTCGGAATCCACGGCAGCCCCGCGCCCGAGATGATCGGCAAGACCGGCTCGCACGGCTGCTTTCGGCTCACCAATTGGGACGCGCGACGGCTTGCCGCCATGGTGCGGGTCGGAACGCCGGTTCGATTCATTCCCTAGGCGAGACTCTTCGAATGACTCCGCGCGCGACTCAAACTCAATCCGCAGTCGATTCGGAATTGGCACCCGGCGATTCGCCCAACGAATCCGCTCGACCTCCCGGCCTTCTTGTTCTGCTCAATCCCGGTCGAATGTCGCGCCATGGGTTGATCGATTTGCTGGATGCCGCGAGTCGACTGGGAGTCCCTTCATTTGCCTGTGAACTGGGTGAAGTCTGGTCAGCGCTTCGGTCTGGTCGCGCCTTGGACGTCGCCGGTTTCGCACGAAACCTGCAGGAAAAAAACGTCCGCGCCGTGCTCAGCTACACAGCCAATGGGCTGAGCGAATGGCCGTGCGACGTCGATCCCAATGGACAACCTCGTTCGTTTTTTGAAGGGTTGGGTATTCGACAGCTCTTGTGGTGGTACGATCATCCGCAATGGGCCGACGAAAAATCGGCGCTGCACGCGAATGTCCAGCCGCTCCTCTCCTCGCCCAACTGCCATCACTTCCTGAAAAGCGACGCCGCCGCGCGGGAAGTCTCCGACATTCTCGGTTGGCCGAATTGTCATGGTCTCCCCGTTGCCGAAAATCCCGATCGGCTTCGCCCTGTCGAAGGTGTCGTTCCGCAATTCGATATCGTGACGATTACCGGCGCGCCGCCGATGCCCATGCCCGGGCTTGAGCGCTTTCTCGTCGAGGACGATCCAGATGTTTCGGAAATCCGCCGCATCCTTGCCGCGGAGATTCGGGAAAGACTTTCCGTGTTGTGGGGGAGTCAATCGACTGACGCGCCGCGCGTTGAACTTGAAGAACTGGGTCGCCAGTGGACGACGGCCCGCGAGCATCAACCCCTTGTGGCCTCCCATCGGCTGTTTCGACAAATCGAACTGAATTTCCCGGTTGCGGCGAAGTGGCTGCGAGAACACTACCAGTGCTACTTCTCGGCGATCGAAGCCCTTTGGGAATTCGCCCGCTGGGAGCGAACCTTCCATATTCGCTACCTTGCTCGGCGCTTTCGCGTTGGTGTCTTCGGTTCGGACTGGTCGTCGGTGGGAGTCGGCCCCGGCGGATGGGTCAACCACGAGGACCAGCCGCGGGTTTACGCCCTCGGACGAATCGCCCTCAACAACTCGCAAGCCGGGGACGAAGAGGGTGTTGCTCACAAGCCGTTTCACATCGCGGCCAGCGGCGTCGCCATGTTGCACGGCAACCGCGCGGGGTTGGAACGGCTGTTTACGCCAGGTGCCGAAGTCGGCGTTTTCGATTCGCCGCGCCAAGCGCGCGAACTCGCTGCCGAACTTCTGGCCGACGACTCGCGCCGTCGCGCCATGGCCGATGCCGCGCTCGCCACGCTCCGCGCCCGGCACACCTGGACCCATCGACTTGCCCGAATGCTCACCATTGCCGGATTCCCGCTATGCCCCGCACCTATCCGGCAATCTGCGACGCCTCACCCACCATCATCCTTCGGCGTCGATTCTCCACTGGCATCCTCATCTGTTTGAATCTCGCCCGCTCCGCAGCGCTTCCGCACGGCCTCGCGCAGCACGTACTCAATCTGTGCGTTCAACGACCGTAGCTCATCCTTGGCCCAGCGGTTGAGGGCATCCATCAGATCCGACGGGATCCGAAGCAGGTATGGTTTTCGCTCGGCCATCGACGCTCCGCGTCAGTTGTAGAGCGTTCCGGCATTGACCACGGGGTGAACGGCTCGTTCGCCGCAGAGCACGACCAGCAGGTTGCTCACCATGGCCGCGCGGCGCTCTTCGTCCAGCTTGAGCGTCTTGTGCTGCTCCAGTTTCTCGAGCGCCATTTCCACCATGCCCACCGCGCCGTCCACGATTCGCGTTCGCGCCGCGATGATCGCATCGGCCTGCTGCCGCTGGAGCATCGCTCCCGCGATTTCCGGCGCGTAAGCCAGATGACTCAACCGCGTTTCGTCGACGGTCACGCCAGCCTTTGACACGCGCTCCTGCAGTTCCTTCTGAAGAGTGAGCGACACCTCGTCCATGCTGCCGCGAAGCGTAAGCTCGCCGTCTTCGGACATGTCGTATGGGTAGGCGCTGGCGAGGTGCCTCAGCGCCGATTCGCTTTGCACGGTGACGTAGCTCGCGAAATCTTCCACGTCAAACGACGCTTGCGCGGAATTGGTCACACGCCAGACCACGACGGCGGCGATCTCGATCGGATTGCCGCGGGAATCGTTGACCTTGATCGTCTCGCCGTTGAGGTTGTGCGCCCGCAGCGAAATGTTCTTGTTGACGATCAACGGATTCGCCCAGTGAAACCCGCTGGTCTTCACCGTTCCCATGTACTTGCCGAACAGGATCAAGACGGCTGCCATGTTGGGTTGCAGGGTGAACAGTCCAAACCAGAGCAAAAGCCAGACGAGCGACACCAGGCCCGACAGAACCACGACCCACGGGTTCGGCGGACGCCAGGGCTGTAATGCCCAAAGCAACCCGATTGCTCCACCGGCGACGAGCAGAACAACCAGCATCAACCATCCCGACAACGTCCTGCGTTCAAACTCTTTGGTTTCCATCGTTTGGCTCCTCGCATCGGCACCCTGCCGAATGATATAAAATATATATCATTTATCTATCGTACAGTCAAGGCCATAACCGATGCAATGACAACATCTTACGATCGCAACCCAGGAAAAGCGGCACGCCGGGGGTCCAAATTGGTCCTCCGGCGCGCCGTGATGTGGTCCAAGAATCTGGTAAGAACCCTCTAGTCGAGTTTCATCGTCATCAGGAACTCGGCGTTGGTGCGAACCTTGCCAAGTTGCGCGCGCAATAGCTCGATCGCCTCAACGACGTTCATGTCGGACAAAACGCGACGCAGCCGGTAGACCAGTTCCAGCTCCTTCGGATCGAGCAGCAGTTCTTCCTTGCGCGTGCCCGAAGCGGCCACGTCGATAGCCGGATAAGTGCGCCGATCGACCAAACGTCGGTCAAGGTGCAGTTCGCTGTTGCCCGTGCCCTTGAACTCTTCGAAGATGACCTCGTCCATTTTGCTGCCGGTGTCGATCAGGGCGGTGCCGATGATCGTGAGCGATCCACCCTCTTCGATGTTGCGGGCCGCGCCGAAGAAGCGCTTGGGCTTCTGAAGCGCGTTGGCGTCGATGCCGCCCGACAGAATCTTTCCGGAGTGCGGAATCTCGGTGTTGTAGGCTCGCGCAAGTCTTGTGATGGAGTCGAGCAGGATCACCACGTCGCGTCCATATTCAACAAGTCGCTTGGCCTTTTCGATCACCATCTCGGCCACCTGTACGTGACGCGATGCCGGCTCGTCGAACGTCGAACTGACCACCTCGGCCGACGTGTGACGCTGCATTTCGGTCACTTCTTCCGGGCGCTCGTCAATCAGCAGAATGAACACATACACGTCCGGATGATTCTTCGAAATGGCGTTGGCGATCTTCTGGAGGAGCACGGTCTTTCCCGTTCGTGGCGGCGCGACGATGAGCATGCGCTGTCCCATTCCGATGGGCGTAACGATGTCTACGATGCGCATGTTGAGCTCGTCCTGAGCCGTCTCCAGGTACAGTCGTCGCGTGGGATGCAGCGCCGTCAAATCCTCGAAGTTCGTCTTCTCCGTGACGACATTGGGATCTTCCAGGTTGATCGCTTCGACGCGCAACAACGCGAAATAACGCTCCGATTCCTTGGGCGGACGAATCTGCCCCGCGACGATATGGCCGGTGCGAAGTCCAAACCGGCGGATCTGCGACGGACTGATGTAGATGTCATCCGGGCAGGGAAGATAGTTGTATTCCGGGCTTCGCAAGAACCCGAACCCGTCCGGCAGAATTTCCAGAACGCCCTCGCCGTACATCAACCCGTTTCGGTTGATCCGGTCCTTAAGAATCTTGAAAATCAGGTCCTGCTTTTTCAGGCCCGTGTATTCTTCAAGACCCTCCAGCTTGGCGACATCGTGCAGCTCCTGCACGCTCATGCGCTGAAGCTCGGTAATGTGAATGCTGCCCCGCTTGATTTCCTCATACTTGGCGTGCGTCTCCGCGTCGATCGGCGTCGATGGCGCAGGCGGCACGGGCGGCGTCGAGGGGTCGGCCGACGGCATGGCTCCAAAGGGCGTCGTATCCGCTTCGTGCGCGGCAGGCGTCAGGGCCGTTTCCTCCGGACCGGCGTCGCCGCCGTCGGAAAGTCGTTTTCGGGGGGTTCGAATCTTGTTCGTGGTGCTGGCTTTCGCCATTGGAATCTTCCTCCTGCTTGGGATATGCAATCAACGCAGATGACTGGTTTGATGCACTGCAAAAAAACTAACTCGGAGTTGGGTTACACCATTGTCCGCCCGGGACAACCGGGCTTCAGGAAAAGGTTTTCAGCACCGAGTCAAAAATCCGTTCAATCTCAGGTCGCAGCGAACCGACGTCGGAATGATTGTTGACCAGAACATAATCGGCCAACGAACGCTTCTTGTCCAGCGGAATCTGCAACTTTTCCCGCCGGCCCCATTCTTCCCTTGACCAGCCCCGTGAGCCGGTCACCCGTTCAAACCGTACATCGTCGTCGGCATCCACAAAGATCACCGCGTCGCATTCCCCGTCCACGCCGGCTTCGTGCAGTTTCGGCGCATCCAGCACGAACGCCCGAACGTCGCGATTCCCGGCAAAACCGTCGATCACTTCTTTTCGACGCCGGTGAATCCGCGGGTAAAGCAACTCTTCCAGTCGCCGAAGTTTCTCAGGATCGGCAAAGACCAGAGCTCCCAAGGCCTTTCGATCGACCACGCCGTCGACGACAATCCCCGGCCCCCACCACGACCGCAGCGTATCAACGACCTCTGGCGACCTCAGTTCCTCGTGGGCCACGCGATCCGAATCGATCACTTTCGCGCCCAGCGACTCCAGCAAACCGGCGACGGTGGACTTGCCTGACCCGATTCCTCCGGTCAAACCAATGATCGGCGGGTAATGAATCGGTGGTGCCAACGGTCGGCCGTCTTTGCGAAGTTGACCGGAAATCGTCGCGCGGTCGGGGCAAACGGGCAATCGCCGGTCCGCCTCGGGCGGATCTGACCGCTTCAGCGTTTTTCTTCCGAGAGAAACACCCCAAGGTCGCCATCCTTGGCGCGGCAAACCGACTCAACCTCGGATTTCGCCTGAAATCCGCAAAAAATCAATGGAAAATGGCAATTCGGTCAACTCGGAAGACCTGCCCGACGAGGAATCCGTCCTGCTGATCAACCGTACTATACCCCTTTTCGCTGGTGCTGTCACGCCCAAAAAAACGAAATTCGGATGCGCCTATCCGACCCCCCCATTGTGACATCTAGAGAATACCAAAAGGCCAATTCCGTTTCAACTCCACCCGATTACCCGCCGGATCCAGGGTGCAAACCCTGCGATCGGCCCAGTCGACCCCATGTTCCCAAGTCAATGGAAAGCCCTGTTCCTCGAGCCTTTCGACCGCCCCTTCAATCGAGGAAACGGCGATGACCACGGCAAACCCTTCCGAATGGACGATTGGCCGTTTTGTGAGGTTGATCAGGAGCCGAACCGGACCTGTCGAACCAAAGCGAAGCTGATTGGAGGTCGGGCCGACGGTTTCATCTTTCAGATCGCAAACCGTGGTGTAAAACCAGCTCAAGGAATCCCTCGTCTCCGGCAGTCCTTCCCGATGCACATCCTCGACGGCCTCGATTCGACTGGGATAAACAGCATCCAAATCGGTCATTTCAATCCTGCTTTTGGTTACGGCAATCGGCGCGATGGATCCGAAACCCATCGCTTCGGCTTGTCAAATGCAGGTTGGCGGGGATTCGCAAAAGGCTCCTGCTGTTCAGCAAACCTTCAGTCAATTGACGATTGGATAGCGTACACGGTGACGATTCATTCGATCCGATCATGGAATCAGCCCACCGCATTACGGCGGGCATATCGATGACACGGCTGGATGCTCATCGACAGCAAAAACTTCCTGCCCCTGAAGCCAACGGATGATCGCCTCGTACACCGATGTCGACGTGCCTGACGAATCGTCCACTTTCTCCTGATGGATCTGTCCGCCGTTCATCAGGACAATGTGCTGCCCGCAATTGGGCCCGAAAACGCCCGGCACGAAGTCGATCGCGTCCGCTTCGACGGCGGTGTTCTGAATATTCGGCAGTGCCAGCATCATGGCCTGGGTGGCCATCGCAAAATCGTCGGGCGTGACGCCGATGGAGACGTTTTCATCGACCACATTGGAATCAGTCAAGTCCATCCGCACAAAGAACGGCGTGGTGACGTGATTCAACAACAGGTGCCCCCCGCCCGCGCATCGCCACTCATCTCCTTGCGGAAGCCGGTGGGCCACGCACGATTCGTCGAGAAACGAGTTGAAGCGTTCAGGCCCGTTGACGACCGGAGAATCGTTGGCCTCCTGGATTTCAAGCTGCTCCCGATCGACGGGATCAGCGTAGAATTCAAAGGGTGCTTGTTGCGCTGCGTCAAAAAGACCTACGATCCTCGTTTGCTCCGGCGAAAAGTGTCCTCGGACCCAATCCAGATGTTGCACCGCTCCCGCCGACCCGGCGGACGAGCCGGACCAGACAATGGAAGTCGCGGCACTCAGCGGCGGAACCGTTTCCAAGCCGTCGTCGGATGTTGTCGAGCCGCTCATCAGAATGTCCAGAGCAGCCTCGATGATCGAGTGTCCTCGAAAATGCAGGCTGAAAGTGACGTCGGGGAACGCTTCATCACCGAGCACGACGACCGAGTGTCGGCCTCGCCATGCGTCGGAGCTGCAATAATAAAGGAAAACGAGGTTTGCGTTCGCCAGCGCGCTGACTCCGCGAGCGAAGATGCCGCTGCCATTCATCGCATCGGGGTTATACAACGACGACATCTTTCCGGCGTGATACGGCGGATTCACTCCGCACCATCGAATGACGCATGACGGCCCCCCCGTGCATGCTCCGCCGGCTTGCAGATGAAACACCCATTGAGTCAGGTGTGATGGATCCGCCGCACGCCGAATGTACATCACCGCGGGCGAGCCGTCGTTGCAAATCGCATCCGCGCGACGAATCGTCACCTTGTGCAGATCGTCGCCGGCAACGACATCCGCCTCGCCGTCCATGCCGGCCGGACACATGAGTCCCAGACGGATGGGTCGAACCGCGCATCCGGCGGGCGAGGTCACTCCGTCGCCCGAAAAACAGCGCTGAAAATCAGCGAAGTCGGCGAGGTCCACGTGGCCGTCGAGGTTCTGATCCGCCGCGAGGCAAGGCAGCGTTGTCGCCCGCAGACCTGCGGGACCCGTTCCGCAAGCTCCGAACGGCGGCAAGTCGCCAAGATCGACGTCCATATCGCCAGTGACGTCGCATGGCGTCGTGTTGGGAGGAACGGGTTGTCCACTGACCTGAATCCCAATAACAAGCAAGAAAACTGCCGACAACGGCAATGGGATCGGGAATCCGACATGGACAATTCGTCGGTGCGTGTACCGTCCGCCATGAACCTGAATTGATTGCATCGAGCAATCAATCAACAGGCAATGCTGGTGATCGACCGGACGATGGCGCGGAACAATTGTCATTCTTCCCCCCAATCGGATTGAAAAAGCGGTCCGCTGAAAGAAGCGATTCTATCGTTTTCCACTGCTTAGAGTCAACGCGCCGACAACGTCCCAGAACGGCGACTGATACAGATGTCCTTCGCCTGGACTCGAACTCGGAGAACCTCACAAGGGCTGATTCTTTGGTAGTGAATAATCAAGCGCCATGCGCGGACTTCCGCGCGGAACGACCACGATATGAAATCCGATGCAGACTGCCGGCCTGAGCACGTCCGGAATCGATTATGATCCTACCGAAACTCAATGTCGTCACCGGCGCTTGCAAGTCGGAGAAACGCCGAGCGGTTCCGCGTCTCCCGCCGTGCTCGCCGGGTCGATTCCAGGTCGCTCGCGCATAAATAACATGCCGACCACAAATGTCATTCCGGCGATGGCGATCGGATAATACAGTCCGGCGAACATGTTGCCGGTTCGGGCCACGATGGCCGTTGCAATAAACGGCACCAGCCCGCCGAAGACGCCATTGCCGATATGGTAGGGCAACGACATCGACGTATAGCGAATCCGCGTCGGGAATAGCTCGACCAGGAAGGCGGCGATGGGACCGTATACCATCGTCACATATACAACCTGAACGAGGATGAGCAGGGTCAGGGCAATCGCATTGGGGTTTTCGGAAACGCCGCGCGCCGGGTCAAAGCCCGCCGCGGATGCCATCTCTCGATAAATCGGAATGTACGTCAGCAAGGCGAGCAAACAACCCGTCATCATGATCGGCTTGCGCCCGATCCGGTCGGACAAGGCGCCGAAAACAATGAACAGCGGCGTTCCCAGCAGGAGAGCGACCGCGATGATGTAATTGGCCAAAACGAAATCAACTTTGAGTACGGTTTGCAGATAATAGAGGGCATAGAACTGGCCTGTGTACCAGATAACGCCCTGCCCGGCCGTCGCGCCGAACAGGGCGATGATGACCAGTCTTCGGTTCTCGCGGTTCAAAAAGCTGTCGCGCAGGGGACTGCGGGAGGCGCGGCCGGACGCCTTCATCTCGGTAAAGAGCGGCGATTCCGCCAGCCGAGAGCGAATGATGTAGGAGAACGCGACGAGAACAATGGACAGCAGAAACGGAACGCGCCAGCCCCAGGCCGAGAACGAATCGTCACCCATCGTTTGTCGGAGCAGCAGGATCACGCCGAGCGAGACGAACAGCCCGAGCGTGGCCGTGGTCTGAATGAAACTCGTGTAGAACCCCCGACGACCGATCGGCGCGTGTTCGGCCACATAGGTTGCGGCGCCGCCGTACTCGCCTCCGAGCGCCAGTCCCTGCAACAGCCGGAGCAGCACCAGTGCGGCGGGAGCGAAAACGCCGATGGTTTCGTATCCCGGAAGGAGTCCGATCGTAAACGTGGACAATCCCATGATCAGCAAGGTGACGAGGAAGGCGTGTTTTCTTCCGACCAGGTCGCCGACTCGACCGAAGAACAAGGCTCCAAAGGGCCGGACGATGAATCCGGTCGCGAACGTCGCCAAGGTGGAGAGCAGTGCGGCGGTCGGATTTCCCGACGGAAAGAACTTGGCGGCGATGATCGTCGCAAGGCTGCCGAAGATGTAAAAGTCGTACCACTCGATCAGCGTTCCCGCCGATGAGGCCAGCACGACTTTCCAGAGTTTGGACTTTTCTTCCGTAAGATCGGTTAGCTTGCGCATTGTCGCAAATCTAGATTCAGGCCCTAGGGGTTCTCAAAACCTTCGGTCGAATCCTAACCGAATTGAAGTGGCGCGTCAGTTGACCGGCGAGCTCGGCTCGATGTTGACGTCGGCCAAGCACCCGCGGCCTTTGAAATCGGCGGGATCGCTTCTATACTTTTCCATCGATGCTGTTTCACGCTCGGCGAGGCGAACATGCGTAACTGAAAGTACGGAACCGCTGGGAATCGCGACGGCAAAGCGGTACGCTCAAACCCCATGTCCAAACGAAGGGATCATTACGAAGTGCTGGGCGTCAATCGGTCGGCCACGGCCGATGAAATCAAGCGAGCTTACCGCGCTCTCGCGAAGAAACACCATCCCGATCGCAACCCCGGCGACGCTTCAGCCGAGGCTCGCTTCAAGGAAGTTCAACATGCCTACAGCGTTTTGAGCGATGCGAAGAAACGTCAACAGTACGACCAGTATGGCGACGTGGCGGTCGGAGAATGGCAAACGCGCCCAACGGGGGAACGCGTTTATCAATGGGGGGACGGGTCGGCGGTTCGAGGAGAAGACCTGGAAGACCTCTTTTCGGCCTTCGGTGGGCAAGGAGGGGGATCGGGGATCTTCGAGCAGATTTTTGGAAACTTCAATCGGGGCGGAACACGAACCGCTTCGCCGCGCCGCGCGGTCGACGAGGAACATCCGATTCGCTTGACATTTGATCAGGCAGTCCGCGGAACGACCTTGTCGCTGGATCTGACACAGGGCGGCGGTCGTCGGGAACGAATCGACGTCAAGATTCCGCCCGGCGTTGAAGAGGGGCAGAAAATCCGTGTTCGCGGGCGCGGACCAGGGTCGAACGGTGGCTCACCGGGCAACCTCATTCTTGTCTGCCGGATTGACCCGCATCCCTATTTTCGGCGGGAAGGGGCCGACGTGTACGTTGACGTGCCGGTGTCGGTGACCGAGGCTACGCTTGGCGCGAAGGTCGACGTGCCGACGATTGACGGTCGCGCGACCGTGTCCTTGCCGCCGGGAACGCCCAGCGGAGCGAAGCTCCGGCTCAAGGGTCGCGGCGTCGTCCGTCGAAACGGTGAACACGGCGATCAGTACGTCGTGGTGCAGATCGCGCCGCCGAAGTCGCTTGGCGACGAAGAACGAACGTTGATCGAGAAGCTGCACGAACTGCTGCGCGATGACCCGCGAGCGCGCTGTGCGTGGCAGGGAGCGACATCACGATGATCTTCGGTCATTCCGATCGAGAGCAGCACCGTATCAAGCTCGGCCTTGCGTTTCTTGTCATCGGTGTGGTGCTCGTGCTCTGGGCATGGGGAAGCTGGATCTTTCGCGCGACGACACGAGCCGAGTCGAGCGTCGTTGCGGCGAAATCAACCATCGAGTCGTCCCCGGAAAAACTTAAGGTCGTGCGGGCCGCGCCGTCGGTGCTGCTGACCGTGGGGATTGTCGTGCTGATTTTTCTGGTTAGCAGCTACGTTTTCGTCCGGGCGAGTCGGCGCTATCGGCTGGGCCTCATTCGGAAGGCGCCTGCACCGACGGACACCACGGATGTCTGGGCGATGAACAAACCCCGGAGTTTTGATGACAGCGATGCGTGACCTTCCCGAACTCTTCCGAAGCATACCACCAACGGGAAAACCGAACGACGTATGGACGATTCCGCGAATGTCGCATTGATCACCGGCGCGGCGCGCCGCGTGGGACGGACCGTAGCGCTGGAACTCGCCCGCGCGGGGTTCGATGTGGCGATTCACTTCCTCGCTTCTCAAAAGGACGCTGAACGGACCGCCGAAGATGTTCGATCGATCGGCCGGCGCGCGACGCTGATCCGCGGCGACCTGAACGACCCCGCGAGCTGGTCGGCGATCGTCGAACAAGCCGCCGCCGATCTGGGCCGCCTCGATGTGCTGGTCAACAACGCTTCGCTCTTTGATGCATCGGTTGGTTTGTGCGGTGCTTCGACCGCCAGGGAGTTCGATTCCGACCATTGGGAGCGGATGTTTCGCATCAACACGACCGCGCCGGCCGGTCTGGCTCACCATGCGCGATCTCATCTTGAAGCCGGCGGTCGAGGTCGGATCGTCAATATATGCGACATTTCGGCCGATCGCCCATGGCCGAGTCAGTTGTCGTATTGCTGTTCCAAAGCCGCGCTGGTCGCACTCACGAAAGGGCTTGCTCGGGCATTGGCTCCGACGATCACGGTCAATGGCGTGGCGCCGGGGATCGCAGTTTTTCCTGACGAATATCCTCCGGAGCTCCGCGAACGGCTTGTGCGCCGCGTGCCGCTCGCACGCGAAGGCACACCCGGGGACATCGCTCATGTCGTGCGCTTTCTGGTCGAAACCGGGGACTACATCACCGGGCAAATCATCGCCGTCGACGGAGGCAGAAACCTGGTATGAGGCGCTTGTCGATGCACAAGCTCGGGCGACCGACGCATCCGGTATCGGGAACGGGTGCCGAACCCGTAAACGACGGTACAATGCGGGTGGTGGACGATGGCCATTGAGAACCACAATAAGAACGGACGCCCCCTGACCTACAAGGACTCCGGCGTCGATATTCATGCCAATACGCGCTGGGTCGGCTCCATCGAGTCGGCCATGCGCAGCACCTACGGTCCGCGCGTGTTCAAGGATCGCCACGGCGGATTCGCCGGACTCTTTCGCCTCGACTACGACGAGCATCTGTTTCGCCGCAACTATCGCCGTCCCGTGCTGGTCGGTTGCACCGACGGCGTGGGAACCAAGGTGCTCATCGCCATCGAGATGCAGCGGCTGAACACCATCGGCATCGACCTCGTGGCCATGAACGTCAACGATCTCATCACCTGCGGTGCCGAACCGCTCTTTTTCCTCGACTACCTGGCCGTTCATAAACTCGACCCGGACCATCTCCTGCAAGTCATCGAAGGGGTCGCGGAGGGGTGTCGAATGGCCAACTGTGCTCTGCTGGGCGGCGAAACGGCGGAGATGCCCGACCTGTATCGAAAGGGTGATCTCGACCTCGCCGGCTTCGCCGTGGGCGTCGTCGAGCACGGGCGGCAGATCGACGGATCGCGCATCGAACCGGGCGATGTAATCGTCGCGCTGCCATCGAGCGGCGTGCATTCCAACGGCTATTCGCTCGTGCGCAAACTCATCGCTCATGGCAAGTGCGATCTCGATCAGCACTACGATGAACTCGGCGAAACGCTCGGTGAGGCGGTCTTGCGACCAACGCGGATCTATGTCAACGCGGTGATGTCGGTGTTGCATCGTTACCCGCGCAAGCGAGTCATCGTCGGCATGGCCCACATCACCGGCGGCGGCTTGAAGGAGAACATCGCGCGGGCGATTCCGGGGGACTGCGATGCGGTGCTGGACAAAAAGTCGTGGCGACCTCCGCCTGTTTTCGGATTCCTGCAACGCCTCGGCACGACCCGCGCGGAAATGTACAAGGTCTTCAACATGGGCATCGGATATGTGATGATCGTCAGGTCATTCTATGCGGCCGGAGTGGTGCAGGCGCTCGAGCAGGCCGGTGAGCAACCTTTCGTTGCCGGTCGCATCGAGCGCGGCCGCCAGCGCGTGAGACTCGGGTAGAGTCCTTTCGCCTCGACCATTTTCCGCGTCAATCCTGTTCCGGCAACGCTTACGGGTTGGTCTTGAACCGAGCCGCCCGCGTCAGCAAGTTGAATCGCTGTCGATCGCGGGAATCAACCGCTCCTTGGCGGTCGCGGCTCGGTCACGGCGAAACCCTGCCAGTACCGACCAAGCGGTCCCCCTTCCAATTTGAGCCCAACTCGGTCATCATATCAGTCTCGGGTCCGGTAGATTGAAACATCAATCCGCAACGGTAGGAGGCATGGCCATGCGTGCGGCAGCGGTCGGTCGAGTCGTTCCTGCGCTCGGTTCCCGTCTTTTTTCGATTCTCATTTGGGGCGTCCTTTGGATCGTGGGTTGCACACCCTCCTCGCCGCCACCGGCGGGCGGAGGCGACGGCGACGGCCCGACGATTTCGGGCGATCCCATCACTGATGAGAACGTGAACGAATTCGTGGTTGCGCTGACCGGCACGCTGGAGACGGCCATCGCCGGTGCTCTCGCCGATCCGACGCTCTTCCAGGCAAAGACGCGCGCGCCGGTCACGAAGATCGGTGCCAACCTGTCCTCACATTCGGATGTTCTTGAGATTCCCGGCACGCGCGGTCGGGCACTCGCCAGCGGGCTGGTCTTCGGCGCATTCTGGCCCCCGCGGATCGAACTGACCTTGAGCTTCGAAGACTACGAAACAGCCGACGGGATCGCCTTGAATGGAACCGTTGAATACAACTTCGTCCGCGACGATCGCGCTGATCCGGTCGTGGACTACGGGATTCAAGCCGGGACACTCACAACGTCCGGTCGGTTCGCCGGTGCGATCACCGTGCAATCGACCGTCGTCGGCGCTGATCGCTCCACGAGCGTCACCACCGCGGAGGGAGCGGTGCTTCATGTGGGCGCCTTCGAGCGCCCCGGATTTCTAACCTATGTCTCGACGATCGCGGGCACCGGCGAGGTCGGTTTTCGCGACGGCGATTCAGCCCAGGCCCAGTTCAATTATCCCACCGGAATCGCACTGGACGACGACGGACGAATCTATGTCGCCGACAACCGAAACGCCGCGATCCGCGAGATCGACCTCGACGGAACCGTCAGCACCGTGACCACCAACGTACAAGAGCCTTACGACGTCGAATTCGACAGCAAGGGGAAGTTGGTGGTCAGCGATCAACTCGGCGGCAGTCACGGCGTTGACGAATCGCCGTTGATTCGGTTGACGGTGCGCGGCGACGACCGCGGTTCGATCACGCCTTTGATGCTGGGCGGCGAGGATCCATTTAGCTCGTTCCCGCTTTGCACCGGACGATTGCAATACAGTTGCGACGGTCGTCCGCCGCTGAACGCGATGCCCTGGCCGGGCGGCATCGATGCGCGCAACCAAAGCGTCCTGGTCGCGCAGCAAGCGCTTGGCGCGGGCCTGAAGCTCGTGCTGCCGGACGGATACCTGATGACCGTCCTCGATCTCTTCGAGCTGACCTCGTTCGACTGCAACGAATCCTTCCCGGGATCGCCGAGCGATCTGGTTCAAGGAAACAACGGTGAAATCTATTACACCACGGGTTGCCACGCGGTGAGGGTGTTCGAAGCCGACGGCACGGTTCGTACGCTTGCCGGGCGCTTGCAGAATACGCTGGAATTCGCCGACGGCGTGGGCGACGCGGCGCGGTTCTCCTATCCCGAAGGGCTGGTCTTCGACGGCGAACGCTACCTCTTCGTCGCGGACTCAAGCAACGGACTGATTCGTCGTGTCGATGTCGAAACCGGCGAGACGGTCCGCGTTGCCGGTTGTGTCCCGCACACAGAGGGGCTGGAGTGCCCCGAGGGACTGACGCTCCGCGACGGACCGGGCGATCATGCGTACTTCGACGGCCCCCAGAACATTGCTATCGACAATTGGGGCGACCTCTACGTCGCCGAAGCGCGGGCCAATGTCATCCGCCTGGTCCGCATTCTCGCCGACCCCGATCGCACTCCCAGCGTCCACCGCTTCGACCCGGCGGTCGTGCAACAGGGTGACACCGGCACGCTCACCATCAGCGGCCGAAACCTGACCACGTTGCAATCGGTCGACCTGGGCGAGGGAGTCACGGCGACCGTTGAACAGACGGGGTATCAGCGCGTTACGGTCCGATTCGAGGTGGCGGCGGATGCCGAAGCCGGACCTCGCCCGCTCACGGTCAGGACGGCCTTCGGTGAATTCACGACGCCGGAAGATCTTTCGTTCACGATCCTCGCCGATACGCGCGGCGGCATTCAAGTCGAGACCATCGCGGGCACCGGATCGGCTGAGCCCGATCGATTGAACTACGGCCCGGCACAAAACACGACCTTCGCCTTCCCCGGGGGCATTCACGCGATTTCGGAGGATCGACTTCTTGTCGCCGACCCCCTCGAGCAGCGCATCCGCCTGATCGCCACCCGCACCGGCGCGGTCGAGGAGTTCTTCCAACTCCTGACCTACGCCGCAGGCGGTACCGACGTGGACGTGCTCGGCACGCTCATCGGCGTGTTCGACTCCATCGAGCAGACCCTCGACTTTTTCGGTTTGAGTTCGGGAATCGTCGGCCAGGAAGAGGACGCCGTCCGCGACATGGCCGAGATGTCGGTTGACGCCATCTGCGACGCTGTCGGCGCGGACAACTGCACCTGGTTGAGCCTTCCCTGGGCAGGTACGCAGAACATCGCCGGAACCAACGGAGGATTCCGGTTGAATTCGCGATTCTTTCTCCCGACGGACATCTGGGCCGATGCGGGCGCCTACAACTCAAAGTATTACATCGCCGACTCTGGCAACAGCATGATCCGCGTCGTGGGCTACGACATCGAGCAGCAGGCCGACGCACCGATGCAGGTCTTCGATTCGGACGATCAGCCCGATCATGTGTTTGCCGTGACGCCGTTGGGCGAGTCCGTCTACGCCTCGTTGCCATCGTCGCTCATGCTCTCGCAGCTCAGCCTCAATTCGGGCGCGGTGAACGGAGATTGGGCGAGCATTCCTCGCGGCGTGCCGCTGGGCATCGCATCGGGCGGCGGCGACCTCGGTCAGGAACGTTCGATCTTCGTGGCAGATCCTCTGAATGCGACGATTTGGCGAGTGATCGACAACGGCGGCGTCGCTGAGGTGAAGAATATCCGCGGCTCGGTGCCATCGTTTGTCATTGGAGACTGCGTCGACGGACCGGCGACCTTCGCCACCTGGGGCGCGCCCATGGACGTCGCCGTCGACCAAACCGGAACCGTCTACGTCGCCGACGCGGGCTGCAACTCCATCCGTGTCATCAAGGACTCGGGATTCGGCCAGGACTTGGACGGTCTGGTGGGCAGCCTGCGGGAATACCTGGCCGTGAATCAAAGTCGCATCTCCCCGGCCGCGACGCAGCGAATCGAAGAGAATCTCCGCTTGCTCGATACGCAGTTCCTCGACGACAACCGTTTCTTCGTGTCCACCTTGGCGGGAAGCCCGGACGGACAACCGGGGTTTGCGGACGGGCCTGCCGCGCTCGCTCGGTTTAATGCCCCCACGTCGGTCGCCATCGCCACCACCGGCGAGGGCAAGGTCATCTTCGTCGCCGACACCGGAAACCGACGGATTCGCCGAATTGTGATCCCATGAAAACGGCTTGGACCCATGCGGTCATTGCGGGGCGGTCGTAAAGACCATTTGGAAATAGGCCAGGTCGACGAGGTCCACTTGACCGTCGGCATTCAAATCGGCACAAGTACACTGAGGGAAGGGCGGTTCGACTCCCGGACCGGAAACACAGGGAATTGCGGTGGCGATGTCAGCCAGTGCCACCAATCCGTCACCGTTGCAATCCCCGACAGCCCCTACAATCAGCGAAATCGACGCCGTCGCCTTTTGTCCGTCGGAATCGAACCCCGAAAGCGTGATGATGTGAACCCCGGTCGACAGATTCACAGCCAGTTCAGTTCCGACGCCGAGTTCGCCGTCACGTTGCGACCGCCATGAAAACGAATCGGTTTCCAACGGCCCGTCCTCGGGATCGGTGCCTGACCCGCGCAACAGAATGACCGAAGCCGCGGGAACCAGCAGCCGATCGGTAGGAGCGAGAATCGCAACCTCCGGAGCCTTCCGCGCCACGCTGAAACCCCCGTCCGACTCATCCCCCTTATTGTTCACGCCGTCGGACGCGATGACCCGGAGCAAGGCGCTGTCGGTCCCAGCCAGATCGACTAGTTCGAGCGTGAACTCCGGTTCCGTCAGATCAAGCGCGAGGGACTCCCATGTGATTCCGCCGTCGCGGCTGTACAGAACCATGTAGAACAGCGGATCCTTGTCCGGGTCGGATGCGGTCCAGCGCGCCGTGAATTGGCCCGACGCGCCGAGCGATTCCCCGCCATTGGGTTCCAGGATTTGAACGCTGGGCGCGTGATCGCTAACCAGGCATTGGTCCACGGGTTCCTCGCCGCCGGGTCCGGGAACCATGAAGTCAATCTGCGACGTCTCAGCCTCAAACGGCAGAATCTCGAAAAACCCTGTCCCGGCGACGGCGTCCTCCAGTTCAGGCGTGTAGCGGCGCGTGCGCAATACGCGACCATCCTTCGCCCGCATGACGATGCTGTGCGTCCCGATCCCTTCTTGATCGTTGCTTCCCGCGGGCAACATGCGGCGATAGATGGGCGGCAGGAAAAACACGCCGTCATCGTCAAACACGCCGCGGACGACAACATGGTCAGTCAACACTCCCGCCGGGAAAGTCGGCGGCTGCGCAGCGGTAACCGCATTGAACCGATCGTAAATCGCGTCGTACGTGTAAGGAGTGATCCACTCCGGATCACAGTAGGACATCAGATCCTTGTACACCTGTCGGTTGAGAGCATACCCCAAATCCAAGTCAAACCCGGTATGGCCGATGATCGTGTCCGGATTGCTGGCATCCGGCCAATTGCCGTCAGGATTAGCCGGACCTCCGCATGGAGCGTGTTTGCGCCCCAAGTTATGCCCGATCTCGTGCGCGAAAGTTGTGACCGCGGTGCTGACCCCCAGCGCTACCGTCGGATTGGGAGGCAGCCAGGCCATTCCCAGCGTGTTGCCGTTGGGCACATTCGCGGAGAGAACGCCGTAATAGTGCATGTGATCGGCTTCATCGTCGGTGAAGGCTTTCATCGCCGCCAATGTCGTGAGCACATAACCCCACGTCCCTTCCTTGCGGAAGTTGTGCGGCGTCAAAGCCGTGATGTTCACTTCCTTCTGCGCCCGCCAGTGGTCTACCTTGTCGACCGGAAAGACCTTCTCAGCCCAGGCCAGCAGTGGGTAGATCTTGTCCCATTTCGGCTTGTACTGAGGGTCGTGACTCGCGGGGCAGTTCGGACAGTAATCGATGCGCACAAACTTCACGTTCAGGTTCTGCGTGGACCGAAACTGGATCGGGGTCGTGTAATAGGTGTTGTTGGCGTAGGAGGACTCAACAATCAAATGGTTCGGATTGACTTCCGCGCGAAAGATCCGGCTGCCGGCAGTGATCAACCCGGGGTCGATCAGAAACGTGGCGTTGAAAGGCTGAGCGGCCGCCTCCGCCGCATTGTGCGGTGACTCGCGTTGTTCCTGCGCGGTCGTTGTCGAACGGATTTTGGAATATGGCCACAGCGGCGCATGCTCGATCCAGGCATCAGGCGGATCGCTCGTCGCTCGACTCGTTAACCCTACGGAGATTAACGAGGTCTGAACCGGTGTATTCGAAGCAAGGTACACGCGAACGGCGGTGGGTTTCCCACGAACCAATGGCAGGCTGTTGTCGGCATGCCCGAAGGTGTCATCGAGGTACTGCATTCCTTGCGTGATTTCAACCTTCCGGATCGAGAGATCCAATGACCCCGGACTGAGCACCAAAGTCTGTTCCTTCGTAACGCCGGAGGATGTGGCGGAGATGACGGCCTGGGTCGGCGTCACCACCGGAACTGTGCTGACAAGAAACTTCGCGCTGGTTTGCCCGGCCGGAACCACCACCACGTTATCGACGGGTTGTGCCGCCGGGTTGTCGCTTGCGAGCTGCACCGACCAGCCGCGATGGTCGTCGGGTTCGCATTGAAGGGTGACCGTTCCCTCCGATAACGTTCCGCCCAAAAGAAACATCGGGTTGAGACTTAGCGTGTCGAGCATCCCGCCCGGTCGTAAGGTCAACCCGACGCTGTCCGTCCCAACGACTGTGCCGTTGGGCGTTTTGAATGTCGCCGAAAGCACCCCGTGCAAGATCGACAACGAATTGGACACGTTGCGAATCTGGAAGGACTCCGTCGCGATCCCACCCGGCTCGCGATCGATAAGCACGACCGGAGGAAACTCAAGCGATCGAAACAACAGCGGCGAAGCGCTCAACTCCACGGTGATCTGACGACAGTTCGGGTCGAGGCAGCAATTGCGGGCACAGGCGGGAACCGAAACCGTTCCTCGCGAGGAGTGCAGCTCGAAGACACAATCCGGACTTACGTTCACGTAATACTGCGCCGGGGCCCGAGCCGTTATCGTGAAAGCCCCGACCAACGCCGCGAAATAAACGTGCCGAGGGAAGACCGCACAAGCGGCTTGCATCCAACGCGGTGGGTTGACCACGTTCCACCCTCCACACGAACGGAAATCAGCTATCGATTTGCATCGGACTGTGCGACCAACTGACTCCGGCCTCAGATGCCTTTGTTATACCGCGCCGAGGCTGCCAATCCAAAGGAATTCTCAGGAATTCTAGCATTGCAGTTGCGCACGGCCATTTGGAGGCCTCTGGGAGCGTTCGCCCAATGATGAAATCAGCGATTCCAACACCAAAACACAAAGTCCCCTGGTGAAATGCAACTGGAGTACTAGGAGTCCGTGGTGAAAGTGTAGCGTCGCCCCTTGCGCGCGGCGTCGACCGCGTTTGGGCGTCACCCACGAGGCTTGACGCTACATTGGTTTACAGCGATCGGTGTTTCACCACGGGCTGCTAGGCTTCTCCAGCAGGTTGTCATGGACAAATGTTGCACGGCTGGTTCTGCACGGGGCAGTCACCATCCGCAACACAGGCCATGCTCGGATTGCCTGCGCACTTGCCCGGCTTGTGCGGATACGGCAGACCCTTGAAGCCGTCCACGCAGCC
>CAZAMB010000011.1:168857-183225 GCA_964486335.1 uncultured Phycisphaera sp. | reverse complement strand
AGGCCGAGGTTGGCTCACTTCATAGCTTCTATCCCAAAACCGAACAACTGGATTTCGATGGGTTGTCAAACGCGAAGATCGTCCCGCTATTCGAGGGTCCGCGCGAACTGAACCTTGACGCTGCGCGTAAAGGGCGAGCGTTCGCGGCTCGCAGGGTTCTGGGATAGACTCTAGTCATAAACCAGAGTCAAAGTGAATTGGCCGAAGCCGGCAGCCCACCGTAAAGCGAAAGGCATGCCCGGTCATACCAGGCCGCTCCCCATTGATGGCGACCGTGCAGCAGAAGCGCGCCTTGTGCCGCGGGAGCGACCTGAGCCGCCCGTGAAAGAAAGTTTACCACACCGTCGGGATCATCGGCGATGAACTCGATGGCGAGGTGCTCGCCGCCGCTGAGGTCGTGGCGAAACCGGTCGGCAAGCTCCCGTTTGCCCAATGAAACCGAAGCGTCGAAGACCAGTTCGGGCTGGAGAATGGCTCGATCCCTCACCAAGCCCGTCAAAGTCATGTTCGTGATTTCGAATGCACGCAGGTCGAGTTCTTCCATCAGCTCGCGCCGCGCGCCGCTGAAGACATCGTACCCGTCGTTCGTACGATCGGCGGCTTCCAGCATCCCCCCGAAGGTGTGCAGAAAACCGGTATGAAATGCCACTCGATCGCTTCGCCGACCCAGGACAAGGTATCCGTCGGTGGTCAGCACGATCGAGCTCGTGCCCACCGCGTCGGCGAGCATAGCGCGATGAATACGAGCCACTTTGCGCGCGTTCAGAAGATTCGTGCACAGAAAATCCCGGTAACAGGTTTCGGCGAATCGCAGGTACAGTCGGTCCGTCGTCGCTTCAGCGGACAGCAGACGCGCGAGGCGTCCGTTGTAGAGCGTTCGTCCGGACTCGGCGGCGAGCCGCGTCTCCGCTTCCCACGTTCGGGCGATCAATTCCTCGACGACGGGCGATGTCGGCCTTGATTCGTCGATGTCCGCACGATCGACTTGAGTTTCGACGAACGGGCGATCAACCTCGACGATGAACGGTGCACCGACATCGAGGGATTGGGCATCGGACGATCGACCGTCGAACCAGGCCAACAGGCCCTGACCCGCGCTGCGATAGGACACCATTCGCAACATCAAAAGGAGAACGCCCGGCATTGCAAGAAAAACAGCGGTCATGACGAATTCGAGGATACCGTTGACCTGCACGCCACGAACAACACGGGGCGTCGGGGCGACCGAAAGGACGACGGTTGCCGCCGCAACCGCCGAAGCAATGGAAAGCCATCCCACGAATCGCAGGATCCGGGCCGTTTCGCCGGCGCGCATCGGCCAGCGTCGGCGATGCATCGCGATGACGGCGGACAGGGCAAGGTGACCGACGGCGGCCATGAGCACCGCGATCACGGCCAGTCCGTCGCGCCAGGCCAGACCGGCCGCGTTTCCGAGCATCGCCTTCAACGCGACGAGCGAGCCGGCACCGACCACCAGTGCCGACCCTGCGACACCCCAGCGAAGGCGGCTGTGTCTCGACGACGCCGAGGCCGCCAGTTCGCGCGGATCGATCGTCCAGCCGCACCATGGGCAGCGATCGCCCGTCACGCCGATGAGCTGATAATCGCATTCGGGACAAACCAAGTCGGAATCGACAGAATCGACATCGGTAACCATCAGTGGCGGAGCATCATTGTCCGCGCGCGCGGCGGCAACGGTTTGACGGTCAGTAGGCATCGCCGATCAGGACATATCGCAAAAAAGCGCCGTGTCGATTCGTCAAAGAAGAAGGATTCCGCTCAATACCAAGACGAGCAAAACGGCGGCCACGAGCCAGACGGTTCCTTTCCACGATCCGCTTCGATCGACGGGCGTGATCCAGTTGCCGCAATGCGGGCACTGCTGGGTATCTTCGTGGACCGCGCGACGGCACGACGGACAGGTGAGCAGCTCAGCGTCGGTGTCGTCTTCGTCGACTTCGTCATCGACCCATTCCTCGTCGGGACCGTCATCGCGCCAGGTCATGCGCCACTCCGTGATTCGCAATCGCCGATATCGACCGTCGCCGCCACGGGCGACCTGCCGGTCGGTCGGCGCCTCGCGCGATCGATCGAGAAAACCACCGGATCGCCGCGATCCATCATTCGTCGATCGACGATGATCGAGTCTTCGCCGTCAATCGACGCCGAGGCCTTGGTGCATTGTCCGTCTTTGACGGCCAATATGACATACCATCGATCGGACCAGGCCGACAGGAGATCAGATCGACTCGGACGGCACGATCCGTTGGGATGGGAATGATAGAAGCCGACGACGGACTGCCTGGAATCTCGCGCTTCGCGTTGCGCCCGCAGCAGCGTTTCCCAATCGATCTGATAGTTTCGACGGTGATCGCCTTCGGCGATGTTTTTCGCGGGCACGGCTCGCCGCGCAATGGCGTCGTCACCGGAATGCACGCCGACGAGAAGGCCGCAGCACTCCGAGTTCCCGTCGGACTCCGCTTGGGCGATTAACGATTTGAAGGTCGGTTGGTCGATAACCAATTGCATGAAGGTACCCGCGAAAGCCGAATCGAATCGTCCTCGGTATCGACGTCGACTGCGCGTCTCGCGCGTCGTGTGGCGCCTCTCTTCGGCGGCCTGTGTCGTGTGCCTCGCGGCCGACGTCGCCCGCGCCAGTATACTCCCCGGCCCGTTCGCCTTCACGTTCTTCACGCCCGCGCTCAACAGCCTGTTTCTGCTTCCGTTTCAGATGATCGGGTGCGGGTGATTCGACGGGTCTCCACAACACTTGCCATTCGACTCCATTCGTGCCGTTTCAGCGTCGTTTTGTTTGATGGAGTCCGCCATGGAAGTTACGATGAGGCGCTAGGCGGACGTGAACCATGATTCGATCGCTGCGTGATGAGGCGCTGCTGATGCTGGAAGGACGTGGAGCCATTCTCGACGTGGCAAGAGAGGCGACGGAGTTACTGCATCGCGCGTCGATCGAGTGTGCCGTGATCGGCGGCGTAGCAGTGGTGTTGCATGGCCACGTTCGCACCACGGTTGACGTGGACGTACTTGTTGAGAGCACTGACGGCGCCGCCAAGGCGATGAAAGAGGCAGGGTTTACCTTTCATCGAACACGCCGGGAGTTTCGTCGCGGCGGCGTTCCGTTGCATCTTGTGTTGATCGAACAACTTCGCAAACCGCCCGCGGAGAGCGTGAATATTGACGGCATTCGCACCGTCGGTCTTGCCGACCTCATCAACATGAAGCTCGATCTGGGTTTGCGCGATCCGCTTCGCGCTCAGGACCTTGCGGATGTGATCGGCCTGATTCGGGCACGACGGCTGACAACTACCTTTGCGGGAAAACTCGATAAATCGCTTCGAGGCGAGTTTCGCAAGCTAGTGCGACTCACACGCGAATCGTTGTAGGCGCCTCGAGACCGCGAACCGCAATCGCTTTTGACTCACCTCGTCGTTAGCAGCTATCATCGCCCTCTGTAACGCAAAACCGATAACGGAGGTGAACCGTGCCCGATTGCCAAACGCCTGATTTCTACGACTTTGATTCGCTACTGACCGACGACGAGCGGCAAGTGCGCGACACCGTCGGCAAGTTCGTCGATGAACGCGTGCTGCCCATCATCGCCGAGTGCTTCGAGAAGGAACGCTTCCCCAACGAACTCATCCCGGAAATGGCCGAACTGGGCCTGTTCGGGCCGACGTTCACCGACTACGGGTGTGCCGGGCTGAGCAATGTCGCCTACGGACTCATCATGCAGGAACTCGAACGCGGCGACAGCGGCGTGCGGAGCTTTGCCTCGGTGCAGAGCGGACTGGTGATGTTCCCGATCCACACCTACGGTTCCGACGAGCAGAAGAAACGCTGGCTGCCCGACATGGCCCGCGCGAAGGCGATCGGCTGTTTTGGACTCACCGAACCCGACGGCGGCAGCGACCCCGGCACGATGAAGACGCGTGCGGAGAAAAAGGGCGGCGACTGGGTTCTCAACGGTGCGAAGATGTGGATCACCAGCGGCACGGTCGCCCACGTGGCCGTCGTCTGGGCGATGACCGATCAGGGCGTGCGCGGGTTCCTCGTCGAGAAAGGCACGCCGGGTTACACCAGCCGCGACATCCCGCACAAGTTTTCGTTACGGGCCTCGGTCACGAGCGAGCTGTTCTTCGACAACTGCCGCGTGCCCGCTTCGGCGCAACTTCCCAAGGCCGAGGGACTCGGCGCGCCGTTATCGTGTTTGACGCAGGCACGCTACGGCATTGCCTGGGGCGGAGTCGGGGCCGCACTGGCGTGTTATCGCGAGGCGCTGGAGTTCTGTCGCAACCGAGTCCTCTTCGGCTCGCCACTCATCAACAAGCAGCACATGCAGATTCGACTGGCTGACATCGTCCGCCGAATCACGACGGGTCAATTGCTCGCCCTGCAACTCGGACGGCTCAAGGATGCGGGCAAGATGCACCATACGCAGGTGTCACTGGCGAAGTGGAACAACGTGCGACTGGGGCTGGACATCGCCCGGGAGTGTCGCGACATCCTCGGCGCGGGCGGCATCAGCGTGGAGTGCTGCCCGGTGCGGCACATGCTCAACCTCGAAAGCGTCATCACCTACGAAGGGACCGAGACGATCCACCAGCTCGTCGTCGGACGGGAGATCACTGGCGTCGCGGCGTTCTAAACAATAATGGCTGAGTTTCACGACGATTCCACTGCTTTAATACCTTTTGCCCCAAGGGGGGCTTGCATCGCGCCAGGCTTCTTGCCGCGACACCAAAGTTAACGGCCGATTACAATCTCCCACTCCTGCGAGAGAGCACTCCCGGAAGAGACAGGGGTCAGCCCCTGGCGATAGACGACACGGTTCGATTCTTTCACGATCGAGTCGTTGCCGAGGATGGTTACACCCCACGAACCGACCGGACCGCTCCACAAGGTCGGCATGGAGCCGTCGCAGGAATCGGTGAACGTGGCCGGAATATTGGTATCCGGCGTAAGCGGCTCGGTGGGGCGAAAGGTCAGGTTCTGGCATTGGAAGACCGCTTCGGCCTCGATGTCGAAGTTGAGCTCCCAGTTGGTTTCGTCGTGGCGCGCCCCCGGACAATCCTCGTCAAATGACTGGAAGTCTCGCGTGTTCAAGAAAGTATGTTCAACGTGGACCGTACCCGTGATCTTTCCGTCGCTATCGATGCGCAGATCATATTCCGTGCGCACCTCCTGCACGGTGTGTGTCACGAACCCATCGTCGTCCTCGAGTTCATCGCTGACGGACCGATGGAAACCGGTGAGGTTTCTCGCGTCGTCGGCGGAATCAAAGGGATCGGATTCACCCATTTCCGGCTCGTACTCTCCGTTGAGATTGAGGTCTTCCATCGGATCGTTCAGCCCGCCGCCGTCGCTGTCGGCGACATCGCCTTCGATTTCCGGCCGCTTGTGCGTCCGCGAACGGCCGTCCGAAATCTGCGGCAGCCCCAGAACGCGCCGGGCCTGGAAAACTCCCCAGCCATGCTTGGTATTGAAGACGCTGCCGCGAATCTCGGGCAGGTCATCGACGCAATCCTGATCGGAGTCCTTCGCCGATTTGCTGGTCTCAAACCGATTCTCTTCGTCGAAGTCCATGATCCCGTCTTCATCGGTGTCCGTTCGATTTCGGAGGTCGTCTTCGTCTTTGCGCGGCGTCGGAGCATCCGGCAAGATCCAGTAGGCCCGCACCTTGAGCTGATCGAGAGGCACGGAAACGCGCCCGTACCAGGGGTCGTTGAGCCGCACGAATCGCGCGCGCTCGCTGCCGATCACGAAACGCCCGAGCGCGACGATGGCATGCATGTAGGAACCTCTTGGACCGGTCCATGCCGAGATTGCGACGGGTTTGTTCGCCGCGATGGAGTCGCCCAGTTCTTTCCAGAATTGTTCGCGAAACGCCGGCGCGTAAATCCCCAGGAACGATTCAGATGCCACGTCTTGGTTTTCCATTAGCCGATAAGTGGAGGCAGCCCCCAGTGCAAACTCCAGCGCCTTGGAGTATTCCTCGTCAGTCAATCCACGGCCATACCCGAAATCGAACTCCGGACCGGGAAACCCCAGATCGTTCACTTCACGAAAGACAAAGAGACTGATCCGATCCTGGGTCAGGAAGGGCGAGTTGTCATCGGCGCCGGCGAAATACCCGTTGATCATGGAGACCGCGGCGCGGGCACAGTTGGCGTTGTCCGCCGGATCGTTCTTGTCGAGTTCCGGGTGCGGGGCGTCCCAAGCATGCCGCGTGCCGCTTGGGTAATCGGATTCAAGCTGGAGCATGTGGCTGTCTTTGTGCTGAAAATACTGGGGCACGCGCCGACTGAGCACTGTACGCCGTGAAAGCACCTGCTGACTGACACTGAGCTTGCCGGCGTCGTCCTCCGGCGGCGGCTCGCCCTCCACTTCCTCGGACACAACCACGAAACGATTGATGGGCGACCAATCGGCCAATGAGCCGTCGGCGAAATGGGCCTGCACGCGCCAGTAGTATCCACCCGGCGGCAATGCCAGTTCCAGCGGACCGTCGATGACCGTCTGGTCGATCACGGTCGAGTTGAAAGTCGAATCGCTTGCCACCTGAACCTCGTACTCCGACGGCCCCGTGACAGGCGCCCAATCGACGAGTACTTGATCGACCAGCAACAGCGCTCCGTCGAGCGGAAAGAGCATACTGACACCCGGGTTTCGATTGGGAAGTCCGGGAGTCATTTGAGACGAGTCGGCGGTGAACCATTCGCCCGGAGCGAATGCTCTGATGGAGTCCGGTCGGCGCGAGAGCGAGGTTCCGACGGGCATTTCGGCCACACCGGTTCCGCGTTCATGAACGGCGAAGGCACGATCGGAACCCCAGTCAATGCGGTCGAGTTCATTCAACTCAGCGTCCGCCAAAATGAGATGGCCGGATGCCGCGTCCAGGAAATCGATTCGGTCGGAGTGGATCGCATCGGACTGCACGTCGTCTTGGCCGTCGAAATAGACAGTGATGATGCCGTTGTCCTCCGCAAAGTCTGCGTCTGGATTGATCGTCAGTGTTTCGAGGCGATCATTGATCAGGTGCAACCCGGAGGTTAACTCATCGCGCGTCACGCCTTTGAGTTCGACGAAGGCCGGTCGGCCTTGCGACGTATCGAATCGAATCTCGTTCAACAAGGCACTGCCGCCCAGCGAAGGCGTTGGAATCAACAGATCATCCGGCGGCTGCTCGTGTGGGTCAGGCAACACAAGATCGCCCGCCACCGGGCCGCCATTCGAATCGGGAGGCCGCGGCCCGCCGTTGCAACCCGCCAACGCAATCAAAACGCAACCAAACCAAATGCGATGCATGGAAGTCTCCGAATGAACGCGCCCGGATAACAATCATCGTTTGACATGAATTCCCGCAAAGCTCCCCTGCCGGTCAGCGATCCGACATCATACCTGCGCCCAAGTGTTTTGCTCCAGTACCCCAAAGAGTCGTCTGCCTTAACAGCATGTTAAAAAAGCGACGCAATGGCATGTGGCACCGGATTCCAACGATTGCTGACCGTTGCGGCACATGATCAACCTCGAAAACGTCATTTCTTGCGAAGTTGCTGGGACGATTCATCAACTGGACGTGCGGCGATAGATGGCGGGCGTAGCGGCGTTCAAAAAGAAGTGGCTGAGTCTCACGACCCAGCCACCGTTTCAGAAAAAACGCGAACCGACGAGAGTCATCGCCTCGTCGTTTCAGATTCCCGGCGTGTACGGAACGCAGTTCCTCGCGTTCCGCGAGTCGGCCACGCACTGGTTGGGGTAAATCTTCCCCCCGTCACAGATCACCGGCGCCCAGATTTGCGGACAGCGGGCCGACGGCCGAGCTGACGCCGCCGACAACGACCCCAACACGACGGCCGCAGCGGCCACGACCAACAACTTGATGGTGAAGTGCTTTGCATTCCTCATGGTTTCTCTCCCAGACTTCGAGCGGCAGGGTGGCGGGTCGCAACGCCGCGACCGAATGGGCCACGCCGACCATTACACAGTTCTCGATCGTCATTTGTCAACGGGTCGAGCTCACGTTTCGCTTGGAATGCCGCTGAATCGTTGAAAAATGCGGTTTTCGGCCGCTTGAGGCTTTGACAACGAACCGCGAAACCGACCTGAAAATGCCCTTCCATTCTGATCCTCGACGCCTGATCGCGGGATCAGCACTTGGTGTTTTAGGGACTCTTGGCGGAAAAGTGCTTCATTTCCGGCAAACTTATTGTTACAATGCCGATCTTCCGGACGGGCCGGGACAGACTTGGGGCTGGGGGCCTTTGCAATTCAATTGGGGCAGTCTGGTTCTTAAGATCGGTCATCCGTTTCGAATCGAACCGCGCCGACGGTTGAACATCCGTCTGATTCCGCCAACCCCGCGGTCCGCAGTACGACGCATGATCTGATGAAGGAGTGACAGATGTACGATGTCGCGAACCAATTCGCAAGGGTCGTTTCCGTCGGTTGGATGTTGGTCTTTGCGGCTGCGGCTGCCGTGGCAGCGCCGCGCGGGGACGCCGATAACGATCGCGACATCGACTTAGGCGACTTCGGGCGGTTTCAGCATTGTTTCACCGGAGCGACGGGCGCGCTGATCACGCCGGGATGTGAAGCTTTGGACTTCAATGCCGACGCGAAAATCGACGCCGCTGATCTGACTCTGTTCGGCGGCGCCCAACTCGGGCCCGGCGTTATCCCGCCCACGCTGATCGACAACGCCGTCATCATCGGCAAGGTCTTTCACGGAACGACAAAGCAGCCGCTGGACGGAGCCACGGTGACCGCGGTGTATCATCCGGCCGTGGAGGGTCAGCCGGACCTGCCCCCGAGCGCCGTCAGCGACGGCACAGGACTTTTCCAATACCAGACAGTGCCATTTAATGGCACCACGGCATTTCTCGTCAAGATTCGAAAGCCGGGATTCGCCGAAAATCTCCGCAAGGTGGAGGTGATGGCCGGGCGGTGCTGGCGCGTCGCCGATGCCTATCTTTCGCCCGTCGCACCGCCCGTCATGGTGACGGCCAAGGACGGCGGCATGTTGATGGACCCTGCAGGGAATATTGAATTGGAAATCCCCCCTGGCGCCCTCATGCAGGATTCGGATGTTGGCGTTACGCAAATGCCGAGCGAAGCGACGCTGCGGGATGAGCTTCCGCAGCTTGTGGCCGGCGGAGTCTCAGGAACGTATGTCGACGTGGCCGGCGTGTTTGGCGACGCCACCAACATTCCCGTGAAGATGCGCGTCCCCAACCCCTATAACCTGCCGATCGGCACCAAAGTCCGTTTCGGAAAAGTCGATCACAACACGCTCGAATGGACGGACTTGCGCGACGCCTTCGGCGGCGGCGGGCAGCCCGATCCCAACATCGGCGTGGGAATCGTGAAGTCCAAGAGCGACGGTAGCACCTGCATCGAAGTTGAGTTCGACCATTTTTGCACGGTGTGCACAGGCTATTGTCTCCCGTTTCCACCTCCGCCACCACCCCCTCCTCCGCCACCACCGCCTCCGCCTCCTCCTCCGCCACCCGGACCATGTCCCGTCCCGGGACCGTTGGGCGGCGGGAACTCGACGGTGGAAAAGAGCGAAGGGTATCTTTGGGAGGATCACGCGTTTCCGGCGCTCACGGAATTAGAGAAACCGTGGAACACGCGATTAGTGTACTTCAGCGCCGCCGCGCGACCGACGGCTACGCTTCGGGGATACATCGATTACAACAGCACGAGGCCCGTCGAGCGGACGATCTTCCAATTTGCCATCGAAGGACGAAATATCGACGCTGCTTTCAACCGCAGCCTGAACAACCAAAAGCACCACGCAACCTACATCTGGGACGGAACCAATATCCTCGACGAGTTGCTCGCCACCGGCAGCTACGCCTATTCCGTTCGCGCCATCAGCCTCAACGCCAACACGCAGATCTCCATCAGCAACACCTTCGGCGGACCCGCGACGCAGACCTTCAACAACATCACCTATCCGGGCCTGACGCCGCTCACCAGTGGGAAGCTCGAAGATCGCATTTCGCTGCTCAACTACGTGAACAGCCCCTACGGAGCCGGTTGGTGGCTGGCGGAGGATCATCGGCTGTACTTCGACCCCGACGGATGCGTCCTCCTCGTGGCCGATGCCACGCAGACGTTACTGTTCGTCCCGCGTCCGGGCCAGCCCGGATCGTTCGACAGCAAGTCCGGTGACTTCAGCACCTTCACGCGCAACACGTCCAACGGGACTTACACACGCTTGCTCACCGACGGAACGGCCTACCGCTTCTCCGCATCTGGTCTTCTTGATCGCATCGTTGATCGCTACGGCCTGACGACGACTTATCAGTACAACGGCGGCCGCCTGACCCGAATCACGTCACCAACGGGTTTCTTTTACTCCTTCGATTATTCAGGCGCGAAGCTGGCAAGCGTCACGGACTCCGCCGGCCGACAGACGCAAGTCGTTGTCAACGGCGCCGGCGACCTTGCCTCCATTTCGGGACCGGAAGGCGCGGGACGGCTGTTTGAATACGACGCGGAACATTTGCTGATCGCGCAGGAAGGACCTCGCGGCGAGCGTTCGGAATATGACTATCAGCACGGTCGGGTGGTGGCCACGCGGGCCTACGACGTGGATGGAACCTCGCTGCTTCGATCGCGATCATTCGCCCCGAGCGCACTGAACGGCGAGGTCGGCGATGCATTGGCAGCCGGTCTCGGCACGTTGTTCGACCCGATTCCGATCGTGACCGAACGCAAGGACGTCTACACCGACGGGCGCGGTCAGCAATGGATCGATACGATCAGCGGGGACGGCAGGACGGCATCGTACCGTGACCCGCTGGGCCGCGTGACGCAACTGATTCGCAACGCCAGCGGCCAGCTCACGTCGCGGATCCGTCCCGATAACGCGGAGATCCGCTATTCCTACGACGCCCTCGGCCACGTCACCGAGGTTCGGGACATGACCAACAACAGCACAGTCAAACTGGAATGGAACGGTGCGTATAATCAACTCTCCAAACACACCGATCAGTTGAACCGGCAGACGATGGTCAATTACACTCCCAACGGTAGCGTCGCGTCGATCCAACAGCCGCTCGCCGGGCACATTACACAGTTCGTCTATCAGGATGTTCGATTCCCGAATTTCGCAACCCGAATCACCAACCCGGTTGGAAACTTCGAACAGCGCTCGTATGACGCTCACGGCAATCTGCTCACCCGGGCCGATCCGCTCGCGCGCGTGACGACGTTCACGCGCGACTCGGCGGGCAACATCGCGAGCATAAGCGATCCGGACAACCGACTGACGAGCTTCACCGCCGACGCGCACAACCGCGTCAAGTCCGTGCTCGACGGCGCGGGCGGGCTATTGCAGGTTTCGTACATCGATGGTTCCTGCGGCTGCGCCACCGATTTGATTCACGAGGTCACGCTTCCCGGCGGTGGAATGCTGGACTTTGAGTATGACGGACTGGGTCGTCGAACGGCGGCCGTCGACCAACTCGGACGCAGCCACACATTCGAATATGACGCCGAAGGCGCGATGACACGGGCGATCAATCGCAATCTTGAGGTTGTTCAGCGAACCTACGACGCCGCCGGCCAACTCGTGCGCGTGGACCTTCCGGGCAGTGAAACGCAAACCTACGCCTACGACGCGGCGGGGAACCTGATTTCCGCTGACAACGCCGCGGCGGACATCGACATCGCGTACGATCCGCGCGGGCGGATCACATCGGCCACGGAGACGATTATCGCGGATCAGGATGCGTTAAATGTCTTTCCGCCCACCGTGCAGCTCTCATATACCTTTGACGCCGCGGGCAATCGCCTGACGATGAACTCCGGACTGGGACAAACATCCTATGTTTACGACTCGCTCAATCGCCTGACCCGCATTATCGACTTCGATTCCAATCAATGGACTATGACCTACAGTTTGGTTCATCTGATTCAGACGGAGCGAACAAACGGAACCCGCACGACGCCGAACTATGATGCCGCCTCACAAGTCACTTCTCTCGCGCACGCGATTGGTGTTTCGACGATTCTCGCGCAGATTCAATACTCTTCGTACGACGGCGCGGGCAACAGCACCGCCCAATCCTGGAACATCCCGCCGACAACATGGACACGCTCTCACACTTTTGATGCCGCCAACCGGTTGAAGACCTGCACCACCTCCGTCAATCACGGCGCGTCATCTGTGAATGCGACATCGACGTTTGATGCGGCCGATCGGCTGCAGGGCGACGGCCAGACAACCTATACGCACGACAACGAGGGACGATTGACAGCCATGCAGAAGATCGGATCGTCAGTCGTCAGCCGATTCGATTACAATGCCCTCGGACAGCTTGTTCGCTATCGTCAGATCGACGAGAGCGGCCCGCCGCAGACCCTGATCGACGCTCGATACGCCTATGACGCCCTTGGACGGCGCGTGCAGAAACGAGTCAACGATTCCTTCACGCGATTTGCCTACGAAGGCCCCAATATCGTGCAGGAAATCGACGCCAGCGGCGTCGTTACTCGCGTCTACACAAACGGCTTGGCCGTGGATCAGCCGCTCGCTGTCAAAGAGACTTCCGCGCCGCAGACGCTGTTCTACCATGCGGACGCGCGCGGCAACGTGATCGCGCTCACCAATGCAGCAGGCGCGGTCGTGCAGGATTATCGCTACGACGCATTTGGAGAAGTGCTGGCTTCGCGTTCGGTTGTGGCGCAACCGCTGGGATTTGCTGCGCGGGAACTGGACCGGGAAAGCGGATTGTATTTCGTCCGCAACCGTTATTACGACCCGCGTACAGGTCGCTTCCTGACCCAGGACCCGATGGGGTTGCAAGGAGGCGATCCCAACCTCTATGCCTATGCCGGCGGCAATCCGGTGAGTCGTTCTGATCCGTTCGGTTTGCAATTGCCGCCGTTGCCGCTTCCGCCGCTGCCCGGTTGGCCGCCGCTCGGTCCCAACCCTCTGTTCTGGTGGCCACCGCCACCGGGGCCCAGCCCGTTGCCTCCATCGCCCCCGCCGTCGCCGCCAGCGCCGCCTCCCGGAGGGCCCGTCTGTGTTGGTCCATTCTGTGTCGGACCGGGCGGCCCGTTTGTGCCGCTACCCGGCGGAGGAAAGCTGAAACCCGACGGAAAACTGGACCCGTTCGAGTGCAAGCTCACCCTCGAGTTTCCGTTGCCGTAGACGTAGGCGAACTGCAGATGATGAACAACGCGAAGGGGAATCGCACCATGAATCCGGGAACGAGAAACATGACGTGGAATCGATGGCTGATGGGCGCGGCAATGGTCGCCGCGTTCGGAGTAACTTCACTCAAGGCCCAAGTGACGTCGACCTTCAACTATGACGTGATCGGCAACCGAACCAGTGCAGCCAACCTGCTTCGCGTCGCGGACGCGCGCGTTGAATCGTTCGAACCGAGGGTCGGAATCACCGGCGATCGCGTGATCATCTTCGGTCGAAATCTTCCCGCCGGCAACGCGACGGGATTCGCCGTTCAGTTCAACGGCGTGCCCGCCCCAGTCCTCGCCATCGCTCCCAACGCCATCACCGTCAATGTCCCCATGACGGCATCGACCGGCCCGCTGGTCGTCACCTTTCCCGATCTGCACGTGACGGACCTTGGCACGTTCAATTACTCCGGGGTCACTGTGACGCCGCCCGAAGCGAACGTATTTTTCGGACAGGCGATCCAGTTCAACGCCACCATCATTGGTTCGGGATCGAGCGTTACCTGGCAGGTTCGGTCCCTTGTTTCGACGACCGGAAGCGCCGGTTCCATCAACTCGACGGGCCTTTACACCGCGCCGCTTTCAACCAATGCCGCTGAGTTCCCTTATCTCGTCACCGCAATCAACACGCAGACAGGTCGCCGCGGATACGCGGTGATTCGTCCGGGATGCACGACCATTACTCCTCTAACGCCGAATCAAAGCATCGCGGGTCTGATCCTGACCGGCAACGAGCGCTATTGCTACGACTACAATGGCGTGGTCGGCAATAAGATCGACCTTGCCTATTTCGGACTCTCGACGACGTTGCGGCGGCTTCGAATTCGCGGGCCCGACGGCTTTGCCGTGGCCACAGCGGGGCCCGGAACGTCCTTGCGTTTGGACGACTTCAATCCTCCGGCAAACGGAACTTACCGAATCGAGGTCGAAGCGCAACTGGGCTCATCCGGCGGTTTCGTTCTCGGATTCAATGACGCCGCGCCTCCGATCCCAATCGCCTTCAATTCACCCGTGACGACGACCATTGGCATCGCGGGCGAACAAGATCGGTATTCGTTTTTCGGAACCTCCGGCACGTCCATTACTGTGGACTACAGCACCCCGACGGTGCCGGTGAGTCGTCCGGACCACGTGGTTC
>CAZAMB010000011.1:0-168757 GCA_964486335.1 uncultured Phycisphaera sp. | reverse complement strand
GGCCGAACTGCGGATACGGAACCGACACCGCCCTGCTCACCGGGGATTACACGCTGAGCGTGTGTCCCTCGAACGGGACGCCGATCCCGATCGTCTACGGCGGAACGGCGAACAGCGCCTTTGCGACCGACTGCCAGATCGTGAACTTCTCGTTTTCCGGACTGGCCGGTGAGATCGTCTCCGCCTTCTACGTCGGACCAACCACCACGCGGCGCATCCGCATGTTCGCCCCCGACGGTTCGCAATTGGCGGTGAGCGGACAGGGCGTGGGCGTATCGCTGCTGGACATCGCGCTTCCGGAGAACGGAACGTACCGCATCTCCGCCGAGGCCGCCGACAACACCACGGTGGGGCCCTTCGCGATGGCCCTGAGCTTGCTCGGCGACGCCGTGCCCATCGCCTTCAACACCCCGGTGAACGCCTCGATCAGCACCATCGGGGAGGTGGATCAGTATTCCTTCGCGGGGGTGTCCGGCACAACCATCACTGTGGACTACAGCACCCCGACGGTGCCGGTGAGTCGTCCGGACCACGTGGTTCGGCTGGAACTGGTTCGGCCCAGCGGAACGGTGGCCGCCACGACGCCGAGTTGCGGGACGACGGCGCGCCTGGACAACGTGCTGCTCAACGAAACGGGGACCTGGACCGTCCGGGTTCGCAGTTATGAGAGTTGGCCGAACTGCGGATACGGAACCGACACCGCCCTGCTCACCGGGGATTACACGCTCAAAGTATGCAACGTGAATCCGTGTCCATGATTTCGCTTTCGCGGATGCACAGCGACTTCGTTTGCGTGAGTCGCATTGGATCGTCGCGATGGAGACAGGTTACTGACGATGGACCGGAACTGGACCTTGAGTATAATTGCGGCTTTCGAGCTTGGCTGCCTGATCCCGCGAGAAAGATCGGTCAACTTCGTCATGGCCTCGCGCTTTCGCGGCCCAGAAACTCATGAGCGTCCAATTGGAATACCCGCGTCCCGCGACCGACAACAACGGCTTCATGGCGGAATCCTCCCGCCCAATGCCGGAACGGACGTTGCGCGAATTGTTTGCGGGAAAACCGGCCACGATCGTCGGCGTGACCAATTCGGGATCCTCGGCCAAGCGCCTGGCGGACATGGGATTCGTCAGTGGCGCGCGAATTGAAATGGTGCGCCCGGGCGACCCTTGCCTCATTCGGCTTGGACACACCAACATCGGACTTGGTCGATTCCATCAGGAGTGCATCTTGATTGCGAATGACGCCGATTCGCGCTTCAGGTCCGATGCATCGTATGAAAACGTTGTTCCGCCATGCAACCCATGCGACATCTCTGGTCGCGAAGATTGCGGCTCATAGCTGACCCTCATGCCGACTTCGCTTCCAGTTCATCGACCCGTCCGAACCAAAACCGTGGTGTTGGCGGGCAATCCCAATTCCGGCAAGAGCACGGTGTTCAATGCGCTGACCGGGTTTCGGCAGCGCGTCGCCAATTATCCGGGTGTGACAGTGGAACGGCGCGCGGGGCTTCTTCGCGAATCCGACAACGGACCGCTGATTGAGATCGTCGATCTTCCCGGCACCTATAGTCTTGCGGCCAATGCATTGGACGAATCCGTGACCCTGGACGCACTGATCGGTCACCAGGACCGACCGCCCGATCTGATCGTCAACGTCGTGGATGCCGCCAATCTCGGACGAAATCTATTTCTGACGACTCAGCTTCTTGAATTGGGTCGGTCCGTGATCGTCGCTCTCAACATGGTTGACCTTGCCGAGGCATCGGGGCTGAAGTTGGACACGGAGGTCCTGGCCCACGACCTCGGCGTCCCGGTGATTCCCATCACGGCCAACAAGGGTGTCGGGCTGGACGACCTTCGCGCGGCGATCGTCAGCGCGGCCGCCTCGCCGACGCAGCACCACTGTCCCTCCTTTCCGGAATGCGTCTGCGCGGAACTGGACGGATTGTGTACCTCGCTGTCCGCCGGCAATGCGGAATCGCATGGGCATGCCCGCGCCGAGGCAATGCATACCCTGCTCAACCCCGGCGGATTCCATGAGTCCCGAATGGTCAGCCGGTGCGGGCTTGGTCTCGCGGAGGAACTGGCCGAACGGCGTCGGCGCATTGCGTCCGCGGGCGAATCGCTTGTCGAAGTCGAGGCTCGTGTGCGCTATGCGTGGATCGACCGTGTCGTGCATCAGGTGGTCCGTCGCGTCCGACCGCGCCGCCGATCGCACACCGAAGTCGCCGACAAGGTCCTGACGCATCGCGTGTTCGGACTCATGGTCTTCGCCGTCCTGATGGCCGCGTGTTTCCAGAGCATTTACGCCTGGGCACAGCCGGTCATGGACCTCGTGGACGGATTGTTCGTCGGGCTGGCCGACTGGTTGACCGCAACACTCCCTGCCGGGCCGATTCAGAGCCTGCTGGCCGATGGCGTGGTGGCGGGTGTGGGGGCCGTGCTGGTGTTTCTACCGCAGATTCTGATCTTGTTCCTGTTCATCGCCATTCTCGAAGATTGCGGCTACATGGCCCGCGCGGCGTTCCTGCTTGACCGACTGATGAGGTTGCTTGGCCTGAACGGAAAGTCTTTTATCCCCTTGCTATCCTCATTTGCCTGCGCCGTTCCGGGCATCATGGCCACGCGCACCATTGAAGACCGTCGCGACCGCTTTGTGACCATGCTCATTGCTCCGCTCATGAGTTGCAGCGCTCGATTGCCCGTCTATGTCTTGTTCATCGGCGCTTTCGTGCCCAGCCGGCCGATTCTCGGCGGCGCGATGAACCTGCAGGCCGCGACGTTGCTGGCCATGTATCTGATCGGAGCTGTGGTCGCGATCCCCATCGCGCTTCTTCTCAAGGCAACCGTTCTCAAAGGACCGACGCAGTCGTTCCTCCTCGAGCTCCCGACGTACAAGTGGCCGGCGATTCGAACCGTGTTCTTTCGAGTGTTTGAACAAGGAAAGGCTTTTTGTGTCTCGGCCGGAACGCTCATCTTCGCCATGACCATCATCATCTGGGCCATGGGCTATTACCCCCGCTCGACGGCCATCGCCGCCGATTTCCAAGCCCGTCGACTGGCAGCCTTTCAGCGCCATGACGTTACCCCGCCGGGCGAGGTTGATCGATCCACGTCCTCCGATACGTTGCCTGAACCGCTGCGCGAGGAGTTGGATGAACTTGACCGAGCTGAAGCCGGTGCAAACCTAAGCCAGAGCATTCTTGGCCGCATGGGCCAATGGATCGAGCCGATCGTCAAGCCGCTCGGTTGGGATTGGCGCATCGGAACCGCGGTCATCGCGTCGTTTCCCGCGCGCGAGGTCATCATTGCCACCATGGGGACGATTTACAATCTCGGCGGCGATCAGGACGAAGAATCCGTGAGCCTTCGTGCACAATTGCACTCGGCAACCTGGCCCGATGGCCGACTCGTATTCAATCTGCCGGTCGCTCTTTCCATCATGGTCTTCTTCGCTTTGTGTTGTCAGTGCGGAGCGACCCTCGCGACCATCAAGCGCGAAATGCAGTCGTGGCGTTGGCCGGTTGTGACCTTTGTCTACATGACCGGATTGGCCTATTTGGCCGCATTAGTGACCTATCAACTTGCGATTCGGATCGTTTGAGTGCTGCATCGATGACTGGCCAGGACATTGCCGTTGTCACCATCGCAATCGTCGCGGCGGGAATTGTCTTTCGATCACTTTGGCGAAGCTTGAATGCAAAGGGCGGCTGCGGCAAAGGTTGTGGCTGTTCCCAAAACCCGCCCGGCCCGAATTCCGTGGATTCGCGGTCGCTTAAAAGAACGCCCCTCGTATCTCTACACAAAGACTATGGCGGTCCGGATGGTAAACCTACCACACCGGACGAAAAATCTGCGTAAATACCCGCAGCCAATGGGTTTATGTGGTTCCTATCGCTTCCGTCCCAAACGGCCTCCTTAAATGACAACCATCTTTTCTAATACTGGCATCAAGTTTCTCGATTGCATGCTCCGATAATAGCGCCGGTCTGGACGTACCGTCACGGGTAACCAAGCCCTATCAGAGTCAACTGATGTTCATAAATGAACAAGCAAGATCGGTTGTAGCACGGACACGCCGTCCACCGGCCGCACCGACGCGACTTCTCGGCGCTCCCGACCGACCGCCCATGCTCCTCGATACGGATGTTCGACCCACCGAACTGCTGATTGAAACCACCGACGATGCGGGAAATCTCGCCGACTGGCTTGACGATGAATGGTGGACGGCGGCATTGGAGAAATGGAACGAAACACCTATTGTGGTTCGGATCGCGGTCACGCCGGAAGCATTGTTTCACCCGGTGCTGCTGTATCAGTTGGAAATGGTCCGGCGAGTATCGCCGCACTGGCGCGTCATCGGTGAAACCTCGTTGAACGAACTGGTCTCTGACGCGGCGGTCAATCAGGCGGCCGCAAGCCCTTACCATGAAATCCGCGTGACCGACGCTTCATCGTCGATTGATCGAATCGCACCTCCCGATTCAACCATCCCGTCGATCGAATCAGTATTTGGACGAATTCGCCGAGCTCAAGCCCAATTGGGTGTCTCGCTGCCCGTTTTGGTTCGCGTGCCCGCCGATCGCGTTCGCCAGCCCATCGGCGACCCGTCGGATCCGACCTGACCGTTCGGACTACTTCCCCGGGCCACTTCAAGCCAGGACACGTATTGCAGGCGTCTCACCCCAGTCTATAATGGCGCGCCAAGTGAGATTGTAATCATCGATTGTTACCCAAAAAGCGGATTACTCTGTGGAAATTGACGCACAGGCCCACTGTCGCCAGCCATGTTACAATAAAAACGATATTTTTCAGCACGGAGGTTGGCAATTAAAGTCGGAACGGCCAAGTTACCGAAACATCGAAGAAGGGTGGTCTTGGTCATGCGACCTTCACCTTCACTTTCACTGCGCCTCTTTGGAGAATTGAGATGAACACTTCAACACTTCGAAGGTTTGGCTGGTCAGTGGTAGGAATTATCGCAATGGCGTCGATTGGGTTGTACGGACCTTGGGCGTCGAGCGCTGCGGCCTCAGATCGCGCCCCAAAAACAGCCGAGCGAGGCGCTTCCGACAAGGGAGGGGTACGTGCATCGGTCATCAGCCCGTCGGAGCGATCACTGTCCATGGGCTATAAGGTTGGGGGTGGCGAAATCTGGTTGACCGTCGGAAATGAAGATACGGGGTTGAAGAGTTTCTTGATGACGACCAATGCCGACGGAAAGTCGGTCGCGCCGATTCCAAAAGAACAACAGATGATCAAGCCGGAAAGTCTGGTTCGGATTTGGGGAACGCGCGAAGGCACTTCGGCACTTTTGCGCACGCTGTCGCAGATGCTGGCGGATGCGCCCCCCATTGTTCATCGACTCACAATTCCCGGCGGTTCGATATCGTCGAAAGTCGAGGGCGCTGCCTTTTTTGAAGAAGCCGGCGTCGTTCATATTCTCTCTGTTCGTTTTGAGAATGACGAACCTGTTTTCGAGGATATCGGCTTCGTCGCGGCCGGTTGCGGCGCGACCGTGCCGAACCATAGCTGCTTTTGCACCGCGTCGGGGGCAGGCGCGTCATGCACTTCCGGGAGCAATCCAAACGGCGGAGGGGACTGGGCCAAGTGCAAGGACGGCAACGTGAACTCTCCCGAAGCCACGACTTGTACGGGAAACGCGGGCAGTTGCTCCTGCACGATAGCGCCTGCGCAGTAGTCGTCGATCATGCGTCTGCCCGCAACCTCTTGCAAGTCGCGCACAGGAAAGTTAATCGCCGCAATTTGACAGACGATTTGCATCGCCTCGGCCCGGCGGGAAACCTTTCCGCCCGCGCCGAATCACTTCATTCAGGAAAGTTCAAAATCAGCTGCGTTTTTCGAGGGGCATCACGCTTCGCAGCGCCGGACCGGTATACCGGCTGAGCGGCCGGTAGATTCGGTTGTTGGCAATCTGTTCGATGTAATGGGCACACCATCCGGCGATTCGACTACAGGCAAACAGCGGCGTATACAGGTCCGGCGGTAGGTCCATCAGATAATAGACCACGCCACAGGGGTAATCGACGTTCGGATAGATGGGGTGTTCCTTATTGACGATGGGGTCTTTGATGGCGTCGTAGACGGCCACGAGATCCTCGCGTCCCCTCAGCTTGGCAAGTTTGCGCATTTCGCGCTCAAGAATGGCCGCACGATGGTCTCCGTGCTTGTATACACGATGGCCGAAGCCCATCACCTTTTCCTTGCGTTCGAGGGCATTGCGCACCCATTTTCCGGCCTCGTCGGCCGACTTGAACTTAAGGATCAATTCGATGGCCTCCTCGTTGGCGCCTCCGTGAAGCGGACCCTTGAGCGCGCCGATGGCGCTGACCGTGGCCGAGGTCATGTCCGAGGCCGTCGAGGCGACGACGCGATTCGTGAAGGTGCTGGCGTTGAAGTCGTGTTCGGCATAGAGCACGAGCGTAAGGTCGAGAATCCGCGTGGAGACATCGTCGGGTTCGGTCCCGTGGAACATGTAGAGCATCTGACCGGCATGGGAGAGGCCCTTCTTGGGTGCGATGGGTTCCTTGCCTTTAAGCAGCCGGTAACGGGCTGCAACGATGTCTGAAGCGAGTGCCAAAAGCCAAATCGCGCGACGGCGAAGCGCGGGAACATCCTGACCCTGCACGGGATCGAAATGGCTTGCCAGCGAAATACAGGTCCGCAGAACGGACATCAGCGGGACGCCCTTCGCGGGAATCTTGCGCAGCGTATCCAGAACTTCAGAGCGCAGTCCGTGAAACTCGGCCAACTGTTCGCGAAACTCTTTGAGTTGCGGTTGCGTCGGCAGTTCTTCGTAGAGCAACAGGTAGGCGACTTCGCCGAAGACGCATTTCTCCGCCAGCTCGCTGATGGGGTATCCGCGATAAAGCAACTGCCCCTGATCGACACAGCAGATGCGCGTTTCACCCGCGATAATGCCTTCCAGTCCGGGTTTCCAGTCGGTTGTCGTCATAGTCGCTCTCCCGCCGTGTTACGGCTTGCTCGAGGTCGCCACGTCATAGCCCAACAGGTCGTACAACTCGCGCCGCGTCTGCATCCGTTCCAGCAGCTTGCTTTGCGACCTCTCCGCCTTCAGCACTCGCAGCGCGTCCTGCGTCGCCTTCATGGCGATACGCTGCAGCGTGACTGGGAAAATCACCAGATGATAGCCCATGTCGCCAAACTCGTCAGCCGTCAACATCGGCGTCTTGCCAAACTCCGTCATGTTGGCGAGAAGGATCGTCGGCACGTCTTTCGCAAACCGGGCGAATTCCTCGCGCGTTTCCAGTGCCTCGGGAAAAATGCCATCCGCGCCCGCCTTAAGGTAAGCGTTCGCCCGGCGGACCGCTTCGTCATAGCCGACGACTCCTCGCGCGTCCGTTCGCGCGATCAACAGAAAATCGCGGTTCACCTTGGCAGCGGCCGCGGCGGCGATTTTTTCGCAAAACTCCTCCATCGGGACCAGCCGCTTGCCTTCGAGGTGCCCGCACCGCTTGGGAAACTCCTGATCCTCCAAATGAATCCCGCTGACCCCGACAGACTCAAGCACCCGTACCGTTCGCGCCGCATTCTCCGGCCCGCCGTATCCCGTGTCGGCGTCCATGAGAATCGGCAGCGGTGTTGAGCGCGCAATGTGATCTGCGTGGTCGCGGGCTTCGGTCAGCGACATCAGTCCGACATCAGGTACGCCGCCGACTGAATTGGCCAGAACCGCGCCGGAAAGGTAGATCGCCTCAAAGCCCTCCCGTTGGATCATCCTCGCGGAAAGCGCGTTGTACGCCCCCGGAAGCATGACCACACCCTGTCGAATGAGTTCGCGAAGCGTCGATGATCTGTTGTTGGGAGGATTCACGTCGAATTCGCCGCTCTTCCAACGGAATGGTCGCTGTACCGCATGACCATTGTCATTATGCTGCATTTGCAACAAAAGAACAAGTCGAATCGACCATCAAAGATTATGGTCTCGGTGCGAATGGAATCCGGCTTCAGCCGGGCTGACAAAGCTGGCGAACCGGGTGGTGGCAAACCGTTTTGTGGTTCGCGCCTCACCAAAGAGGATTACCAGCAAGGTACGCATGAGAATCCGCAGGTCCAGCCCAAGGCTGCAAGCGCGCACATAGGCGACGTCATACAGAATTCGTTCATCCCAGGATTCGGCCGCGCTTGAATAAACCTGGGCCAGGCCGGTGACCCCCGGCCTCACGAGCAACCGCTGACGACGAAACGCATCATACTCTCGGGCCTGATCAGGCAGCGTGGGGCGCGGGCCGACAAGGGACATTTCTCCCCGAAGCACGTTGCCGAGCTGCGGCAGTTCGTCGATTTTTAACCGCCGCAGCCAATGCCCGACAGGCGTAATGTCGGGATGGTCAAGCGGCACAAGCTCCTTGGGATCAGGCGTGCGGCCGGCGCGCATGGTTCGGAATTTGGCGACCCGGAAAACCGCTCCGTCCTTGCCTGCTCGATCTTGCGTGAACAACAGCGGACCTCGACTCGTGAATTTGATCAACCCCGCCGCGAGGAGCAGCAGCGGAGATAAGAGGATCAATAGGATAATGGAAAAGGACACATCGAAGGCCCTTTTTCCGGCTCTGGTCCAAAGGTTGGGTTGGATAGTCCTCGACATTCCCATCGCCACCTTTTTGCCGCCTGTTTCCTTACGCTGCTTCCCGACCTGGGCAAGAGAATACTCATTCTTGTTAACCGCGCCCAAGACGACCGATATCGCGAAACCGGAACAGTTGATTGACGGCCCGGCGATCGTGATTACATTGACGGCCGGCGGCGCGGCAGGCGCAAGCATTGGCGCCAGTGAACCAAACCTGTTTTTCTTGGGAGTATATCGGATGCGTGGAAACCGAATGGTACGTGGCCTGCAGTTGGCGGCATCGGGAATGTTTATCCTGCAAATCGGAGGCTGCACAACGACCCAGTTCCTCGAATTCGTCCAGACGATCCTACTGGGTATCACCGCGGCGGGCGGAATCGCCATCATTCAGAACATTTGAGCGACCGGCGAATCTGCGAAGTAATGGTTCGACAAGGCTGGTCTGCGCCCGAAGAACGCTGTTTTGGCGAGCCGGACCCGGTATTGTTGCCTCACCGCGTTGCGGCTATGCGATGCCGACCTTCTCGTTGACGAATCGGCGTCGTTTCCTATACTCATCCCCTTCAACGCAAGGTTCGGAGTCCGGGGTCCATGGCCCTATTTCCGTCCCGCCGCGACGTAGCGTTTAGATTCAATCTGGGCAATGGGGATCACTCGATGTCAGGTACGTTTCGCACGATGTTCCGCCTTCGCGTGGGACTAACCTACGGCGCTCTCGCACTGACCGTCAGTTCGGTCGGCAGCGCGCGGGCCCAGGCTGATTCAACGACCAACACGCCGTCGCCAACACCCGCCGGCAGTCCTGCGGCGCCCGATCTGACCGTCGAACAGGCGTTCACCGATTTTCTGCATTATGCCCGTTTGGGGCGCTTCACCGCCGCCGACGCGCTGGCCAAAACCCTGCTCAATCATCCCGATCTCAATCCAGCGGAACTGGTCGAAATCGCCGATCGCGATCGCAAGACGATCGACACTCTGTTGATCCTGATTCGCAGTTCGACGATTTCGGAGAGCGCCTCGGCGGTGATGAGGGTTCTTCAACAGGGCGAATACCTGCGAAGGCAAGACCCGGCCCGCATCGAGCGCCACATTCAGAACCTCGGCGGGACGCCTCAACAGGAAATGTTCGCGATCCGCGGGCTGATCGACGCCGGCGAATACGCCGTGCCGCCGCTAATCGCTGCGCTGCACAACCCCGCGAGGAAAGACCTCTGGCCGCGGATTATTCACGCTCTGCCACAATTGCAAAAAGATGCCGTCGGTCCGATGGTCCAGGCCCTTCTGACCAAGGACAACGCCATCCGGCAAAACCTGATCTTCGCGCTCGGCGAAATCGGCTATCCGCAGGCGATTCCGTACCTTCGCAAGGCAGAGAGTGATTCGACCTCGACCCCGGAGGTCAAGTCCGCCGCCGAAGCGGCCGTCCGACGCATCGAGTCTCGTTCCGGACGATCGTTTCCGGGAACGAGCGACGAGCTGTTCTTTCAACTGGCCGATCGTTACCTGAACGAAGACGAAGCCGTTCGCGCCGATCCTCGGCTCGATTCCGCTAACGTATGGTACTGGGACGCCGCGGCGCGATCCGTGAAGCCCATAATCGTGCCGAGGAAGATTTTCGGTCCGGTCATGGCCATGCGCTGCGCGGAGGAGTCGCTTGTCAGCCGCAATGATCACACCGACGCCATCGCCCTTTGGCTTGCGTCCAACGTCCGTCGCGAGGCAAGACTCGGCCTGAACGTCGAGAGCGGTGATCCGAAAGAAGAAGGCGAAGCCGACGCCACTCGACCGGCCAATTTTCCTCGTGCACTGTACTTCAGTCAGGCGGCCGGTCCGCGATACGCCCATTTGGTGCTCGGCCGGGCCGTCAAGGATAACGATGCCGCCATGGCTTTGGGAGCAATTGAGGCGCTTCGAATTACCGCCGGCGAGGCCTCGCTGATCGGTTCCGAAGATGTTCGCCAGCCGCTGACGCAGAGCCTTCGCTTTCCGGACAACGTGGTTCGCATCCGAGCGGCGCTTGCACTCGGGGCGGCGCTGCCCAAGTCCGCCTTCTCCGATTCGCAGTTAGTGATTCCGGTTCTCGGCGGCGCATTGGCGCTGAGCGGGCAGGAGCAGTTCCTTGTCGTGGATCGCGACCTGGACAATGCCAATCGCGTCGCGGGAATGCTGCGAAACGCGGGAGCCGAAGTGGTCGTCGATTCCGATTTCTTCAAGGCTCTCGATCGCGTCCGCACGGAGTTTCAACAGTTAAGCGGCGTTTACGTCGCGACGGATCTCGCCGAACCCAACGTCACCGAGGCGCTGGGCCGAATGCGAAATGAGTTCCGATTCGCCAAGTCTCCGGTCGTCCTACTGGTCAAACCGTCGCAGGATGTCTTCGCTGAGGAGTTTTCGCGGCGCGACGAATACGTGGATCGTGTGGACGCCGCAGCCGACGAGTCGTCCGTTCGCGCCGCTCTCGATCGCGTGCGTGGCCGAACCGGTCAAACGCCGCTTAGTCCCGATCTGACCGCATCGATCGCTCTGCAATCCGCCGAGACGCTGCGACGGATCGCCATCGACGGTCGCTCGGTGTTCAACGTCGCCGATGCCGCGCCGGCACTTCTCGGCGCGCTCGCCGCGCCGGACGAGAAGCTGCGGACAACGGCCGCGTCGGTGCTTGCGCTCATTCCCGCGCCGGCGGCGCAGCGAGGCATCGCCCATGTCGCGCTCGATTCCCGGCAGACTCAAACGATGCGAATGGCGGCGTTCATTTCGCTGGCTGAATCCGCCCGGAACCACGGCAACTTGCTGGAGGATGCGCAAATCAACGAGCTCGTGCGGATCGCCCGCGAGGAAAGCGATCTGGTCCTTCGCACCGCGTGCAGCCAGGCACTCGGTGCGATCAACCTCGCGTCCAACAAGGCCAGCGAAATCATCCGCGGCTATTACGGCGGCTGATGCAATTCCGGCCGACGCCCAGTCGCCCGCTTTCACCAAATGGTGATTGGATGTTCCAACGGCGTTCAATCATTGTTGTCGCACGCGCACGACCGACAAGTCCTTCTTCTTCAAGAGCAACGACTTGATTCCATCCACGGTGAAGTTGATTCCCGTTTCGCGGTGCCGTCCCGACGCCGGCACGTTTATTGAGCACGCCGGACGCGAGTTGGCGGTGTTCCTCATCGACGGCGGCGGTGTGGCCGTCATCGACAACACTTGTCCTCATTCGGGCGGCAACCTCTCGGCCGGCGAAGTCTGCCGGGGAGTCGTCACGTGTCCACTTCACGAATGGCGATTTCGCCTCGACACTGGCGCTTGCGTTGAATCTCCCAAGGCTCGGGTGAACACCTATCCGGCGAGGATTGAAGACGGCTGGGTTTGGATCGAGAAATCAACGGGCGTTTGACGCACAGCGGCATCACGGGTCGAATGACCCTTTCCCGGCGAAGGGCCTGTAGCTCAGCGGTTAGAGCAGGCGACTCATAATCGCTTGGTCGGGGGTTCGAATCCCTCCAGGCCCATTAGCGTTTCCGAGATCGAGAGGCTCTTGATCGGCTTCGGTGGAAACGCCGATTCAGCGCGATCGCAATTGATGAACTTTCAGGTCAGTCGTGATCATTGTGTTGAACCCGCGCTAATCGTGCAGGCACCAGTGCCCTTCGACAATCACATGTCCGCAGCCCGGACCGTGAACGTGCTTGCCCTTGACCCGAATCCACTTGCTCCCGCGACGATCAAAAACAAACGCATTCACCGGCCCCGGCGGAGCAGGAATGCGCACAACCCGCGCCGGAGGCTCATGCACCCGAACCGCAGGCCCCCGGCCAGCCGAAACCACAATCCATTTGCCGCCGTTCAAAACGTGACCACAACCCGGCCCGTGACGGTGTCGCTCGACAACGACATATCGCCCGCCGTCCCAATAGTGTGAGCATCCCGGGCCGCAAACGTGCCGTGCATCCACATCGATATGCCCGCCGCCGATCGACGCCGAGATGATCCACCGACCGTCGTGAAGGAAATGACCGCAACCCGGACCGTGCACGTGTCCGCGCTTCACAACGACATAGCGACCGCCGTCCCAATAATGGTGGCATCCCGGCCCGCAAACATGCCCCTGTTCCACCACGACGTAACGTGGTGGCGGAGGTGACGGATCCTGATCGTAATAATTGAACGCCACTGGGCCTTGACAGCCTCCAACAGCCGCCGCCACAACCAAAACTACAAATCCTGTTCCTTTCCAATGCCTTGTCATTGTCTGTGCCTCCTGCTTGATGGCCGTGGAAGTTCCCTCCCCATATTAAAATCGACACCCCTCGTTGGCCAGCGTTAGAGTAATCCCAAACCAATCGTAGCGATCCGCGGACTGCTCCCCGTCACGCGTAGCGTAAAGGGTCGGTTCGCGCGGGGCCGGGCAACAATCTACGTTACTGAACCAGTTCGACGTCCCAATAGGCGGCGTCGAGAAACTGTCGCCAGCTGGAATAACGATGGTCGGACATGGTAATGCTGATGATCGGGTTCCGCCGCGGCTTTCCCGGCGAGCGGATCAGACGCACCCCCGCTTCGTGAGGCGTGCGCCCGCCCTTGCGAACATTGCACTTGAGGCACGCGCAGACGATGTTCTCCCAGGTCGTCTTTCCGCCGCGCGAACGGGGGATGACATGATCGAGGCTGAGGTTGGAGGTCGTGAACTTCTTGCCGCAATATTGACACGTATTATGATCGCGAGCGAAGAGATTTCGACGGTTGAATTTCACTTCTTGCCGGGGAAGCCGGGCAAAGGTCAGCACTCGGATGATCCGAGGAACGACGATGTCGAAACGGACCGTGCGAATCCAATCGTGACTTGCCGGCTCGAATTCCCTGCGGAACCGGCTCAGCTCCGCCCAGTCGGCGAAGTCATATGAAACGTATCGTCCTTCCTCAACACTGACGATTTCGGCGACGGGACGCTCCTGCCCGTCGTGTTTGAAAAGAAGAGTGAAAGCCCGCCGCACGCTGACCACGCGCATCGCCATATAATGCGCGTTGAGCATGAGAACGCTGCTGTCGAGGTAGGATCGAGGTTGCGCTGCGACGACCGCTGCGAAGACGTCTGCTCCTTTCTCAATGGAGTTCGACCCCGTTCGTCTCCGGTTTCACGCTGTATTATAGCTTGAAAATCGCCCGTTGACAACGTCATTCGCGGAGCAAGGCCCCCGCCGCCTGCCGTTGCAGGTCAAAGAAAACCACGCGGCTTGGCGTTTGAACACCACAACGCTCACCGGCGCCTACGACAAAGTCAAATGGATTGGTTAAACCAAAGGGGAAGAATGCAATCGAAATGCGGACGCGATCCGCCTCCGAAACCAAAGTTTCGGAGGCCGGATAAGGAAACGTAACGTTGAATCCTGCTGGAAGCGGCTTGGACAGCCGCTCATGAAAGTGGTCAAGCGCTTGGCCATTAGTACGGGTCAGCTTAACACATCTCTGTGCTTACACCTCCCGCCTATCGACCTGGTTGTCTTCCAGGGGCCTACAGTCGTCCGAAGACGACATTGAGACCTCGTCTCGAGGGGGGCTTCCCGCTTAGATGCATTCAGCGGTTATCCTTTCCGTGCTTAGCTACCCGGCGGTGCCCCGAGCGGGACAGCCGGTACACCAGTGGCACGTGCCTCCTAATCCTCTCGTACTAAGGAGACATCCTCTCAAGTCTCATACGCCCACGACAGATAGGGACCGACCTGGCTCGCGCCGGTCTGAACCCAGCTCGCGTACCACTTTAATCGGCGAACAGCCGAACCCTTGGGAGCGCCTTCACCCCCAGGATGTGATGGGCCGACATCGAGGTGCCAAACGACTCCGCCGCTATGAACGCTCGGGAGTCATCAGCCTGTTATCCCCGGAGTACCTTTTATCCGTTGAGCGATAGCCCTTCCACACGGGACTACCGGATCACTAAGGCCTACTTTCGTATCTGCTCGATCTGTATATCTCGCAGTTAAGCCGGCTTATGCCTTTACACTCGTCGCACGATTGCCAACCGTGCTGAGCCGACCTTTGCGCTTCTCCGTTACTCTTTGGGAGAAGACCGCCCCAGTCAAACTGCCCACCTAACACTGTCCCACGCCCGGATTCACGGGTCGCGGTTAGGGAACAAACAGCACAAGGGTGGTATTTCAACGTTGGCTCCCCGACAGCCGAAACTGCCGGATCATCGCCTCCCACCTATCCTACGCATGTGATGCCTGTGACCAATATCAGGATACAGTAAAGGTTCACGGGGTCTTTCCGTCTTGCCGCGGGTATGTGGTATCTTCACCACAATTACAATTTCACCGAGTCCGTCCTTGAGACACTGCTCCAGTCGTTACGCCATTCATGCGCGTCGGAACTTACCCGACAAGGAATTTCGCTACCTTAGGACCCTCATAGTTAGGGCCGCCGTTTATGGGTGCTTCGGTTGCAAGCTTTAGGGGCAAGCCCCCTGACCTACTTCCTTAACATTCCCACACCGAGCAGGCGTCAGTCTCTATACGTCCACTGTACGTGTTAGCAGAGACCTGTGTTTTTGATAAACAGTCGCCAGAGCCGATTCTCTGAGCCCTCCCCCGAAGGGGTAGGGACACCTTTTCCCGAAGTTACGGTGTCAAATTGCCTAGTTCCTTAAGGACGGTTCTCTCGAGCGCCTGAGGCTACGCGCCTCACCTACCTGTGTCAGTTTTAGTACGGATCCGCTGTTTGCCCCCGCAGCTTTTCTCGGTCCCTCCGCCTCGCACTTCGGCAACAAATCGGCCTCGGTCTCTCGACCACCCTCGCTACTTCTCGTGGGCTGCGTTTAAGAAGGACGCACTACGGTTTGATCGCACAACGGAGGGCAGGAATATTAACCTGCTGTCCATCGACTACGCCTTTCAGCCTCGTCTTAGGTCCCGCCTAACCCTGGGCGGATTTCCCTTCCCCAGGAAACCTTAGGTTTACGGCGAGAAGGATTTTCACCTTCTTTATCGTTACTCATTCCGGCATAATCACTTGATAGGCCCGCTACCACTCCTTACGGTATGGCCTGTATCTGCCTATCAACGCTCCCCTACCGCGTAATATCACCGTAGTGCTATTACACCCGCGGCTTCGGTACCATGCTTAGTCCCGTTCATTATCGGCGCCCAATCTCTCGATGAGTAAGCTATTACGCACTTTTTAAATGGTGGCTGCTTCTAAGCCAACATCCTCGCTGTCACAGAGAAAAGACTTCCTTACGCACTGAGCATGGATTAGGGACCTTAGCCGACGGTCCGGGTTGTTTCCCTTTTGTCCATGAAGCTTATCCCCCACAGACTGACTCCCGGGGTAGTCGTCACGGTATTCGGAGTTTGGTTGAGGGCGGTAGGCTGGTGGCCCCCGCGTCTCATTCAGTAGCTCTACCCCCGTGACGTAGTTCCCCAAGGCTAGCCCAAAAGCGATTTCGGGGAGAACGAGATATCTCCAGGTTTGATTAGACTTTTACTCCTCCTCACAGCTCATCCCATAACTTTTCAACGTTAATGAGTTCGGCCCTCCGCGACCTTTTACGGTCGCTTCAGCCTGGCCATGAGTAGATCACCTGGTTTCGCGTCTATGGCCTGCAACTTGGTCGCCCTATTCAGACTCGCTTTCGCTACGGCTCCTCCGCGGAACGGATTAACCTGGCTACAGACCATAACTCGCCGGATCATTATGCAAAAGGCACGCGGCCACACGGTCTCGGCAAGCCGAGAATCGTGCTGCCACTGCTTTGTAAGTGCATGGTTTCAGGTTCTTTTAACTCCGCTTAAAGCGGTTCTTTTCACCATTCAGTCGCCCTACTAGTTCACTATCGGTCGTCGAGGAATACTTAGCCTTGGAGGGTGGGCCCCCCGGCTTCACACAGAGTTCCACGAGCTCCGTGCTACTCTGGGACACCTCTCAACGGAGAGCAGTCGTTTTCGCGTACGGGGATGTCACCCTCTATGTCCGGCCTTTCCATACCGTTCCGCTAACGACGCTTTTGTAACTCCTCGAGGGCCCGCAACCCCGCGGTGCAAGCACCACGGTTTGGGCTAGATCCGTTTTCGCTCGCCGCTACTAACGGAGTCTCGGTTGATTTCTTTTCCTCCAGGTACTGAGATGTTTCAGTTCCCTGGGTTTGCTCCACACGGCCTATACATTCAGCCGCGGGTGACGCCATCTGGTTGCCCAGTGACGCCCGGTTTCCCGATTCGGAGATCCCCGGATCGAAGCTTGTTTGACAGCTCCCCGAGGCATATCGCAGCCTACCACGTCCTTCATCGCTTCTCGACGCCTAGGCATCCACCATGCACCCTTAGAAGCTTGACCACAATCATGAGGGGCTGTCACCGGTCAGAACGACCGGAGCAGCATCTTGTGTTCAAGCCGACTTCCAGCGCTTGAGATTCGTTTCGATTTCATGCGTCGGCAGACCTGAAAAAGCGTCCGACAGCGCATGGCTCGATGAGAATCAATGGATTCTAATCCACATTACCTTGGTCCGCCGACGATGGACAAAACACCGCTTTTGCGGCGGTTTTTCGCCATTTCCGACGGACCCGCGTCCACATCTTCGATTGTCAAAGAGCAACTACTTCGCCCTGGACCGGGCCGATGCCTGAGTCCGGGGGCGAATCGGCTACCGTATCAGAACTGGCGGGGCCGTCAAGCGACCAAGGGACTTTTTTTTGGACGGCGAGCGCATTGCGTCGTAACGAGGAGTGACGGAACATAACTTTGGGCAGTGCATGAAGTTATGGTCCGGAAGGCGATTGCGAACATGGGTCATTCAGTGAGACTTGGAAGAAGAGGCAAAGGGCCGCGGTTCGGAGCACACTTGTCCGTCGCGGGAGGGCTGGAAAACGCCATCACGGCGGCGGTCGCGGTCGGGTGCGATTGCCTGCAAGTCTTCGTGAAGAACCAGCGTCAATGGCGGGCAGGCCTGCTGAGCGAGGATCAAATTTCGCGGTTTCGCGCGGCGCGGAGTGCCAACGATGTGGCACCGATCGTGGCCCACGCGAGCTACTTGCTTAACCTCGCGTCGCCGGCCAAGAGCACGCGGGAGATGAGCATCAACGCGATGGTCGATGAACTGACGCGCTGCGAGGCGCTGGGCGTCGAGTCGCTGGTATTTCATCCGGGGGCGCACCTGACCGGCACGGTTGAAGAAGGCATCGCTCATATCGCGGCGTCGCTCGACGAAGTGCATCGGCGCTGCGCGGGGTTTCGAACGATGATCCTTTTGGAGACGACGGCCGGGCAGGGAAGTGCCATTGGATGGCACTTCGAGCAGCTTGCGGCGATTCTGGACCGGGTTCGCGAGATCGGCCGGCTCGGCGTTTGTCTGGATACGTGCCATCTCTTCGCGGCCGGTTATGACTTTCGGACGGCGGAGGGCTTTGCGGCGATGATCGACGAGATGGATCGGACGTTCGGCCTGGGTCGCGTGCGGTGCATTCACACGAACGACTCGAAGAAGGAACTGGGCAGCCGGGTCGATCGGCACGAGCACATCGGCAAGGGGAAGATCGGCAAGGCCGGCTTTGCTCACTTCGTGAACGATCCGCGGTTCGTCGACGTGCCGTTCATCCTCGAAACGCCGAAGGGGACGGATGGCCGGGGAACGGATTTCGACAAGGTGAACCTGAGACGATTGTGTTCGTTAATTGCTGATTATTGATCTATAATTCGAGGTTGCCGCGTGTCAGGCATGTCTGTGAATTGAGAGGCAAGTTCGGACCGATTACGGAACTGAGGTCCTCCGAATTCAGAGGGAAGTCCGCAAGATGATATACTACTCGCTTATTACGTTGGGAATCGGTAGCGTCATCGCCTTCATAGTACGATTTCACAACCGCGTCCGGCGCTTCGCCTTTTTTACCGGCTCTGTGTGTTGTATTGCCTTGCTAATCGTATGGGTTGCAAGTATGCGCTATAGTTTTCTGTTTGTGGGGTCGCGTTGGGTAGCATATTACGAGTCCGGAGGATGCTGCTTGTTTCGGGGTGCCAACATGTTTCGACAACAAGGATACAAGGGTTTCATCCACATCGGGAAGTCTCGATTCAAAACGATTTGGTGGATGGACTGTCCAGCAATGGTCCCGCTCACGGGTGGGTGGATGCCCGTGGTTGCGTTCGCGATACCAACGGTCCTTTTGTGGAACCGTCGTCCCATCTCGAAACAAGGTCAGTGCGCCAAGTGCGGCTATGATCTCACGGGATTAACGGAACAGCGATGTCCGGAGTGCGGGCAGCCGTTTTTGAGGCAAGTTGAGCCTTGAAGCGCGAATGGCGATTTCGCCTTGTTCTGTTAGCCGCGGTATTGCTTTTCTTCGCGCGATACGGGCCGGATTATGTTGCTCGCAACTGCCCCGATATCAACTGTTGCGGGCAGCTCAGATTTTCTATCATGCCGGGGATCACGGCGGCGATTTGCTTGCTGGTCTTCCCGCTCGTGCTTCCACGACCTCAGCGCGGAACTCTGCGTTCGATCGCTCGTCGCATCGCGGTGACGGCATTCTCGGCCCTCTTCTTCGAAATCGTCTTCCTTGCCTCGTGGAGCTGTCTGACCTTAACAGGTATCTACTTGAAGGAGCCACAATATGAACGGCTGCCCGAATCTTCGATGACATCGCTCCAAGTTGTTGGCTCGGAATTGTTCTTCGAAGCCGTCTATTCCGAAACTCAACAGAACTTGACTCGACTGCACAATTGGTTAAATCGCTTTGGCGGTTTCTTCGGGTTGGTCGATTGCGGCTGGCTTACGTTGGCGACAAATCCTCAACCTCCTCCGGGGCAGGATATCGCTTATGTAAGTGTTCGTGTCCCTATTTGGCTTCTGCTCCTACTATGCGCGGCCTACCCTGCTCACCGAGCCATCTCCGTTATCAGGTTTTCTTCGCGTCGTCGGCGCGGACTGTGCCTTCATTGCGGCTATGATCTCACGGGATTGACGGAGGCGCGATGTCCGGAATGCGGGACGGGGTTTACGTTGCCGAACGCGGCGGAAACCGACAGGGGCACGTGCGAATCGCCAGGCGTTTAGCCGAGCGTCCGATTTCCTACCGCTCGAAACTTCGCGCGTCCGCGCGAACTGACCCTTGGCGCTGACAGGCGGTCAAAAAAGCGTTGTACGGAGTCAAGTCCAGATTCCGGCAAGAACGGGCGTGCCGCGTCGGCGAGCGCCTGAGTGAGTGCCACTCGCTGTCACTTCGGGAAAACCCTTAAAAAACAAGGCCAAACCAGGGAATCCTCCGAGGATTTTGAGTACTGAGGGTGTTGGGGCTCGAACCCAAGACCTACGGCTTAAAAGGCCGTTGCTCTACCACTGAGCTACACCCCCGAAACGCGGTTTTGCACTACAATTCCATCGTTCGGACGGTCCGGGCGTCGTCCGTTATCGAGATTCTAACGTTGCGCGCCAGCGTGGCCAAGCACTCAAATAAGCGCGCATCGAAGCTCCGATTCACCGACTTGGTGGCGTTGGGTGGTCCGTGACCGTTCGCGACCGAAAATCAAGCATCCCGCGAATGCACCGCTTTGGAATCATTGAGCGCGACCGCGAAAACGAGGCCCGCATATTATTCCACGCATGGGTCGCCCAGCACCTCAACGGCATCGAAACTGACCGTAGCAACACAAGGACCCAGAGCGCTGTGAGATCCATCGTTCTTTTCATCGTCGCCCGTGTCCGGGGATGAGTCTCCGGACTTTGTCGTGGCAACCGTTGCTGCGCAGCATCCGGACCTTTCGATTCCTGCGGGCGGTACGCATTTCCCCTGAGCGACCCTTCGACACCTAACAAGGCTGGGCCCACCGGGACCCGCAAGCCAATGGATGATCGCCCTTCATCAACCACTCTGCAGTGCAGCCGCGATCGAAGGAGGCGCGGGTGGTGCAGCAGGTCGAGATCATCGAGCGAGGGGTTCGAGTCCTGGAGCATCGTGGCGAGGCTTGCTGGTCTCGGCGATGTCGGAAAGCGGAGTACGCGCCCCTTCCGGCGGCGGTCCAGAAGGGCGGTTTGGCGGGACCGCGACTGACGGCGGCGGTGGGTTATTTGAAGCGAGTCTTTCACGCTTCGCTTTCCACGATTCGCATGTACTTTCGTGTTGTATTGAACATTTCCCTTTCGCGCGGGTCGAGCGAGCTGCCGGCGAACGGGTTGGTCAAGTTCGCGGCTCGTCCGGGGGCGAGACTTCGGGGACAGCGCTTCCGCATTGGTCGCGGCTTTGTCGAACCTGCAAATCGCAGCCGCACCGAAAAGCTCGCATGAACTCCGAATTGACTTGGCTCTGTGGATCGCGTACAAGCCGCTCCTTGCCTTGGCGTCGGATTGAGAAACTAACTTTCATTGAGGAGAAGAGAATGTCGCAGGGGTTCAGAGTTCGTACTGGTATGGCCATGTTTGGTATGGCGTTGCTCGCGTCGGGCGCGGGATTCAGTCTCGCGGAGAGCAGCGTGCGTCCGCGCATCATCCGGCCGCCGGATGATCGCAAGGATTATGTCGCGACGAGCGCGATGCTTCAGGGGATCGGCGATGCGGTGTGTGCGTTCGTGACGAACGACGCGATCACGGACAACGGCGACGGGACCTTCACGATCAACGCCGACACGCTGGCGACGAATCGCAGTCCGCTTTGTGCCGGAGAGCCGTTCGGTGATCAGCCGACGGCGGCCTTTTGCACGGCGACGCTCATCGCGCCGAACGCACTCGTCACCGCGGGGCACTGCCTCGATGACAACGGTACGCGCACGGATTTGAGCACGTTTTATTGCGTGTTTGATTATGCCGTCAAACAGGCCGGCGTGAACCCTTCGACGTTCAACGCGGATCAACTGGTTCGCGTGTCCGAGGTTTTGGGGCTGGTGAATGAAGCGGACACCGCCAACGACTGGGCCGTGGTTCGGCTTGAGCGGGAGATCACCGGGCGCACGCCGGTTCCGGTGCGGTCGAGCGGTTCGGTCGCGGTGGGGCAGAGCCTGGTGGCGATCGGGTTCGGCGCGGGCTTGCCGATGAAGTTTTCGGACAATTCGACGGTGCAGACCATCGTCGACTTCGGGTTTGAGGCGGACATGGACATCATCGAAGGGAACTCCGGCGGGCCGATCATCGACGCGATGACGGGCACAATCGAAGGCGTGGTGAGTTCCGACCTGGCGGTTGACGATTTTTATCAGGACGGCGACTGCTTTCGGGCGACGGTTTGTCCGCAGGATCCGATCTGCACGGACGGGTTCACGCTGCTCGCGTCGGTCATGATTCCCGATTTTCAGGCGGCGATTCAGAGTGCAGTGGGCGACGGCGGCACGGGAACCACGGACAACGGCAACGACAACGGGAACGATAACGGAACCGACAACGGCAATGGCAACGACAACGGTACCGACAACGGCAATAGCAACGACAACGGAACCGACAACGATAATGGAACGGGCACGGACGACGACGCGGACGGCGACGGCGTGATCGACGACGACGACTTCTGTCCGGACACTCCGGCCGGCGCGGAAGTCGACGTGGACGGATGCGATATCGAGGATGTGATCGATAACACCGGCGGCGGCCCCGTCGGCATTTGCGGTCCGATCGGGATGATTCCGCTGGTTGTTATGGTGCTGGGGCTGTCACTCATTCGGCGAGAGAACTAGTTGCTTTTGCTGCAATCGAAGCGGATGACCAGCTAAACGCTTCGGGAGTCCGCGCGAACTAAAGTTCGCGGCTCGCCCCGTAGTTGTAATGGTCGCTAACGCGGTTTTCCGAAATCGCGCCGCGCGGCGACTGAGTTGGTCTGTCGTAGATTTCAAACTGAACGAACGCCGCGAGCCGTGGATCTGACTCCACGGCTCGCGGCATTTAGAGCATGTAACGATTAAGTGTAGCGTCGGGTCTTGTCCCCGACGAATCGGGTAAGGCGTCACCCACAAGGGGTGACGCTACATTCGATCGTTATGAGCAATAGCACAATGCGTGTCACGCTTTCGATGCCGTTTGCGGCCATGGCGACCAGGGGCGGTCAAGCGCGATCGGTCCTTCGGCGCACGAACAGTTTCAGCTCCGTCATTTCTTCCATCGCGTAGCGCACGCCTTCGCGACCAAACCCGGATCCCTTGATCCCGCCGTAGGGCATGTTGTCGAATCGGAAGCTGGGAACGTCGTTGATGATCACGCCGCCGACTTCCAGCTCGGCGAACGCTTGGAACGCGCGGTCGATGTCGCGCGTGAAAACGCCGGCCTGGAGGCCGAACTCGCTGTCGTTGGCGATGCGAACGGCCTCGTTGAAGTCCGAGAAGGGCTGCAACGTCGCCACCGGTCCAAACGCCTCCACGCAACTGATGTTCTGATCGCGCGGGACGCTCGTCAGGATTGTCGCGTCGTAGAATGCCCCTTTGCGACGGCCTCCGCAGACGACCTGCGCGCCCGCGGCGACGGCTTCGTTCACCCATTGTTCGACGCGGAGCGCGTCGTCGAGAGATATCAACGGCCCCAGAAAGGTGGCTTCATCCAACGGATCGCCGGCAACGAGCTTTGCGGCCCGCCGACACAGCGCGTCTCGCAACGCATCGAACAGACTCTCGTGAGCGATAATGCGCTGAACACTGATGCAGCTTTGGCCGGATTGATAAAACGCGCCGAGAATGAGTCGATCCGCCACCGCTTCGACATCGACTCCCTCATCGACGATGCAGGCCGCGTTGCCGCCCAGCTCCAGCACGACCTTTTTTCTGCCGGCGCGAGCCTTCAGTGACCAACCCACCGACGGGGAACCCGTAAAGCTCAACAGCTTGATCCGTACATCGGTGACCAGCACGGCGGCGGTATCGGCCGAACAGGGAAGAATATTGCATGCACCCGCGGGCCAATCGGTTTCCGCGAGGATTTCGCCGAGCATCAAGGCGCTGACCGGCGTGGCGCTGGCAGGCTTCAACACGAACGGACATCCGACCGCGATGGCCGGAGCGACCTTGTGGGCAACGAGGTTGAGCGGAAAGTTGAAGGGCGTGATGAAGGCGCAGGGTCCGACCGGAAATCGGCGGGTGAATCCCTCGTAGGCCTGGGTGCGCGGGCCGATGTCCAACGGAATGCACTCGCCGCCGATGCGAGTTGCCTCTTCGGCCGCGACTCGAAAAGTGTCGGACATGCGTGAGACCTCGCCGCGAGCGTCGCGAATGGGCTTTCCGGTTTCGATGGTGACGATTTGAGCCAGTTCCTCGGCGCGCTCTTCGATCCGCCGGACCACGTGAAGCAGGATGTCGCGGCGTTTGTAGCTGGGCAGCCGGCGGGTGGCGTCCGATGCCCGTGCGGCGGCGGCGATCGCGGCGTCGAGCGTATTGCCGTCGGCGAGGGCGACGCGAAACGCCGGGTCGCCGGTGAACTTATTGGTGACGATCAGATCGGCATTGGCCGCGACCGGACGCCCGGCGACATAATAGGGATAGATCTTTGTGGTCATCGGCGCGCCTCCGGGCCGATTATCGCTCGATCGAATAAAGAAACCAGCGCGTTCGCGGGTTTCCCGATTTCGGCGTTTGGCGGACGAAGTAGACCGTCCAGACCGTTCCGTCGCTCATTTGAAGGCGATAGCAATGGCGACGAAGGTAGAGCTCGCCCTGGGCGCCCGCTCCCTCGCGCGAGGAATCCTTCCAGGCCCGCATGACACCCGCGATTTGAAACTGGGCATCTCGCCACGAGAACCCCGTCGGCAGACCCGGCAGCCCTCGACCCATTTCTAACGCGTCAAACGAACCCTCGTGCGGGTGAATCGGCTCGCTGACGAATTCTTCCATGGTTCGACCATCATAGGTCAGCGCGCAAAAAAATCCCCCCGATCGGTGGGGGGATTTCGATTCGTTCAAGAAGGTCGACGATTCTCTTTCACGGCGACTACGGGTTGGGCACGATGTTGCCGGTAATGCCGATGTAATCCTGGAAGCCGTCGTCCTGTGCGGGCGGCTGGGTCTCGACCGCGATAATCCGATCCCGCTGGAAGGTAACGAATCCGCCCAGCTCCAGACCCTCGCCGTCGAGCGGCGGGGTATTGTCGCGCTGACGGTCCTCGAGAATATCGAAGATCTCGGTCCGGCTGGCGCGGTCGTTGAAGAAGTCGAGTTCGGGCACGTCGATCCCGCCGCCGCAAAGAGCGCCGAAAGCGTCGTCATGGCGGATGATCTCGCCGTTGCCGAACTTGATTCGCGGTCGGCCGCTCGGACTGGTCTCCAGCGAAAGCTGGAACCGGAAGTCGGCATGCAGGCAGGTCTGCCACAGTTTGCACTGCGTGGCATCGACGCTGGGCGTCGGCGTTTCCTCGTCGAGGTTGCCGAAGGAGCAGGCCGGTATGGTTTCGAGCGTGCTGCCGTCGAAGGTGCCGTCGCCATCGCGGTCGGCGATCAGCGTGATGGACACTTGCGGAGCGCGCATGACCACTTCGACCGGGACGGTCGCCGGATCGTCGTCGATGAGAATCTGCGGGGGGACTTCCATCCGGCCGTGCAGAATCAGCGTCGTGCTGCCGCCGATGTTGCGGTTGTGATCGATGCGTCGCGTTCGACAGCACTGGCGGCGAAGCTGATCGGTGGCGAACGAACTCCCCGGATAGGGATAGGCGGCCTCGCAGACATCCTCGCACGGGCCGTCGAAGCGGGCACAGAACCGATCGCAACTGTCGCCGCCCTTGAGGCCGATGCAACGGGCACGCTTATTTTCGTCGGTGATTTCGTTGCAGTCGTCGGGCAGGAAGTTGCGCAGTTCGCGAACGACCGTGAATTCGGTTCGCAGTCGACCCGTCTGCGTCGCACTGAGGAACAACTGGTTGAACACGTCGCCGGACACAAGCAACGTCACGTGTCCGGCCAGATTGCCGGCGGCGTCGCGGATCGGCGGCTGCGGAAGCGGCGCGTTTTTCAACGGCGTTCCCGGCACGGTTTGTGCGGCCGGATCGATCTCCGAAGGCTCTGGTTCGAACGCGGAGCCCAGCGCGATCGCCACGCCCTGCGTGGTGATCTGGGCGTCGGAAATCTTACTGTCGCGCTGACGCGCTCCGAAGTTGGACAGGTCTGGGTTGCGCGCCTTCACCAGGTCGGCGTCGAACGGATCGCCGTCGAGTCCGCCGAAGCGGTCGTTCATGTCGTCGCCGGTGATGTCGATATTGATCACATCGAGATCGAGATCGACGAGGCCGAAGGTGAAGACGTTGACAATGAAGTCGAGCACGTCGAGGAAGAAGCCGGCCACGCAGCCGATGTCGACCTCGCCGCTGATGTGCGTTCCATTGTCGGTGTCGCCGGGATCAAAGTTGATGTCGAGCTTGGTGCGATTGATGAGCCGATCCTCGGTCACGTCGAAGGAGACGAACATGCCGGTTCGCTTGAACCGGAAGTTGATGTTGATGTCGGTGCAGATCAGGCACACGCAGCCGCCAAAGGCGCACGCGCAATCCGACTCGCAATAACCCTTGAGGTTGATGTTCTGATCGATGCCGGGCAGGTTGATCCGCACGGCGATCTTGTCCTGCTGCGGCGTCGCCTGAATCGAGAAGACCTGATTCTGGTATTCAGCGCTGGTCGTCTTCGACACGGTCCACGGATCGCACGAATTGTCGATTTCGGGACGGAAGCCCTGGGTCTTTTCCTTGATGCGATCGCGCACACGTCCGCCGATTTCGTTCTTGTTGCGGTCCTTCAGTGCCTCAAAGAAGGTGTTGATGCCGGCCGAGGTAATGGCGATGGTGAACGCACGCTGAACGGTTCCCGGATCGCCGGCCGTCGCTCCCGAAGCCACTGCGGACGCTGCCGGAGTGGGCACGACCGGACCAACGGCAAAGAAGACGTTGTCGTAGGTTGTGTTGGCGTCGCCGTCGACGGCCTGGGCGAACAGTCGGTTCGGTCCGGGATCGAAACTGCCGAACGTCGCACCATTATCCACCACCGTGCGGAGGTTCGTGACCGGCACGTTAACGTTGATGGGCAACGTGAACTTGCTGCCGGTGTTTTCGCCGTCGCCGATCACCGACGACTGACCGGCCACACTGACCGGGAAGCGATTGATGCTCGCGGCGGTGATCTGTCGGCCATGGCATGCGTCGCCGCGGACGTTGATCGACGCCGGACGATTGCCGACGACCGACCCTTCGGCGGGAACGGTAATCTCAATCTTGAATCCTTCGGAGGTTCCCTTGTCGCGGAGATCGTCGAGGTAGCAGGCCTCGTACACCGGGTGATCGAGCGAACCGGCCAGTTCCTGACCGGAAATCACGACAATGTGTCCGCCGCAACCAAGGTTGGACAAGGTCATGCTGATGGTGTTGCCGGTGAGCACGCCCAGCGGCGCGGAGCGGACAAGCAGGTCGTTGACCTGCACCTGTCGACCGTTGATATTGGCGACTCCGTCATAGGGTCCGCCGGGGAATGCCGTCGCCGGATTGATGCCCATGGCCGGGAAGAGCTGCACGCCGTCCACCTTGACCGTAAGCGATTTCGGATTGACCAGCGGGATGGCGGCGAGAATCGGCGTGACGTCGCCTTCCGACTCGCTGATGACCTGTCCGGACGGTTCGATCACTTCGAGATACGGTGTGTTGGTGCAATAGGCCTGAGCCTTGCCCGCGCCGTTTTCCACAGTGACGCGGAGCATCGGAACCGGTGCAAACACCTGATGGCGATTGCCGATGGTCTTGGCCACGATGCAGTCGTTCGGATAGGACAAAGCTCCGAGGTTGGCGGTGTCGCCGCGTTCGACGGGAAGCCGGGCTACGACGTTGCCTTCAAGATCGATCGCCAGCAATTCCGCGGTCACGACGGCCTCGGGATCAGTCGCGCCGTAATCGACGGTATACCAGCCCGTGCAATCCCGGCAGATGCCCGGCTTGAGGGCGCAGCTCGCCCCGATGCCGGCGCCGCTGCAACTTGGATCTTCCGCGTCGACGAATCCGTCGCAATCGTTGTCGATTTCGTCGCGGCAGGTCGTCCCGCGCGGACCTTCCGGCGAACCCACGCCGGCAATCGCACTGCAAACGGTGCTCCGCTGGTCGGCGCTGCAAATTTTCACGCCGGTTCGCAGACAGGGTCCCTGACCGGCCGTGCAGGGCTGGCCCAGGTCGGGGAATGTCTCATCGATCAGTTGATTGCCGTCGTTGTCCTTGCCGTCGCACTTTTCGCTTTCGCGGCAGTCGGGGTCGGCGAAGTCGACGAGTCGGTCGCAGTCATTGTCGCGGCCGTCGTTGCATTTGGATCCGCCGGCGGGGCCTTCCACGCCGGGCGGAAGGGGAACCGCGTCGCAAATCGTGCCGCCGTCGGGTCCGCAGACAATGCGACCCGAGCGCTGGCACGCACCGACACCCGCGAAGCACTCGCCGCCGATGGTAAAGTCTTCGTCTACGTCACCATCGTTGTCGTCGTCGAAGCCATTGCACTTTTCCGGGCCCGTGCAGGCGGTATCGCCGGTGTGATTGGGAAGCGCCGGATTACCATGGTCGACGAGTCCGTCGCAGTTGTTATCGATCAGGTCAAAGCAGGATGCGTGTCCGACCGGTCCTTCCTGCTGGGGTGTTCCGGTCTGAGCGTTACAGATGGCTTCGGATCCGTCGGGACTGCACACGACTCTTCCAAATCCGGTGCAAATGCCCAATCCCTCGATGCACACGGCACCGAGCGGATAGTCCTCGAATTGCTGGAACGTGTCGGGATTGTCGCCGACGCACCGTCCACCGGGGCAATCGACCGCGAATTGACACGCTTCTTCGTCTTTCGCACCGCCGACGCAATGCGCCGCGCCGTCGCGAGTGAAAGCAAAAAAGCCCTCATCGATCTGTTGATTGCAATTATCGTCGATGCCGTTGCATTTTTCCGGCGCTCTGGGGTTTACGTTGGGATTCTGATCGTTGCAGTCGCCGTTGCAACTGGTGAATCCGTCGTCGTCCTGATCGAAACCCTCGTCGACCTGCTGATTGCAGTTGTCGTCAACGCGGTTACAGACTTCTGTTGCGCCCGGAAAGATGTTGGGATTCTGATCATTGCAGTCCGTCGCATTTCCGTTGCGGCAAGTGGGGCTTCCGGGATTCCCGTAGCCGTCGCCGTCCAGATCGGTGCAGGGTTGTGTTTGTGCCCGCGCAGTTGTTACGGCCGCCAACAGGGTGAACGCGGCCGCCATCACCCACGCCAGCCGATTACCAGCGCTACGCCGTTGTCCCACACCCGCATGCATGACTGATCGGTTCATTCGAGACCCCTCAGACCTTCCCGCTCCAAAGCTCTTTTACGCCACCGGACCTGTGTCGCCGATATCGCGGCGTTACAGACGTTCGTCTTCACAATTCTGCGTTTCGCCGCCGGAAGGACGGCCGCCCATCTTGGACTGGAACAACGCCGTGTCGTGCAGATCGACGTCCTGATCGCCGTCCATGTCGGCACACCGGCAATCGTCCGACGACTCTTCGTCCGGACCTCCGAGGCAATCGCCGAAGTGGCGCATGTCTCCCGCATTGACGAATCCGCTGCCGTCACAATCTCCGTCCGTTCCACAGATGCGAACCGGCTCCGGCTCGTACAGAATGCTCGCCTCCTCGCACCCGTCGCCGGGAAGCGTTCGAGCGGACGCGGCCACGGAGCACTCCTCTTCCGGCGCGGGGAACGTAATCAGGCGGTTCGAGACGCCCACCAGCGCGGCGGGAATGGCGAACTGATCGCACTGCGTGTTGGCCAGTCCGTCGATACGGGCCACGCCGACATCCGTCTGCAATTGTTGTTTCACGAAATAGTTGGGATCGGTGTAGGTGCTCAACAGCCCCTGATCCCAGCAAGTAATCATCCGGCGGGAGCTGGCAAACCGGTATTCATTTTGATTCCACACATCCAGCCGGACATGGGTTTTGACGGGACCGAAGTTCTCCGGACGAAGGTCCACCTGCACGGGCATGAGCGTGAGGCTCGTGTCCATCGGCGAATTGATCCAGCGGCGAGACGGGTCCTGATCGCCCGAGGCGAAGAAGTTGAGCAGCAGCGACTCCTGGCAGGCCTCGTACTCTACGCCGTTGAGCAGCAACTGCCCGCGATTGGCGTCGGTGGGCGACCCGTGTGAACCGGACAGCGCCCGGACCGCGTATGCTCCATACTGAGATGCGGTGCCATTCACGTAGTGAACCGATGTCGCGTCGCCCGCCAGATGATTCCAGTGAATCTCGCCGCCGTTGGCGTTGACGGCCCAGGCGACGATGTATCCGCGGACCATGCGTCCGCCCTTGCCGTCGGGCCGCCCGCCCGGATCGAGCAGGCCGAAGGAACCGACGCCGGCCGGTCGGCCGGTGAGCGCCGAGAAATACATGGGTTGATCGCACGTCAGGAGCGTTTCACATTTGTGTGTGTTCCAACCGGGATGGGCAGGCTCGATGACCTTGGGGGGATATTTGCCGTCACCCGCAGTGTCGCCATCGCCGTTGTCGCCGGGATCCTCAATCACTGCATCAAGCGGCGGATCGCCATTCACATAATAAAACTGGATGAAGACGTCGGCCGGGTAATCGTTGGTGATTTGTAGAAATGTATCCTGTACGACGTTTCCCTCGGCATCCCATCGAACCTCGACGGCGGGAAAGATCAGCAGGCTTCCTTTTTGGCTTTCACTGGGACGACCGTCGAAAGGCGCGGCTGACGCCGCAGCGCCGACAATGCCAGCCCATAGAAATCCGTTGATGATGGCTCGCGACACGTCTTCCGCCTCCTGAAGCGCCTCTTGCGTGACTTGCGCCCCCAAAAACCGCCAACCCTGTTTGATTCCCCTCGACAGAAACATGCAGCGTGGGAATCGGCCTGCCGATTCTCCACCGTGACGCGGCCGTAGCGCTTAGAACGGCTCATCACGGGTTCTCCAGTGTAGCGAGTTCGGCAGGCAGCCGCAACGCCATTCTCCATTCCTTTCATCGAGATTTCCTAGAATCGAGCCAACGTCCTCGAAAAGTCCCGGCGATGAAACGTGCGTTGAGAAAATCAACGGAAAGGTCCGATACTTCAAACGAAAATCGGGATTTCGGCGGTTCGATCGCGTTGTTTCCTGCTTGCGATGAGTCGCCGCGTTTGCTAACATGATCGACTGTCAATGCGAACCGTCGGTCTAATTGGCTGGAGCGGTCGCGAGTTCTCCTGTCATTCGTTCGTTGGGGAGCAAGGAGATTCGAACGCGGAGTCGTCCACGAGGTATTGGGGGATCGGAACGCCGTGGAATCAAATCGGAGCAGAAAGATGCAAAACGTTCGCCACATATTCATGACATCCGTTGCGTCGCTCGTCGTTGTTGCGGCATCGGTCGCGGCGCAGACTCAAGCCCCCATTCCGTTTCGTGGCGGCGTAAGCCAGAAGGGAAGCCTGCTGGTCTTTCCGGCCGTAGAGATTAAATGGGATTCGAATGGCCATGTGTCCCAGGACACGATTCTGTCCATTACCAACGATTACCAGGCTCCGGTGTACATGCAGCTCTACCTCGTCAACGGTGACGCGCCGCTCGACGCCGTGGTGGGCGATGTTGCTTCAGGCTACAGCGGTGAGCGATCCCATCCCGGTTGGAACTGGGCGGACTGCCAGGTGCTGCTGACCGCGAACCAGCCGACATATTGGTCGGCGCTGACGGGTCTGCCCGCCGGTTGCCAGCCGTTCACCGCGCTGGACGACGATGGCTTGCCGCCGGGTCGTCCTGATCTGGAAGGTCCTCCCGGAAGCCGCGTGCTGCGAGGATTCGTCATCGGCTGGGCCGTGGATATCGATGGCCATGAGATTCGCTGGAACCATTTGTCCGGTGACGCCATGGTGGTTCACTACGGCGATTCCACCGCGTGGGAGTATGGCGCATACGCGTTTCAGTCGCGGATTTCCGAGCACGGCGCTCCGACCGATGAATTGCCCGGCGCGCTGTTCCTGAACGGGTCCGAATACGACGCGCCGCCGGAAAAGCTTTTGTTCCTTTTCAATGCGACGGGCGGGCAGTTTTATTCCGGCGACCGTGCGTTTGCCAACGTGGACACCGACCTGACGCTGATGCCGATGGTCATGGACCTTCGGCAGGATTCCGTCGGACCGGTGACGACCAAGGCCAAGTTTGACATCTGGAATATGAATGAAACCCGGTTTTCGGGAACGGAGCGTTGCGTCACTTGTTGGGATCAGACGTTGCTGGGACGATATGATGTGCCCAACAATTTCCTTCGCCACAATCTCCAGACCGATGTGGGCAAGGCCCGCGTGGACGGCATCGCCAGCACGCGTTGCGACAAGCCCGGCGCGGTTTGCACTGATCGCGACGGGTTCCGACAGGTCGCAGGCAAGTCCAATCCCATTGAAGACTGCAGTTTCAATGTCTCGATCATCGGCGTCGCCAGCCGATTGCTGGCAATTGAGGGCACGGCGTGCGGCAACGCCGCGGCCGCCGGCTCGACGCTGGTCGGCATGGGCGAGGAACTGGGCATCGTGCTCTACGATATTATTGACGGTCCGAGCGAAGCCCAGGCCCCGCGCGAGGGCGAGCTTTCGAGGATTTCCCGAACGGCGAAGCCGCAAAAACGCAACGAAGGCGGTCGATAGACGAAGGATCGAACGATTCTCACGGACGAGATCGGCTTGAACGGCGCGACATCCCTTTACCCGTGGCATTCGATCGTCGTCCTCGGATTCGCGGCGGCGTTGTCGGTGTCCGGCTGCTCCTCCCATCAGGCCAACCCGTCCTTGGTTTCACAACCTGCACAGCTTTCGGAGCGATCGCTGCGCGAACGCGCCCAACGCCTTTGGGTGGCCCGCGCGGCGCAGGACTGGTCGACGGTTTTTCAATTCCAATCGAGCGACGTCCGAACGAGCCACACGGTGGACGATTTCCGACGGTGGTCGGAGGAGAATGACCCATTTCGCGTTCTTTCGTTCACCATCGACGACGTTCAGACGGACGCGCAACGCGGCTGGGTCCGGGTTCATTACCGATCCGCGCTGACGCGGTTTCCCAAGGCCGAGCCTCGCGACGCGGAGACATGGCAAAAGTGGATGGTTGTTGAAGGCGTTTGGTATCCGGTTCCGCCGAAGGAGCTGGACACCCATCCCGATTCGCCGGCGTTGAGAGACCGGGGCGAGGAATCGCGACTGGAAAAGCGGTTCCTCGCGGCGTGCGCCGCGCGCAAGCGGCGCGACTGGTCGGCGCTCTATTCCCTCTGTGATCCGAACGATCGTCGAAAGGTCAGCGAGGAACAGGTCGCCAGCGCCGAGAGCCTGGCAGAGTTCCTTGCATGCTCGGCCGATTGGGTTGAAGTGATTCACGATCGGGGACGGGTTCGCGCCGCCTATGAATATCGATTGTCCGATCCGAGTCTGAGTAAGTTGCCGCCTGAGACATCGTGGATCATTGAACCATGGTCGCTGGTCGAAGGCGAGTGGTATCGTGATCTTGAACGTCCGGTAAAATGATCTCGAAGATGAAACGAACGAAGCACATCCGCGAATGGCTATTGCTGCTGACAGTGGCTTTGATCGGATGCCATCGGCCCAAGCGTGGCGAACCACTGAAGGCCGCGCCGACGCCGCCTCGTGTTTCGTTTTGGCTCGGCTCTGACGGGCTGCCGACGAGCGGCATGTGGAAGAGCGATCCGGTGGTCGCCGATTTCGACGGCGACGGTCGGCTCGACCTTGCCGCGCACGTCCGACTGGGGCAGGGGCCCAAGGTCTGGCTTTCGCGCCCCGACGGGACGTGGGTCGATTCGTCCGCCGGATTGAAGTTCAGTAAGCCGTCCTGTGGAGGAGGATTGGCGGCGGCGGATTTCAACGGCGACGGATTCATCGATCTGGCGATCGGGGATCACTGTCAAGGGATCTTTGTCTTCCTCAACGACGGAAAAGGACGCTGGACGAGCGCGATCACTGAAATGCACCCGCCGATCGTCGAACCGGGTGACGCGAAGTTTGTGCAGTTCGTCGGCGTGGAGGACATTGCGGTGGGGGATGTAAACGGCGACGGCCGCCTCGATATCGCTTCCATCGCGCAGGACGAGGGTGGCATTTCGCTGTATCTCGCCGACAAGTCCGCGATGACGTGGACCTTCGTGCCGACCACGCTTCCCGCCACCGGCTTCGGCAATCGAATCGTGATGACCGACTTTAACGGCGACGGACACGTCGACGTCGCAGCGTCGTTGGGCGTCGGGCCTCGCGTCTGGCGGGGCGATGGATCGGGCGGCTGGACGGAGTTCTCCACCGGACTTCCTTCACCCATTATCGAAGGGTTGTTTCACGGACTCGATGTCGGCGATGTGAACGGTGACGGCCGCCCTGATTTGGCGGTCGCCAATTGGGTGGACGGACCGGAGGTTTATCTTCAACAGGCCGACGGTTCCTGGAAGAAAACGGCGGATGTTTTTCCGGACATGCGCGGCGGCGCGGTAGGGGTTGCCTTAGGCGATCTCGACGGCGACGGGCGGCTCGACCTCGTCTGTTCGGGGCGACTGACGCTCGACGGCGGATACGTTCGCGGCGTCTTTGCGCTGTTGGGCGACGGGTCGGGACATTGGACGTATGTTTCCGAGAGCGGACTGCCGGAAACGGGATTATCGGCGATGGGGGGCGTGGTGATTGCCGATTTCAACGGCGACGCGATGCCCGATATTGCCGCGGCCAGCGGGCTTCTCGTGGAGACGACCGCCGGACCTTCCCAACCTTCCATTCCACAACGGATGCTCGTGTGGTTCAACGCGCAGCGATCGCCTGCGGACAACGCGCCGTGAGGCGCTTTGCCCAACTTCTCGCTGCAAACGGCGCCTGAGTCTGATCTCACGGAAAGCCTCGCCGAATTTCGGCAAACCACCCGTGTTTTCTCTTGATTTCCGGACGTTGTCGGCGAATGTCCGCATTGCGATTCGCGCCCCATCCCGCTATACTCATTGAGTTAATCCAATGGGGTCTTGGCATCAACGCAGAACGACCTTCGCGTCGATTGCATTGCCTTTCACACAGGAGCTCCAACGAATGGCGCGGAACAAAGACAGAATCGCCGTTGCGTCGCTTTCTTGCGCGATGTCATTGGCTCTACTCGCCGGAGGTTGCGGACCGGGAGGATTATTCGGTCGCGGAAACAACAACGGCAACGACAACGGCACGGGCACTCCTGTCGATGGTCGCGATGGCGAAGACGGCCTGAACTGCTGGGACCTCAACGGCAACGGAGTGGCCGATCCCGATGAGGACACCAACGGCGACGGCGATTTCACCGCGCTGGACTGCCAGGGACCGCAAGGCCCCGAAGGTCCGCAGGGCCCGGAAGGGCCTGAAGGTCCGCAGGGGGCGGAAGGTCCGGAAGGGCCCGAGGGTCCGGAAGGTGAACAGGGGCCGGCCGGCGGAACCGGCGTGGTGGTGATTGGTGGAGGCGGCGGTGGAGGCGGCGGAGCGACCAGCAGTTTCTTTGATGTCTTTATCGACGATTTTTCAGCGGCCGAGGGCGGTGAGTTTCCGGTCGAAGGCGCTCCGCTAACCGTGGCGATGCTGGGTGTAGCCGATGAAACCGAGTTGAACCCCGTCGTTTTCCGCGCACCGCTGGCGCGCACGTACTCTTCATCGAACGACGTGTCGCTTCGATTGTTCCTCTATCGGACCGGTCCGCTCGACGGTTGCTTCGTGTTCAACATCAGCGCTGCGGTACTGCGAGGTGGAACAGCCGCCTCGATGTACGGGGATAAGCGATGGGTGCGGGTCAATATCGATGAATCGCAGGCCGAGTTCGCCGCAGCGGACAGTCTGTCGCAGTTGGCGCTCGTGGACCTTCCGGTCAATTCCGGCGCGGGTCTGGGTTACGCCAAGTCGCTGCTGCCGGGCGATATCGTGTTGTTCCGCTTGGCGACCGCGCGAACCGACGGCGGCGCGTATGAACTGCTCGGAGCGGAGTTTTTCGAGGCGGGCGGCGGGTCGACGGCCACCGGCGGCGCGACCATTTTCGCCGATGCCGCGAGTGTTCGCTGCCTGGATTGCAGCGGGTCCGGCGTTCTTTCCAAGAGCTATACGTTCGACCTTCAGTTCGCCAACGGATCGCAATTCAACGTGGGCAACGACACGCCGCACCAGGTTCAACTGAGCGGGCAAGTTCCGATGACCAAGAGCATCTGGGTCGGAGCGGCCGATCGCGGCACGGTCGTCCAAATCAACGCGGAGACCGGCGCGGTGCTGGGTGAATACAATTCGGCTCCCGACGGTCGCGGACGCAATCCGTGGCGCGTGGCGGTGGATCGCGACGGACTCGCCTGGGTCGCCAACTATGATGAGATCGATGGAGCCGGGTCCATCACGCGGATTGCATCGCTGGATTCCGGGCGCTGCGTTGATCGCAACCGCAATGGCGTGATCGACACTTCGACCGGGCTGGGCAACATCCGGCCGTGGGGCAACGCCGGCGGCGCGGACAACAGCGGCGGCGTCTCGACCGCCATGGATGAGTGCATCGTCAACTACACGCGCACCGCGGCCACGTCGATCGGCGCGCTGGCCATTGACCTGCGCAACAACGTCTGGACGGGCAGCAGTGACAACGCGCGGCACCAGTTGGTCGGTTCGTCCGGCAAACCGAATGCGGGCAGCGTGTTCGACCCGGGTTGCGGCGGCAATGACGCGGTGGTGGACCGCGCGGGCGTGCTCTGGGCGTCCACCAGCTCGCAAAGTCTGCTGCGATATGATCCGAGCACCCGGACGGGCGTCTGCATCCCTGTGACGGGTGTTTCCTACGGCCTGGCGGTCGATCAAGCCACCGGCAACATCTGGAACACCACGCTGTTCGGCAACACGGTCCACGTGTTCGGGCCGGACGGCTCTTGGCTACGTTCACATCAACATGGCAACATCAACGCTGAGGGCATCGCGATCGATGCAACAGGAAACGTCTGGATCGCCCACTCCATCTTCGGCGCAACGACCGTGGCCCACCTGCGCACCGACGGAACCTTCGTGGGAAATGTCCCGCTGGCCGGTTCGGGCGGCGCGGGTCCGACAGGCGTTGCGGTCGACGGCAACGGCAAAGTATGGGTCACCAATTACCACTCCAACAACGTCATGCGAATTAACCCGTCGGCTGGACAGGTGGGCAACGGCGGAATCCGCATCGGCGCGGTCGATTTGACGGTCAATCTCGGTGCGGGCTCTGGTCCGGCCAACCTTGGCGACCTGAGCGGTTTCGTCGGTCGCAAGTCGGCCGTCTCCGGCTCTTGGACCGAGGAGATCGACTCCGAGCGTGGTGCCACGCCGTGGCAGAGCGTGACGTGGAACACCGAAGGCTGTGCTACGCTGGCGGTTCCCGAGGGAACGGCAATGATCGTTGAAGTTCGTGCGGCTGAGAGTTTGGCTGATCTGGAATCAGCGACGTTTGTCGAAGCCGTGAGCGGCGATCCGCTGGCCGGTGTTGTCGGACGATACTTGCAGGTTCGGGCGTCGTTTGACTCGGGCGGCATCGCCGCGGTCGTTCCGACGCCGGTGCTTTGCGATTTGTCCGCGACAGCCGGCTGCACGCCGGAGTAGATTTCCGCCGCGCGGGGACTGCTATGTGCCGTCCGACGGCGCTCGACGACGCTTGCGAAGGGTGAGTTCCGGGGCCTCGCGCACGCATGTTTTGAGAATGTCCCACGACATGGCCAGCAGTCGCCAAACACTGCGCACGATGGTCCCGTGCGTCTCGCCGACGTCTTTGTATCCGCGCTCGTCGGGCCGAACCGAATCCCAATTGTGAAAGAGGCGACCCCACGCGCTGCTCATGGCCCGTCGAACGCGCACTCGCCCGCGAATCGGATACCAGAAAGAATCGTGATACAGCACGCTGGCGATGTACGCCCACGGCGCAAGCCACGTCCGCAGCGACCACTCGACGAACCGCTTGAGCCGTCCCCAGTAGATCCAGTGCTGCATCGTGGCCGCGAAGGTCATGCGTTTGAACGGCCCCTCGAATCGCCAGTTTTCACGATCGAGGTTCACGTCGCCGACAATTTCGATTTCCTTCACGTCGCCGCAGCCCAGTCCGCGCTCGTGGGCGAGCCGGATAAACTTCACGTCCGACAGCGGATCGAAGCCCATGAGCTTCGCCGCGACCGCGTCGATCGCGACTTGATCGGCCGAGGCAAGCAGCACGTTTTTGACGTGCGGAATCATGCATCGAGGCCCCGGTCCGTCGCCGGCGAACGTGCCGTCCATCACCGCGAACACTCCGCGATGGATTTTCTGCTGGATCATAAGCAGATCGACGAGGGTTTCGTGGATCACCGGATGCGTCCAGTGGCGATGCTCGTTGAGCAGCCCGCCGAAGGCGTTTTTCATCGCCCCTGTCATGGTCGTGAACACGTGCGTTTTGACAGTGGGCAAATGAATGATGTTCTCGCCGATGAAGCGTCGCGGAATGCTGAATCCCTTGGGATATACATCGTCGAGACAGAGAAACCGATCGGCCACGTCGCCGACGGCCTCGCGGATGGGAACCCACTCGTTGTCCGGATCGTACAGGTGGATGTTTCGCAGCCCGTGGGCGTCGATCACGTTGACCTGTTTGTTTTCCCGTTCGCCGAGGCGGGCGTCGATGACCACGGTGCGATTGTGGCAGGCGTGGATCAGGTTCGGGTCGTAACCGTCGCGCTTCATCGCGCGGATGACGCCCTCCAGTTGCCACGGGGTGGTCGAGGCCGCCGGATAGAAGAAGTGCCACGAGATGTTCACCTTCAGCGCGGTGTCGGCGTCACGAGCGATCACGTCGCGATAGCCCGCCAGATTCAGCAGGCGATGATAATCCTCGAGCACGGTCTCGGGCGACGTGCGGAGTATGGTAACCTTGGGCCGATTCATATCGATGATTCTGGAAGAGCAGCGTACGGTTGTCGATCGAGGGCGCGTACCGGATCAGGTCGCGGCATCGAAGAACCGGGCCAGCCCTCCTTTTCCAAACAAATGATCTTGATAGGCGATTACCATCGCGAACGCCGTCCAAAGCACAATGGTGAGCAGAATCGCTTTGTCCTTGAGGACGATCTCCGTCGGGCCGGTATGCAGGCCCAGTTCCGTCAACATTGCGAAACGAAATACGCCGTAAACCACCAGCGGCAGCGTGTAGAAAAGGTGCTCTTTGTGAAACGGCGCGGGGTGCCCCTGCGTGTCGAGGGTGTAGAGAAGAAACGTAATGATCGAAATTCCCGCCGAGACGGTCAGCAGGTGGTTCAACAAGTCCGGCGTGTAGCGAACCAGCGTCCGTCGATGCAGCCCCGCGCCTTCTGTATCGGCGATCATGGCGATCTCGCAGCGGCGCTTGCCGAACCCCATGAACAGACACAAGGTAAAGACGCAGGCCACCAGCCATTCCGACGCCGATACGCCCACCGCCGCCGATCCGGCCATGGCCCGCAACACGAATCCCATCGCAATCACGATCACGTCGAGGATCACGCGTTCCTTGAGCCAGGCCGAATACGCCAAGGTCATTAGAAGATAGACGCTCAACACGGTCAGCACGCCCGTCGGCAGATAGAACACCGTGAGGACCATGCACAGCGCGAGCGTCACCGCTGCGATCAGCAGGGCCGACCCGACGCCGATTCGACCCGCCGCCACCGGACGGTTGCGCTTGGTCGGGTGACTTCGATCCGCCTGCCGATCGAGAACGTCGTTGACGACATATCCGGTGCTGGCGGCCAGACAGAACGCCGCGAAGGTCAGGCCGGTGTCGCGCAGAGAATCCGCCGAGGAGAGCTTCAACCCGGCGGCCGGTCCGGCGAACACGACGATATTCTTGATCCACTGGGCCGGTCGGATCAGGGAAACGGCGTCCAGCCACGCCGAGAAGCCGCGTGAATCGCCGCTTGCTCGATCATCCGCCGACCGCACGCCGGATTCGGCTTTGGACGCCTGCGAAAGTGTTCTGACTTCTGTCGTGTCCATACAACCCGCCGACAATTCCAGCCCATGTAACAACCAAGTGTAGCGTCGGGGCTTGTCCGCGACGAATCGGGTATGGCGTCACCCACCCGGGGTGACGCTACATTCGATCGTTATGAGCCCCAGACTCTATCCATATCGGCGTCTTGCCTCATTCTGATCGCCCGGGAAATGTCATCGTTCAATCAGAATCGGGCCTCCGGCAAAAGGAAAAGTCCGGCGAGGCGACTTTGGATCACCCCGCCGGACTCAATAAACTCTGGTTTTGCGAGTCGCGGGATTCCCCGACGACTCACGGTGCAAGAACTAGTTCTTGTACTTCACCGAGCAGCCATACGGATCCGTCGTCGCGGTGGCGACGGTCGAGCCCTTCAGAAGCGCATCAACCGCTTCCTTGACGTAGTTGCGGGCGTTTTCCTTCTTGCCATCGGCATCGTCATCAATCGCGCCGCTGTAAGCCAGGTTGCCCTTGGCGTCGATCACGAACATATGCGGCGTCGTCTTCGCGCCATAGGCCTTGCCCGTCGCGCCGGTCGGATCCAGCAGATACGGACCGGTCATTCCGTTTTCCTTCGTGAACTTCGCGGTGGCTTCCGCCGTCGCGGTCGCCGTCGAGTCGATGCTGACCCAGACGACGCCCTTGTCCTTGAAGCCGGCCATCGTCTTTTCGGCCGTCTTGTTCTTAGCGTGACGAACGCAGAACGGGCAGCCGGCGTTCGACCACTCGAGCACCACGATCTTGCCCGCGAAATCGGCGAGCTTCACTTCCTTGCCGTCGACGCCCTTCAGCGCGAACGCGGGAGCGGGCTTGCCGATGGCGGCGCCCGTCGTCGGGGCGGCGGCAGCGGCCGGCTTCTCAGCCGTCGCCGGCTTCGCCGGTTCAGCCTTCTTCTCGGCCGGCACCGCAGGCTTGGCATGCGGATCCGCCTTCTTCTCCTGCGCCATCGCGGGAACGATGAACGCAACCATTGCAATAGCGACCAACCAGTGACGTACGTTTCTCATGGAATGCCTCTCCAAAAAAGAGCTTGATGAACCATTTCAATCGCCGGACGACATATCCGTCGGATGGTTTCTGGAAGGGGACGAAGCCTACTCATCCTTCGGATGGTATACAAGCCCGGTTACCTTCGGGGTGCGATCTCATTACATCTGGGTTACAGATTGGATTCCGCCAATCCTATCCAGAGCAGGAGGAGCATTCACGGTTTCAGTGGGGGCGCAGTTTTATGGAATCTGCGTTAGAATGGGAGGTTTTAGGAATCTAATCGTGACGCTTAACGACCGTCTTTCCGTCATCCTCATTTCCGGTGGAGTCGATTCCGCCGTGACTGCGGCCATCGCCCGGAAAAAGGGGTTTCAACTCCTCGCGCTCACCTTTGATTACGGACAAAGGCACGCATTCGAGGTCCAGGCCGCGCGGCGCGTCGCCGAAGCACTGAGCGTCGAAGAGCATGTCGTCCAGCACATCGACCTGCGCATCTTCGGCGGTTCGGCCCTGACTGATCAGATCGACGTGCCCAAACCGAAGGACATTTCCGAGATCGGCGAGCGCATTCCAGTAACCTACGTCCCCGCGCGCAACACAATCTTTTTGTCATTCGCGCTCGCTTTCGCCGAATCACGAAACGCACGCGACATTTTCATCGGCGTCAACGCCGTCGACTACTCCGGCTATCCCGATTGCCGGCCGGCCTTCATCGAGGCGTTCGAGCGACTCGCCGCCGTTGCCACCAAGGTCGGCGACGAGGGCGGCCGATTCAAAATCCACACCCCGCTCATCCGCATGACCAAGGAACAGATCATCCGCGAAGGCACTCGACTCGGCGTGGATTTTTCACTGACGCGTAGCTGCTACGACCCGCCCGATCCCGACACCGCCTGCGGCCGCTGCGATAGTTGTCTCTTGCGACGCGAGGGCTTCCAGAGAGCCGGTATCCCCGACCCGCTTTCGTACGCCGCGCAATCCTAGGCTCTGTCTCAAAACGCCTTGAACGGTGGAATTTCGGCGGCGCACCGGCTGCGCCACTGGGTTTCGCGCCACCCACAAGGGGTGGCGCTACAGTTTTGAGACAGAGCCTAGTAATGAACTCCGGCTCGGGCACTGTGTCGATCGAAGACGGCAAGTTCATGTGGCACCGGTTTTCAACCGGTGCCGATTCGGATTGAAGTTCGATCCCACGCGTTGTTCCACAACCTGCTGGGCGTCATGCGGAATTCATTGCACAAATGGCCATCCACCCAGAACCGATCCATACAACACATCCGACGATCAGGGCTGCGATCGCCAGCCAATTGCTGGCACGAAAGTAGATCCAAAAACACAGCGCCGTCACCGATATTGAACCGAAGGCAATAACCTTGGCCAGAGTGCTGCCGTCGATAAGAAAAACCCAGTAGGCCGGGCCAAAGATCCGCTCAACGATAGACCAGTTGGTATTCCCGATCCCCAACAGATGGGAACCCCCCGCCATCGCGACCATTGCACATGCACACAACGCGATTCGCCAATGAACTCTCTTGATCAATGGCGGCGGCAAGCGGCAAAACGTGCGAGAGTCGTCGGCGTCAAAAATCCGACCACACTCCGGGCACCTTGAACTCGATAATCCAGTCAACGAATATCCGCAACTCAAGCACCAGCCAGTGAATTGTGGTCCGTTGAAACTCATCTTCGTTCAATCCGAACAGGTACGCAGGCAAATTGCGGTTGGCGATTTCATGTTCATCGAATCGAAGTGATAGAATCGGAAAGCGCCTGATTTCACTGTGATCATGACTTTGTAGTTAATGGCGCAAGAACCCGGAATCATTCCAAGACCTTGATCGTGCACTCAGCACTTCCCATTCGCCTAGGCAACAAGCTCAATCCCGGCCCGATCGTTGTTTCCTCGGCGACAACTCTCAACGTGCCGATTCGTTCTGCGCGGATCGCGATGACCGCCGTCCCCGTCGCTCGCCCAGGATCGCCAAGCACGCTCGTCGTTCCTGATTCGACTTCACTTCCGTCCGCTAGGACAATCACCGCTTGCGTTTCATCATTGTCGAGAATCGTCCAAACCAGGGCGTCATCAACCTGTGTAGCAATCAGTTCAAATGACTCCCCAACTCTTGCCGACTCCGGACACGTCAATAGCGGCCCCCAAAACCCGGTGCAAGCCGTCGTCAACATGAAGACCGGCACCATGCATAACACACGCAGATAGAATTGCCGCATAATTCATTCTCCGTCGCGCAATCGGCTTTTTGTCAGCCAGTGCTTTCTTCCGGCTTCCCTCGCCGTCCAATCACCATATCACCACTTCACCACTTCACGACCTCAACCCACTCCGCAACCGTCACGGCCCCGCCGCTTCCGTCGCCTTCGCTTCCCGCTTCCGCCGCCATTCCGGCATCTCGTCGATCTTCACCTCGCTCCACAGGCCGACCTTCTCGCGCCGCGTACGCGTTTCCGTCTCGATGAATCGTTTCTTGTACGCGTGATCGAACCGCGGATCGGCATAGGCCATCCCCTGCTCGATCAGCATCTCGTTGAACATCTCCCCGCCTCGCTCCAGAAAAACGTAGGCAAGCAGCCGCCCGTACCGATCCCGCGTCCGCTTCGGCGATAGCACGATGTGAACCTCGCGCCCGTCGAGCGTCTTCTCGGCAAACGTCCGAGCCTCCGGACCGTAGTGCATGTCCTTCGTTTTGCCGTGCGCAACCTCCGGCGTATCCACCCCCCACAATCGGATTCGGGTCTTGGGTTTGCCTTGATCCGCGGCGTCGATGTCCAGCGTGTCGCCATCTACGACGTGAACGACGCGAAACGATCGGTCGTGGTATCGATCCAGATCGCCCCGATCGGCCGAGTCGGGCTGCGCGACTCGCGGCTCGGTGAACCGAGGCCCAAGCCCCGACCGCTCGCAGACGATCGCCGAAGCCGCGACGAGCAACGTCAGCAGCAAAGCGCCGTGCCGCCGCCATCGAGGAGGCAGCACGATGGAGGCCGGCAGCCTGCGTCGACGGCGGGCAGACATCACGCCGCTCCGGTATCAGCATTCACCTGATCGAGCCTGAACGCATCGTGCAGAAACCGCATCGCCCGCTGGCCGTCCTCTCGCCGGACGATGCAACTGATGACGATTTCGCTTGTGGAAATGTTCTCGATGTTGATGGCCGCGTGCGAGAGTGCGTCGAACATTGTCGCCGCGATGCCCGTGTGCGAACGCATGCCGACGCCCACCGCGCTCACCTTCGATACGCCCTCGTCCACGCTCACCCCCCCGATGCCGATCTGTTGCGCCAGTCGCTCGCAAACCGATCTCGCCTCGCGTGCGTCTCCCGCGTTGGTCGAAAAACCGATGTTGGCCAGCTTCCCGCCGTCGTAGATGTTCTGCACGATGTCGTCGACCAGAATGTTGTTCTTCGCCACTTCGGCGAAAATCCGTGCGGCCACGCCCGGCGTGTTCGGCACGCCCTGAAGCGTGATCACCGCGAGGTCCTCGCGCAGCGTGATCCCCTGCACCGCGATCGCTTCCATGTTCGACGTTTCGTTCATGATCATCGTTCCTCTTCCGTCGGTCAGCGAACTGCGCACGTGAATGGGCACGCTGAACTTTTTTCCGAATTCGATCGCCCGCGAGTGCATCACGCCCGCGCCGGCGGCGGCCATTTCCAGCATCACGTCGTAGCTGATTTCGTCGATCTTGCGAGCCTTGGGCACGATGCGCGGGTCCGACGTGTAGACCCCGTCCACGTCGGTGTAGATTTCGCAGACCTCCGCGCCGAGAATCGACGCCAGCGCCGCGGCCGTCGTGTCTGACGCTCCGCGCCCCAGCGTCGTGATCTCTCCGCCCGCATCGACGCCCTGAAACCCCGCGACAATGACCACCTTGCCCGATTCCAGTTCCTTGTCGATGCGTTCGCGGCTGATGCGTTGAATGCGCGCGCGGGTGTGCGCGCTGTCGGTCATGAGTCCGAGTTGCGCGGCCGTCAGACTGATCGCCTCGTGACCGGCGGCGTCGATGGCCATCGCCATCAGGGCGATCGACACCTGCTCGCCGGTGGTGAGGAGCATGTCCATCTCGCGCTTTGGCGGGTCGGAGCAAACGCTTCGCGCAAGTGAGATCAACTCGTCGGTGGAATGGCCCATCGCCGAGACCACGAGCACCACGCGGTGTCCTTCCAGCTTGGCGCGAATGGCCCGCCGCGCCGCGCGATGAATCTTCTCCGCGTTGGCGAGACTTGTTCCGCCGAATTTTTGAACGATCAGCGGCATGTCACTCAGCAACTTGTCAGGAATCGCACCGCGGCCGTTGGAGATTTCGTCGTCACGAACCTCCTCCAAGCATCTGCGAAAGCCCGCCGAGGTCCATCCCGCCGGTCAGCGCCGACATCTCCTGCTTCATTCCTTCCTGAGATTTGGCCGTCGCCGCGCCGACCGCCGCCTTCACCAGATCCTCGAGCAGTTCCACATCGGCGACCGCCTTCGGATCGATCTTGATATCGACGAGCGTACCTTTTCCGTCGACGATCGCGCGGACCATGTCGCCCCCCGCGACGCCCTCGAAGCGCCGCGCGGCCAGCGTCTCCTGCATCTTCGCGAGGTTGCCCTGAAGGTCGCGGGCCGTCTTCAACAATCCGGCAAAATTCCCAAGTCCACCCAGCATTCAATCACCTTTCTAGAGCCTGTCCCAAAACCCCGCGAGCCGCGAACTGCTCCCCTTTACGCGTGGCGTCAAGGGTCACTTCGCGCGGCCCTTCGGATGGCAGGAGTTTCTTCAGCCCGCGCGACCGTTGCCCTCCTCCTTGCCAAAGGGGGCAACGATCACCAAATCGCCACATCACGATATCACGATATTTCGACACCCGCGACAGGCAAACTGCTGTTCACGGTCCATCGTCCCCAAACAAGCTTTCACCCTCGTCCGGCGTCGGCGGTTCGATCGCCGGCGACTTTGGCGCGGCCGGTCGAACGTCGAGCAGGGTCCCGTCGACGGCCTCTTTCACCTTCAGCACCAGCGGATCGTTAATCGCCTGCTCCCACTGTTTCTGGTTTTTCGGCGTCGGCGCTGCCGATGGTTCAATCGGCCGATTCAGAATGTCTTTTTTTTTTGCTTCCGCCGTGCGCACCGGCGAAGCTGTGGCCGACGGCGAGGGTCGGGCCGGAGCAGGAGCCGAAGGCGAGGCTCCCGAAGTTGCCAACCGCTCCAGCAGCGGACCGATTTCGCTGAACTGCCGGCTCATGGCCAATCGCACCACCGCCGCGTCGGCCAGTGCTCGTGTCGCGCCGCTCGACCGCACGTTGCGGCGAAGCTCCTCCAGCAGGGCGATCATGTACACAAAGGTCGGCGCGTCGAACTTGGAGGCCAAATCCGCCAGCGTCGAACGCATTCCGTCGGCGACGTCCACGAGGTCCGTCTCCGCGCCGCACACCTGCATCAGCATCAGCGTGCGCACATGATCGATCAGGTGTTCACAGAACCGATCCACCGTTCGACCCGTCTGAAGCGCCGCATCGAGCGCGGCGAGCGCCGCCGCGGCATCCGATTGTGCGACGGCCTCCATCACCGCGTGCGACATCTCGTCGTGCGGCGGCGGAATCACCTCATTGACCACGTCGATCGTCAGGCGACCCGGATCGTACGACAGCAGCTTGTCGAGCAGCGACAGCGCGTCGCGCATTGAACCGTTCGCCAGTCGCGCGACGCGGCGCAACACGGCCTCTTCAGCTTCGAAGCCTTCAGCCTTGCCGATCCGCTCCAGATGCCCGGCGATGGCCTTCGCGTCGATTGCGCGAAAGTCAAATCGCTGGCACCGGCTCTGTATCGTCGCCGGAACCTTGTGCGACTCCGTCGTCGCGAGAATGAACTTCACGTGCGGCGGCGGCTCTTCCAGCGTCTTGAGCAACGCATTGAACGCTCCCGTGCTCAGCATGTGTACTTCGTCGATGATGTAGACCTTGAAGCGCGCGCGGGCCGGGCGAAGCGTCGTGTTGCTGCGAAGCTCGCGAATGTTGTCGACGCCGGTGTTGCTGGCCGCGTCGATCTCCACCACGTCGATATCCTGCCCTTCCGACACCGCATTGCACGAATCACACTTGCAGCAGGGCGTCGGCGTCGGTCCTTCGGCAGACAGGCAGTTGAGCGCCTTGGCCAGAATCCTAGCCATCGAGGTCTTGCCCACGCCCCGCGTGCCGGTGAAGAGATACCCGTGATGAATACGTCCGGAGCGGATCGCGTTTTTCAGCGTGGTGGCGACGGCTTCCTGTCCGACGACTTCGTCAAACGTGGAACTGCGATAGGCCCGTGCCAGTACTCGATACGACATGACAATCCCGCCGTCCCCTCATGGTTCGATGGTTTGCTCGTGCAAGCGGCCCGCGGCGCTGCATGACGACCAGGTGATCCACGGCACCTGAGTGAGCCAAATGGGCTGCTCTGTTTCCAGCCTGACCCGTTGTCTGGACCGCTCACTGCATGGGACCTGGTCGTCATGGAACGCCGCGACACCGCCATGTGCGCCGCCGACAACCGAATCCACATGGTACGTTTGATCGTGCCATCCGGCAAACCGTGCAAGGTCTCCTACCTGGTCAGTGGCACTTTCGGCGGACGGCGCGCGTCCTCCATCCGAACCCCAAGCGCCAGCGCGGGGCTGGCACTCTGCATCGACAGGGGTCCTGCCAACAGTCGCCCGTCACGCGATTGCCGCGCCAGGGACCGCCCGTCGCTTGCGCTCCGGGTTCGGAATGATTCCTCGCGGAAACTGGCACGCACCCTCTCCTACCTCGTGACGCACCGCGGCCCAGTGCCGGCATTACGCATAAGCATCTTCAACTTGTGGTGCAGGTTTCCAACCGATGTAAACACGGGTGCAAAACCCCTACAACTTTTTCTCAACGGAGTGTCGGACGACCCGACAAGGTCATCGGTATGCTACGGCCTGTGCCACTCGGCGCATCCGGTGCATAGCGGCGCGGCGTCGAATCGACCGGCCACGTGCGCGGCGCGAACGGACTGCCATTGGGCCGAACGCCAGATCTCGCCAAGCGAAGATTCTCCGATCCGCCCGACGGTGTGCGCGCCCTTGAAGTCCTGATCGCACAGCGTGACCCGCCCGTCAGCCAATACAAGGCATCGGCTTCGCAATCGCCGACAGGCCTGCCGAACCGGCGGACGCATGTCGATCACCTCGCGCGGCGGCAACTGCCCGGCATGGTGGCTGTAGCCGACGATGCTGACCGCGCCGACTCGGCGAATCCAGCCGTCGTGAAACTCGTCGAGTTCGTGCACATTCTCTTTGGCCTTCACCATTTCCGGTACAATGATCGGGCGCGGCGAGGTTCGTTCTCGCTGGGTCTGAATAAACCGATCGATCCGCCCGCGCACCGTTTCGAGTGCGTCGGCCCCGTCGCGCAATCCCTGAAGCATCGCGTAAAGCGGCGGAGTCCACGCGTCGAGCAGCACGCACAGCACATCGACACCGTGCGCGATCAGCGCGTCGGCCAGTTCCGGCGTGAGGTCGGCGGCGGCGGTGCGCACGCAGAGGCCGAACACTCCTCCGCCCGATGACGGGCGCAGAATCTCCAACGCGCGCGACAGCGACGGATGGCGAAGCGGATCGCCGAACCCGCCGAGCACGCACAAGGCGTCGTCGTGCGCGCACAACTCTTCGGCCACGCGGCGGACCACGCTGTCGCTCATCGAGCCACGACGACCGACCCGCTCGCCGCGCGGACGCAGCAACCCGTCGGGATACGCATCGTCGGTGGTCAGCTCAAGCTCCACCTCCTGCGGGAAGTCTTCCACGCCGGTTTCGTCGCGATCGACCAGCCATTGGCCGATCGTCGTCAAATCCGGCGATTCCGCTGCCTCTAATAACATCCGTAGTGATCTCTCGGCGCGGTCGGTGTCGGCAATCAGGCGGCCCATACCGAAACGCAGCGGTGCGGGAATCTCCATGCAGGCTGGTTGAAAGATGAGGTCGCGGCGAGGGTCGTCGGGCTTGTAGCTGAAGGCCCAGCCGATGGGGATCGAGGCGGCCGCGAACTCGCGGATTAACCCGGCGTCGAGGACGATTCCCGCGAGGCCGGGGACAGCTTGGGTAAAGGTAAGTCGCGCTTCTTCGCGGTTGGCCGCGCGATGGGCGATCATGTCGGTGGCGAGCTTAACGTCGAATAGCGGCGCGGCGGGCGGCAGGCAGAGGACGGCGTCGGCCTGAATGTGTTGAAGGAGGCCGTCGAGCACGCGGCAGTCGGCGTATTCGTCGAAGACGGTCGAACCGCCGACGCCTCCGCGCCATCCGTCGAGCGACCATTTCCGCGAGGCGCGGATGAGGGCGGCCCAGGGGGGCGGATCGGCGCTGACGGGTTGCACGACGGCGCGCGTGCCGGAAAGAATTGCTTTGCAGCGGTCGGCCTGTTGCGGCGGCGTGAGAACGTAGACGGCGGTGAGGCCTTCGACGCGGCAGACGCGATCGACGGTACGGCGGAGGATGGGCACTCCGCGGAGTTCGTCGGCGAGCCGGCTGCGCGTGCCCAGCGGCGTCGTTTCGAGATTGACCTGCATCGCGGCGATCATCTGCATAGTCGGGATTGTCGAGCGAAAATGGACAATTGTCGATCGGGGGATTTGAGAAAACACTGCAATCGCGGGCGAACCGCGCCGAGAAGTCGTAACCCAGCAGGCTGCGCTGGAAGTGTAGCGTCGCCTTTTGTGGGCGGCGCGGAACATGCTTCCGCCTCAACCACGCGCGGGCGACGCCACATTGGTTCGAGAGAATCGGCGTTTCCCCACGGACGGTTAGCGGAGCGCGCGGACGACGACGATGGTGATGTCGTCGGATTGTTCGGCCAGTCCGGCGAAGCAGCGGACGTCCCAGAGAATCTGTCGCGCGACGCGTTCGGCGGTGGAGGCGCGGTTTTTCCAGACGGAGGCGAGCAGTCGATCGCGTCCGAACGGCCGGCCGGCGAAGTCCATGGCCTCGGTCACGCCGTCGGTGACCATGATGATGGCGTCGTCGGGTTCGAGTCGGACGACTTCGTGTTCGTAGCGTTCGTCGGCTTCGATGCCGATGGCGAGTCCGCCTGTTTCCAGTTCGATGAAGCGTTCGCCACGCAGGAGCAGCGGAGGCGGGTGGCCGGCGTTGCAATAATTGAAGAGCCTGCCGTCGGCGGAAATTTCACCGTAGACGATGGTCGCGAATTCGTGCACAAGCGTGTCGGCGTGCATCTGGCGGTTGAGCCGGGTCATGGCGTCGGCGGGGCCGTCGGCGGCCTGAGCGTGAGCGCGAAGCGACGAGCGGATCGAGGCCATCAGAAGCGCGGCGGGCATGCCCTTGCCCATGACGTCGGCGATGCACACGCCGACGTGGCCGCCGGGCAACTCGACGAAATCATAAAAGTCGCCGCCGACCTGAAGACTCGGGTCGTAGATGCAACCGACGGCGAAGGTGGGTCGCGACGGGGGTCGCGCGGGCACCATGCGTCGCTGGATGTGCCCGGCGGCGTCGAGCTGTCGCTGGGTTCGTTCGGCCGCAAGGCAGTCTTCGTACAACCGCGCATGAACGATGGCGGCGGCGGACTGCGAGGCGATCGAACGAAGCAGCGATGTTTCCTCGTCACTGAAACACCACGGACGATCGGTGTAGACGCGGAGGACGCCGACGGTCTCTCCTCGGTAGGTGAGGGGCACGCACAGTCCGCTGATGATTCCCTCGCGGCGTGCATTCTCGGGATAACGGATTCGAGAATCGGCGGGCGCGTTTTCGATGTACACGGTCTCCCCGCCGAAGGCCGCAGCGTCGATGGGACTGTTGCGAAGGAGCACCGGTCCCTTGCGAAGATACTCTTCCGACAGATTGTACACGGCTTTGATTCTCAATTCGCCGGTTTCGGAATCGAGCAATCGAATGGCGCAGGCCTTGACGCGCATGGCTTCGGCCACGCGGCGAACGGTCAAGTTGAGAATCTGCTGCAATTCGACACTGCCGGCCAGGAGGTCGGCAAGGGAATGCACGGTTTGCAGATCAGTGAGTTGCCGGTTGATTCGCCGCGCCTGGGAGTAGAGGGTGGCGATGATATCGGCGAGGACGTCGGCGAATCGGCGGATGGAATCGGGTGTTCCTCCGCGCCATGGGTTCAGGCGCACGGCGGCGGCGAGGAGCGACTCGACATCGACGCCGTAGGCGTCGGCGATGCGTCGGACGATATCCTCGCGGGGAGGATTGTGACGTCGGATTCCGATAGCGAGACTGGCCAGCACCGAGTCATCGTGCATGATGGGAACGACCTGAACGTTCATTCCTTCGAGGCACTTGATTTCGGATCGGGTTTGCGATTCCAGGAGGCAGCGTTGAACCGTTTCGCCGAGAATCGCCGAACCGCGCGGCGAGGTTCCGATGAGTTCGGAGTATCGGCTTCCCCAGGACGGCGGGGTGATCGGTTCGCCCCTGGTCGTGAAGACGCCGACGGTCATGCGTCCGAGCGCGGCGAAGCGGTCTTGCAACTGCTTGATCGTCGCGATGTCGACGAGCGAAGTGAGTCGCTCGCCTTCGCCCGCCCGTTGCGTCGGCGGCGGGGTCGTTTGCGCGCCGTTCACGACAGGTTACTCCGGAATGAAGCCGGTGCCGGGCCCGATGGCGGCGACGGTTTCGGCGATGAGTTTGGCCGCGTTCTCAAGATCGGACAGGCTGACGATCTCCACTTGCGTGTGCATGTACCGGTTGGGAATGCTCACCAGCGCGGTGGCGACGCCCGCCCGCGTCAATTGAATCGCGTTGGCGTCAGTGCCGGTCCCGGCGGGGGCGGCTTCCATCTGGAACGCAATGCGTTTAGCGCGTGCGGTCTTGACGAGAAGCGATTCGAGTTTCGGATTGATGTTGGCCCCGGTGGAAATCGCCGGGCCTGCGCCCAGCTTGATGTTGCCGTTGACGCGCTTGTCGATGTCGGGGTAATCGGTTCCGTGGGTCACGTCGACGGCAATGCCAACGGTGGGATCGACGCCGTAGCAGGCAGTCTTTGCGCCCCGAATGCCGATTTCCTCCTGGACGGTGCTAACGGCGAACAGAGCGCATTTAAGCTTCTTGGCGGCGCAAAGCCGCAGGGCCTCCATAACCACGAAAGTTCCGCACTTGTTGTCAAAAGCGGGAGAAGTGACCAAATCATTGCCGAGGTGAACGAGTTCCAGTCGAAAGGTGATCGGGTCGCCGACCGCGACGACCTGCTCGGTTTCCTTTCGTCCTTTGGAGCCGATATCCACCCACATTTCCCGAAGCTCGATCTTGGCGCCGCGTTCCTCGGGCTTGAGCACATGAACGGGCTTGCGACCGATCACGCCGTCGACCGGTCCGTGCTTTGTATGAATGACGACGCGCGATCCGGGCACGACCGAGGGATCGATCCCGCCGATGGGAAGCACGAAAATATAGCCGTTGTCATCGATGTAGTTGACCATCAGGCCGATCTGGTCACAGTGGCCGGCGAGCATGACGCGGGGCTTGCCCTTGGGGTTGAGAGCAACGATCACATTGCCGTGCAAGTCGGTTTCGATGGAATCGGCAAAAGGCTTCATCCGTTGTCGCACGACCTTTTGGATCGGCTGCTCGAAACCGGAGGGAGAAGGTGTTTCGGCCAGGGCTTTTAGAAACTCGTACGAATCCTTTCGCACCGCGAAATCTCCTTTCAAGTCGATGAGGACGGCGTCGTCACATCGCTGGTGGGCAGCTTAGTCGAAGTTCCGCATTCAAACAAAGCAGGGTGAGTGATCGATCATCGACTCTGGCGGCGTACCAGGTCGCGATGCCATGGGACGTTCAACGCGGGCGGACCGTGATCGCCTTGGGTGTGGTTGGGCAACAGAGCTGGCACACGCCGCATCCGACGCAACCGTCGGCAAGCACGATCGGAGGACCGGAGTCGTCAAACCGAAGCGCCGCGCTGCCCATCGGACATCGATCGACGCAAATGGTGCACTGTTCATCCCGGCTTCGCACGCACACGGACTTGTACACTTCGGCCAGTCCCATGCGGATGAGCCGGGGGTCGGTAAGTGGCGTCAGCGCTCCGCTCGGACAGACATGCGTGCATTTCAGTCCATCGCAGACGACACAGGCCGCCTGATCGGGATCGATGACCGGCGTCCCCGCCGACGCCATGTGAGACGAGTCCAGCGAGATAATACACTGGGCGGGGCAGACGTTGATGCAGTTGCCGCAGCGCAGGCAGGTTTCGTTGAATCGGGATTCTTCGATGGCGCCCGGCGGGCGAAGGTAATTCGATGGTCGGGGTACAGGAAGACGTTCCGAGAGATAATCGGCGACCGGCCCGACCATGCGTCGAACGGCATCGACGAAAAAATCTCGGCGTGGAACGTCGGTCATACGAAACGGATTCTACACGAACGAGTGTGGCGCGCCTTGACGCAGTAGCTTGCCGGATGCCTTTGCGTTACGGGCATGGCAAAGGTCCTGGGAATGGGTAGGGAAGCCCCTTGAACGCATCAACGAGGATGGAAATATCGGAAAAGCCGATGCGTTGGTCCGGCAGCGCGGGGTTAATGTCGCATCGCGCCATGGAGAACGAACCTTCTTGGTTTCGGAACTTGCCGAGGTTCGCCGCGATGTCCAGAAAATCCGGCTGAACCGACGACGACGGGGGATTGAACGGCGGCGCGATGTCTCCCCATCGCGCGATCGTCTGAACGCTTATTGTTGGTGAATAGCTTTCACTTACTGCCGTATCGCATTGCGTGTGAATCGCCTGGAACTGATAGGTTGCTCCGGGGACGACGGCCTCGTCAAACACGGACAGCAAATTGACCGCACTCCAATCCATATAGAAGGGATCGCATTGCAGACGACTGCCCTTGAACTTCGGTCCATTTTGCCCCAACACGGTGTCCGGCAGTTCCTGGGGAGGGCCGACCCATCGGAAGGTACCCTCAAACGCTTCGAAGGGAGTCGGAAGATCCGCGAGCCGGACGCGAATGGCCGCCTGCTCGGTGCCGATCGCGCTTGGGTCAAATGAGAGATATCGGTTCTTGGATATGCCGCCGACTTCCACCGATACAGCCGCTGCCACGACGCAAGCCGGGGCGCACGAATCGGGGACGCCATCGCCGTTAACGTCGAGTTCAGCGCCCGAGGCGATATCGCACGCGTCGGGAATGGAATTGGCGTTGCAGTCCGCCGAAAGGCCGGCGGACACCTCGCAGGTATCGACGATTCCGTTGGCGTTGCAATCCAGAGGCGATTGGGGTTCGAGTTCGCAGGCGTCGAGCACGCCATTGGCGTCGCAATCGGTGGGCGACTCCGGTCGGAAGGCGAAGCCGGTGGGCTGGATCAATTGTGAATCGCCGCGAATAAACGAGCGCAGGTAACGGCCAGTGGTCACGTCAAACTCGATGAGGCGACTATCGCTTGCCGTTCGGGCGACGAAGACGTTTCCGTTGGGGCCGATGCGAACACCCCAGGGCTGCCCCAGATTGTAGCCATCGTTGTTGAACTGGCCCAACGGCGCTCCGCCGGCGTCGTAGGCAAGGATCGCGTTGGATGCGCGATTGGCCACGAGCAATCGCCCGTCCGAAACGAACGCGATGCCGCGGGCGTCACTGAGCCCGCCCGCGCCGGGCGCGACGAAGTTCCGCAAAAACACACCGCTCGCTCCGTCGTACTCGTTCACGCGGTTTCCGCCGGCCACGAAGAGGTTGCCGCCAGGACCGAAAGCGATTCCGTGCGGCGTGGATAACCCGCCGTTGCCCGCCGTCACCATGATACGGACGAATGAACCGGTTGAACCGTCGTATTCCATGACGTTGTTCGTCGTCGTGCTCGCCGCATAGAGATTTCCGTTCGGCCCAAAGGTCAGAGCGCCGGGTCGATCGAGTCCGCCGCCGCCCCCTGCCACAAAGTCGGTGGACGCGCCGGTCTCGGGATCCACGCGAACGATATTGTGATTGCCCCGGCTGGCGACGTAGAGCATTCGATCGGGACCGAACACGGCGTCATACGGATCGACGATCGCGCCTGATCCGCGCGTGGCCACGGCGACGCCGCTGGCGGCGTGATATTCACGGACATAGTCGCTCAGATCGGCGATGAAGATGTTTCCGGGTCGAAGCCGATCGATCCAGTCTGTTGCGCCATTTGCGTTGCAATCCTGACAGGAGTCCAGCGAGCCGTCTCGATCGAGATCGTTGGCCCCGGCCTCGTTCCTGATGTCCGCGAAATCGGCGAATTCGTTTCCGTCACAATCGGTTTCACAAACATCGGGAAGTAGATTGCCGTTGACGTCGGCGAATCCGAAGTTGCTGATGTCAAATGCGTCCGGTCGCCCGTTGCCGTTGCAATCGGGCTCGCACGCGTCCGGAACGCCGTTTCCATTCACGTCGGGTGCACCCTGGGAAATATCGACGGTATCGAGAATGCCGTTGTTGTTGCAATCCTCGCACTCGTCGGGAATCTGGTTGGCGTTGGTATCGGTACTGGTCGCGCTTCCAATATCGAAGAGGTCATCCACGCCGTTGTCATTGCAATCGAAGTACTGGCAGTTGTTGGCCTCCAGATCGCCGCGAACCACATCCTGCACGCGTTTGGAAAACCGCATCTCGATGTTGAGCAGCCCGCCCGGCGTCGTGTGGCAGTAGCTCATGATCTCGCTGCGCGCCCAGGCGCCGGTGCTGCCGCACTGATCGATCGGCGGCGAGTAACCGTCATGCGTGTGAAACGTGGCCATGTTGTGGCCCATTTCATGCGCCACCACCACCACGTCCCAGTTGCCCAGATGCGGCGCTGCGACGGGTGTCGGAAACGAGCCGAGCAGATAGCCGCTGATACCATACGCGGAGCCGCTGCATGAGCCGGAAACGTAGGCAATGCCGCCATAGGAAAGGTTTCGACGACCACTGAACAGGTGAATCAAATGGTACGGTGTGGGATCTTCGTTGACATCCCAATGATTGGCGAATCCCGCCAGGTCTGCGGCGTTGATCGGCTCGCCGCCCGCCGGCCAGACACGCGAAAACGTCAACACGAGTCGCACGTCAAAATCGCGCAAGTAGATGTCGCTGACCGCGCCAATAACCTGAACGATATACGCTTGTGCCGCGGTCTCGTCGTTGAACAATTGATAAAACGCGAAATCGGAATCGACTGCGACAAACAATACGCGTGGCCCGCGCCCGCCGATGGAAGCGCCCGACGTCGAGCCGTTGGAGACTGGAATTCGTCGATCATGGGCGGCCGTCACTCCGCACGATGGGACGGCATCGGACGCGCCCGGCGACGGTGCGTCGCGGTGAATTCGCACGGTGTGCGCGCTCCCCGAAGCAATTCCCGATGTCTTGTCCAGACCGATTTGCGGCGCTGCGGTGGAAACAAAAAAACGCTCGCCGCCGGCGAATGAAACGTAACCGTTTACCAAGCCCGAGGAAGTAAATGAAAGGTAGGCGTGTGAGTTCGGTTCGCCCTCGACCTGACCGCGATAAAGCAACACGTTCGGCGCGGCCGATGTCGATCGACCGGCGATACCGCCCACCGCAAACCGAGTATCAGCTCGCGTGACCGAGAAGCGCTCCATCCGCAAGCGGACGGTTTGATCGGCTTCCAGTGGAAGCTCCAAAATCTTGATTTCGCTACCACCGTTCAATTCGGCGATGGCGTCCACGCGGACCGCCAAAGTCAGACTTCGTGAAAGTGCGTCCTCGGTCTCGGTGATAAACGGACGCACAACATTCGGATGCTCCATTGGTTCGTCCGCCGCCGAAACGCCTGACGTCAAACAAAAAAGCAAGGTCGGGCCGATCAGCATCAAGGCGGGCGTCGCCCATCCCATTGGAACTCGCGGATATGATTTCATCGGAATCCCCCCGTTGCGTGACCGTGGCCGGACCGATCGAAATGACATTGAACGGGCCGCTCCATGTTTCTGGTATCATACTCAATTCCGCGGGACGAAAGCAATCAACCGACGCGACGATCGGCTCCGATTCGTGTGTTTTGGGCGAAACAATGTCTGTCGATGAGAAGAAAATCCTGGTTCTCTATGACGGCGAGTGCGCGTTTTGCCGGCAAACCGTCAGTAGGTGGCGTGGAGCGACGGAGGACCGCGTCGATTTCGTGCCCTTTCAGGACGCCCGATATCGGTTTCCTGACATTCCTGAGTCGGATTGCCGAAGTGCTCTCCAGTTGATTGACGTCGACGGGAGACGATATCAGGGCGCTGAGGCCGTTTTTCGCCTCCTCGCACAGGGCGCGGGAAAACGGCTGCCGCTCTTCTTGTATCGATGGATGCCGGGTTTTGCGCCGGCTTCTCGCATTGTCTATCGGTGGGTCGCGAGCCGGCGGCGGATCATGGCGGCGTCGTCCGAAAAACGATAGTGCAGCACGACCTCGTCACGTGGATCTGCCTGAGTCACTTCTGTTCGGCCGGGGAAGCAACGGCCAGGTTCGTCCCATAGTCTCGCTCATATGAGGCCGATTCACGTCTGATGCGCCGAACACCGATCCTCGATTGAAGTCAGCCGCTTGAACCGGCGGCGGGCGTGGCGTTCGATCATTTCCGCGTGGTCTTGCGTCGATAGATGTTCTGACGAAACGCCGCTTGCGACCGCCCTACGATGGTCCGGTCTGAGGCAAGCCCGGCGACGGTGAAGGTTGGATTCGATCCATGGGCGTGCCTGCCGAACATATCGCCGAGCGAACAGATTCTTCCGTCGTTGCGACGTCGCACCTTGTCGCGCTGAACCGGCTTTTGGAGGGTGCGGCGCATGACCTGCGCGGTCCCATCACGGTCATCAGTGAATTCGCCTCGATTCTGCTCGACGGCCTGGCGGGCGCGGTTTCGACCGCTCAGCGCGAACATCTCCAGATGATCGCGGACGGGGCCAACGAACTCGATGCCGCGGTGCGCGATCTCCTTGATATCGGACGGTTTGAAACAGGAACGATCGGCACGATCCGTCGGCGTTGCCGGATCGCGGAGATCATTGACCCGCTGCGCGAGCGACTCGCCGCCAAGGCCGCCCTGCATCAGGTGCAGCTCGAAATCTCCGTGGTTGATGAAGTGCCGACGCTCTACTGTGACGCCGGGCAGGTGACGCGCGTCGTGAGCAATCTGGTGATGCGGGCTTTTCGGAGCGCGGGCGATGATGGATCGGTTCGCATTCGTATCCGACGAAGCGAGACGAGCGCGGCGAATGTGACCCTGGATATCGAGAACGACGGTCCGACAATTCCGGCGGAAAAACTTCAGATGCTTCAAGACCGATGTGTATCGCTTGAAGCGGATGATTCGGCGGATTTGGCGGAAATGGAGCCGGGGTTGCTCGTGGCTTTTCAGTTGATCGAGGCCAATCTTGGAGACATCACGGTATCCAGCGATCCCGGTCGCGGCACCTGTTTTTGCATGACGCTGCCGACCGACGAGCCGATGGCGTTGACACGACGGTTTCTGCGCCACGCCGCAAGCTTGCGAACAGACACAGCGTATGCCTCCATCTACATCATTCGCACGGACGGATGCGCCGAACCGTCACCATTGTTGGAATTCGCATCATTGTTGCAGCATCATCTTCGCCGTTCGGACCTGATTCTGGCGCTGAATTCCCATGCCTGGTTCGCGCTGCTGTCCGGTAATTCCAGAAACGCCGCGGCGGTCATTCGACGTTTTGAGGATGCCTGGTCCGAGGCCAACGCCAATCGCCCCGGGCGGTCCCTACCCCGAATGACGATCGAAACGAAGGGATTCTGGCGGATCGAACAGGAACGTGAAGCGCTCCTGTCGGAAATTGGACGGATCTTCGCCGACGCCGGCAAGTAGCGCTGCCGTCTCAGTTGGTGATTTGCGGTTCGACGGTCTTTTCGGCGGACTCGCTCCGTTTGGTCGCGGCGAGGATCGCCATCTCCAGAACATTCAGCAGTTCGGCGGCGTTGTAGGGTTTCGAGAGGAATGCGCTTGCGCCGTTGCGAAACGCCGCGACCCGTTTCGTGACGCTGTCGCAACTGCTCAAGTAGACGACAGGAATATGCCGCGATCGTTCGGCGAATCGCAGACACTCGTGCAGTTCGAGTCCCGAACAACTCGGCAGGTCGAAGTCGAGCAAAATCGCGTCGGGACGCGCGCTGACGGCCAGCCGAGACCCACTTGCAGCATCGTGGGTGACAAGGACGTCGTATCCCGCCCCTTGTAGCCGAACGCAAATGGCCCGCGTCAGCGCTCGGTCGTCGTCGATGACAAGAACAGTGGCCATCTGCGCTTCACGAATTGCCATGACGATCGGCAACAACTTTGTTTCGCCGAATCCCGGCGGCAGCCGGCAAGCCTGACGAAACTCTTGAACAACCCGGCCTCGACGGCAAAGAAAATCGCGCCGAAGCTTTTGGAATGTCCAATTGCTCCCGTCTCGGAGCTGTTTCGTTGTTGGGTTCGAGCGACCGATAGCGGCGTGATCGATCGTCACGCGCCGTCACGACTTGTGATATTTCCTTCCCCGATCGACTCTACAATACGGGTTTCCATGTCCCAAATCGCGCCGAATCCGTCCACTTTTCGGCACCTGTAGGTCAGTATTGTTTTAATTTGTTGCCACATTGGACTATAGTGATGGGCGACGCGTCCGGCTCGTTTTGGACAATTCGGTCGCGGCGGATTATTGAACTCCGGTGATTGGCCGGACGACCACTTTTTCGGCTTCTTTATCAGACTGAGGCTTGCCGAAGTTGAAGCTACTTCAAATGCGCGAGAACCGCGATGAAACGTGCGGTGGGAACTAACGGTTTCAGCGCTATCGTGTCAAGACACAAGGAACGAACATCGTGCGAGCAGAGATGGACGTGACCGAATCACAGGAGGTTGATCTGGTCCGTCGGGCCCGCGACGGGGACACGGGCGCCTTTGGCCGGCTGGTGCGAATGTACCAGCGGCGGGCGGTTTCGGTGGCGTACCGGCTGGTCGGCAATAGCGCCGACGCGAGCGATGTAAGCCAGGAAGCATTTGTCCGGGCGTATCGCAATCTGGGGCAGCTCGACGATCCCGCACGGTTCGGGGCGTGGTTGATGCGGGTGGTCAGCAACCTCTCGCTGAACTTTCGCCGCTCGCGGGCGGCGCGGCCGGCGTCGTCGCTCGATGCCGCGATGGACGCGGGGGCCGAGTTTCGACGAGCGACGACCGGGTCGCGAGTTTCGGGAAGGGAAAGCCTCGGTGATTCGTCGGCGACGGAACTGAACAGCGCCGTCGGTCGCGCGATGGAACAACTCCCGGACGCCCAGCGACTGGCGTTGATCTTGTTCAGCGTGGAGGGGATGCCGCAGAAGGACGTGGCGGACATCCTGGAGTGCAGCGTGGAGCTGGTGAAATGGAACGTGTTCCAGGCCCGAAAGAAGCTCAAGGAGTTGTTGCAGGAGCATTTGTGAAGTCGCGGGCCGCCCGGCGGAACGCGCGAGGAGCGGCGAAGATGGAAACAGTGATTCAAACGGTGCGAACACTGGCGACGAACATTGTCGAGGCGTTGAGGATGGTGGCGGTTGATTTCGGAATCGGCGGGAATCGTGATGAAGAACGCCGCGGTGAGTTCACGGCCGCCCATTTTCAACGACGAAGCGAGTAGCAGCCTTTTGAAGACGAACGGCGAAGAGTGATGGACGACAGAACATACAACCCAGACGACCCGCTTTTCCTGGTCAGCCGAAGCCTCGACGGTGAACTTTCGGCGGATGAGCGAAGGAGACTCGACGAACTGTTGGCCGAATCGCCGTCGCTGGGCGAAGAGGCTCGACAGATTCAGTCGACGGACGCTGCCATCCGGCAATGGGGGCGTACGCGGGTGGAGCTTGACTGGGAGCATCACGCGAAGCTGATTCAGGGCGTGCTGGCGGAATCGAGCGATTCCGGCCTGGGCGGGGTCGATCGGTTGCTGACAGACTGGAGCCGATCGCAACCGGATTTCGACGAAGAGGCGCTGGCGCAATCCGTTCTTGCGCGGATCGCACCAGCGCGGCGACAACCCGGGATTGTGCGGTGGACGCTGCGGATTGGCGCGCCGCTGGCTGCTGCCGCGGCGGTTGTCTTCGCACTGACGGCATCGTTTTGGTCGACTCCGGCGCCGGTGGTTGTGGTTTCGATCGGTCGGGCGGCGGTATCCACCCCCGAAGCGACGGTGGCGGTGGTTTCCATCGGCCGGTCGAATGGCGGCGGGCGCGTGGATACGACGGCTTCGGGTGTAGGGTTCATCACGATGGGTTCGTCGCCATTGTCGCGGACGATGGATGAACCGGCCCCGCTGTAGTGAATGGGGAATGTAGCGGACGATCACGTCCGAAGAGTTTTCTGTCGGAGTAGGACGAATGATATCGATCATATTGAACGCGTTGCTTCTGGTTGCGTCGGTCACGCCGACCATCGATCGGCGTGCGCTCATCGAAGCGGCGCTGTCCGAACCGACACCGCAGATCAGCCTTGAACAGACCAAGCTCGGGGACGCGATGAAGCTGATTTCCGAACAGACGGGTGTCACCGTGATCATGTCGCCGAACGTGATGCGACTTGTTCCCGAAGGATCGGAGACTCCGATTCGGAAAGTGAACATCGCCAACACGACGCTGCGCGACGCGCTGACCAAGCTTTTTGAACCACTGGGGATGACGTTTCGCGTGGAGAGCGATCATGTCGCGGTGGTCGCCAAGGAAGGCCTGCAATGCCTTGGACGCACTCCGACCTGGGCCGAGCATAGCATGTTTGTGTGGGTCGCGCAACTGGAGCCGCAGGGGCATCCGGAACAGATTGCCGAGTTAATGAACAAGATTCAATTTCGCGTGGCCGTGCCCGACGCGAAAGAACGGTTGCGGGACGCGATTCGCAACGTGGGCGCGGGCGACGGCGACGAAGTGCTCACCTTGGCGTGCGCGCAATTGGGTTGGGCGTGGTGCTACGCGGAGGATCGCATCATCGTATCGACGTTTGATCAACAAATGCGGGATCAGCTCGACCAGAGCATTTCGGTGAAGGTTGAGAATCGCCCGTTTCCGGAAGCGCTTCAGGCCGTCGGCAACGAAGTGCATATCGACGTGGTCATCGAACCGGGGGCGCTTGGGATGCTCCCGCCGCAGGCGCAGCGAAACTTTTCGCTCAATGTGCAGGGTCAGAGCGCTCGGCAGGTGCTGGATTCGATTTTTTCGTGGACGGGGTTGCCCTACATGCTGACTCCGGACGGAGTTGTGTTTTATCGAGCTGATGATCCCACCGGACCGGCATCGACCAAGAAGGCTCCGGATGTGCCCGTCCCGACGGCCCCCGCGGCGGCGGACCCCTACGTGGCCAAGATCACGATTCCGCTAGAGGACGGTCGGACGCTGGAATGGCTCATTCGCCGTTCGGAATTACCGGAGGACCTTCGCCGGATTCGGGAGCGCGATCTGGCGAATTTCATCGAGGAGTTTCGTCAGAAGCACACGAGCAGCGCCGGGCCTTGAGGCCGGAATGAAGGCAGCAAGGGCGAGACAGGTGGTTTTGACTTCAGAGTCCGCGCCGTCGAAACACCCGACCCGCCTTCAGGCTCTGACGAATCGGGTGTTGCGTCACCCACAAGGGGTGACGCTACATTTGATCGTTGTGAGCACTAAAGATTAGGAGCACTAAAGACTCGCGTCGTGCGGCCAATCTACAAGTGGACAGCCTTCGCATTGCGCCACAGCGCGGCAGTGTTTCTTACCCACGGTCACCAACAAGGCATGGTATTCATTGAACATCGCCTCGTCGCGCGGGAGCGATGTGTGAAACAACGCGCGAATCGCCTCATATCCGGCGCGGGCGTCGATCAGCCGGTGTCGTCGAAGGACGCGTTTCGTGTAGGCGTCGACGACGAAGGTCGGTCGTCCGGCGGCGTAGAGTAGAATGGCGTCGGCGGTTTCCGGACCGATGCCGTGAACGGCCAGCAGCCGCCTTCTCGCGGATTCCAGATTGCCTCCGCACATTGATCGCAGAGAGCCGCCGTAATCGCGGAACAGGGTGTCGACAAAGGCCTTGAGTCTTGCGGCCTTCACTCGAAAAACACCTGACGGGCGAATCAGTCGGGCGATTTCCCGTTCATCGAGTTTTCGCAGCGCGGGCCACGAGAGCGCCCTGGCCGCGCGGAGGTTTTGCACGGCTTTCTCGACGTTTTTCCATGATGTGTTCTGGGTGAGGATCGCTCCGACGACGACTTCGGTCGCGTTTCGCGCGGGCCACCAGTGCTGTGGTCCGTAGGCGCGGTGCAAGCTGCGATAGATGTGGCGGAGCGATTTCGCGGAGGCGGTTTCATTCACGGATTGATCGCTCCAATCGAGATTTCACGGGGCTTGCAAAGGAGTCCGATGCGGGCACGATACGCGGGTCATGGGTCGTGCTCAACCGTCATCGTCTTCGTCCGCACCGCGCGGGAGCCTCGCGCGTCCGCTGGACATGCTTGTTTTTCTGCTTCCGCTGATTTTGCTGTATGAGATCGCGTCGATCGCGCATCCGGGTCGGGTGATCGCCTTCGTGCTCATGCGTCACTTTTTCGAGTTGTTCGGTCCGGCGGGCATCTGGACGCCGGGGCTGGCCGTGATCGTCATTCTGCTGGCGACACACATCGCCTCGCGCGAACCGTGGAAAGTCCATTGGCGGCATGTCGCGGCGATGTACCCTGAATCGGTGGTGCTCGCGCTGCCGTTGCTCCTGCTCAACTGGGCCGTACCGCTGGCGGCGGCGGGCGCCACCGAAGGCCTTTTTGGCCGAATGGCCGTGGGAATCGGCGCGGGAATCTATGAGGAACTCGTCTTTCGACTCGTTTTCATCTCGCTGATCGTCATGATCGGATCGGACCTGTTTCGATGCGATCGAACGAAGACGGCCGTTGTCGCGGTGGCGTTGTCGTCTCTGCTCTTCGCGGCGCACCATCATCGTCCGATCGGGTCCGATGCCTTCGAACCCGTTCAGTTCATCTTTCGGACGCTGGCCGGCGTCTATCTTGCGGGGGTGTTCTGGTATCGCGGGTATGCGCCGGCGGCGGGCTGTCACGCGGCGTACAACGTGTCGCTGGCGGTCATCGGGGCGATGTCGCGCTGAGCGGCGGTGCGCCGCGCGGGATCAACCGGCCGATTGCTTGCGCAGAATCATGTCGAACCCTCGAACGAGTCCGGTGTAGCCTCGCCAAACGATGAAGGCGTAGAGTGCCAGTGCGAGGGTGCTGCCGATCGCCGCGCCGGTGCGCACGGACGCCGGGGAGGTTCCGGCGCTGCGCGCGGCATTGTCCAGGAGTGAGGCCGGGTCGACCAAATACCAGACGGCTGTGAAGGGGGTGAACGGGGCGACGAACGCTCCGAACTCTCCGCCCGAGGCGTCGACCAAGGGGAAGCCGATCAGGGTACAGAGCCCGGCGAGGGCGATGATGACACCGATGCTCGACATGATCGCGGTCATGTTGGTGCGGCTGGTGAGCGAGAACTTCAGGCCGATGACACATGCAATGGCCGTGTAGATCACGAGAAGCGAGCCGACTTCGAGGAAGACTTCCACTCGAACGGCCGGGCGATCAGCGTCGCGCAGAACTTCGATTACCGCGAAGCCGGCCAGCGCAATCACGGGACCCAGGATGAGCGGAAGGGCGAAGCTGACCAGTCCGCGGAGTTTTCCCCACAAGACGTAGTTGCTGGTCAGGGGAGTGGTGAGCAGAAGTTCGACGGTTTTGGATTCTTTTTCCTTGGCGATGGAAGTGGCGGCGGTGTTGGCGGCGATGATGATCGCCAGCGCGAACTGGATCATGGTCAGTCCGGCGAGCCACGAGGCGGCCTCGGCCGGCTTCAAGTCACCGCGAAGATAGGAGATCAGAATGATGATGGCGGCGACCAGACCGGCGAGGATGATTGCCCAGCGAAAGAGTCGTCCGCCCGAGGCGCGCGTACAGGCCTCGCGCCAGGCGACCGGATTGGACCAGACGGTTCTTGGCTGTCGCGTGCGGTGACCGTTTTTCTGGCGTCGAAGAAATCGAAATGTGTTGGAAAAGAACGTGGGCTCGCCGGTTTTGATACCGCTGCGGACGAAATAGAGACTGGAGGCGACCATGATCGCCGAGAGCGTGAGCGTCCACATGACGAAGGCCGTCGACGGATAGGCAAGCGAAAAGCGCGCGAGGCGTCCATATTCGGGCAGGGCCGCGAAGTCGGGCGCATTGACGCGATTGAGGGCGACTTCGAGCGCCAGGAAAGGATGCAATGGGGTGAGCCAGCTCATTCTGACGTCGTCGATATTGGGCGTTGAGGCTGCGATCCACGTTCCATCCCAACGACCGAGCAGGTAAAGCGCCAGCAGATACAGGGCAATCATCAGGTAAAAGGAAAAGATGGTTCGGCGCGTACCGACGCCGATCATGGCGACGAAAATGGCGAGGGCGCCGGTGAGGATCGCGGTGGCGGCGGAGAGAATGAAGCTTTCGAAAATCTGCCGGGTGGTGATCCCGCCGTAGAGCATGGACATAAAGAAGATGGGCAGTCCGGCGAGCAGCAGCATGATGACGAAATAGAGTCGACTCATCAACGAACCGAGAACGATCTGGCCCGAGGTGAGGGGAGTTGAGAGCAGGATGTTGAAGGTCTGCGCGTCGCGTTCCTGGGTGATGGCGGACGCGGTGAAGACCGGCGCGAGGAAGCACATCAGGAGGAGTTGGGTCGCGGCCGCATATTGGAATGTTTGCGAGGCGCTCTTGGCCAGTTCGGTCAGCGAGGCGTTTTGCTGGGGGGCCGAGGCCAGTTGCAGCCAGAGCACGACGGCGGTGATGATGCCGAGGTAGGCGAATCGCAGCCAAAGGTGTCGCTTTCGTCTTGAAGCGCCGTGCACGACTCGGACGAGAATGGGATTGGCCGGCAAGAGGTGCCAGAACCAGAGCCAGAGACGTGCGAGCACGGCGTTCATTGAACGATTCCCTTGGTGAGGCGCATAAAGGCGGTTTCGAGGTTGACTTCCTCCTCGCGGATTTCGTTCAGTTTGAAGTTGTTGTCGAGGAGGAGCCGTGCGAGAGCGGTAAAATCGTGTGTTTGTTTTTCCAGTTCGACGATGACCGCGCCATCGACTTGTTCGACCGACTTGATTCCCTTGGTCCGCTGAAGGAGCAGGGCGGCGAGGTCCTGCTGTTCGGTGACACGGATGTGGAGGCGCGTGCCAGTTTTGACGCGACGAATGATATCCTTGATCGGACCGTGAAAGAGCAACTGGCCCTGTTCGATGATGCCGACGGTGGTGCAAAGCTCGGCCAGTTCGTGGAGGATGTGGGAGCTGATGATGATGGTCTTTCCCATCCGCCGAAGCTCCTTGAGCAATTCGCGGATTTCGATGCGGGCGCGGGGGTCGAGTCCGCTGGCCGGTTCGTCGAGCAGCAGCACCTTGGGATCGTGAAGGAGGACGCGAGCGATGCTGAGGCGTTGCTGCATTCCGCGTGACAGCGAATCGACCAGGGCGTCGTGCTTGTAGACGAGGTCGGTGAGTTCGAGCACGTCGTTGACCACGCGGGTGCGCTGGCCGCCGGTGATGTTGTAGGCGCTGGCGAAGAACTCGAGGTATTCGCGGACGACCATGTCTTCGTAGGCGCCGAAAAAGTCGGGCACGTAGCCGATGAGCGGTCGGATCTTGCGGGATTCGTAGCCGACGACGTGCCCGCAGACGCGAGCCTCTCCCCAGGTGGGTTGAAGCAGGGTCGCCAGGATTTTGATGGTCGTGGTCTTGCCGGCCCCGTTGGGACCGATGTAGCCGAAGCACTCACCTTCTTCGATGCCGAGTTGAAGGTTGTTGAGCGCTACGAGCTTGCCGTATTTCTTGGTGAGGTTGATGGTTTGAACGATCATGGCGCCGGCGTCTCCAGCGTATTCCCCGTGGACGCATCAAGCAGCGCAAAGGGGATGCGCAATCGGTACATACACCACGAATGGCGATCGTCGGGATGAAAGGGCGCATAGGGTTCGTCGTCGGAGCGCACGAACAACCGCACCGGTCCTCCGCCTTCGGCGAATCCGATCAGGATCATCATGCCCGGTTCGGCCTCGGTCCGTTCCGTTGTAACTCTTCCGCCGCGGAGCTGATCGCGCAGATCTAGCTGGCGAAGGCGATCGGCGGACCAGGTTTGCGAACCCGCCATCGCGCTGGAGAGAATGGCCGGGTCAAAATCGCCGAGTGTCGAAAGCAGCATCAAGGCGTCTCGTTCCCGACCCAATCCGATCGCCGCGTCTGAGGCTATCGGGTTGTTGATGCTCGGCAGGAGTCCTCGAAACTGATCGCTCCAGATGTCATGCCAGGCCTTGAGTTCGGATCGTCGAAGCAGGTTTCCGATGGTTTCGGAACCGGACAGTGCGTAGCACCGGGGAGCGAGGTAGGTCTTCAGGCCGTTGGACGGAATGTCGCCCAGAGGAAAGACAAACGTCGCGGTGCCGCGTTCGGCGGCGACGTCCTCGGGACTGAGGACTGTGTGAATCAGGCGGCAACCCTTCAGGTCCACGCCGAGCTGGTTGATGACGTAGCTGTCGTCGGTGATCAACCCCTTGCGGACGGAGACCCTCGCGGAGAGCTTTCCGCCGAGCGGTCCCTCCCATCGTCCTTCGACGCGTTTCAGCGTCGCGCGAAGTCGAACGTCTTCAATTTCGGCGCTGGCCGGTTTCACTCGGTATTCGGCGGGGTCGGCGAAGCTGCTCGCGCCGCTTCCCCATTCGCGGCCGACGGGAAGAGGCTTGAGGAAACAGGACGTCGCAACGGGTTCACGGGCCGACAGCCAGTCGGACGGAAGCCAGAAATCGAGTCGTTTATCGACACCGGACTTCAGACCAAAGAACGCCGTGCCTCGGCCGTGCGATGAGTCGACATCGGCGTCGATGACGGCGATCTGTTCGAGTCGATCGGTGACGCCGCGAATGGACCCCACGGCCGTGACGCTGAGGACGCTGGCGGCGGCGGCGACGACGGCGAAGGCCGACCAGCTTTGGTGCCGCCAACCGCGCGAGGAGAGAAAGGCCCAGGTTCCAAAGGTGGCCAATGCCAGATAGCTCAGCGAGAAGAGTGCGGCGATCAAAAGGTACACGCTGCGGGAGGCGATGAACCCGACCGCTCCGGCGACATTATTGAACAACGACAACGGCGTGGGCGCGCCCTGCTGCGAGTCCTGCATGATCAGGAAGTAAAAGAGTTTCTCGAAGAATTTCGGGGCGTTGCCTAACCCGCTGAACAGATCGTGCAGCGAAACGGCGCAGTAGATGACCTGTCCGCGCTGCTCGCGCCGCCGTGACACGACTTCGGAGTCAACCTCGGACCCGTTCAGCAGAATCTTTTCCCCGACAACTCGGAGAGCGCCTTCTCGCAACGTACAGCGCACCACGGAAACAGGCTGCGGAAGCGGCGCTTCATACCAAAGGGACTTGAGATCGGCAGGGATCTCTTCGGCCCCCGGGGTGCCCAGCAGTCGTTCGCGAGTCATGGGAAGATTGGCGACGGATGCAAGCTCTCCAAGATCGACCGGAAGAACGGCATCGAGCGGGCGGGCGAGCCGCAACGAAGCGGCCGTGCGGCTGGCGGCCACCAGAAGCGTGCCGCCGTGGCGTACCCATTCGATCACAGCGTCAAGTTGTCGAGGCGTGAGGTCTTCGGCGCGGGCGTCCTCCCATACGATGTAGTCGACGGACTCCAGTCCGATCCAAAGTTCGGGAAGGTCTTCGGGACTGACATGGGCGACGATGATGTTGCGTTTGTACTTTCCTCCGATGTTGGGTGTGGTCAGGTCCTTGATCTTTCCGATGGCGCCTTTTCCGACAGAGAGAATGACGACATCGTCATGGCTGACCACGGAAGGCGCGTCGGCCGGCATCGCCTGGGTTGTCGGTACACCCTGCGAGAACACGCGCACGATTGCGCCCTCGGCGTCGCGGAGTTCCACCTGAAAAAGCGGGTTTCCCCCGGCGGGGTTTGCGGGAACGTAAAGCGTTCGTCGCGCCGTGCCGCCGGTTTCGGCCCGCAAGTGCACTTCAACGGAATCCACGCTTCGGTCGCCGTCATCGTCGAACTGGGCCGCGCGCAGCGAGCCGTGGAACTCCGCCTGATCGACAAGCGAGAGATCCACCAGAATGGGCGTCCAGCAGCCTGCACGAATGATATCACCGCGACCAATTCCCGGAAAACCGACGTGGGTTACATTGACTTCCACGCGCGCGATTGTGGGAGAGACGGCAACAACACCGAGGAAAAAGAGAGGAAGGCAAACCGGAGCGCGACGCACTTGAATCATCACGGGCCGACTGTTGATCATGGAACACACCGACCAAGCCATCGCGCTCGAACAGGCGAGCAGTGAGGTGATCCTCTGCAAACCGCCCCAGACAGTCTTGTCATTCTATTCCTGCGTTCCGACATGGACAACTTTTCATTGTGAAATCCAATGTTGCGGCGAAACGCGCGATCATCCGGCCCATTGACCTCGCGGACGCCGTGGGTTTCAAACTGTCCGCGTTCGCGTTTCTGCTGTAAGTTGGCCCTGCATGTGGAGAATCTACATCCTGCTGGGCACGGTGACGCTGATCGCGGGTCTGACGCCGATCGCTGCGCAAATGGCCACGCGGGAGCTTCCGCCGCTTTCCATCCCGCTCGTGCGTTTCGGAACGGCCGGCGCATTGCTGGCGATGACCGCGCGACTGCTGCGACTCGGTCGCCCGATTCGGCGATCGCTTTGGCCGATGCTTGTGGGCCTGGGCGTGCTTTGCGTTCCGATCAACCAGGTCGGCTTTCTGGTGGGCATTCAGAAATCCAGCGCGACGCACGCGGGAATCGCCTACGCGCTGGTGCCGCTGCTGGTGTATTGGATTTCGCTGGCGCTTGGTCGGACCCAGTGGACGAATCGTCTGGGACTTGCCTCCGTGCTGGCGTGCGCCGGCGCGACGATGATCGTCCTGGCCACGGTCGAGCCGACCTCTGAAACGGCTTCGACGACCCGGGGAGTCATCGTCGGTGACGTTCTGCTGCTTTCGGCCGCGATCAGCTGGTCGCTTTTCGTCGTTCTCAGTCAGCCGATCGTCAAGGAAGTGGGCGCGGTGTTGACACTGAGCATCGTGTTCCTGCTGGGGTCCGCGTCACAGGTTCCGCTCGTCGCGGCGGACGGGATCTGGTTTGAACTGGCGGCGTTTCAATTGGCGAACGTGACCTGGCAGGGCTGGGTCGGACTGGCGTTCATCACACTGATCACGGCGTACGGCAACTATCTGTTGTGGTACATCGTCACGGCCAAGTTCGATATTACGCGTTCGGCCGTGGTGACCAACGCCCATTTTTGCGTGACGGTGCTGGTGGAGGCGATGTTTTTCGGTCAGCGGCTGAGTGTTCAAGTGCTCGTGGGGGCCGTGGTATTGCTGGGCGGCATCGTGCTGGCGACGCGGAGCTCCGCGCCCGATCCGCAAAAGCAGCAGGGTTCGCAATAGTCGCGAACCCCGCTGAACCGCAATTCGTTTTGATGCCCGGTGTTACGTTCCGTCGCCGTGCGCGCCGACGGCCTCGGGCTGCATGGATTCGTCCTCCATGCCCTCGAGCTTCAACGTGGGCTTTTCACCTTCCTCGGCGGGCGGTTGAATGGTGACGCGGACCTTTTTCTTGCCGAGGAATTCGCCGCGAAGCATGGCCTCGGACAGGGCGTCTTCCAGATAGTGCTCGATGGCCCGGCGAAGCGGGCGCGCGCCGAATTTTTCGTCGGTTCCGTGTTCGATCAGGAAATCCTTGGCTTCCTGAATGACGTCTAGTTCGTAGCCTTTTTCCTTCATGCGGTTGGCGAGCTTCTTCAACTCGAGATCGACGATGGAAATCATGTCGGTGTGCGTGAGCTTGCGGAACACGATGATTTCATCGAGTCGGTTGAGGAACTCGGGGCGGAAGTGGTCTTCGAGCTCCGTCTTGAGCATTTCCTTCATCTTGTCGTAGGAAATGTTCTCATCGCGCTTTCCGAAACCGAATTCGTCCTGATGGGTGATGCGGTGCGCGCCGACGTTGCTCGTCATGATGACGATCGTGTTCTTGAAATCGACATGTCGCCCGAAGGAATCGGTCAGCCGACCCTCTTCCATGATCTGCAACAGCATGTTGAAGACGTCGGGGTGCGCCTTTTCGATTTCGTCGAGCAGGATCACCGAATACGGACGGCGGCGAATGCGCTCGGTGAGTTGCCCGCCTTCCTCGTAGCCGACATAGCCGGGTGGCGCGCCGATCAGGCGCGAAACGTTGTGCTTTTCCATGTACTCGGACATGTCGAGCACGAACAGCGCGTCGGGATCGCCGAACATGAACTCCGCAAGGCACTTGGCGAGATAGGTTTTACCGACGCCCGACGGACCGACGAAGATGAAGCTGCCCATTGGTCGATTGGGGTCTTTCAGTCCGCTGCGGCTACGACGAACCGCACGGGCCACGGCCTTGACCGACTCGCCCTGGCTAACAACCTTTTTGTGCAATTCCGTTTCGAGGCCCAGCAGACGATCGGCTTCGTCGCGACCCATGCGCTTGAGCGGAATGCCGGTCATGGAACTGACCACCTCGGCCACGACTTCCTCGTCGACGACGCCGTCGGTCTCCTTGGTGTGGTCGCGCCATTCCTTTTGAAGCTGTTTCTTCTTCAGCTTGATGGAATCGACCTTGTCGCGAATCTGGGCGGCGCGTTCGTAGTCGGCGTTCTTGACGGCTTCATCCTTTTCCGAACTCAGCTTTTCGAGATCGTTTTCCAATTCCGTCAGGTCCGGCGGCTTGGTCATGGACTTGAGCCGCACGCGAGCACCGGCTTCGTCCATCACGTCGATCGCCTTGTCGGGCTGGACGCGGGCGATGTACCGTGCCGACAACTCCACCGCGTGTTCGAGGGCCGTATCGGTGATGCGAACGCGGTGATGCGCTTCGTAACGGTCGCGCAGGCCTTTGAGAATCTGGATCGTCTCGTTGGCAGTCGGCGGTTCCACGATGATCTGCTGGAAGCGTCGCTCCAGGGCGCTGTCCTTTTCGATGTACTTACGATATTCATCGAGCGTGGTCGCGCCGATGCACTGAATCTCGCCGCGCGAGAGGGCGGGCTTGAGCACGTTGGAGGCGTCGATGGCGCCTTCCGCGCCGCCCGCGCCGACCAGGGTGTGCAGTTCGTCGATGAACAGGATCACATTCCCGGCGCGGCGGACTTCATTCATCACCGCCTTGATGCGCTCCTCGAACTGACCGCGATATTTGGTGCCCGCGACCATCATGGCCAGGTCGAGCACGACGATTCGGCGGTCGGCGAGCAGTTCGGGGATGTCGTTGGTGACGATGCGCTGGGCCAGACCTTCGACAATCGCCGTCTTGCCGACACCGGCCTCTCCGAGGAGCACCGGGTTGTTCTTCTGGCGGCGGCACAGAATCTGAATGATGCGTTCGATTTCGGCCTGGCGACCGATGACCGGGTCGAGCTTGCCCTGCTTGGCGATTTCGGTCAGGTCGCGTCCGAAGGAATCAAGCGCGGGGGTCTTGCTCTTTCCTTTTTTCGCCTCCGACGCTCCGGCGCCGGAGACTTCTTCTGATTCTTCGCTTGCGCCGAGCAGGTTGAGCACTTCCTCGCGCACGTCTTCGAGACGAAGATTGAGGTTCATCAGGACCTGGGCGGCGACGCCGTCCTGCTCGCGCAGCAGACCCAGCAGCAGGTGTTCGGTACCGACGTAGTTGTGGTTCAGGTTCCGGGCCTCTTCGATGGCGTATTCGATAACCTTTTTGGCACGCGGCGTTTGCGGCAATTTGCCCATCGTGACGGTTTCGGGTCCGCTTTTCACGAGTTTTTCGACTTCGAGGCGGACTTTACGAAGGTCAACATCCAGGTTCTTGAGCACGTTGGCCCCGACGCCTGAACCTTCCTTGACCAGTCCGAGGAGGATATGTTCCGTACCGATGTACTCGTGATTGAACCGCTGCGCCTCCTGATTGGCGAGGGCCATCACTTTTCGAGCGCGATCTGTAAATCGTTCAAACATCAGTCTTGTTCTCCTCCCTAGTGGAGCGGCTGACCCGGTGGACACGTCCATCCCGACGAATCGTCACAGTCGCTCGGCGAGTCAATTGTGGCGGACAATGCCCCTGTCGTTCGGCCAGTGGATTGTAGCCTTGCATTATCGCCCCATCAACCAACCGCCGGACCCTGTTTCGAGGCATTCCCAGTATCGACCGGCTCGGTGCGGAACATCATTTTGCAATGAGCAGGGCATTGGGAATCCGAAGAACCGACTTCTCCTTGAGGTCGCGGAGCGCCGGACCCGATGATTACCGGTCCGCCCCGGGGGCGTCGACGCAACCTGCGGCGAAGAGTACCATGCGGGCGAGGTCTGCGGCACAACGTATTGTCAACAGGACGTGTCCTTGCCGAGAATGAGCCAATGCTGAAGCCGTACATCGTTTCGTTCAAGTACAAGGTTGAAGGTGAAAAAGCGGCTCCGCCCGTGCGGCAGTTTCGCGTTTATGCGTCCAACCACGATGAGGCCAAGCGGCTCGTGGCGGGCTATGCGAATTATCCAAACATCGAAGTCGTCGCGGTGAAGCCGGCCATGCAATCCTTTCGTTGAAACGCGCGGGTCCGCGAAACCCCGCCTGATGGGAAGTCAGCCGTTCAACATGCACGTCATGCACCAATAGTATTTCCACTCGGTGTATTCAAAGTTTCCAAATCGCCGCGATAGAACCTCTCGCAGTTCTTCATTTCCGCAATGGTTCTTGAGGACTTCGTGCTCACTGCCGTCGGACAAGGTGCGTCGTTGAAATGTATTTCCGCAAGCATCCTTCCGGTGAATCGGCGTGCTTTCTCCCGCGACGAAGGTGTTGTCGCAGAGGATCAGGACGGCCTCGGGGGACAGTCGCGACGCAACGGAATGGAGAAACTCCTCGCGCCGCTCGATCGGTACATGTGACCACCAGAAGGCCGCAAGGGCCGCGTCAAACGTCTGGTGTATTAAGGGAGAATCATAGGCGTCGGCAACCACGAATCGGACAGTCGCCGGGCCGTAGTCTTTGGTCCTTGCGATGGCGAGAACCTCATGATTGACGTCGGTGGCGAGGATGGAGCAGGCGCGCCGACTGATCGGCAGTGTCCAATATCCGGTGCCGCAGGCGACTTCAAGGACGTTGCGGTCGGCCGTCCAATCGACAAGATGATTTCGAAGGTCGGTCAGGTCCCTTTGGCGTTCGGGTTTTTCGTAGATGCGTTCGTATTCAGGCGCTCGGAGTGCGTAGTACATTTTCATGTCGTCCGAAGGCATGGTCATTCCGTCCGGTTGATCGTGAAGCATCGAGCCGGGGCGGCGGGTGATCGATGGGGCGCCTCAGCCCTCTTCCGTCCACGCAAATGCTCGAATCCCCACAACAAAGCACACCGCGCCAACGGCAACCAGAATCCCGCACGGCAACGCCATTTCCGCGGCCGAAAAGTTTCGCCAGATGGCACCTTCCAGCGACAGAATCGACCATTTCACCGGGCTGACATGACTGAGGGATCGAAGCCAACCGGGCATCACGAACAGGGGGATCATTCCGCCGCCGATCATGGCCATGACCATCAGCACCGCCCAGCCGATCCCGCCCGCGGATTGTTCCGTCTTTCCGAGGATGGAAAGAAACATCATGATGCCAACGAAGCAAATTGCGATGGACACAATGGAGGCGCTCAGCAGCACCCAGGAGTCGGGACGCACGCCGAACGCGGCGAACGCGACGAGCAACAGGGCGACAATCACCGCGACGGTCGTGAACAAACAGGCCAGCGACTTGCCCGCGAGAATGTGCGATCGAGCGATGGGGGCGATTCGCAATCGAAGCAGCGTTCCCTTGGTTCGTTCGGTCACCAGCGAGATTCCAAACGCGGCCGCACAACCCATGACGCCCCAAATGATGGCCTGTGGAAAGGAAATCTCGTAGGAGTTCTGCGGGCCGGAGCGACTGACGGTGACGGCCTTGGTGTCGATCTCAAAGGACTGCCAACCTGTGCCCGCCGTTCCATCCTCTCCTTTCGGCAGCGTCACGAGGAAATGATCCAGCGCCGGAAGGAACAGTTGCAGGGCCGCGCGAGAAACAGGGTTCATGTCGGTCGAGGCTTCGACTTCGCGCATCGATTCGGCGATTTGCTTTCGCATCCGATCCTGATCGGTGAAGACATCCTGGATGCCCTTGTACAGGTACTTGGTCAACACTCCCTGGAGCAAACCGGTTTCCGCCGACCGCGATGGATCAACACCCATCTCCAGCCGCACCTGCTCGCCGCCGAAAATTCGCTCGCGCGACTTGCCGAACCCGGCGGGCAGAACGATGTAGGCCGTTCGCCGACCCCGCCTAACCTGGTCGATTGCTTCGTTTCGCCCGGCGACCGACACCTCCAGTTCCGACGATTCGTCGAGTTCCCGGACAAAAGCCCGCGAGGCGTCGGTACCGTCTTCATCGACGAGAACGGTCCTCAAAGGGGAGGCGCCGCCGCCCTGTCCCGCAAAGATCGAGCCGAAGAACACGGCATACAGCAGCGGAAAGAAGAATGTGAAGAAGAACCCGACGCGATCCCGGAAGAGCAAACGCAAGTCCTTCACCGCCAGCGCGAAGACTTCGTTCATAGGTCCCTAAGCTCCCGACCGGTCAGTTGAAGAAATACTCGTTCGAGATTCGGTTGATCGAGTCGAAATCCGCGCAATCCCCCCTCGGCCTGCCAGCGAAGCAATTCGGCCAACGGGTCGTTGGTTTCTGCTCGGAGTTCAGTGCCGTCGCGATCGGCCGTCAGAATGCTCTTTCCGCCATGCGAGGCGATCAAGCGGTCAGCCGTGTCCAGGGCCAACATCCGACCGCGGTCCATGATGCCGATTCGATCGCAGAGTCGCTGCGCTTCTTCCATGTAATGCGTCGTATAGACAATCGTTCGACCCTCGGCGCGAAGAGCGAGGATGTTCTCGAAGATCGCGTTTCGCGATTGTGGGTCGACGCCGACCGTCGGCTCGTCGAGCAGCAACAGCGGAGGATCGTGCAGAACGGCCACGGCGAGGTTTAGTCGCCGTTTCATGCCGCCGGAATAGGCTTTGACCCTGTCCTTTTGACGACCAGAGAGTCCGACAAACTCCAGCGCCCATCGGGACCGTTCCATGAGACGACGGCCGGTCAGGCCGCTCAACCGGCCGAAGAAGGTGAGGTTTTCAAGTCCGGAGAGTTCGTCGTACAGCGCGAGCGACTGCGGCGCGACGCCGATGCTGCGCCGTACTTCGGGTTGGTGGGGCGATCCGCCGCCGTCGATCTCGATTGCGCCAGCATCGGGACGGAGTAACCCGACCGCCATGTTGACTGTTGTTGTCTTTCCCGCGCCGTTGGGCCCAAGCAATCCGAAGACTTCGCCTTGTCGAACTTCCAGCGACAGGTCGTTGACGGCGACGAGACTTCCGAAGGCCTTACAAGCGTTTCGCAGTGTCAGCATGACGTCCTCATCATGCCATTCCTTAACTTCTTCGCAATATTCGGGATTGTCCGATTGTGTCGTCTAGTCCGCCAGCGCGTCGAGAAACTCCTGAAGAATGGTCTGCGCGGCGACGCAGTCGGTACGAGCCTTCTTCTTCTTACGCGTCAGCCCGAGCGCCGTGAGCTTCTCCTCCGCCGTTACCGAAGACAACCGTTCATCCCAAAAGTGGACCGGCTTGCCCGATGCCTTAGCCAATTGCAGGCCGAGCGCCCGGGCGTGCCTGGCCGGCGCACCCTCCGTGCCGTTCATGTTGAGGGGCAATCCGAGCACGAACGAGTCGATTTCATATTGACCACCCGCTTGAAGGATCGCCGAAATGTCGGTCGTCGCCGATCCGGTCGCCGCGACGGCCGATGCCGGAGAGGCGATGCGCGATTCGGAGTCGCCGACGGCCAGGCCGATTCGCTTCCGGCCGTAGTCAATGGCGAGATATCGCGGCATGGGTCGGCCCGGTTTCCGATGTCGCGGCGAGCGGGAAGAATGCAGACAGAACTATACAAACTCCTCGCCGAACCGCTGTCGAATGTTATCGACAAGTTCCTTGATGCCTTGGGCGTCGCGCCGCGTACAGATCAGCGTGGCATTGGGCGAATGAACGATGACAAGATCGTCCACGCCGATCGTGGCGATCAGATGGTCGTCCTCGGACACGACGATGTTCCCGCGTGACCCGAGATGAATCACGTGTCGGCAGGCCTCGACGTTGCCGTCGCCGTCGGCCTGGAGCACGGACTCCAGCGCCGGCCACGTTCCGACGTCCACCCACTGGCAATTCAGCTCGACGACAAGGACACGATCCGCCCGCTCCATCACCGCGAAGTCAATGCTGATGCGCATCAGTTTCGAATAGATGCTCTCGAGCTTCGTTTGCCGATCCGGACCGGACCACGCCGCCGCAATCTCACAAAGTCCGGCGTGCGATTGCGGCAGATGTTTCTTGAGTTGGTCGAGGATCGTTCGTGCCCGCCAGCAAAACATCCCGCTGTTCCAATAGTAGTCTCCGCTGGAAACGTACTTCGTCGCCGCGGAAAAACTCGGCTTTTCCGTGAACTGCTCCACCTCGTACACGCCTTCATCGAGTCTCGCTCCACGATGGACGTAACCATAGCTCGTGTCCGGACGCGTGGGGCGAACACCGAAGGTCACCAAGGCGTCGGGGTGCGTCTGGATGACGGAAAACGCTTTCTGAACCGATTCTCGAAATCGCTCGACCGGCGAAATCACGTGATCCGCGGTGAATACGGCGATGACCGCGTCCGGATCGCGCTCGCAAAGCACGGCCGACGCGAGTCCAATCGCGTTGGCCGTGTCACGGCCCACCGGTTCGCCCAGCAGATTCGCCGGGGCGATCTCTGGAATCTCCTTCGCAATGAACGGCAGGTGTTCCCGGCTGGTGACGATGTGAATCTGCTCGGGCTGGAAGACGGCCGTCACGCGTTCAAACGATTCTCGCAACAGGCTCTTGCCGCCGAGCAGGCGCAACACCTGCTTGGGCTTGCCGCGCCGACTGAGCGGCCACAGTCGAACCCCCGCGCCGCCCGCCATGATGACCGCATGTTCCATGGGCTGATCTCGCGACTGCGAGCGAGCTAGTCGACATCGTCAAAATCGACGCGTGTCAGATCGGCGAATTCGAGCACCCAGGAGCACTCATCGCCGCTCCGAAACCGAACATCCACGTGCGTGCGACGCGGACCGCGGTGGATGGCGAAGACCTGCCCCAGGCCGCGGTCCGGGTGCCGCACCAGCGTCCCGATTGTCCACTCTTCGATGTCATCCGGCAACCGCCCCGACGGCATGGACGGTCGCTTCTTGTGAACGGGAGCATCCGCGCAGGGCCATTCGACCCCGTCGGTCGGCAGCTCATCCAAGAACGGGCTGCGGACCGTTCGCTGGGTCACGCCGCGCATCATTCGATAGCGGGCGTGCGAGAGGGTCAGCTCCCGTTTGGCCCGGGTCATCCCGACGAAGCACAGCCGCCGCTCTTCTTCCATGTCGGTGTCCGCGCCGAGGTCGTCACCGAACCGTCGAAACGGGAGCAGACCCTCCTCCATTCCGATGATGAACACAAGGGGATACTCAAGCCCCTTGGCCGCGTGAAGCGTCATCAGCGTCACCTTTCCGCTTTCGTCGCCCACGGCGTCCACGTCGCCGATCAGGGCCGCGTGCTCGAGCCAGTCCACGAGCGTCGCTTCGGGGTTTTCCTCCTGAAACGAGGCGGCCGCGCTGATGAGTTCGTCGAGGTTGCGCGAGGGCGAATCGTCGGCCTCGCCCTCGCCCTTGTACAGCGCGCGCAGTCCGCTCTCGCTGATGACTTTTTCAAGCGCCTGCGGTGCGGGCGATTTCACGATCGGCGCCAGCGAGCGGATCAGTTCGCCGAACTGACGAACCTTGGCCGCGCTGCGCCCGATCTCGGCGAGCGCTGCCTCGTCGGCGAGCGTGTCAAAGATCGTGCGGCCCGCGTTCCTGGCTCGATCACTGAGTCGATCCGTCGTCGTATCGCCGATGCCGCGCGGCGGCGTGTTGATGATGCGCAGCAAGGCGATTTCGTCCGCAGGATTGACGAGCACGCGCAGGTACGCGATCACGTCTTTGATTTCCTTGCGGTTATAAAACTCCACGCCCCGTGCGATTTGATAGCGCAATCCCGCCCGAATGAACGCTTCCTCGACCGCCCGGCTCAGCGAGTTGATGCGATAGAACACGGCAATCTCGCCCGGATCGGTTCCGTGCCTGATCTTTGCCGCGATCGCTTCGGCGATCGTCGCGGCCTCCTCGTCGCCGTCATCGCATTCCAATACGCGCACCATCGGACCCTCGTCGTTGCGCGTCCAAAGGGCCTTCGCCTTTCGACGGAGGTTAAGGGCGATCAGGCGATCGGCCACCGCGAGGATTCGCTTCGTGGAACGATAGTTTTCCTCCAACCGAACCACCTTGGCCTTGGGATAGTCGCGCTCGAAGGAAAGGATGTTTTCGATGTCCGCGCCGCGCCAGCCGTAGATCGACTGGTCCGGGTCGCCCGTCGCGCAGAGGTTCTGCCGATCGCGGGTCAGCAACCGGGCGATCAGGTACTGTGCCGAGTTCGTGTCCTGATATTCATCCACGAGCACGTACCGGAATCGATGCTCCAGCGTCGCACGAAGCTGCTCATCCCTGCCCAGCAGCATGGCCATGCGGGTCAGCAAGTCGTCGAAATCCAGCCCGCTCATCTCCGATAGCACCTGCTCGTACCGGCTAAAGATTCGAGCGATGGCTCGTGCCCGCCAATCGGTTGCCTGGGCGGCGTAGGCGTCCGCCGAAAGCATCGCGTTCTTGGCCCGGCTGATCTCATGCTCGACCGCCGAAGGCGAGTAATTCGTCGCCGACAGATCGCACTCCTCAATCGCCCGCTTGATGACCTTCCGCCGATCGTCGGTGTCGAAGATGGTGAAGTTTCGAGAAATGCCGGCCCGGTCGTGGTGCCAGCGCAGGAGCTTTGCGCACAGGGCGTGGAACGTGCCCACGGTCATTCCCGCTCCGACGCCGAGCGCGTCGATTCGCTCGCGCATCTCCTTGGCCGCTTTGTTGGTGAAGGTGATGGCCAGAATGTGGTGCGGCTTGGTCACGGTTGCGGCGAGGTGCGCCGCCCGCCGGGTCACGACCCGCGTCTTTCCGCTGCCCGGACCGGCCAGGATTAAGAGCGGTCCGTCGGTGTGCGTGACGGCCTCGCGCTGCGGATCGCTCAGGTCCGCAAGCAGGCGTTCAATTCGGGCGTCCGTGCCGGTGTACATGATTCGATTCTATACCGAACGGTCATCGTCGTGTCGAATAAAATCGCTCCGATTGCGAATCGATCGGGTGCTTAGGGTTTCTGAAACGTCTGATGCTCCGCGCCCTTTCCTTTTCACGTCCCTCTGTTCGTTCATGTTGCATGCAGTCGTCGCCATTCGACACTCGATATTCCGGGCGGTAGCGTCACCGCATGTCCATCGTCGGCCACGGCATTGACCTCGTCGAGTGCGAGCGCATCGCGCAAATCCTTAAGGGCCATCCCGAGCGGTTCCTCGAACGGGTTCTCACGCCCGCCGAAAGGGAACGGGCGGGTCAGTTCAAGGACCCCGTTCCGTTCATCGCCGGTCGCTGGGCCGCCAAGGAAGCCATCCTCAAGATGATCGGCACCGGTTGGCGCGGTCAGATCGCCTGGACCGACATGGAAATCCTTCCTGATAAGCTAGGCCGACCTGTCGTTTCCCTGTCCGGCGAGGTGGCCCGGCTGGCCGAAGCCCTGGGAATCCGTTGCGTTATGCTTTCCATTACCCATACCGCCACAACGGCGGCGGCCTCGGCGCTGGGTGTAAGCGATCCGTAACCTCTCGGCTGAGAAAAGGGCATTTGGCGCCGATGCGGTCCGGGTGGCGACTTTCGGGCGGATTTCGGGTGCGAACGTGCAATCCGACGCCTTTGCGGCACGCGGTTTGCTCACTTTGTCCCAACAGGGGGCGTTTGGCGACAAAAGCTGAACGTACCTTCCCGGACTTTTTTGGAAAGGACAAAACGATGTTCCGGAAGTTGTCGGCTAGCGCTTCATTTCCCGATCGGCGGGTTGCGTCTCGGAGGGGCATCGATCTACTGCGGCACGGTATGTTCAACAAGGGCTTTGCCTATACGCCGTCGGAGCGCGACTGCCTTGGTTTGCGCGGGCTTCTTCCGCACCGCACGCTGTCGATCGAAGAACAAGTCAAGCTGGAACTGGAGCGAATTCGCGTCAAGAACACGGACATCGAGAAGTACATCGGACTGGCCGCTCTCCACGATCGTAACGAAACGCTTTTCTACCGAGTTCTTGTGGAAAACTTTCGTGAGCTGATGCCCATTGTTTACACGCCCACGGTGGGACATGCCTGCCAGCGTTACAGCCACCTTGTTCGGCAGCCGCGAGGCCTCTGGATAACGCCCGACGACGTCAACCGCATGGCTGACGTCCTGCGTAACTGGCCGTACCGAAATGTTCTTTTGATTGTCGTGACGGACAATGAGCGGATTCTCGGTTTGGGCGATCAGGGCGCCGGCGGGATGGGTATACCAGTTGGGAAAGTGGCGCTGTATTGTGCTGCAGCAGGGATTCATCCGAGTCATTGTCTGCCGATCAGTCTCGACGTCGGCACCAACAACGCCGACCTGTTGAACGATCCACTTTATGTTGGATACCCGCACCGGCGCCTGCGCGGGGCTGTTTACGAGGAGTTTATTGAGCGTTTCGTCGAGGCCGTTCGGGATGTGTTTCCCAAGGCATTGGTGCAATGGGAGGACTTTCACAAGGACATCGCCTTCATGGTGCTCGATCGTTATCGAAAGCGCATCGCGAGCTTTAACGACGACATTCAGGGGACATCGGCGGTGGCGCTTGCGGGCGTCATGGCGGCATTGCGCGTGACCAAGGGAAAACTGTGCGATCAGCGAATTGTGTACGCGGGCGCCGGGGCGGCCGGGGTGGGCATCGGGAGGCTGGTCGCCAGCCAGGCGAAGGAAGAAGGCGCCGCGAAGGATGTCATTCGCCGATCGCAGGTATTTCTTGATACGCAAGGGCTGCTTTTCGAAGGCCGGGTCATTCAGGACGCCCACAAGCGTGACGTGGCGATGACGTCGGAAGATCGTGCCTATTACGGTCTCGACGGCGGAGGTCCGTTTGATCTGCTCAGCGTGATTCGTCGAGTTCGCCCGACGGTGCTCGTGGGGACGAGCGCCCAGCCGGGATTGTTTTCCGAGGCTGTGATCCGAGAGATGGCGAGTCACGCCGAGCGACCGATCATTCTTCCGTTCAGCAATCCGACGTCGAAGGCGGAATGCACCGCCGAGGAAGCGATTCGCTGGACGGACGGGCGAGCACTGGTGGGCACGGGGAGTCCGTTCGCACCGGTGGTCCATGGCGGGCGAACGATCACCGTGGGACAGGGCAACAACGTGTTTATTTTCCCGGGGGTAGGGCTGGGCTGCATTCTGGCCGAGGTGCATGAGGTCAGCGACGCGATGTTTTTGACGGCCGCCCGAACGCTGGCGGATTTCGTGACGCCGGAGCGACTGGCCGAGGGAGCGATTTATCCCGATCAGTCGATGCTTCGCGAAGTGAGCCAGCGGATCGCGTGCGCGGTCATTCGGCAGGCGCGCGAGGACAAGATCGGGCGGCTGATTCCCGATCGGGAGATTGAGTCCGTTGTTTCGGAGGCGATGTGGTTTCCGGAGTATTCCGAGTACGCGGGAGCGTAAGGTCGCCTCCGCGCGAAACTCACGGACCCAAGAAGCGTCGCGCGGCCTTTCCATCGGCTTTCGATTGAAACGCCCGACATCTTCCTTTTGAAGAACAAAGGTCCGAGAAAGGGTTGTGGTTTCGGCGCGTTCGAGTTTCTAGAGCGCTTTCATTGCAAACGTAGCGGATGACTCGTCCAACTCTCCGGGAGTCCGCGCGAACTGAAGTTCGCGGCTCGCTACACTTGACTGTTAGATGCACTATTCCGCGCGGTGCGTTTCGATCAACAGGTGCGTCCTGATGATAACGTTCGCGGCTTGATCGTGTGTCATGCGCGCGAGATTGATGACCAGGTCGTAGCGCATCTGATCGACGCCGCCGGCGCCGAAGTGTCGTCGAATGTAGGCGGTTCGTTCTTCTTCGATCTGGTTGATCAGGCGTGCAGCCCGCGCTTCATCGATGTGCTCGCGTTGTGCGACTCGTTTCAACCTGACCTGTTGGGGAGCGATGATTCGCACGCGAAGTCCGATGCCGGCGGGCAGGATCAAGTCCACCGCGCGCCCCACGAACACCGCGCTTCCCTTTCGGACGAGGGCCAGCACGGTCTCGCTCAGTTTTCGAAAATAGTCGTCACGGACGAATCGACTATCCATGAGGATTTGCAGCATGGATCCGAGCCAGCCCGCATCGCGCTCATCGAGCGTCCCATAGATCGTCTTTTGAGCGACGTCATCCCCGGCCATCAGTTGAAGCAACTCCCGGTCGAAAACCGGCCAGCCCAATTTTCGTCCCACGGTCGCGGCGATCTCACCTCCGCCGGCGCCGACTTCGCGTGAAATGCAGATGAAATCGTTGACTTGCCGGTTCGGCGCGGTCGCGCCGGCGGTGCGCTGCGAGCGGGTCAGTTCCCAGTTGCGCATCTGCCGTTCGACCAATCTCGCGCGATCGGATGCCTGGATTTCAACCTGGCGTGACATGCCTGCGATCCCGTCCTTTCTCCAGATCGGTCGGCAAGATGGATACCAATCGCGCGGCTGGAGAACAGGGATGTGACGCCGCCGGTGCGCGGAATCCCCGGTTGCGGCGTCTTAGTTGCGCGAAATTCCTCACTCGGATCGGAACATTCCGCATTGCTTCGGGTCGCGTTACAAGTGATGCGCGGTCCAATCCATCGCTTTGCTCAGGGCAAGTTGCCGATTGTTGGAGTGGATCAACGGCCCGAAGCGAATTGTGTACGCTGCAATGGGCGTGGCACGCTGGTTGCGATGAGGGATTGCCGGAGAATCTGACATGGCTGATTACGCGCTTCCGCGAAAGGACGATCTTGGTTTCTGCAACATTCTCATCTCCGCGCTTGGCGGCGACGGGGCCAACATGGGCGGAAAGCTCTTGTTCAAAATCGGGTGCGGAGAGTTCGGTCTCGACGGCGGGTACGACGCTCGATACGGATCGGAGAAGAAGGGTACGCCGACCGACGTGTCGGTTCGGTTCTGCGAACCGGGCACGCCGGTTCGTCAATCCGGGCCCACACAGACGCCGCATTTTCTGGTGGTCTTTCACGCAGACCTGATCGAGCCGCTTGACCTTCACCGCGGATTGCAGGCCGACGCCGTCTGCATCGTGAACACGGTGCGCACGCCGGCGGACATCCGCAAGGCCATGCAGTTGCACAGCGGACGGATCATTTGCGTGGATGCGACGAAGATCGCCTTTGAGTGCAAGAGTCGTCTGAACATGCCATTGCTGGCGCTGCTGTGCAGCGCGCTGGACTTTCCCGATGAGCGGATCAGGGCGTTGATCAAGAAGCAATGGCCGCGGGCGGTGGAGGCCAACATCGCCGCGTACGATCGCGCGCTGACGAGCTGCACGCAGGAGCGGTTCGCGGTCGGCGAGCATCAACTCGCGCCACCGGCCATGTCGCGCGGTCCGATCGGCTGGAAGAACATGCTCAACGGCGGAACGATCGACGCGCTGACGCACAACACGCGAGGGCGCGACAACCGCGTGGCGGGGCGCGGGCGCATCCCGAAGTTCGCCCCGGAGGCCTGCACGTCGTGCGGAATCTGCCTGACGGTTTGCTCGGACCCCGGCGGACTGCTGTGGAAAGAAGGTCGAATGACGGGCATCGACGAAACGTTTTGCAAGGGTTGCATGCGCTGCGTCGAAGTGTGTCCGGACACAAAGAAAGGCCGGGCGCTGACTTTCGCGGGCAGCGAGCTTTTGGACTGAACAGGAACTTGAAGTGCGAGGGAATCAACATGGCTTCGACAACGGAAACATTCTTTGAAGAGTGGCCCGCCAACATGGAAAAAGTGAAGGGGCAGATGCCGGACGTGGTCCGGGCATTCGGCGGCATGTTCCAGGCGATCATGAAGCAAGGCGCGCTGAGCGTTCGCGAAAAGGAGTTGATCGCCCTCGGAATCGGATTGGCCGTGCGCTGTGTCGGCTGCATCAATATGCACACCGAGAAGTGTCTCAAGGCGGGCGCGACGCGCGAACAGATCTTGGAGGCGGCAGGCGTGGCCGTCGTCATGCAGGGCGGACCAACCTACACCTATTTGCCGGAAGTGATCAAGGCGCTGGACTATCTGGAGAAACGACCGGGATGAGTCAAACTGTTGAGCCGCTAAGCCGCACCGTGTCGCGTCAGGCCGCACAGGTCCCGTGGTTGGGCAACGGCAACGAAGCCGTCGCCCAGGCGATCATCGACATCGGTTATGACGCCGAAGGGTACTATCCGATCACGCCGTCTTCGGACGTCGGAGAGGCGGTTTCCAAGGCCTATGCCGAGGGCGAAACGGATATTTCCTTCATCATCGGAACATCGGAACTTGCCGCGCTGGGCATCTGTACGGGGGCGGCGATTGCCGGCGGTCGGGTGGTGGACGTGACCAGCGCGAACGGGCTGCTGCTGAAAGCCGAGCAGATGCCGGCCATCTCCGGACTGGGATTGCCGATGGTGCTCAATCTTTCGACGCGTGACGTGTCGGCCCCGCTCAACATCAAGAACGGTCACTCCGACTTGTATGCCACGCTCGGCTGGGGCTGGCTGATTTTTCTCGCGCCGAACGTGCAGGCGTGTTACGATCTCAACATCATCGCCATCAAGGTGGCGGAGAAGGTCAACCTTCCCGCGATCGTCGCCTATGACGGGTTCCATACGTCGCACGCCAACCGTCGCATTCAGGTCTTCAAGGACCGGGAGAGCGTGCGCGAATTCGTCGGTCCGCCGCCGTTCAAAGGGACGCTGCGCGGCGAAAACGGCCGCTTCAGTTTCATCGACATGCATCGGCCGCGCACCTTCGGACCGTACATGAACGACGACCTGATCAACTCGAAAGTCCAGATGGACCTGAAGTTCGCGCGGGCCTATGAGCTGATTCCGTCCGTCTTCGACGATTTCGAGAAACTTAGCGGACGCCGATATGGGTTTGTTGAGCAATACGGGGATCGGGACGCGGAACGATGCCTGGTGGCGCTCAATTCGGCCGGCGAAGCGGCCCGCGATGCCGTGGACGATCTTTCCCGCCGTGACGAACCGGTCAACCTGGTGATTCCGACGGTGTTGCGGCCCTGGCCTGAAAAGGAAATCGTCAGGGCGCTGGCCGCGGCGTCGCGGATTGTCGTGGCCGAGCGTGCAAGCCAATATGGCGCGAACAACTATCTGGCCAACGAAATCGGCGCTGCCCTCCAGCGCGATGGAAATGGTGCGACGATCGTCCAGCGAACCTACGGGATCGGCGGTCTGAACTTCGTGCGCGACGACGCGTTGCGGATGTATGAACTCGCGGCACGTTGGCCGGAAATGGACGATCCCGACGAGCGGCGCGTGAAGTGGTATCACGGGGCCTGGCCGGGGGATGCGGACTATGCTCCGACGCCGACGATCGAACCGGTTGCGGCCGAAGCCTGCACGCTGAATGCGACCAGCGACGGAAAGGTGAACCTCCGCGTTCTGTCCGAAATGCCGGCGCGGTTCGACAAGCACAGCGCCTGCCCGGGTTGCGGAATTTTCACGACGCTCAACCTGTTCCTGCGCGGCATCGACGGGCATGTGTGCTTCATCTTCAATACCGGTTGCGGGATGGTCGTGACGACCGGTTATCCGCTGACGAGTTTCAAGGTGCCGTATTTTCACAATCTGTTTCACAACGCCACGTCGACGGCCACGGGCGTGGTGGAGATGATCAAGCGATTCAAGCAACGCGGCGACCTGCCCGAGGACATCACGGTAATCGCGGTGAGCGGCGACGGCGGCGACGACATAGGAATGGATCAGGTGATCGGGGCGGCGCTGCGGAACGATCCATTCATTCTTCTTGAGTATGACAACAAGGGGTATATGAACACGGGAGCCCAGCTCTGTTATACGGGATTCAAGGGTCAGAAGAATTCGAACGCGCATGTCGGCCCGCAGCAGTCCGGCAAGACCACGCACCACAAGGACATTCTCGAGATTCTGCGAGGGACATTCACATCGTACCTTGCGTCGGCCAGCGAATCCCATGCCGCGGACATGATTCGCAAGGCGCGAAAGGCCCAGGCGGTGACGCGGGCGGGTGGATTTGCGTTCGTGAAGGCGATTTCGGTGTGCCCGCTCAATTGGGGCATGGATGAGCACGTGGGGCCGTCATCGGTCGAAGCGATGGTCAACGCCTGCATGCATCCTTTGTTTGAGATTGAGCATGGCGTCACGAGGTTGACGGTGGATCCGGAAAAGTCGGGCAAGAAGATTCCCGTGACCGATGCGTTCGCCACGATGGGCGGCGCTTATCGACATTTGCTCACGCCGGCGTTCGCGCCGGTGGTGGCCGAGGTGCAACAGGAAGTGGATCATCGTTGGGCGCGGCTCAAGGCCATGGCACAAAGCGACGTGCTCTGAGGCAAGAGACAACAAGGCAGCGAGGCAAAAAGGCACGAGGGGTTTACGGATCGAACGACGTCACGAGCCGGAGGATTTGTCGGGCGAGTTCCTTTGGATCGTCGTTTGATGCGTTGAGCGTGAAATCGGCGGCTCGGCGGTAGTAGGGTTCGCGGGCTGCAAGCACGGTTTCGATTTCGGCCAATGTCCCCAGCGGCGTGAGGCCGGGTCGCGAAGCCGCACCCGACGCGTCTTTTTCAAGGCGATGCCGAAGCACGGCGACAGGCGCGGTCAGCCATACAATGTTGGCGATTGAGCGAATCGCTTCGACGTTATTTTCTTCCATGACAGCTCCGCCGCCCACGCTGAGAACCGCTGGAGGATTGGCTGCCAAGATGCGAATTGCCTGCGTTTCGCGGCGACGAAATCCCGCTTCGCCCTCCTCGGCGAAGATTTGAGCGATGGTGCGTCCGGCCGTCTGAACGATGAGATCGTCGGTGTCAACGTGCCTGCCGCCGAGCAATTCGGCGAGCGCGCGACCCACCGTGGTCTTTCCGCAACCACGATAGCCGATCAAGGCGATGCTGGGCTTTCCGCCGGATTTCACGGACGACGCCCGGTCTTCCGCGTCCACTCCTTGTCGAAGAAGCAACCGCGCCGTCGTCAGGCACGGCCGCTTGCCGGTCCACAGCTCAAACTGCATGGCCGCCTGACGCAGGTACATGTCGAGTCCGCTCAGAGTTCGGCACCCCGCCGCCGAAGCGTCATTGAGGAATCGTGTCGGATTCGGTCGATAAATCAGATCGAACGCCAGCCGACACCTGGCGAGGGCTTGCGGCGGCAGAGGCGTGGCGTCGATGCCGGGGTGCATTCCAAGCGGAGTGCAGTTGATCACGACCTCACCGGTCCGGTGAATCCGTTCATTCCACGGCCTGATCGTGCAACTGAATTGTTCGGTCAGCAGTCGAACCGAGTCGGGCGAACGCGCGAACACGGTGACTCGACAGCCGAACTCGTGCAGCCCATACAACACGGCGCGTGCCGCTCCGCCCGCGCCGAGGACGTCCACCGAAATGTCCGCGAGGTTTGAGTTGTCGCAGCCAAGGGCATCGCACAATGAACCGACGGCCGCGTAGCAATCGGTGTTGTATCCCATCGGACCATCAGGACCGAGGCAGATCGTGTTGACCGCGCCGATGCCCTGCGACATCGGGTCCGCGGCGTCGGCCAGCCAAGCCAGTGCCGATGATTTGTGCGGAATCGTTACACTGAATCCTCCGATGTCGAGCCACGGACGTTCTTCGCATTCACGCAGAAACGCGGCGAGCCCGGTCTTTCCGTTTCGAACAGGAAAGGGCAGGTACACGGCGTTGACGTCGTGCTTCGCGAACCAATGATTGAACAGCAGAGGTCCGAACGAGTGGCTCACGGGATCGCCGATCACGCCGAAGACCCTCGTTCCGGCGTTGATCCGCTCCCAGCCGAAATGGTCTCGAAGCTCGCGGATCGTCCATTGTCCGGAGGCGGTCGGGGCGTCGGAGGTCAGTGAGGCGAAGCTTGCAAACGCGCCGAGTTTTTTGGCGAGCACGCGCGTCCAGGCGCCTTCTTCGCCCATGGCGATGGCCATGCATCGCCGGTTGTGATCGTGCATAGCGTCCAGCGCGGCGAAAGCGTCGCTGATGTGCTTCGCGGTGTAGGCCGCTTTGACCACGGCGTGTTGATTTTCGTCCAGTGTTTTGTTGATTTGTGGCGCGAGGTCCATCGCGTCGGGCTGCTCACGGTGGGAAGATAGGATCAGCCGAGGCTTGGGTGTTTTCGATCCGATCGCGGCCTCAATCGTCTTTCGCACGTCCGGATTGTGTTGCCAGTCTGCCAGCTCAACATCGACGATGGCGTCGGTACCTTCAACGATGCGCGAAACAAGTGTCGCTCGTTCCATCGACGACAGTTTTGATCGGCCGCCTTCAGTCGCTCCGCGACAAGTCACGATCCACGTTCGATCGGGGTTTTTTCGCAGGAATACGGCCAATGCCGACGGATCGCCTTGGAAGTCGTCGATGCGCAATTCGACGGCGTCCGCGGCGAGATTCCAGGCGGCTTGCGCCCCGGTGGTTGCGTCTTCCACCGATTCGCCAAACAGGGATGCCACGAGCAGGGTCACGGTGGTGTTTCATCTCCACGGTTCGCATCGACTATAGCCCAGGACGCGAAGTCATCCAAAACCCATGGTCTTCGTGCCGAGCGCGCGACTTCCGCCTAGAATCGACGAGGAGTTGAACGATGGGAACGAACGATCTGAGCAAAACCTCGCGAATCTTTGCGCTCAATCGCCTTCGCTGGTATTACCGCATTCCGTGCAAGTGGATCATCTACCTGTTCGCGTACACCATCGTTTGTTTTCCGTACCCGCATCTGCTTGTCCGCCATCTCCGACATTGGAGCAACCCCAACGCGATGATCGAGCCTGACGCACCGGTGCTGCAGCCCTGGGTCGAGGAGTTTCGTGACAAAGTGCCTCCTGATGCCAAACCGCGCGATGTACTCAAATGGGTCCAGGCATTCGTTCTCGAAAAAGTTCCTTACGACTGGGATTGGAATACCTGGGGTCAGGCAGATTATTTTCCCAGTGTGGCGGAAGTCGTCCAAATGGGTCGAGAGGATTGCGACGGTAGGGCGGTGATCGCAGCTTCGCTTCTGCGCGCGCTCGATTACGACGCCCGCCTCGTGACGGATTTCTCCCACGTGTGGGTGGCGACGGACTTCGGCGAAACGATGGGACCGGGAAAGACGAAGACCGTCGAAATGACAGACAAGGGAGTCAAGTTCCAGTGGCGAGGACTTCTCGAAATCCCCAGCGCGGCGGGCTACGGCATCGCTGTGTTTCCAGCCTTCCGTGAACTCACTCTTGTCGCCGTCGCATGGCTCTTGCTGCTGGGTCGAGCAGGAGTGACTCGGAGCGTGGTCTGCCTAAGTCTCCTGGTCGCCGGACTGTTCATGCTTCGACACGGATGCGCCGAGTACCTTAGGCCGCAATTGTGGTTTCTAGGGGGTGGAATCGTTCTTTTTCTCCTTGGTTTCGGACTGATGTTCTTTCGTCCGCGAACGGGAATGCCTCCTGTCGTGGATTCTTGCCGCATGAGGGGTAAGTCGATGTAAGCTCTTGTACATTGTGGTCGTTAGGGCTACCGACAGGCCGATACTCGTGCTAGGCTTGGTTGACTGTCAGTTCGATTTCGAGGTGCGTTACAGGAGCGTCCGCGATGAACCATCGATTCAACAAGTTGGCTGTGGCTCTTTTCCCGCTTCTGCTTGTGGGCGTTGCTTTCGGGCAGTTTGAGAAGCTCAAGAACCTGGGCCGCTCGGCGCTGGGTGATGACGCGCCGACGAAGAAAATCGCTTACTTCAAGATCAAGGGGCCGATCGCCGAGACGCCCGTCAACATGCCGCCTCTGTTTGAAAAGAATCCACCGCCATCCATGAAGGGGCTGTTGGAGGGATTCAAGAAAGCACGGCTCGACAACAGCGTCGTGGCGGTCGTTGTGGATCTGGAGCAGGCCAGGCCGGGGCTTGCGCAGATCGAGGAGTTGCACACGGCGTTTCGACAATTCGCCGCCGTGGACAAACCGGTGCTCGTCCACGCGGAACAACTCTATACGGCGACCTATCTGCTGGCCACGGGCGCTTCGCACATCAGCCTCGTTCCCACGGGCGATCTGTGGTTGACCGGGTTGTACGGCGAAACGCCCTACTTGCGGGGAACGCTGGAAAAGATGGGCTGCGCGCCCGACTTCGAGTCCTTCGGCGATTACAAGAGCGCTGCCGAAATCTTTATGCGCACCGGTCCCTCCGATCCCGCGAAAGAAATGAACAAGTGGCTTCTGGACGGCATTTATTCGTCCATGCTGAAACGAATGGCGGAGAGTCGCGGTGTTACCGCGGAAAAAATGTCCGAACTGGTCGACGGCGGTCCCCATTCGGCCGAGGATGCGCTCAAGGCCGGTCTGATTGACTCGGTGCAACACCGTCAGGACTTCATCGCCGACATCAAGAAGCGATATGGAGACGACGTCGAATTCGCTTCCGACTTTGGCAAGGCGGACGACATGGCCATGCCCGAGGATCCGTTCGCGATGTTCACGTTCCTGATGAAATTGCTGAATCCTTCGCCCAAGGTGTATAGCGAGCCGAGCGTGGCGGTGGTGTATGTTGAGGGTTCCATTGTGACCGGCGAAGCGGAACCCAGCCCGTTTGGCGGCGCGAGCGGGGCGTTCAGCACGACGATCCGCCGCGCGCTCGACAAGGCCGCCGAAGACGACACGGTCAAGGCCGTGGTGATGCGCGTTGATTCGCCGGGCGGATCGGCGCTGGCGTCCGAAATCATGCTCAACGCCTCGCGACGCGTGGCGGCGAAGAAGCCGCTCATCGTGTCGATGGGTAATGTGGCGGGCAGCGGCGGGTACTACGTCACCTGTGCGGCCGAGACGATCTTCGCCGACCCCAACACCATCACCGCGTCAATCGGCGTGCTCGGCGGAAAGATCGTCACGACCGGCATGTGGGACAAGCTGGGCGTGAACTGGCACGCGAACCGCCGCGGAAAAATGGCCGGCATGATGAGTTCGGCGGAGAAGTTCAGCGATGCCGAACGGGCGAAGATTCGCGATTACATGGGTGACGTTTACGAAATCTTCAAGGGACACGTGACCAAGGCGCGCGAGGGCAAGCTGACCAAGCCGATCGACAAGATTGCCGGCGGTCGCGTCTTCACCGGCGCTCAGGCGCTCGAGCTCGGACTCGTTGACAAGATGGGCGGTCTTGAGGACGCCATCAAGTTTGCCGCCGAACGTGCGAATCTCGGAGAATATGAAATCCGCGTGATTCCCGAACCGCCGACGATCTTCGACATGTTCATGCAGAAAGACGATGAGAGTCACGCCTCGACTCGCGCCACGGCGACATCGATGTTCCTCGAAGCGCCGCACGTCCAGGAGATGTTGCCGATGATCGCACGGTTTGATCCGCTTCGAGTGCGGGCCATCGTGCGACAACTGCAGATTCTCGGCGTGTTGCAGGCCGAGGGTGTCGCTCTGGCCATGCCGGGTGAGTTCCTGATTCACTGACGCCGGTCTGGGCACATGCCCCGACCAAAAGAATTGTCCCCACCGCTAAAGGAAGGCGAGTCGCGTGATCCGCGATTCGCCTTCTTCGCTGACGTCTACTTGCGGGATTCGAGAATCCAATCCACGACCGGTTTGGAGACGGCGTCGAATTCGTACTCCCGGAGATGTCCCCTGGAGACCCAGCGGGTCTCGGCGTAGGGTCCTTTCGTCTCCCGCCCGCCGGATGTGCCACAGAAAAAGTAACGAAGCTCGATGGCCTCGCCGTCGACCTTTTCCACCACCGGTGGCTGGCCGACGACGACTTCGACGGTCAACCCGAGCTCATCGATGGCGATGCGCCTCATGGCCGCCTCAGGGGATTCGTTTTGGCGGACGGGCCCACGAGGGAATTGCCAGAATCGGCTGACCAGCGGACCGTCCTTGGGCAGTACGATGAGAACGAGGTTGTCCGACCGTTCGATGATTCCAGCGGACCAGCGGGGCAGGCGGGGTTGCGTGGGCATGGAGTGACTCAGCGTTCGCGGCGATTCGGTTCGACCTCGTCGGAGGGTGCGATGCGGCGTTGTCCCGGTTCCTCGGACCGATGGAGCGAAAGGGTTTGCGAGCCGATGCCGAAACCGAGAAACGCGATCGACAGCACGACTCGAATCGCCCACCCGATTCGAGTTTGCGACGCGGGAATCTCGATTCCGCGATCAATGACCGTCAGATCGCCGGGTTTGATCCGTCCATCAGTCAGCGCCCACCGAACATAGGCCGACACCCCGCCGGGAGGATACTTTTCTGAAAGAAAGCGTCGGAGGTCGTCGGCGATGGCCCGGCGATGCTCCGCAACGGATCGGTCACCAATGTCTCGTTTCCGAAGGGACACTCGTTCGGCGGCGGATGCGGGAAAATCCCGGCTTTCCTTGACGAGGGAGAATCCGAACACGAAGGCGACCAGCAAAGTGGTTCCGATGACCAGCGACGGGGATCGATACGGTCGACCCGGAGACGCGATACGGTATACCGTTGCCCCGATCAGCAATCCGAACAGCATGAAGAAAAACACGCCGAGGTAAAACGGCAGCATCGCGGCATAGGCGAGAAGCCACGCGAACGGAAGCGAAAAACCGCCGGCCGCGACGATGGCCAACCACCAACGACGATGCGAGCCGGGAGTGTCGTTGGGAAGTGGGCGCAAGCCTCGCGGCCGGGAGAGATCGTCCGGAAGACTTTCGATCGGTTGCCCGATGATTTCATTCTCCCGGTCGATGCTTGGTTCTCGTGCGTGTTTTGCCTCGCCGGCTGTCGGCATGTTTCATCGGTCCCTTCGCGGAGGGTATCTTACCGCGGAGAGTTCGTCGGTCGAGGCGGGGTGGGCTGGTTCTTGGGGGATAGCGCGGGTGCTCGCGCGGGAATCACGAATTCAATCACAATCGTCACGTATTCGTCGGTCTCGGCAACGTTGTTCCCTGCCCCGACCTCTTCCTTCATCATCGCCGTGACTATTGTGGCGGGCGGCGTGTCGTCGAGCCGTTTCGCACGGGCCGAACGGGCGGCGGGCGACGACTTTTCAGCTTCGGCCCGCCGGCTGTCCACCAACGATCGCGATCGCGTACCGGACTTGGCGGAGGCCGAGTCCGGCGCGGGTATTGATCGAAGGTCTTCGGTCGCGCTCTCATCCGCCGTCGCGTCGCGTCCGGCGGCGACCGCAGTTCGGTCGGCATCGGCTTCTTCGGGTTCGGCCTTTGATTCCATCGGACCTTTGGACTTCTCGGCCAACCCGACGACTTTCATCAACCCGGTCAGCAGATTGAACCCGGCGGGCTCCTTGTCCGAGTTTGGTTTGGAAGCGGCGATCGCATCTACTTGATCGACCTGGTCGTCCGACGCCGCCGCTGCGTCCTTCCGCTCCTCACCCCGGAGGAGTACGCGCGCGGTTTCCGCGCCCTTCACCGCGATAGGACCGGCGCGCAACTCAATGCGATCCTCGGCGCCCGCGACCGCAGCCAGTTCATCAACCACCGCGGCCGCTTCCGACCGCGGCACGCGAACCAGGACCTGTTGCTGACGCGCGTCCGCGAAGTTAACCCCCGGCTTGCCCACGAGGTAAAAGGACTGGATTCGTTCCTTTTGGCCTGCGGATCGGTCGTCGCGCCGGGCGAGGTTTTCCGTGTTTCGCCTGGTTAACCGATCGGCCAAACGCGACGCCATCGCGTCGCGCTCGACCGTGTTCGTCGCGGCAACCTGAAGGCGAACCGTTTCGACGCCAAACGACTGCGTGAGCAGTTCTTTGGGCGCAACGCCCGCCGCGATTCGCGACTCGACCGGAAGCGGCTGCGCGCGATCGTCTGACTCACGAGCCCTTGATCGTCGGAATATCGCATCGCCGGTCGCGGGCGTGATTGCTTCGGCGGGAGACCGCGTCGTGTTTGAATCCGTCATGACGATCGACTGCCCCGGTCCCCCGGAGCTTTTGCCGCCGTCGTGGACGAGAAACCACCATCCCGCCAGCACAACGACGCCGAACATCGCCGCGACCGCGAATCGCGAAGCGCGATTGGATCCGCGGGCGGTTCGATGGGAAAACGGTTCGTCGTCGCCGCCGATCAGCGCGGAGCGCTCCAGCTGGGCTGCGAGGTCGGACTCCAGCGTCGCCGGGGCGGCATGCCGCGGCAGACCGGCGACGGCGTGGGCGACGGCGCGCAGTTCCTCCAGAAGCCGCCGCGCCGAAGGATCGTCACGCAATGCGCGCTCTACAACGGCCCGTTCCCGCTCGGTCACTTCGCCGTCGAGATAACTGGACAGGAGTTCGGATAGCTGCTCGGGTTTCATGTCACACCCATGCGAAGCAACGAATCGCGCAACGCCATGCGCGCCCGGTGCAGGCGCGATTTGACCGTTCCCGGTGGAATCTCGAGGATCGCGCCGATATTCTCGTAATCAAAACCCTCGATATCCCGAAGCACGATCACCGCCCGATGCTCGTCGTCCAATGCCTGCAACGCCTGAACGACGCGGCCTTGCGATTCCACCGTCGTACCGCCGCGCGCCGCATCGCCGTCGTGCGGCTGCCGAGCTTGCCGGGCGAGTTCCTCCGCCTGAGTTCCACCGGCTGCGCCGGCATCGCCAAGCGATAGGGTCCGCCGGCGACCGGCGGTCCGCCGATGACTGAGCGACAAGTTGACGGCCACTCGGAAAACCCAGGTATAGAACCCGCTCTCTTCTCGAAACCCGCCGAGGCTCTCCAATGCCTTGAGAAACGCATCCTGCGTCAAATCCCGGGCATCTTCAAGATGACCGCAGATCCGCCAGCAAGTATTGAACACCCGGTCCTGGTACCGTCGAACGAGATCGCCAAAGGCCTCGGTTTCGCCTCGTTTGACCCGGCGCACCAAGTCGGCGTCTGATGCCTCCATCATTTCGCCGGGGTCCATCGCGATTCTCTTGTTTTGACGCTGTAACACCGTCAAGGTTCCCTGTATTACTTACTTATCGGACCAATGCTCGTTTCGCCGAAAGCCAACCGAGTTTTTCACGGCAAAGAGATCGGAGGTACGAAGCGGCTGGTCGCCGCTGTCGCTATTGCCCCCAAGCCATCGACCAGAGAGTTCGATCATCGGCCAAGCAGGGTGGCAGCCTACGCAACCAAGGGGCTTATTCTGGGTCGGCGCCCCGCAAGGTGCTCACCGCTCGGGATTGCTCTGCAAGCGTTTTTTCGAACGCTTCCAAGGTGAGCCACTTCGATTCGAATCGTCCGCCCTCGAACATGATGACACCGCGGCCGTCGGTTCCCAGCACTCGGACGATGGGGACGGTCCACGCCGCCAGCACAGGGTCCGGGCGGCCTCGAAGTAGGGCGGCGTCGGCGGGGGAAATCCAGGCTTCGATCAACCGCGATTTCGGATCGCGCGGAACATCCAACTCTAAATTGAGGGGAAGCGTACTGCCCTCGCCCAAGCGAGCGGCATAAATGGCCGCATGTTCATCCAGTCGGGTGCGAATATTGTGCTCTCGGCGCCAGTCGCCCAGCAACGCGATGAAGACAAGCAGCACGCCGGCGCATACGAGCAGCAGAACAACGGAGCGAAACACCTTGGTCGGTCGGTCCCCACGCGAGACAAGTGAGTTGCGGTTGAAGGCAGAGGGAAGCGTTTGTCTGGGAGTCCGGTCGGCGGCCGGGGTCTGCCCGTGTCCCTCGGTCCAATTGTCGCTGGTCGAGTTCATGGATACCGGCGAGTTTTTTGATCGACTGGCGAAGCCGATTCATCGGTGCGGCCCGAGTCGCGACCGTTGTTGAAACCACCGGACGACGGAAACTTGTTTACGGTTCCTCGTCTTCGGGGTGAATGGCCGTTTGATCGGCGCTCGATGCCAGCGCTTCCAGCGCCGAAATCGGATCGACTTCCTCATCGGACACATACACGTGCTTGGAGGTGCCCACGCGCGCGGCGCCCGATCCGGAGGCCGAGGCCGACCCGACTTTTGTCCGAATCTGGACAATTTCATCGTCGCCCGGTTCGCCGTTGATCTGGACCGTGAACACGACCGGGCCGATCACAATCTGGTCACCGGCTTCCAGCTCTTCCTCGCTGATGCGGCGGTTGTTGAGATAGGTTCCGTTTGCGGCGCCCAAATCCTTGATGGTGATCGAGTCCGCCTCGGTGAAGATTTCGCAGTGCCGGCGAGAGACCATCGCCAAGGGAATGCGAATGGTGCAATCGTCCTTCCGGCCGACGGTCGTCGCGCCGGGCGCCAGCGGAAACTCCCGCCGACTGCCGTCTTCGCGAAACATGATGAGCTTGGCCTTGATCATACGATGTCGCCTCGGCACTCTGCCGATGGAAACCGGTTCTCCCCAGGGTCTGAAACTCGCGCCGCAGACCGTATGGGGAAATGCGCCCGATTAACTATACCCTACGCGGTGCGGTTCTTCAAATTGTGGAATAATCACTCGGACGATGCCGAGAACCGCCGGGATAGCGCCCTTGGGCAGATCGACTGCGGTTCGCAGGGGAACACGGATTCCGTGACCGGGCCCATGAATTTCGATAAGATAAGATGGCGATGGCGATCTCGAACCCTCCAGTTCCAGAAGCTGACTCTGCCGGAGGGCTTTATGTCCACATCCCTTTTTGTGAAACCAAGTGCGGGTATTGCGATTTTTTTTCCGTCGCGCTGAAAGGACGAGACCCAAACCCGCTCGTCGATCGGGTCTGCCGCGAACTGTCCGCAAGACTGACCGATTCTTACATTCGCGTTCGAACGGTGTTCCTCGGCGGCGGTACTCCGACTTTGTTACCCTTTGAACTGTTGAGCCGGTTGCTGGGACATATTGCCGCGCTCGTCGATATTTTGGAGCTGGAGGAGTTCACGGTCGAAGCCAACCCCGCGACCGTGGATGACGCCAAGGCCCGACTGCTGGTTGAATCGGGCGTGTCACGTGTTTCGATGGGCGCTCAGTCCTTTGAATCGGCGGACTTGGCGGTGCTCGAACGACTGCATTCACCGGACGACATTCCAGCGTCCGTCAACATCCTTCGCCGAGCGAACATGGGACAGATCAATCTGGACCTTATTTTCGGCATTCCGGGTCAGACGTTGGCCGGCTGGTTGTCGTCGCTGAGCCGCGCCATCGAGCTTGGCCCGGATCATGTCTCCTGTTACGGGCTGACTTTTGAGCCTGCCACGCGATTGACGGCACTGCGCGTCGCGGGCCGGTTGCTGCCCTGTGACGAGAACCTCGAGGCGGAGATGTTTGAGGCCACCGTGCAGACGCTCGCGGCGGCCGGGTATGTTCAATACGAAATCAGCAACTATGCGAGGCCGGGTTGTGAGAGCCGGCACAACCTGTTGTATTGGCGAAATCAGCCGTACATCGGCGTGGGTCCGTCGGCGGCGGGTTGTCTGCCCGCGGTCGTCGAGCCGCCCATTCGGTCGAGCGCGATTCGGTCGGGCATGACCGTTACCCGGCGATACAGGAACGTGGCGGACGTGACCGGGTACGTTCGGATGATCGACGAGTTCGGACATGCCGAGGTCGAATCGGAGTTGATCGAAGGCGAGACGTTGATGCTGGAGATGATCCTGATGCAGCTTCGGCTCAACGAAGGACTATCGATCGCGGATTTTCGCAATCGAACCGGGGTCGATCCGCTTGTGCTCTTTGGAGACACGCTGTCGCGGCTTATCGAACAAGGCCTGTTGATGGCAGACTGCCAACGCATTGCGCTGACTTCGGCGGGGCGGCTTGTTGCGAATCGAGTGATCGAAGAGTTGGCCGCCACGATTCACCCGGAGAGTCGGGCGCTTCCGGCGCGTTCAAAGTGAAGTTGTGGCGACCGAGTACTTTCACGCCGGGTCCGTCGGTTTATGATTCTCCTCATCGACAATTACGATTCCTTTACGTACAACCTTGCGCAAGCGATCGGCGCACTGGGATATGGTGATCGGCTCAGGGTTGTTCTGAATGATCAGACGACGCTTAACGACATCGAGTTGCTCTCGCCCACGCACATCGTCATCTCGCCCGGTCCCTGCACGCCGAAGGAATCCGGGATCAGTTGCGAGGTGATTCGGCGATTCGCCGGACGCGCCGCGATTCTCGGTGTCTGTCTCGGCCATCAGTGCATCGCGCAAGTGTTCGGCGGCCGCGTGGTTCGCGCCGGGCGAATCATGCACGGCAAGACGAGCCCGATTCACCACATCGACAGCGGCATTCACAAGGGGCTTGCCAATCCATTCACCGCCGCGCGGTACCACTCACTTTCCGTCGAAATGAAGGGAATGCCCTCGGAATTCGAGACGACGGCGTGGACCGAACAGAACGAACTCATGGGAATCCGACATCCGCGACTGCGGCTGGAAGGCGTGCAGTATCACCCCGAAAGTTATCTCACCATCGAGGGAAGTCGGCTGGTTGAAAACTTCCTTTCGATGTGAGTGTCCATCAATGGCGACTTCCGGCGGTTCGGCGTCGCCACAATGGCCGAAATCTCCTTTTGCGTCATTCAATGCAAAGTGATTGATTCACTCCCGCGACTGGCGGCGGTACCATCAGGCATGCTCGCACTCCTTAGCGTATGGATTGGGTTGGGCTCTTTCGTGGTTGCGGCGGCGATGTTGCTCTATCGACCGGCCATGACCGATCTGACGATTCCACTTGTGCTCTATTTCGGTTCGCCGGGGTCCATTTGCTTTGCCGGACTGGTCTTGTGGGCGCATCGTAAGGATGACTCTCCCGAACCCGCCGTGCTTTCCCAGCGGTTGCAAGCCAAGGCGGCAATCGGTCTGGCCGTTTTCGCCGCAGCCATTGTCTACGCGCTCATCATCGGATCACACAAGTCGAACGGTGTTTGAGAGGCGGTTTCATCAGCCGTATAATATGACGGATGCCGGCGCGATCGAGTGGCGGATCGCAGGCATTCACAAGGCGAAAAAGTATGGTGCGAATCACGCTTAACGGACGACCCGAATCGGTGGATGGATCGCCGACGGTCAGAGATTTGCTGTTTCAGTTGAAGCTCGCGCCGATTCGCGTGGCCGTCGAAATCAACGAGGATCTGGTGCCGCGCCGATCGTTCGCCGAAACGCCGTTGCGCGAGGGCGACCACGTGGAGATTGTCACGTTCGTAGGGGGCGGATGATGGGCGTGGACCGATACAGGGTAGGGTCATTCGAGTTTCATTCCCGTCTTTTCGTCGGCACCGGAAAGTACGCCGACTTCGTGACGATGAAGGCCGCATTGAATGCCTCGGAATGCGAAGTCGTGACCGTCGCCGTGCGGCGCGACGTGTTCAATGCCGACGGCGCAAAAAAGCCCGAGAGCATCCTCGATTCCATCGACTTGTCGCGCTACACGATCCTCCCGAACACGGCTGGCTGCTTCAATGCTCGCGACGCCGTGCGATCGGCCAAGCTGAGTCGAGAGTTGCTCGAAGGGCTCGACAATCCCGGCGCGAAGTGGGTCAAGATCGAAGTGCTGGCCGACAAGAAGACGTTGTTGCCCGATCCGATCGGCACGCTGGAAGCCACCAAGGAGCTTGTCGATGCCGGCTTCGAAGTGCTCGCCTACACCAACGACGACCCCATCCTGGCGCGGAAGCTCAAGGACGCCGGGGCGACCAGCGTGATGCCGCTCGGCTCGCCGATCGGCAGCGGCCAGGGCATTCTCAACCCCTCCAGCATCAGCCTGTGCATCGAGTACCTTAAGGAGGGCGATCCCCACTATCCGGTGATCGTGGACGCGGGCGTAGGCACCGCGTCGGACGTCACCATCGCGATGGAGCTGGGGGCTGACGGCGTGCTGCTGAACACCGGAATCGCCTGCGCCGCGGACCCCGTTCGCATGGCCTCGGCCATGGCCCACGCGGTCAGCGCCGGCCGCTTGGCGTTCGCGGCGGGTCGGATTCCCAAGAAGCGCTACGCGTCCGCGTCCTCCCCGGTCGATGGCGTGATTTCCGCGAGAGCATGATCAGGCCGTGTGGTGGGACCCATTGCCTTGACGGACGGAACGTGTACGCGATACGATTCGATCTCGTCTCACCTCGGGCGAGCCAGAGAGGTACGAAACGCCTAAATGATCATCGATTGTTTCACCCATACCTGGGAGTCGGATGAATGTCTCGGGAGAGGGGTGCCATCCAATGGAAAACCCCGGAGCACCGTTGATCCGCACGGCTCCTGCCATGCCGCCGCTCTTCGGCATCTCGCTGCCGCGGCACCAGTAAGCACCACGGTCGTTTGCGGGTTCAAGAGCCGGTATCTCGGCGCGGAGATCGCCAACGAAAAAGTCGCCGAGTACGTTCGCAATCACCCCGACCGCCTCATCGGCTTCGCAGGAATCGACCCCGGTGACCCAAAGGAAGCGTTGGTCGATTTGCGCCGGGCCGGCGAAGAATGGTCGATGGTCGGGCTTTCCATTGCTCCGGCGGCCCAGGATTTTCACCCCAGCAGCAGCCAGGCCATGCGCGTGTACGCCGAGGCCGCGACTCGGAACATGCCGATTGTCTTTCACACGGGAATCCACGTGTCGCGCGCGACGAAGCTGGAATACGCTCAACCGGTGCTGCTCGACGAGGTCGCCCGCGAATTGCCCGACCTTCGGATCGTCGTCGCTCACCTGGGCTACCCGTGGATTCACGAGACCATAGCGCTGCTGCTCAAGCACCCCAATGTCTACGCCGAGATCAGTTGGCTTCTTCAGCAGCCATGGCAGGCTTACCAGGCGCTTCTCAGCGCTCACCAGTGCGGCGTCATGGAAAAACTGTTGTTCGGAAGCGGCTTTCCGGTCGCTCCGGCGTCGCTATGCATTGAATCGCTCTACGGCCTCAACCATCTTGTCCACGGGACCAACCTCCCTCCGATTCCCAGAGAGCAACTGCGAGGCATCGTTGAGCGGGACGCTTTACCGCTCCTTGGAATCCCGGGCAATCATCTCCATCAAGGCAGCCGGCGATCCCTCGATTCGGCTGAGGAGCTGCACGATGAGATGTAACTCGGCCTCCTAACGGTGAGAACTCTGCGTCGACCGGAATCCAATGGTTTAGACCCCTTTTTCGCGCATCGATCGGCGGGCGAGGTAGAGCCAAAACCGCAAAATCCGGTTCACTCTCGAGAAATGCGACCGGAATTCGCCTTGAGCACCGTCTATTGGGCGGGGGGCATCCCTCGATGGGCCCAAGTGTTTGTATCAGATTGATCCAGGGAGAAGAGTCGTGCGGAATTGTCAGGTGAGTTTGACGTTGGCCATGATCGGCTTGGTGACTTGCGGGACGCTTGTGTTGACGACGCCTGTTCGGGCGCAACGGACCCTGGGTGCATACAAGGATGTTCGAGAGCTTCCCAAGACCCCGGCAGGGATGAGACTCCAGGAAGTGATGGACGTCATCAACACGGCGGAGGTGGGCAGAACCAAGAAGCTGATCGCGGAGAGTTTCGTTCCTGAGTTTCGCGACGCTTTTCCCGTGGACGAGCATCTTTCCGTATTCAACGATTTCCGCAGCATGACGGGCGGCGTGGAGTTCTATTCGGTTCGCGTGTATGACCCGCCGCGAGGCGAACAGGAAGTGGTCGGCATCGTTCGAACGAAGGTCGGCGAGTCGTGGCGCGGCATCATGCTGGCGGTCGAGTCGAACGCACCCCATCGCATTGCGTCCTTGAATTTCGCGCCGGCCCGGCCCCCGAGCGATTTGCCTGACGCCGGTAAGAAGCTCACCCAATCGGAACTTGTCAACGAACTCAAGAGTTACCTCGACAAGATCGTCGCGGGCGACGTGTTTTCGGGAACCGTCCTGCTTGCCCGAAACGGCCAAGTGCTGTTCAAAGGAGCCTACGGGCAGGCGAACAAGGACTTTGACGCGCCCAACAAGATCGACACGAAGTTCAATCTCGGATCGATGAACAAGATGTTCACGGCCGTGGCGGTCGCTCAACTGGTAGAACGCGGCAAGCTCTCCTTCGACGATCCGATCAGCAAATACTTGAGCAGTGATTGGCTGCCTCGTGACGTCGCCGACAAGATTACGATCCGACATTTGTTGACCCACACTTCGGGCCTGGGCAGCTACTTCAACGAACAGTTCATGGATTCGTCACGTGCTCGATTCCGCACCGTCGACGACTACAAGCCGCTGGTCGCGGAGGAGAAACCTGCCTTTGAGCCGGGTACCAAGTGGGCATATAGCAACACGGGATTCCTTTTGCTCGGTGCGGTGATCGAGAAAGTCAGCGGACAAAGTTATTTCGATTACGTCCGCGACAACGTGTACAAACCGGCGGGCATGACTCATTCCGACTGCTATGAACTGGACCACGTGAATCTTAATCTGGCGGTCGGCTACTCCAAAATGACCGGCGATTCAGGAACGCATTTCGAGAACAACGTGTTTCGGCATGTGATCAAGGGCGGTCCCGCGGGCGGCGGCTACTCAACCGTCGAAGATTTATTCAGGTTCGCGGAAGCCCTGCGGGCAAACAAACTTGTCAAGAAGGAAACGGCCGAGTTGATCTGGACGCCGACTCCGCAGTCGCAAGGCGATGGGCCGGGCTATGGATTCGGATTCGGCGTGAGCGGCGAACCTGGAAATCGCGTTGTCGGGCACAACGGCGGGTTTCCCGGCATCAGCGCGCTGCTGGATATCCATTTGGACAAGGGCTTCACCGTCGCGGTGCTTTCCAACTACGATCGCGGCGCGGGACTGGTCGGTGGAAAGCTGGCGGAACTGTTCGCGCGACTTGAATAGTCATTGTGGAACAGTTTCCCCGCGAATGCTCCGCTCGCTCGGGTTTTATTCCTCACACGGATCAGTCACATCCGGCTCAAACGCCAGGTCAACGCCGACGTCGAGAATCTGGACGGCGATCCTGTTTCCCGCACCAATTTCCCGAGCCATCACGAAGTTACCGTACCAAATCTGCTCATCATTGGATTGGTTGGGATCGTCGATGAGTTGCGGGCAATAACACCCGAACTCCCTGCAAGGCCAGTTGGCCCTGTTAAAGACGGAGGTAAACGAATGGGTGATGACTTCGGGAACATCCTGGTCAGGCAGTGAGAATATCGGCGTCAGTGCCCACGCACAGGGAGTACCCAGCCCGAGGATTCCTTCGTCGTCGTTGCGCCCTACGCCTGAAATGAACCGATCCTGGTCCACGTTGTATCGATCGGTTCCGCCGTCGTAGTAGAGCGAATTGAGTTCGTCCGGACCGCACAGACACTGGTTGGAAACGAGGCAGTAGGTGCACGCACGGGGCAGATAGATGAACATCTGCACCACGGGGGCCGTCGTCTGTGCGAAATCATAGCTCACGGTGATAGTCACTTCATCGCCGGGCAAAACAACATTGGGCGATATCGTCATCGTGATCGGTCCGCGGTTGTACGGGGAAACGGCGAGTTCTCGGTATCATTATGACACCATTGCATTACCCCGCGTACCAGGGTGATCCGTTCCCCATGTCCTGAATCAGTGGTTGTTGGAGCCTCCCTAGCCCTGACCCGCTCCTCGTTTTTGTAACGGAGAGCGCTTTATTCCGGGTGCGATTTTCAATTGTCCTCGCAGGGATCGCTCACCTCGTGGTCGAAGGACGGGTCTTCTCCGATGTCCAGAAGCTGGGCGGCTACGCTGCCCGTTCCGCCGATGGTATCCCTGGCGATGACAAAAAGGCCGTGCCAAGCCTGGTCCAACGGAGAAAACGGGTTCGTCCCCAGGCTCGGGCAAACTGGTCCAAGTCCCTCCTGGCGCGGGAAATTGGTCTTGTGAAAGACGTAAGTGAATGTGCGGGTAACGACCTCCCGAACATCCGAATTCGGCAATTGGAAGACCGGTGACAGTTCCCAGGCGCACTGGGTCCCGAGACCCGGAAGCTCCTGGGCGGCGTTAAAGCCGATGCCTGAAATGACTCGTTGCTGGCTCACATTGGTTACCGGCGTCGCGCCTCCGTCATAGAGCAAGCCGGCGAGTTCCTCGGGTCCGCAGAAGCACTCCCCGGTCAGACAATAGCCGCACGCGAGCGGAAGATACAAATAGATGAAGGTCGAAGTGGCGGTGGTCTGCGTAAAATCGTAACTGACGGTGACCGTCACTTCATCGCCCGGAAGGACACGGCCCGGCGAGACCACTAGTGAAAGCGGCCCGCCGTTATAGAGGGAGATGTCGAAACCCTCGCAGGAAGTGGTTTGATCATTTCCGTAAACCTTCACCGTGGAGGTCCCTAGAGACACGCCCAGTCCCGCGTTGGCGGCGCAATCGGAAGTGGCACCGTCCGCGTCGGTCATGTCGTAGACCGTAACCGAAACCGTATCGAGGTTGTTGTCGTTAATCTGCGTGGGTGTAGCCGTGTAGTTAATCGCTGCTTCGTCGGTCAGGAAACTCGAGCTGACACTCGCGCCTTGAGTTTCGGAGAGGTATCCAAAGCTGCTGGGTGAACTCCATTCGTAACAAAGCAATCGGTCCCCAGCGACCGCGACTTTCGCGGCCAGTCGGATCCGAGTGTACTGCTTGGTCACCTCCGGCTTCTTGGGATAAATCTCGACGCGGCTGACCGTCGCCCGCCACAAGTCCGCCTCCTGCGATTGTTGCAGGTGCGAATGCAACGTTCCCAGGTCCGTCTGTTTCGTTCCCTCTTCGATGATCACCCCACCGAGCATGGAAAGCAGCGTCCGGAGTGCGTTCTTTCCGACACCGTCGTAACTCAGGGCGGCGTTGGCGGTGCCCAGTTTTCGTTTCATGATGGAAAGATACGCGTTACGAAAGGCAGTGTCGGTCTGGAATGTAGTCAGAAGTAAATCCAGCGCGGCGCTATACCCTTCGGTAGTCTTGATGGAAATGCCTTGTCCAGTAATAACGGGCTCCACCAGTTCCCTCAGCGCGGCGACCGTTGCATCATCCGTAACATCCGATCCGAGGGTGAGGGCGCCGATGCCTACCTCGTCAATCACGGGCACGAAAAAATCAAGGAGAAAGGTCCTCCAGGTGAGTTCGTCGATCACGTTGAGAAATTCGATGACCTGTTCACCATACCGCGATTCCTCCAACAGCGGCGGAAAGTCGGGACGATCGAGGGCCGGTCCGAGCACCACGACATCAAAATGTTGGATCGCCGTGTCGTTTTCGTCGGGAACCAGCGGCTCATCGCCGGGTAACACGACCTCTTCGTCAACCAAAAAGATCGGTGGCGAAAAAGTCGGGTTCCAAAACGTGCTGTCTCCGCTCACCTGCGCGATAAACCCGTCTTCGCCTCCGTCCGCGCCGGAACGCAGAATATCCACCGGGCCCGCCCAATATTCGATGGGATCATTGGTCGTGATCTCTCCGGCCGCCGATTCGGTCGAGGTGAGGTAGGCGTACAATTTCGCCCGGCGTCGAAACCGGTTCAACGGGGTGATGGCCGCCGAATTAAATGATGTACGCAGAAAGATGCCGCTCTGAGCGACCGTACGATCCGGGTCGGTGCTGATAAAGCCCACGGCGCCGGAACCAATCGCCTGGAGGTTGGGGCCTGATTTTTCGAGGGCCGCGCTGGATTTGGCGGTCGCCCCCGCCGCGGTCGCAAGTATTTGAGTTTTGGCCGTAGTCACCGCGCTGAGGATGCGCTCGTCTCCGTCCTGGATAGCGCGGGCATTGTCGCGCATCACGTTTTCGATGACGGCCGTCAGTTCGTCAACGGTTTCATTGTAGGAATAATTCAGGTCTCGAATGACATCCAAGCGCGCATTCTTGTCGGGAAGCGTCCATGATCCCAGCGCGAAATAAAGCAAAACAACGGCCGTCGAGCGGGCGTTGATCGGCAGCGGGGTCGCGCCGGCGGCCTGCGCATAACCGTAGAGAACGATGCGATCGGAGCTGTCCACGACTTGGGTGAGAAACACTTCAAATCCGGGAAGTACCGGCGTCGCCGAACCATCCGAGCTGACTTCCGCGTCGCCGGCGGGGCTGATCAGGCGGAGATCCCTCAAAGATAGGCTGACGCCCGAGGGCAACTCGACTTTTGCTTCTTGTCCGTAAACCCGCTCGTAAAACTGCGCCGGAACAGCATCGGCTCCCTCGAACGGCGGACCGCCGCTGTCCACGAAATCCGGAATGTCGACGGGTACGCCTCCACCCCCACCGTTGTCTACCCCGCCGCCGCCGTTGTTACCGCCTCCGCCCCCGCTTCCGCCGCCGGTTGGCGACGGCGGTGTGCAGCCGCCTTGGATGGTCGATACGAGCACCGCAGCCAAGGCCAAATACACCGCCACCCGCATGCCGCATCGAACCGTCATGAACGACCCCTCCAACGCAATGTAAGCCGGAATTCACCCCGTGATGGCGGCCGGGCAATCCTGCCGCCGTTGGCGAGAATCGTACCCGGCCAAGACCCGAAATCAACAACACAAGTAAGGCGCGATGTCGCCTTGTTTGCCACTGATCGATCGAGAGTTCGCACCTTTCGATTCGCCCCGAGACAGACCGTTGGGGACGATTCGCAATGTGGACTCTCGGAACCGAGGAAGTTCTCGTTAGTAATGTTTTCAGCCGCGGCGATCAGGAGAATGGAATGAACGCAAGATCATCAAACCGCGTGCGAGCGTCTGCTTTGGTCCAAAGGCCGATCATCCCGGATTCCATGAAAAAATCATTGACGATGTATCCCCTCGCCTCGTCGTCAAAAAAATACGTGATCCGATCGTCCCGCATGGTCACGCGCAACGAATGCCAACCCGGCGTGGAGGCAACGTCCAACGATTCGATCACGGTCCGCTGCCCGTCAACGACTTTGTATAGGCGAATGTTCTCCTCCAGCGGATTGTACCGACACAGATAATAATTCTTCGCGTCTCTCGCCCGCCACACTAGGCCGCCGCCCTGATCCGTCTTCCCTTCGACCGATCTGAACTTCACGCTCAAATCCAGGTGTTTGGCCTTGGCGTCTTTGATCAACACGAGGTTAAACGCGGCGTTCTCGCTGCTCGCAACCTGGGCGAGCACTTGCCCCTTGCTAGGGGCGGTGTCGTCCGCAACGACCTTCCAGTCGCCGCCTTCCGTTGAAAAACCCGCCGCGATCTCCCCCGCCTTCTCCTTGTCGAAGTCCCATTGCCGCGGCTTTGTTTCCGCCGCGTCTTCGCCCTTGATGATTGAACCCGCGAGAATGAACACCACGAAGCACCCCACGATCGCCCCAGTCCCTCGCATCGCATTTCTCCTGTTCGCCGGCCAGACACTCAACGGTCTTGCCATGTGCCCTTCTTTGCCAGGCGTTGACCAGGTCCGGCGACTCATCGCGGCCCAACGCACCTGTTTCACCTTACGCGCCGATTCCCGTCGCCACCACCATAGATCGGCTTGACCGAGGCCGCACGACGCCCACCACGGCCGCCGCTCGTGTCAATCGTTTCTTCAACAACTCAACGAGGCTTTCCGCGCGCCCCGGCGCCACCGCCAACAGCAATCCGCCGGAGGTCTGCGCATCCGCCAACACCATGATCAGCGTTTCATCCGCGCCGCGATTCTCCAGTCGCTCCCCGACGTGCTCGAGGTTCGATTTGGCCGCCCGTGTCACGACCCCGGCGCTCGCCAGCTCCATGACGCGCCCCATCACCGGAACCGCCTCCGGGTCGAGTTGAATCGTGACCGCGCTCGCCTCGGCCATCTCATGCGCGTGTCCAATCAGCCCGAACCCGGTGATATCCGTCGCCGCATGAACGCCATCGTCCACGTTGATTCCAACCTCTCTCGCTGCGTCGCACGCTCCGGCGTTCAGTTCGATCATCACGTCAATCGCTTCGGCCAGATCGGCGTCCGAAATCTTCCCCTGCTTGGCCGCCGTCGTCAGCGTCCCGCTGCCCAGCGGCTTGGTTAGGACAAGCACGTCGCCGACCCGCGCTCCCCCGTTCGTCAGAATCCGATCGGGATGAACAAGCCCGGTCACCGAGAGTCCGAATTTCACTTCGGCGTCGCGCACGCTGTGCCCACCCGCAACCACCGCCCCGGCCGCGATCACCCTTTCGGCCCCACCGCGAAGGATGTCGCCAAGCACTTCTACGGGCAGCTCCTTGTCCGGGAATCCGACAATGTTCAGCGCGCAGATCGGCCGACCGCCCATCGCGTAGATGTCGGATAGGCTGTTCGCCGCCGCGATCCGTCCAAACTGATAGGCGTCGTCCACCAACGGCGGAAAGAAGTCCACCGTCGTGACCACCGCGGTCCGCTCGTCGATGCGGTACACGCCGGCGTCGTCAAAGTGGTCGCTGCCCACCAGCAGATTCGAATCCGTCGACTTCGGCAATCCGCGCAGAACCTGCGCCAGGGCTCCCATGGGGAGCTTGCCGGCTCAGCCCGCGCAACTTGCGTAGTCCGTCAATCGTTTCTTGCGAGATTCGTTCATCCCCAACACTTTACGCGCCGCCGCTCCGCACGCCATGACCGACCCGCCCACGCCATCGGTCATCCGAACCGGCAGAAGCGTCGCAACCATTCTATTCGGGATCGGGTACAACAATTCGGGCGCGTGGAAGCGGGCCGCGAGACGGCTCGTTTGAATCGACGGAAGCGCTGGACAAACTGTCGCCTCCGGCGAGAATAAGCTCGGTTGTGCGATGGCGTCCGATATTCCTTGTTCCGGTTGAGGCCTGATGGTGATTCGGCGTTTCGGTTCGACGTTTGCGCTGGCGGCCAGTTGGATTCCCATCGCCGCGTTCGCGCAATCGCCTTCGCCCTTGCCCGGCGTGGAAGCCCATCTCAAGCTCGTCTCCCGACACGTGCCGATGAATCATCCGATCTGGGTGCAGTTCGTTGTCGAGAACAAAACGGCTGAATCCGTCACGCTGACCGTCCCCGGCGCCGATCCCGCCATTCCGTCCGCAGAAACCGGCGTTCCCCTGAGCCATGTTTTCAGCGGCGGTTCGAACGGACAAGGCGTCACCGTGACCACCGAGGCCGGTCGACCGTGGGATCAGCCCGTCGGATACCACGCCCCCAAGGAGGCACCCATTCTTTTGCTTGCGCCACGAGGGCTGGCCGGGACGACCATCGACCTTCGCGAGTATTTCCCCGCTCTTCGCAGCGCCGGTCAATTCCGGCTTTCCTGGAAACCGTACGGGGGCGCGGTCGCCAGTGCGACCGTCGTACTCACCGTCGCGCCGCGTAAACAGGTCGAGATCGAAACCGACGACGGTCCGATGTCGATCGAGTTGTTCTACGACGACGCTCCCGACAACGTCGAAAACTTCGTTGATCTCGTGAAATCCGGCTTTTACAGCGGCAAGTCGTTCCATCGGCTCGAACCCGGCTACCTCGTGCAAGGCGGCTGTCCGCGCGGCGACGGCACCGGCATTCGGCTCGACGGCAAGCGCGTTCCGGCCGAGTTCAACAATCGCCCGCACCAGAAGGGCAGCCTCTCGATGGCCCTGCTCGACGACGACCCCGATTCCGCAAGCTGCCAGTTCTTCATTTGCAACACGCGACAGAAGGATTGGGACGGCCGGTATACCATCTTCGGACAACTCGTCGGCGAGGCCTCGCTTCAGACGCTCGACCGGCTGATGGCCACACCGGTTGACGATCGCGGCCGGCCCACGCGACCGCTGGTCATGCGCAACGTCCGCCTCGTCGATGCTCCCAGTAATTCGTCAGCCGAATCGTCGCCGAAGTAGCCGCGGACTTATCGCGACGAATTCCACGGCGCGCTAACCCTTCCGTGTTTCCAATCCGAATTGAGCCAGGTGGCGCTCGAACGCGGCTCGAAACTCCGAGGCGTCGGTCTCCGTCAGCGTGCGCGTCTCATCGGCCAACGCGCAACGGAAAGTCAGGCTGCGGCGATCGGTCGGCATCGACGTGCCCTCGTAGCTGGTGACAAACCGTATCGTCCGAAGCATTGGATGCGAGAACGAAGCGAGTTGGGAGGTGACGGTCGCGTATCGCAAGGCCTTCGGAACGAGAATCGAAAAATCCAGTTCGACAATCGGAAAGGGCGGAATCGTGCCGGGTTTCTCGACCACGCGAGCCATCTCTTCCAATCCGCTCAGCCTGATCTCCGCCCATGCGATCCCCCAGGCCGCCAGATGCTCGTCCATTGCTCGCCGTAGTGCCACGTCGATGACACTGATGCAACCGACGGGTGCACCGTTGATCACGATATCGGCGGTGCGATGTTCGTGCATCCAGATTCCGTGTGGTCCCCCTTGTAAAAGAGGACGGCTTGCATTCGCGCGGACTGAGCGGTGATCCTGACTTGTGGTTTGCACCGGTTGAAAACCGGTGCCACAGGCGACCGAAGCCAAAGCCCGCGGCTCGGCAAATCGAACCGGTCGGCCAAAGCGACTCCACGCCCAGCCCTCGATCGTGGATCGCAGGCGCGAATTGAGTTCGACTTCGATGTTCTTGCCGCGCTGCGCGATCGCCAGGGCGAGATGTCTCGATTCGCGGTCGGACGATTCTCCGGATCTGACCTCAAATACGCTTCCAAGTTCCAGTAGTGCGAGCGAATCAAAATGGAATCGGTTAAGTGCGACCGCCGCGAGCAGGCCGGGCATGAGCGATCGCCGCAGCCGATGAAGCCCATCTCCCGCCGGATTGCGAAGCTCGACGCACGAACCGGGATCGCAGCCGATTCGATCGAGCCACGCCGAATCGTACCAAAGGTAGCCGTGGATTTCGTTGAATGCGTGAACCGTGGTGAAGTACTCGATCGAACGCTGTTCGAGTTCGTGCAGAGCGTTGAGCGGGAAGGTCCGCACGGTCACCTGTGGAAGGTTCGGTGTGATCGAATCGTACCCGAGGCAGCGGGCAATCTCCTCGATCACGTCGGCTTCAATGGCAATATCGCCGGTCGCGCGATGCGACGGCACGGCGATCGTCCAGCCCGCCCCGCCCCCGGACACCTCGAAGCCCAGTGGATGCAGCACGTCGCGGACCTGTTCCATCGAGACAGCCCGTCCGACGGTTCGCATGACGTGATTGGGCTGCACCGCGACGAGTACCGGCGAGGCCGGCTTCGGATGGCAGTCCGAGAGTCGGCTCGTGACCCGCATGTCCGGATACATCGCCCGCGCGAGCTGAATGAACCGTTGAATGCCGAGCACGGTGTTGGCCGGATCGAGCGATTTCTCAAAGCGGGCGCTGGCCTCGGTGCGGAGGTTGAGGCGCTTGGCCGTGCGGCGGACAACCGCCCCGCTGAAGTTGGCCGACTCGAGCAATAGCGCGTTTGTGCTTGAAGTGACCTCCGTATCGAGTCCTCCCATCACCCCCGCGAGCGCGACGGATTTGCCGCCGGATTTGATCATCAGGTCGGTCTTGGTCAGCGTTCGTTCGACGCCGTCGAGCGTTTTGAATCGTTCACCGTCGGCCGCCCAATCGACCTCGACGCGTCGCACTTTGGCGGCGTCGAAGGCGTGCATCGGCTGGCCGAGGTCCATCATCACATAGTTGGTCAGATCGACGAGCCCGCTGATGGGGCGCTGGCCGATGTGCCCGAGACGAAGCTGCATCCAAAGCGGCGCGGGCTGCGTCGGAACGCCCTCGACGACCAACGCGGAGTATCGCGGGCAGGCGACCGCATCGGCGATGGTAATGGGAATGTCGGGACTCGACTTCGATGACAGTTCGCTTACGTCAACGACAGGTAGTGCCTTAAGCGAGCCGCGAGCTTCAGCTCGCGCGGAGGGTCGATTGTTCGAGATTCCGGGAATCCGCGCGGACTCTAGTCCGCGGCTCGCAATCGCCGCGATTTCGCGGGCGATGCCGTAGTGACCCCATAGGTCTGGGCGATTGGTCAGCGACTTGTTGTCAATCTCGATGATCCAGTCGTCGAACAATTCGGACGGCAGCGCGTCGCCCGGCTTGAATTCGTGCGAAAGAAAAACCGCTTCCTGCCCGCCGGCGTCGATGCCGACGGAATCGGCGGCCAAAATCGTCCCCGTACTCAGTTTGCCGGCAACTGTTGTTGTGCCGATCTCACCGAGCGATTTCAACGACGCGCCGGGCGGGGCATAAACGACCTGATCGCCTGCGTTGAGCATTGGTGCGGCCGACACCGTTTCGACGGTCTTGCCGCCGCCGATGTCGAGGGTGACCAGCCGAAGGCCCTTCGTCTCCGCCAGCGTCGCGAGCCCCTTGACCGCCGCACAGATCAGACCCCTTGCCGCGACTTCAATGCGGTGCACGCCGTCCACCTCGGCCGTCGTGCGCGTGAACTTCTCGGCCAGCGCGACGGGATCGAGGTCACCGGGCAATTCGAGGTAATCACGAATCCAGTTGAGCGAAATCAGCATGATGTTCAATCATGTAGCGTCGCGGCTTGTCCGCGGCGCTTGTCCTTTGAACAACCTCGCGGTCCCGTCGACATCGACCCAACGATACGGATAATCCGCAGAAAAGCCTCTTCGATCGGGGTTTTCGAAAATATACCTCGCAACGGCACCGATATCGTCACTCTTACGCACGATATGGTCGTAGTATCGCGGCTGCCAGAGTTTCCCCGATCGACCATGTTCCCAGCTCGCACGGGTTGTGAGGCTTTTGTAACGCCCAACAATCTCTCCTACGGTCAAACCAAATTCAGCCGGAGACAACAGGATGTGCAGATGGTCCGGCATCAGACAATAGCAACCGAGGTACGCGCGATGATCCGCAATGAGCTGCACCAGCATGTCACAGCATTGAATCGCCAGCGCGGGTACTGTGAACGGCGCGCAGCCGGAAGTTGCGCGAATCACTGTATGGCATGGAAAATGCCCCGAATAATCGAACTCTTTGAGACGGACTGACTTGTTTCCGCCCCAAGTTTTTAGAATTCGAGAGGACATTTTCACTCCGTGTCGCCCGCCTGGGACAAGCCCCGACGCTACATGCCTGCAACGGTCGCACCGCTCAATCGCACCGGCGAAACGATCGGCCTCAGGTCGCCGCTGTTGAGCACGCGGATGTCGCGGATGCCGAATTTCATCATGGCCAGCCGCGTCAGGCCCAGCCCGAACGCGAACCCGCTCCATTCATCGGGATCGATACCGCCGGCCCGAAGCACGCTGGGATGCACCATTCCCGCCGGCAAAATCTCCACCCAGCCGGAGTGCTTGCACGTCGGACATTTCTTTCCGCCGCAGATCTCGCAGTTCATGTCGATTTCGATGCCCGGCTCGACGAACGGAAAAAAGCCCGGCCGCACGCGGAGCTTGATCTCGCGGCGCATCACCTCGGTAAGCAGCGTCTTGGCCATGGCGATCAGATGCGGCAGGCCGATGTCGCGGTCGATCATCAGCCCCTCGACCTGATGAAACGTGTTCTCGTGCGAGGCGTCGATGGTCTCATAGCGAAAGCACCGCCCCGGCGCGATCACGCGAAGCGGAGCGCCGAACTTCTTCATCGAGCGGTGCTGCACCGGCGAGGTGTGCGTCCGCAGCACGCAGCCATTGGTCAGCCAAAAGGTGTCCTGCATGTCGCGGGCGGGATGCGACGCGGGGATATTGAGCGCCTCGAAATTGTTGTACTCACTCTCCACCTCCGGACCGGCCTCCACAGTGAAGCCCATGCGCTCGAAAAGCCGCTCGATCTCCCACTGGACCGCTGTCACCGGGTGAACGCTGCCCATCGGTCGCGGCGGCGGCGGAAGCGTGGGATCGAACTCGCGGGCGCGGGCGTCATCGGCTGCCGAGGCCGCCGATTGCAACTCGGCCATTCGCGCGTCGAGCAGCGACTTGATGCGACCCTTGGCCTCGTTAACCAGCTTGCCAACTTGTCCGCGCTCGTTGGGCGGGTAATCCTTGATGTTGGCGATGAGCGAACCAAGCGACCCGGTCTTGCCAAGGACAGACGTGTCCAGCGAACGAAGAGCGTCGGCCTCGCGGACGCCGCGCGCGGCCTCGGCGGTTTCGTGTTCGATGCCGGCGATTCGTCGATTCAACTCATCGAGATTCATTCGCCGCTCTTGTACCCGCCGTCACGGCGAGCGACAAGCGGAACGGCTGGTCGCTTCAGACATGCCCGGATCAATGTCTACTTGGTTCGCGGGTCCTCGCGCGCGAACAGGCTTGCGCGGCTTGTCAGCTTGGCACGAACGATGCTCGGCGTGCGAAAAGTACAGACGCCTGAAAGGCTATCAACCGCCGATTCGCGGAGTTCCTCCGTCGGACGATTACGCCGTGCGCACACTACGCCCTGACGGCGTGCGACTGGAGCTTCGCGATCGTAAGCATAAGCAGCCCCATCACGATAAGCCCCCATTCGGACACCGTTGGAATAGGCAGCGTTTCAGGCACTTCGCCGACGCCCACTTCGGCACTCGTCGGAAGCGAAAAAATGTCGTCAACTCCCGCCAGCGCGATGCTCATGTCCCCGCGCAGCGTCCACGGCGATTCGCCCACCGGCGTCATCCGTCCATGTCCTCCGCCAAACGGGATGGGCAAACCGTTTGTCCCAAACGTCATTCGGAAACGAAACGGTGCGTTGACCCCAACGTCGGACAGCGGACCGATGGCTCGCGGCGTGAAGCCCGCTCCGGCCGCATAGCCCTGGAACTGAATGTCAACACCGGGCGCGATCGACGCCGCGCCCAGCATTCGGTCGCGGACCAACCCCACGATCCCGTCCGCGAAGAAGACTTGCGGACCGGGCAGCGGACCGTTGGTCACGACATGCTCGAATCGGATCGACGTCGTCGCGCTCCCGGCGGAGAGGCGCCGGCATTCAAAACTGGTCAGTCGCAAAATGCTCGGATTTGGTCCAAGAGAAACATGCTGGGCTTGATTGGAAAGCTCGACGCGGCCTCGACAGTCAAACAGAGCCTGACCGCTCGGTGGAATCATGGTTTGAAAATCGATGACGCCGGGCAGCGGATTGCTGTCACCGGGGCCGTTGTCCGAGATCGGTGCGGCCCCGATCGGCATGCTCACCGATAGTGCGTGAACAGGGCCGGCCGTTGAAAACAACAGCAACGTAGCGACAAAGCGCTGGAACGCATTCACGGAAATGCGAGGATGCTTTCTCCTCTCTGGCGAAAAATGGTTTGAGTGTAATAGACGACTCGGTGGAACGCCGAGCTTGGTTCCGCGGCGAATGTCAGACATGCTTCCCCCCTTTAACCCATCGACCTTCGAGGAATCGGTCCACGTCACGGACATGGTCCGCAAGTCGCCGAATCCGTCTCATGCCGAAACTGCGACGAAGTAGGGGGCCCGAGCGCCGCGGGTCGGCGATGCGACGCCCGGTACCCCTGATGGCGGATTGTTGAGTGCCGAAGCGCCGGAATCCATGGCCCGGACAAACCGGCTTCGCATTCCATCGCGCTCAACTTCGGCTGGGCAAGCTTGATGTGAGGCCTGTCCGCCATGTTCCCCCTTTGGCGACCACTCCAATCCGGCACCGAGACCAAAGCAAAAAACGGTCGCGCGTGACGTCATTCCGAACTTGATGAGTGGTACCCCGGCTACCCCATCGGCCCAGCGGCGTTCGACAGCAGTCAGCGCCGAATCTCAAACAGCGGTACCCCATACCGCCCGCGTCCGATCATCTCCGAGTTGGGACAGAGCACGATTGATGCCACGGACCGTGTAACGGTCTCCGCGGCCGATCCGACGAACCGAAACCGCATTTCCTTGGTAGAATCCCACTCGGGCAAGTGCCCAAGGCCGCGGTCACTTAGCTGAAAACCGCGAACAGCGGTTGGTTCGAGCGCTGAAAAACTCCACAACGAGGCGGGACGCCACGGACCGCCGCCTGCGTCCGTCAGGGGATTACGAGGCTTCAAGGCGCTAAGGGCGGAACTTCGCCGGCCGGAGCACATTCGAGGCGAAAAACGTTGCGGAATGGTTCCCGTCGACAAGGGCCGAGAGGGTCGAGGGGGTTGGCAACGTAAACCGGACGATTGGGAAACTTTTGCGCCAATTCGATCCATGCAGCGGGATCGGCGGTGATGATTCGCAGATCGCGGCGGTGATGCAGCGCGCATTGGGCATAGCGAAGCGGGACGGACTTGGACCAGTTGGCGATGATGACGGCGTCCTTCGGAAACGTCCCCAGGTCCAATTCCTCGACAAACGTGGTGGCGTCCACCCCCGAAGCTCCGTCCGCCTTTCGAGGCAGGTCTCGAATCAACAAAAGTGCCGCGAGCGTCGCGAGCAGGCAAGCGCCCGCACGGCGCGGCAGCGTGCCGCGGACCGGAAACAGTGTCGAGCCGGTAACGCCGAGGAGCACGGCTCCGGAGAAAACGAGCGGCAGCAGATCGGCGGCCTGACCGTAGACGCGATAAACACTGACGAACACGAACGCCTGGACGATTAATCCTCCGAGCAGCATTGCCGTGACCCGACAGCGCCGAAAGGCGATGACCAATCCGATCGCTGCGAGGAACACGAGAAGAACAACGTCCGCGTGGGCGAACCAGGGACCAACGGGCGGTTCCGCTCCCAGTGCCGCATACACAAAAACCACGGCGTCAGTGACGGGCGCACCATAGTTGAGTTGTGATCGAATGTAGCGCCATTTTCCAACGACGCCGCGCCAACTGTCACCCATGTACTCGCGAAACTGTTGGCCGCTGACATGCCAATACGCTCTGTGCAGCCTCGCGGCAAAACCGTCGCTGCTCTCCGGCAGAACATGCGTCGTTTCGTTGTGATTGTCGATGTAGTTGTAGCAGGCGTCGGGACGGTCGCGCGCGATGATGTACGCAAACGAATAAACACATGGCAGCAGCGCCAGGCCGGCCAATACGAGCAGTGATCGTGCGCCCTGACGGAGAGTGGTTTCCCATCGTCGCCGCGCGAACCACCAGCCGATCACGAAGAACGGAACGGCGAACAACACCGGCGGACGATTGCCAAGCGCGATCCCGAAGGTCAGGGCCGCCAAATAAAGGTCTCTTCGCCGGCCCAGGCTCGCATACCGAAGGAGCAGATAGGCTGAAACCGTGACGAACGCCAGCGTCGGCAAATACACTTCCGGCGCGCGCAGGTTGATCCAAAACCGCGGATGCCACACGAGCAGCGCACCCATCGCGCAAGCCAGCCAGACGTCCGTACCCAGGCGAACCTGAATCAGTACGCACATCAACAAGGCAACCAGGCCCGCCCCGAGACAGGCAAGCGAAATGACGTAGGCGGGATCCGCGACGGGGAATCGGGTGATCAGGTATCCAATGGTGGCGTATCCGCCGTAACCGGTGGGGTGCTCGATGCCCAGCGTGGCCGACGCGAGTTGGATATCGCCGGTGTCATCATAGCAAATGCCCTTCGGCAGGCGGGGGATGGTCAAGACCGCGACGAGGACCAGCAGCCCCACAACCACGAGCCACTCCCGGCGGGAGAGCGTCGGCCCAACGGAAGGGTCTGCCGGCGGGGTCGATGCCGCTGCGTATGGCGGAGTATCCTGCGTTGTCGGTGTCGCGTTCGGTTCCGAAGCCACCGCCGATGTCCCCGTCCTGATTGCACTACCGCGCCGACCCCTTGGAATTGGTCGACACTGGAACGCGGCGATCCCTATTTCAGCCTGTATTTTCCGCCGGAAAGAGAAATGTCGATCCCGGCATCCTCAAAGCCGTTCAGATACCGAAACACCGTTCGTCGCGACGCGCCCGCCGCCTTCATCATTTCCTCGACGGTGGCGCCCTTGCCGAGGATGCCGATGAGCAGTTGTTGCCGACCGCTCGCCGTTCGCCCGCCTTTCATTTCCTTGATGAGCGAAGCCGCGGTTTTCTTTTGAGTCGAGTTGCTACCGAAGCCTCCCTTGGACAGCGCGTACTCCAGCGCGCGAAGGATCGTCTGTGTCTGAAGAAAACTGGCCTGTTGCACGAATCGACCTCCAGCTCAAGTTCCGGTATGCACGAACACGCTCGTCCGTAAGACAAGGCATGGTAACCGAAGTCGCGGCAAAGCAACAAGTGCGACCATCGGACGGTGCAACGGCGTGGCACTTTTCCGAATGGAACGCGCCGCTCGGTCCTGATGGGATGACGCCGGGAGGTTGCCGCCCGCGTCGTCCACGCCGGACTGCGTATCCGACTTGCCCTGTTGCGCTCTCCTCGACATGATGATATGCCAGACCCAACAACGGTCGAACGGCAGGGCAAGACAGCATGAGGGTGCATTGAACGAAGCCAAACGATTCTGGTATCGAGGCCTGACCAGGGCCCTTCGGTGTTACCAGAAGGCGTTCTGGGATTTCCGGGTTTATGGGCGCGAGCGAATACCGCCGGGGCCGAAAATATTCGTCTCCAACCACATCACCTCCGTCGATCATTTCTGGATCATGCTTGCACTACCAGAACCTGTGCATATGGTGGTCGGACCGGGGTACGCCCCGGCGGCACTCGCGCGGATTCTGGACTATTTTGAACAGATCAACGCACGGCCCGCGCAAAGGGGAACCGTGGTGGAAAACGCATGTCGCTACCTTTCGACCGGCGAGTCGGTGTTTATCACGCCCGAGGGCGATTTGCAGCCGACCCTGCAACTTGGCCGTTTTTTTACGGGTGTCGCAAAGATCTATCGAAGGAGTCGCGTCCCCATCGTACCGATCGCCTTGCTTACGCCGCGAAGTCGAATCCGGCGACATCCAAAGTGGGATCTTCGCGCGGACGATCGTGTTTTTCCGATGGCCATGGTTTGGCGCGGCCCCGTCTGCGTGAACATCGGTGAGGCCTTTACGCCGTCTCTTCCGAACGATCCAAACAACACCGATGAAGACCAACGCATTACAGACAACACTCGTGATCGCGTGGCGGCCCTGGCGGAAGAGGCGAGAACGCATCGGTTCTGGCTCGATCTTCGGTGAATCTATTGTCGCTTTGCGGCGACAACCGCGGCAAATGGAACGCAACGTGCTGGCGCAGGCCTTCACACGGCCTGTTGGAATAACGCTGTTTCAGAAAGGGAGTTGAGAATGGTTCGAGTGCGCGTCAATTGGATTGGCCTCGCAGCGGTCACTTGTGTGATGATTGGAAACGCGGCAGGGTCCGGCCCTCAGGGTCTGGCCCAACCGTCCAAGGAATCGACGGAATGCGTCAAATGTCACAAGGAGACCGATCGCGGCATTTATGAGCAGTGGGGCGAAAGCCGTCACTACCGCGCCAACGTGGGTTGCTACGAGTGCCACAAGTCGAGCAAGGGTGAGCCCGACGCTTTCGAACATTTTGGTCAGTACATCGCAACCATCGTATCGCCAAAAGATTGCGCTCATTGTCACGAACACGAAGCCGGCGAATTTGCGCGCTCTCATCACTCCAAAGGCGCGCGTATCCTAGGCTCGCTGGACAATCGTTTGGCCGAGGTCGTCGAGGGAAACAACGCGTTCATTACCGAGGGCTTTCCAGGCGGCAACAGTGCGGCCGCCGTCAACGGATGCTGGCAGTGCCATGGATCGGTCGTGAAGGTGCTCGAAGACGGCAAACTCGATCCCGCGACGTGGCCCAACACAGGTATTGGACGCATCAATCCGGACGGATCGGAAGGGTCGTGCAGCGCCTGCCATTCGCGCCATGCGTTCTCGGCTGAACAGGCGAGACACCCCGACAACTGCGGGAAATGCCACATGGGTCCCGACCACCCCCAAAAAGAAATCTACTACGAGTCGAAACACGGAATCGCATTCCTGGCCTACAAAGACAAATTGAGGATGGACCGTCCCAAGTGGGTCGTGGGCGAAGACTACGTTCTCGCGCCGACATGCGCGACGTGCCACATGAGCGCCACGAAAGATCAGCCGGTGACGCACGACGTGGGAATGCGCATCAGTTGGAACAACCGACCGGCGATTTCCATCCGGCCGGAAGTCGCGGATGCAAAGATGGGACTCGTGGGGAAGGACGTTCCGTGGCAGACGCGTCGCGATAACATGAAGAACGTCTGCCTCAATTGCCACAACAATCAATGGGTGGACAATTTCTACACGCAATACGACGCGCTGATCGAGTTGTATCACGACAAGTTCGCCAAGCCCGGTCAGGAGTTGATGACCCTGGCCAAACCGTTGCTCAAGCCGGCGGAGTTCAGCAACAAACTCGATTTCGTCTGGTACGAACTGTGGCACCACGAAGGACGCCGCGCGCGGCACGGCGCGTCGATGATGGGACCCGATTATACGCATTGGCACGGCACGTACGAAGTCGCGAAACGATTCTATGCGGAGATGATCCCGGAACTTGAAGAACTTGTGCACCAGGGGAAAGCCAGCGGCGACGCCGACAAAGTGAAGGCCGCGGAAACGTTGGGCGCGAAGCTGCGCGAAGTGCTGGATTCGCCGAACCATCGATGGTACGAGAACAAGATGGACCCGGCGGAAGCCGAACGGCGGAAAAAGGCGGCGGAGGAATTCAAGCAACGCTATCAGCACTAACCGCTCGCCGGCGACGTGGCGTAGCGCTTTTCTCGGCCTGTCCAAAGCTTGGAGTCGCGGGATCGCTGCGCATCGTGTCGGTCCCGCGATGTCTCAGGAATAAGGTCGAAGGAAATTCCGCCTGCGGGTAGCGATTCGGCTTTTCTTCGAGGCGCATTTCGGGTATAATCAGGCGTCTGACTTGTGCGGCTTCCGTGTTCGAGACGGGGGCGAGCATTGGCTGAACCGATAAAGGAACCAAGGGAGTCTCGAAAACGGCCTCAAACGACGTACCGACCCGATTGCGGTCGGCGGTCCGGAGACCACGAGACGCCCACCTTCTACGAAGGGTTCCGTCCATTGGCCCTCGAGCGGCACAAAGGCGGTCGCACGATCCGGACACCAACAAGGCTTGCGCCAAGTGCGCAGGCCTTCTTTTTTGCGCTTCGCTTCTTTTAGCTTGCCGCACGTTGTTGTCCCGCCTGGCGTGCAATTCCTGCTGCCCGGTCTATACTCGCATCCGTGAAGCCCGCGCTGGTATTGTTCGAAGATGACGGTTTTGCCGACCTGCTTCCGCTGACCTTTTGGCGAAGCGTGTTTGAGCTGCAAGTCGGCCGGAAGATCCTGCTCGATCGATTCGCGCAGCGGCTGGGGATGCCGATTTCGGGGGTCTGGACGCGCGATTGGATGGCGAGCGTTGCCGCGCAACGCTGCGGTGCCCCGGCCAATGAGCCGATTCACGCGAACACTGCGCTCGTGAATGGTCGATGGCTGCTCACCGACCGAGTCGAGTTTCCGAATGGTCCGTGCGTCGGCGTTACTGATGATGATTCCGTCGCGTTCATCGCATGCGACGAAACGCTGGCCGCACAGCTTCGACCGCGCGACTTGATCTCCCTCGACCGACGGCAGGCGGCGTTGTCGGACATCCCACGAGTCTTCGCGCCGGGCCGCTTGATCCGCTTTCCATGGGACGTCATTTCCCAGCTCGCAATGCTGCTCGAGGGCGATTGGGACGCCACCGATGGTTCACTGGAGTCACCCTTGCCAAACGGCGTGCTCATCGGTTCGGTCGAGCGATTGCACATCGGCGAGCGAACTGTCATTCATCCCAAGGCGGTGCTCGATACGACCCCCGGCCCCATCTACTTGAGCGACGATGTGGCGATCGGGCCCTACGCGGTGCTTGAGGGTCCACTCTACGTCGGCCCAGGTTCGCGCATCAACGCGCACGCCTGGCTGCACGGGGGCAATTCCATCGGGCCGGTCTGCAAAATCGGCGGAGAAGTCCACGGCTGCGTCATCCAGGGTTATTCCAACAAGCAACACCTCGGATTCCTCGGCCACGCCTACGTCGGAAGCTGGGTGAATATCGGCGCGGGGGCGAACAACTCGGACCTGAAGAACACCTACGGAAAAGTCCGCGTACCGATCAACGGTGTCGAAGTGGAGAGCGGGCAGATGTTCTTCGGCGCGATCATCGGTGACCATGCCAAGATTGGAATCAACGCCACCATCCCCACTGGCGCGGTCATCGGATTCGGCGCAGGAATCGCCACGACGGCCACGCTCCCCAAGTTCGTGCCCTCGTTCGCCTGGGTCACCGGCGACCGCGTAGCGCTGGGCGACCCGATGCGCGCGATGGACGTGGCCTCGGCGATGATGGCCCGCCGTCACGTGGACCTCACCGACGAGGAAATCGAACTCTTCAGCAACCTCGTCGCCCGAGTCCGCCACTACGAACCCGCGCCGAAGGTGTAAATCGCATTGAGCGATATTCTCACCCGGTTTTTCCAACTGAAAAACATCTTCCAAAAAGCCCCGTTTTTCCGCATTCATCCAGGCTTTTCAGGCTCAGTCTGATCCCCAGAATATTCACCGCTCAAGCCTCGGAACCGGATCGGTAACCCGCCGGCGCGCAGTTGTGAATTGAAGCGAATCGCCTTATGATTCGCCTTGGATTTTTACCGCCGCGTCGAAGTCGCGGACGGCCGTTGCGTGTACTTGCCCGGAGGAACCCACCATGCTCGATAAGACCATCGCTTACATCGACGAACACAACAAGGCCAACATCGATCGACTCAAGGACTTCCTCCGTATGCCCAGCATTTCGACCGACCCGCAGCGCGTGGCCGACATGAAAAAGTGCGCCGATTGGGTCAACAAGGTCTTCGCCGGTTGCGGCATCAAGAGCGAAATCATCGAGACCAAGCGCCACGCGGCCGTCTTCGCCGATACCGGTCCCGCCGACGGCGGTCCGACGATCCTCATCTACGGCCACTACGACGTGCAGCCGACCGGCGATGAGAAGCTGTGGCACTCGCCGCCGTTCGAGCCGACGGAGCGAAACGGCGACCTGTTCGCCCGCGGCTCGGCCGACGACAAGGGTCAGGTGCTCACGCACATGCTCGCGGCCGAAGCGTGGATGAAGGTCGCCAAGAAGCTGCCGATCCGCGTGAAGTTCCTTGTCGAGGGCGAGGAGGAAATCGGCTCGCCCAACCTCGATGACATCATCCACAAGCACAAGGACAAGCTCGCCTGTGACTATGTCGTCCTGTCCGACACGCCCAAGTTCGACAAGACGACTCCCGCGATCACCTACGGAACAAAGGGGCTGATTTACAAGGAAATCGTCATCACCGGCCCGAAGCAGAATCTGCATAGCGGCTCGTACGGCGGCACGCTCACCAACCCCGGAAACGCCCTCGCGGTGATCATCGCGTCGCTTCGCGACAAGGACAATCGTGTGACCATTCCGGGCTTTTACGACGACGTGCGACCGATCACCGACGACGAAAAGAAGAAAATGGCCGCTCTCAACTTCGACGAAAAGGGCTACATGGCCGCGATGGGCTGCCCCTCGCTGGAGGGCGAGAAAGGCTTCACGACGTTGGAGCGCCGCTGGGCCAGACCCACGCTCGACGTCAACGGACTAGGCGGCGGATTCATGGGCGAGGGCGCCTCGACGGTCATTCCCGCCCGCGTGTTCGGCAAGGTGTCGATGCGCATCGTGCCCGATCAGGATTTCAAGAAGATTTCCGCGGCATTTGATAAAGCCGTCATGGCCGCCGCGCCTCCCGGCGTCAAGGTCGAGATTCTCGACCACAGCTCCTGCTCGGCCTACGTCAGCACGATGGGCACGCCGGGCATGACCGCCGCGGCCGAGGCGCTCAAGCTCGGCTTCGGAAAGGCCCCCGTCTTCATCCGCGAGGGCGGCACGCTGCCGATCCTGCCCATGTTCAAGAAGGTGCTCGGCGCCGACTCGATCATGATGGGATTCTGCATGCCCGACTGCAACGCCCACGGCCCGAACGAATACTTCGGCCTCGACGACTTCCACAAGGGCACCCGCGCGTCGGCCTACTTCATGGATATGCTGGCGAAATCGGCGAAGCGATAAGGGTTCGTCCACGAAGTTGCAGAACTTGTCCGAGCCGCGAGCATTACAGCGAATTGCGCGAAACGAGGCCTATAGGCCTCGGCCGGGAACACGGGATGGGGTTACGCGTGACGCGGCGACGCGCAACCCGTGGCTGGCAATCAGCTTTCGACGATCGTTTTCAGCCGAGCCAGCGCCAAGTCCCATTGCCGCGAGATGCGATCGAGCGCCTCGCGCGCCGTGGTCAGCGACTCGGGCTCAAGCTGAAAGAGGTTCTCCCGGCCTCGGCGCACACCACGAACCAGACCGGCCTCTTCAAGTACCCGAAGGTGCTTGGTGACCGCCTGCCGCGTGAGCGTCGAATCCTCGGCGAGTCGCGTGATCGAGAGCAACCGCCCGTCACCGAGCTTCATTAGCAGCGTGAGCCGGGTTTCGTCGCCCAAGGCCGCAAACAGCGGCGCTTTCCGATGGAGCATCTCGGCCATCCCGTCACGACTCGTTCGCGACATGGACCGCGATGTTTTTCATCTGTTGCGTCCACCCGCCGTCGTTCATCCGGTAGGCCTCGTCGCGCCGCGCCGCGGGAATTGTGTCGAAGCCCGACTCGGTGACGAACAGCCGCGTTCCGCTGCCGATGGGTTCCAGCCTGAACTCGACGAGCGTCGGCGGCTCCTTCGAATAGTCGGCGTTGACATCGACGGCCGCCGGATGCCAATGAAACGAAAACAACCGCTCCGGCTCCATCGTTTGCACGCTGACTTCCATCACCAGGTGTTCATAACCGGGATAGGTGATTCGGCCGCGCGTGGTTTTTCCCGGCACGAATGGCGCTTCCAGATTGACCCCAAACCATGCGCCAAACTCCTTGTGGTCCGTCAGCGCCCGCCAGACGCGGGCCGGCGATGCCTTCAATTCGATCTGCTTTTCTATTCGGTCGGTGCTCGATTTCTTCATGGGTTTGCTCCGTTAGGACCGGGCTATTACGCAACCAAAAGGTTGCATATTACAGTTTCGTCCTTGCAAAGCAACTTGGCAACGACAGCGATCGCCGGGAATTCGCCGGTCGGTTACTGCGACCGATCGAAACAGACCTGTGGACGCGCGATCATAGGTCCATCCTCCGGCAGTTTGTGCCGCACAACCAACCATCAAAACAACGTCGTAGTTTTCTGACGAGACATCTCAAGCCCACCCAACGCCGCGGCGATAGCAACGCAACTTATTTTTTGACAGGCACTTACAACCCTAAGTCTTTTCAATGGCTTGATTTGTTCCGTGCGTATCAGGAGTTGCTTACATTCGAGCGTAGGCGAAATCGGCGCGAAGGATTGGCCTCTCAAGATTTTTCTGCGCTCGCGCCGATAGAAGCCATGCAGGTTGCCCAGATTATCGCAATTATCCATTCGACTCAGATTCAAAAGAATGGAAAGCCTGCAAGCGTCCTTGGTTGATTGGTTCGGGCCGGAGGCCCAACAAGTAGAATCACGCGCGTCATCGCGCTCCGGGAGCGGGCAGGAGGCCCTTGCTAGCAACGGCCTCCGGGAGACTGACCCGCATTTCGGAGCGAACGCCATGCCCACCGCAGTCAGCATCGACGAGTTCATCGGACCACTTCTAGCCGGCAATCGGGTCGCCTGCCGCGAACTGATGTTCAAGCGGCTCGAGGATGCAGCCGACCCCGAAGCCCTGTACGAAGAACTTCTGTGGCCCGCTATGGAACAAGTCGAGAAGCTGTACCGCGGCGATCGAATCAACACCGCGACGGAGCACATGGCCACCCGGATCAGCCGGAGCTTGGCCGACCAGATGCAACGCCATCTCCCCCGTTCAGAACCAAACCACAAACGAATCGTCGTGGTCAGCGCCGACGGGGAACCTGAGGAACTCGGCGCGCAGATGACCGCCGACCTGTTTGAGTCGCGCGGCTGGGATGTCTACTTTTTAGGCAGCGGCGTTCCCAACGATGAAATCCTGAGCCTCGTCGGACAGCTTCGGCCGGACGTTCTGCTGATCTTCGGGACCAAGCCGGCAGGCGTTCCAGGCGTGCGCCGACTGGTCGATCAGATTCGCGAGATCGGCGTCAACCCGACAATGAACGTGATGGTTTCGGGCGGCGTGTTCAACCGCGCCGACGGACTCTGGAAAGAAGTGAACGCCGATCTGGTCGCCCGCAACGCTCGGCAGGCAATTCCTCTGGCCGAAGCCGCCGCGCCCCGCGTCTCGATTCCCGTCAAACCGGGCGCACCCAAGAAGCGTCGCCGCCGTCGTCGGACCGCGGGGGCCGGCGCGACCGACGAATCGTAGGCGATCGCCAACCCCCCAATTGCGTCGCCGAGCGGCCATTCGTGGCGAGATTTCCGCATCACGCGGATGGTCCAACGGAGTCGGCGCGGATTCCGAATTCGGCTGCGTTGATCCGCGCCTCTGTGGTTGTCGCATCATTCTTCAGCTGGCCGCCGACATTTGAGGCGAGAAGTCCGGACGGTCAATCGCCGGCCTCCCTTTCAAGTCTAGGTTTGCCCGCGCGCACCCGCACGGCTAGGCTAGTCTGCGTGCGGCGTCGGGGAGAGAGAACGAGGAGCGGGTGACTTCATGAAACAACGTCTGAGCACGATCGAACAGCACATTCTGGAGCGGCAGCAATCCCACCCGACGGCGACCGGAGATTTCAGCTGGTTGCTTTCGGGCATCACGCTGGCAACGCGGATCATCGCCGCGCACGTGCGCCGAGCGGGGTTGATCGACATTCTCGGCGAAACGGGTGACGTCAACGTACAAGGTGAACTTGTTCAGAAACTCGATATCCTCGCCAACGAAACGATCATGACCTGCCTGGGCGATCGCGACAACGTTGGCATCATGGTGTCGGAAGAGGATGACGAGCCGCGCATCATCAAGGACCCCGACGATCGAGCGAGGTACATCGTTCTTTTCGATCCGCTCGACGGCTCAAGCAATATTGATGTCAATGTTTCCATCGGGACCATCTTTTCCATACTTCAGCGCCGCCAGGACGTCGCTCGCGGAAAAGTTCTGGATCACATTCTCCAACCGGGAATGCGCCAAATCGCTGCGGGGTATGTGGTCTATGGCAGCAGCACGGTGATGGCCTATACGACGGGCGACGGCGTCCACATGTTCACACTGGACCCGGCCATCGGCGCGTATCGGCTGTGCCGCGAACATGTGAGGATGCCGGACAAGGGCAAGACCTACAGCATCAACGAGGCCTATCAGTATCAGTTCCCCAAAGGCATTCAGGACTATCTCGCGTGGGCGAAAACGGACGAAGCGGGCGGGTACGGGCTTCGATACATCGGATCGCTGGTGGCGGACTTTCATCGCACGCTTCTGCACGGCGGCGTGTTTCTTTATCCGCCCACAATCAAGGCGCCCAAGGGAAAACTTCGCCTGCTGTACGAGGCCAATCCGTTGGCCATGATCGCGGAGCAGGCGGGCGGGGCCGCGACAGACGGACGCAAGCGAATTCTCGAAAAGACGCCGACGGCCCTGCACGAACGAACGCCGCTCATCATCGGCAGCCGATCCGAAGTGGATCGCGTGCTGTCCTTCTGGTCGGAATCATAGTTCTCGACCTTGATACATTCGCAAGTGTCTCGATTCTGCGACACTTCTTGTTTCCTGGAGATTGCTGTGCTCAGTTGGTTCATTGAGTAATCTGCGCCGATGTTCGATACTTTCCCATCCTATCAGTGATCATGGCTTTGACTCCGTGACGGTTATTATTTTGTAGTGTAATTGTCATTGCGCGGGTTAATTTGCTTGCATCTTGACCGCGCGCTCCCTAGCATGGTCGTCGTTCGGGCACAGCCGAACTCGGGGTGTTCCGCGATCGAAGGCTTCGCTTTGGCCCATGAGTCGTCGATTGCGCGCGGGTTTTGGTCGATGGGAGACAAGAACTTCAACCCAATGGGAGCGCCGCTATCTGGGTTCCCAGAAGCCGGCGCCGAAATCGGCGCGCCATCGAACGCGGTGAAAGACGGATCGTTGGATCACGTCCTATTGCTTGTCGAGCGGAAAGAGATTCTTGATGCGCTGCACCGCGCGGCCGGCCGGCGCACGATCGCCGCGCGACTGCTGGGCATCTCTCGCAGCCGGCTGTACCGCCGCATGGCCGCGCTGAACATCGCGTTCGATGAAACTCCGTCGAACGACGGCTGAGCGCAGGACCCCGGCGGTCAGGCGAGGTCGACCAAAGTGTCGCCCGCGAAATCCCGAAAACAGCCTGTGGATCGGGGTATATCGCGCGATTCGCCGAATCACAGCCAATGACGCAAATGATTGCCAGTGCGTTTCGCCGGTACCGCCCGATCCGACTCACGGCGCTTCCGGAGGCAGCGTATTGTACACCTTTTCCCTCGCGGCTTCGGCCTCCGGCGTGCGCATCGCTGTAAGCATGTTCACCGCCCAGCGCTGTAGGTTCACGAGAGCCTCAGGGTTCTTTAGCTGAGTAGATGGGGATGAAAGCTGATTCTTGGTGACGGCTGGCGGAGTTCGCCCTACCGCTACCGCGCTGAGTGTCACTCATTGACAACGGTCGTTACAAAGCTAGGCGTACAAGAAACCAAACCACTGCCACGAAAACTACGAACTTGAATATCATCGCAGCAGTTCCGAGGCCGCTAAGGTTTTGTAGTCCTCTTTCCATTATGCCAACACGTTGTTCGATCGTTTTAAGGCAATCTCCGATTGCACGCAATCGTTCATTTGTTTGATCGATGGCATGAACTACATCTGTGAGCGTATCTCTGAATTCCTCTCGGATTTCTCTATTGAGATCGTTCTCTGCCTTCATAGTATTCCCTCAATCGCAACAAAACCACGCACTAACATATTGAACAACTGTTGCGAAGCGATAGCCTACGCCAGCACCTTCCGCACCCGCTCCATCGCCCAGTCGACTTCGTCCTTGGTGATGCACAGCGGCGGGGCGAGGCGGATCGTCTGCTCGTGCGTGTCCTTGCAGAGCACTCCCTCGTGCATGAGCTTTTCGCAGTACGGCCGGGCCTTGCCCGCGTCCTTCTTCAGGTCGATGCCGATCCACAGGCCGCGAGCGCGGATCGTCGCGATCTTCCCGCTGTTCATCGCCCGAAGCTGCCCGGCGAGGTAATCACCCATCGCCTTCGCGTTGTCCTGATACTTGTTGGTGCGCAGGATGTCGATCACTTTTCGCGCGACGGCGCAGGCCAGCGGGTTGCCGCCGAACGTGCTGCCGTGATCGCCGGGCGTGAAGACGCTCAGGATGTCGCGCGTCGAGACGACGGCCGAGATGGGCATGATCCCGCCGCCCAGCGCCTTGCCGAGGATGAAGAGATCAGGTTGCACGCCTTCGTGTTCGCAGGCGAAGGTCTTGCCCGTGCGGCCCAGGCCCGACTGAATCTCGTCGGCGATGAAGAGAATCTTCTTCTCCGTGCAGACCTGCCGCACCTGCCGCAGGTAGCCGTCGGGCGGGATGATGATCCCCGCTTCGCCCTGAATCGGCTCGACCAGAAACGCCACCGTGTTCGCGTCGATCGCGTTTTTCAACGCCTCGATGTCGCCGTATTTGATCGTCTCGAAGCCCGGCGTGAACGGCCCGAAGCCGTTGCGACATTGCGGATCGGTGCTGAAGCTGATGATCGTCGTCGTTCGGCCGTGGAAGTTTTCCATGCAGCAGATGATCTTGGCCTTGCCCTCGGGCACGCCCTTCTTCGTGTAGCCCCACTTGCGCGCGGTCTTGATCGCGGTCTCGACGCCTTCCGCGCCGGTGTTCATCGGCAGGACCATTTCCATCTTGCACAAGTCGGCCAGCGCCTGACACATCGGCCCCAGCTGGTCGTTGTGAAACGCCCGCGAGGTGAGCGTCACGCTGTCGAGCTGCGCCTTGGCGGCGGCGATCAGTTCCCGATGGCAATGGCCGAAGTTGACCGCCGAGTAGGCGGCCAGCATGTCCATGTAGCGCTTGCCGTCCACGTCGGTGACCCAGACGCCTTCGGCCTCGGCGACGACGATGGGCAAGGGGTGATAGTTGTGCGCGGCGTAGCGCTCCACGACTTCGATGTGATCGTGTCCGGTCATCTGTCCGTCCCGTGATTTGGATTGTACGGTCATCGTGCATCCTTCCTGTTTAGCGATTTCTCGATCAGTTCAAAATCAATCCGGGCGTCCCCACGCTGCGACTTTCGTGCGGCCGGCAGCACGCGTGAAACCCCGGAGTTGCAAGCCTGTCTGTCGCCGGTCGCGGGCGGCCTGAGTATTGAAAACAAGTCCACTCGCGATCGGAAAGTATAGGCGGAAATGCTGTTTGACGGCAATTCGTGTCCTGTCCGCGAACTCCGTGAGCTGGCGCCGGGTATCCAGGTTCACGCTCCCCCGTCGGGCGCTCCGGCGTTATAATCGGTTGCGGATCCTGAATTGGAGCGATACGGCCATGATTCAATACCATCGTCTGGGAAGCGTTCCCCAAAAACACCACGTCACGCACTATGAGGACGGCAAGCTCCTGATGGAGCAATGCATGACCCGCGTGGGTTTCGACAGCACCTACAGCATTCTTTACTTTCGCACGCCGCCGACGGACGAGTTCAACGTGCGGTCGATGGAGCTGCCCGGGTTTTGTCCGATCGCTCCGGTCGAAGGGCAGTTGCTTCATCGGCGGCACATCCGCACGCAGGACATGAAGGTCGAGGGCGACTTTCTGACCGCGCGGCGGACGCTCCTGATGAACGACGACGTGCGCGTGGGCATCGCCAGGCCGAACAAACCGGCGGCTCACTGGTTCAACAACGGCGAGGGGGACGAATGCTGGTTCGCCTATGACGGCGGCGGTGTTCTGGAAAGCGTCTACGGTCCGCTGCCGTTTCGCAAGCACGACTACGTCATCGTTCCCAAGGGCACGCCCTATCGACTCCACCCCGACGGCGATCGCGGGACGTTTCTGGTGTTCGAGTCGAACACGCACATCGACCTGCCCAAACAGTTTCGCAACGAGTCCGGCCAGATCACGATGGATGCTCCGTATTGCCATCGCGATTTCCGCGTCCCCACGGAGTTGCTTCGTTTCGACCCCAAGCGGCACGGCAAGGGGCCCTATCCGTTGATCGTCAAGCACGCCAACCAATTGAGCGTGCACGAATTCAAGCACTTTCCGTGGGAACTCGCCGGCTGGGACGGACTGGTCTATCCGGTGGCGTTCAACATTCACGACTATCAGCCGCGCACGGGAACGATTCACCTTCCGCCGACGATTCACATCACCTTCGCCGGACATGGGTTCATCATTTGCAGCTTCGTGCCGCGAAAGGTGGACTACTTTGATCGCGACGGCGTCCGGGCGATTCCCTGTCCCTACGGCCACGCGAGCGTCGATTGCGACGAGATTCTGTATTACGTCGACGGCAACTTCACCAGCCGCAAGGGGATCGAGTCGCAGTCGATCAGCCTGCACCCCATGGGCGTCCCGCACGGTCCGCATCCGGGAACGTATGAAAAAAGCGTGGGTCACGACCGAACGAGCGAACTGGCCGTGATGTGCGACACGTTTAAGCCGCTTCGCCTGACGGCCGTCGCCGACGCCGTCGAGGACAAGGACTATCACTACACCTGGGTGAAACGCGAAAACGAAGCGATGGAGACGAGCAAGTAGAACTTCGGTTTATCGCCTCATCATGCCGAATCAAAAGAGCGGATACAGGAACGGCGCCAGCGGCGACGAACCGGCGAAGACGATGAGCGCCCCGACCAGCAACAGCACGGTAATCAGCGGCACCAGCCACCACTTCTTTTCCTGCTTCACGAACAGGAAAAACTCTTTGATGATCGACTGCTTGGCCATGTGCCTTTCCGCGATGATGTCACCGCACCGTGACCCGGTCGGCCGTGTTGAGTCCCGCCTCGAGCGCCACGCTGCGGCGCATTCCGGCTTCGTAATCGACCACGCTCGGCTTTTCGGTGACGACAAAGTCGCCGATCACCAGCGCGTCGATGCCGGTGTTCACGAACGTATGGTACGCATCGCGGGGCGTGCAGACAATTGGCTCGCCGCGCACGTTGAACGAAGTGTTGATGACCACGGGTACGCCGGTCAGCCCGTGGAAGGCGCGAATGAGTCGATAGTAGCGCCCGTTATGTTCTTCGGTGACGGTCTGCACGCGCCCGGTTCCGTCCTCGTGCGTGACGGCGGGAATCGTCGCGCGTTTTTCGGGCCGAACCTTCGGCACGAGCAGCATGAAAGGCATGTCCATTCCCTCTGGCATTTCGAAGTATTCGTGGGCCCGCTCGCGCAGCACCGCCGGCGCGAAGGGTCGAAACGCCTCGCGAAACTTGACCTTGGCGTTAATGACGTCCTTCATTTTTGGATCGCGCGCGTCGGCCAGCAGTGACCGCGCGCCCAGCGCCCGCGGACCGAACTCCAGCCGACCCTGAAACCAGGCGACGACCTTTCCATCGGCGATCATCCGCGCGGCGCGGTCGAGCAGATCAGATTCAGTCTTCACGAACTCGTAGCGGGCTTCGACGGCGTCGAGTGCCGCCTTGATTTCCTCATTCGTGAAACCCGGTCCCCACAACGCGTGATCCATGCGGAACTCGCGCGGATGACCCAGCACGGTGTTGGCGACATAGAAGGCCGCGCCAAGCGCGCCGCCGGAATCCCCCGCCGCCGGCTGAATGAAAATGTTCTCGAAACCGGTTTCCTGAAGAATCCGCCAGTTGGCGACGCAGTTAAGCCCGACGCCTCCGGCGATGCAGAGGTTCTTCATGCCGGTTTCGCGCTGCACATGCCCAGCCATCTTGACCATGATCTCCTCGACAATCGCCTGCCCGCTGCGGGCGATATCGCGATGAAAGTCGGTCAGCGGCGCTTCCGGCGCGTTCTGCGGCTGGCCGAAAAGCCTCTCCCACTCGCGACTGATCGTGCGTTCAGTCGAGTAGGCGTGGGCGAAGTACTTCATGTTGAAGCGGATGCTGCCGTCGTCCTTGATATCCAGGACCTGCCGGAACTTGTCGAGGTATTTCGGCTGACCGTACGGGGCGAGGCCCATCACTTTCCACTCGGCGTCATTGACCCGAAAGCCGAGATAGGCCGTGATCGCGCTGAAGAGCAGCCCGACGGAGTGCGGAAAGCGAATCTCCTTCTTCATGTCGATCTTGATGCCGCGACCGACGCCCCACGCGGTGGTGGTCCATTCGCCGACGCCGTCGGCGGTGATGATGGCCGCTTCTTCGAACGGTGACACGAGAAAGGCGCTGGCGGCGTGAGAAAGATGGTGCTGGCAATAAAGGATGTCCTTGTCGGTGCCGAGCTTGTCCTGAATCTCGCGTCCGATGCGCAGGCGATGTCCCAGCCAAAGCGGAACGGCGGTGAGCCACGGTCGATAGGTCAGCGGCCAGCAGGCCAGAATCGTCTCGAGAATGCGATTAAACTTGACGAGCGGTTTTTCATAGAAAACGACGTGGTCGACGCCGTCGATGGTGACGCCCGCCTCGCGAAGGCAGTAGTCGATCGCTCGCCGGGGATAATCGTGGTCGTGCTTGCGGCGGGTGAAGCGTTCCTCTTCCGCGGCGGCGATCAGCTTCCCATCGCGGACAATGGCCGCACCCGAGTCGTGGTAATAGCAGGATATCCCAAGGACGATCATCGCCGCTTTTCATCCTCGCAAATCCGCTGTTCGTCAAGCGATGGACCGCGCTGGGGTCAACCGGGGTCCGTGAAACTTTCGGCGGGCGGCGCGCATCGCCTTCCGAACCCCAAGCGCAAGCGCGGGGCGGTCACAATGCATCAACAGAGGTGCTGCAAACAGATGCCCGCAACGGGATTGCCGCGCAAGGGGCCGCCCGTCGCTTGCGCTCCGGGTTCGGAATGATTCCGTGGCCCGTCGCATACGCTCCGGATTCGCAATGTACCTCGCCGCAATGGTCACGTACGCGGTCAGCCGCGACCATTGCCTCCGTGGTCATGAGTTCGATCCCCGTTGGCGCTCAGTTTGACCGCCGCCCGTTCCTGCGCGGCGTCGAGGATCAGTTCGAGCAGTTCGGCGTAGCGCAGCCCGGCGTACGTCGCCATGAAATTGAGCTTGCCGTCCCAGCACCAGCCGGGATTGGGATTGACTTCGAGCAGCTTGATCTCGCCGTCCGCGTCGGTTCGGAAGTCGAAGCGCGCATAGTCGCGGCATTCGAGCCGCTCGAACAACCGGTTGGAATAGTCGAAGAGCCGGCGTTTCGTGTCCTCATCGATTCTCGCTTGATTGCACTTGATCTGCGTCCAATAGGGCGAATCCGGAATCCACTTGGATTCGTAACCGAGAATCGGCGGCAGTCCGGCGTCGAGCCCGGTGTAGTCCACCTGCATGGGTGGAAGGACTCGATATGTCAGTCCGGGGTTGCCGACGACGCCGACGCTGTATTCCGTGCCGGAAAGGAACTCCTGAATGAGCAGCGCCCGTCCGGGCAATTCATGGCGTAGCTGCTCGATGTAGGTCAGCAGTTCCTCCGGCGACCGAACGACCGCCTTCTGCGTGATGCCAATGCTGCTGTCGCCCGCGTTGGGCTTTACGAGCGCAGGAAACGTCGATGGCAGCGTGGCGGCTTGATCACCGGGATCGTAATACGTCTCCAGGGGAACGGGCACGTCGAGCGACGCGGCGATGGCGCGCACAAGCGACTTGTTGTAGCACAAGCCGAGACAGGCCGGTCCCGCGCCCGTATAGGGCACCCGAAGCATTTCGAGCAGCGCCGGAACGTGCAGCTCCATGAAGGCGTCGTTGTTATAGCCCTCGTCACAGAGGTTGAGAACCATCTTGGGCGGATTGGCTCGCAGTTCCGCCGCCAGCGCCGGGTGATTGTCGAGGAAACGAAATTCGTACCCGGGCAGTTCGGCCAGCGCTTCCTTCAGGCGATGGATCGTATCCATGTCCTCCGGGTTGAATTGGCCGTTTCGCTTGACCGAGTCAGGCAATCGAGGATCGCCCATGAGCACGGTGACCTGAGGAAAGAGCGGTCCTTTCTTTTTCGGCGGCGCCGTTCGACGCGGGGCCTCGGCGGTCAGGAACATCCGCTGGGCCAACATGCCGAGATCCTGCTTTCGATCGGAGTCGGTCGGGATGGGATCGTGCAGGCGAACCGCAAGGAAGCCTTCTCGCTCGAGCATGGTGGTGACTTCGTTGCGTGAATAGAGCCGCTCGGCGTAGAACTGGTCGGCGATCACGCCCTTTTCGGCGTGGACGACCACTTCGCGCGAAACGAGCCGGCGACCGTCGGAGGCCAGTGAACGCTCCCGACAGACAAAGTGATTCTGGTCGATCCACTCCCAGGAGCGCTTCTCGAAGTTGTTTTTCAGCCATTCGCCGTCGGCGAGGTCCATCGCCAGCGTGCCGCCGGAACGAAGCACGCGCAGGCACGACCGTAGCACCGCTTGATCGTCCTCTTCGCGATCAAAATATCCGAAGGAGTTTCCGAGCAGCGCGACGCAATGGAAGGTCTCTTCTGAAAAACGAAATCGCCTGGCGTCCCCTTCATGAAAGCCAACCGAAAGATTCTCTTGTTTGGCCCGTTTGCGGGCGAGGCGAATCAAATATCGAGAACGGTCGACGCCGGTCACATTGTTGAACCCTCGGCGCGCAAGCTCGAGGCAATGCCGCCCCTGGCCGCAGCACAGGTCGAGAATGCGGTCGTTGGGTTCGAGTCCGGCGGCACGCACCAGCACGTCAACATCGCGCGCGGTGTTGCGCTCGTTCTCCACGACGTCGCCGTCGGTCTTCAGGTAGATCGAGTTGAAAAGTGTTCGCCACCATTCCGTCGGAAGGTGACGTTCGAGATCAGGAATCGGACCGACTGTTTTCGGTACCGCTCCGCCGCTTGCCAACACCTTGGCCATGATGCCTCCTTCACCCGTCCTCGAAGGACGGGCGAGCCCGGAATTGAAGCCTGCGCCGCCGCAGCTTCCTTTGCTTCGTCGCGAATTGAAATCGTGTCCGCACCTGGGTTGTGTTTCGCTCTCGCTTGTCCGACCCCTCCCGCGCGGTCGTTGCCGAACGGGATGACAAAGCGCGGTATTATACAAATCGCCCAGCCGTGCCAACGGGCTTTGACGTTTTTTTGTCACAAAAAAAGTTCGGAGTCGAGTTCAGTGCCTGCTGTCCGCGACGCGGCCTGGCTCACCACGCGACCAACCGGCCCGAAGTCCCGGTTTCTTCCCCCGCGCCGCACGATCACCTCGTCACGAAAATCGACAGGTTCTTGCCGTTTTGGGTCTGGTTACAATCCAAATCACAGGTGACAATCCGTCGGGCGAGGAAGCCCAATGACAAATCCCAACTCAAACGGAACGGAGAGAGCAATGCAATCTGAATCGAGGCGACAACCGTCGAGCCTGTTAGCGATTTTGCTTGTTACATTCGGGATTCATGCTGCGGCGCGGGCGGGCGACAAGGCCCCGACGCTCGAGGGTCATTGGGAAGGGAGCATCCAGATTCCCGGCGCCGAGCTGAAGTTCAACCTCGACTTCCGGCCGAAAGGCGACCGCTGGGAGGGCGACATCTCCATTCCCGTGCAGAGGATCAATGACTTCGCCCTGGCGGAGATTTCGCTGACCGATCGTGCCGCCGCCTTCGTGCTGCCTGACCAGCCCGGTATTTCCGGCAAGCCCTCATTCAAGGGGACCATCGCCGAGGACGGACAGTCCATGACCGGCGAGTTCACCCAAGGCGGCCAAACGCTGCCGTTTTCCGCGAAGAGAGGTCTGGACCGGGCATCCGCCGCCAAGGCGGCCATGGAAGGGTTTGACGACTTCGTCAACCAGGCGCTTCTGGACTGGGACATTCCGGGGCTGGCCATCGGTATTGTCGTGGAGGATGAAGTCATCTACGCCAAGGGGTTCGGAAAAAGGGATGTAGAAGGCGACAAGCCGGTCACTCCGAAAACGCTCTTCGCCATCGGATCATCCACCAAGGCTTTCACGACATTTGTCATGGGCACGCTGGTGGATGAAGGAAAGCTGGATTGGGACGCGCCGGCGATGAAGTATATTCCCGGCTTCAAACTCCATGACGATTACGCCACCACGCACATGACGCCGCGAGACCTTGTCTGTCACCGGTCCGGCCTGCCGAGGCATGATCTGGCCTGGTACAACAACAATTCGCTCAGCCGAAAGGAAATGGTCGAACGCCTGCGGCACTTTGAGCCGAGCAAACAGCTTCGCGAGACCTTTCAGTACAACAACATGATGTTCCTGACAGCGGGGTATCTCATCGAGACGCTGACCGGCACAACTTGGGAAGACGCGGTCCGCGAGCGCGTTTTCAAGCCGTTGGGGATGAAGCGGAGCAATTTTTCGGTGGATGATTCCCAGAAGGACGACGACCACGCTCTCCCTTACGAGCAAAAAGACGACGTCGTAAGGCGGATGGCCTTTCGGAACATCGATCAGGTCGGGCCGGCCGGTTCGATCAATTCCAGCGTCGAGGAAATGACCAACTGGCTTCGCGTGCAACTGAACGGCGGAAAACTAGGCGGCAAGCAGGTGGTTAGTGAAACCGCGATCAAGGAGATGCACACGCCGCAGATGGCGGTCGGAGCGATCCCTGAGTTTCCGGAACTCGCTCCGGCCAGCTACGGCCTGGGGTGGTTCGTTCAACCGTACCGCGGACATCTCTGCCTCCACCATGGCGGCGCCATCGACGGTTTCATCTCGATGGTAAGCCTCTATCCCAATGATCGACTCGGAGTCGTGGCATTTTCCAATATGAACGGTTCGGCCTTGCCGGGCCTGATGACGCGCCATGCGGTCGATCGAATCCTCGGAACCACGACCAGGGATTGGAACGGAGAAGCCCTGGCGCGGTTTCGAGAGGGAAAAGGCATCCAAAAAGAAGCGGAAGCCAAAAAGGATACTTTCCGCAAGCCTGATACCAAACCGGCCCACGCGCCGGAGGAGTATGCCGGTGAGTACGAACACCCCGGTTACGGTCCACTAACGGTCAAGCTGACAGACGATAAGCTCGCGTTTGTCTTCAATGGAATTGAGACGCCGCTGGAACACTGGCACTACGAGGTCTTCAGCGGCCTTCGGAACCCCGATGATGCGACGTTCGAGAATATGCGTGTTCAATTCCGAGCCAATTTCAAAGGCGATGTGGACGGGGTCGCATTGCCGCTTGAGCCGGCTGTTCCAGAAATCGTGTTTCACAAGAAGCCTGAATCCCGCATGACCGACCCCGCCTATTTGGCCAAACTGGCGGGAAAGTATCTGCTGGGGAGCACCGAGTTCACCTTTGCGCTTCAAGGGCGAGCGCTCACCTTGAGCGTCCCAGGGCAGCCGCTCTACGAGCTGGTTCCTGATCGAAACGACGAGTTCAATCTGAAGGGAATTGGAGGGTACAGCGTTCGATTTATTACCAGTGGAGACGGCCAGATGACGGCGGTCCTCAACCAGCCCGACGGCGTGTTCGAACTCAAGAAGAAGGGGTAATCGGAGATTGCCCGCGGTTGGCGAAGTGGTATAATCCGCCCCGCGAGCTTCCCAACGGGGGCGGGGTGCCGCTCCATTCGTGGTTCTTACACTCAAGGATCAATCCCATGGCAGAATCCAACAGCGAGTTTCCAACCGTTCTCGGCGAGGACGCGGTATTCAAGGGCGAACTTCGATTTGAAAAGGGCATGAAACTGCTCGGCAAGTTCGAGGGGCAGATCAGCAGCGACGGGCAGATGGTGGTCGCGGAAGGCGCATCGCTCAACGGCGACGCCAAGGCCGGCACGATCCGGATCGAAGGGCAGGTCAAAGGCAATCTCAACGCGGCGGCAAAGATTCAGCTTTCGGCGTCGGCGCGCCTGGAAGGCGACATCCAAACGCAGCGGCTCGAAGTGGCCGAGGGCGCGGTGCTCATTGGCCGTTGCGTCGTAGGCGTCAACGGTCAGGGCAAGGGCGGCGGCGATCATAAGATCGTGACGCGACCGGTGGATAGCGTAGCCCCACCCAAGCCGAAAAACCCCGAGCCGGTCGGAGCGGCTCCGGCGATGGCGAAGAAGTAGCGATTCGGGGTCGAGTCTGATAGGAAGTCACGGCAAGTCGTCCGGCGCGAAACAGCGCCGGCGCGGGTGGAACCTGCGATGGCGACCATTGCGGCGCGGCTGGCGGAAGTCGTCGGATCCGGCAAAGCAGTCAAGCAAGTTACCTGCACGCACTGCGGGTTCGTCAGCGAGGCGGCCCGCCGGGCGATGTCCATCTTCTGCCCGCGATGCCGCAAACGTCTCGTGCTCGAAGACTTCAAGGTCGATAGTTACTACGCCGTGCGCGATTTCTCCACCGCCGGCGACATCACCGTCGAAAAGAAGGGTCACGTCGTCGCACCGATCAAGGCGAGCAATCTGACGGTCAAGGGCAAGGTTCAGGGGCACGTGTCGGCGCGCGGCGAGGTGAAGCTCACCAAGACCGGATGGCTCAAGGGCGAAATCGAAGCCAAGAGCATTGTGGTCGAGGCAGGCGGCATGCTCGACGCCGTGCTGCGGATCGGCGTGCCGGCTCACGAATCGATCGCGGCCATCGACTCCCCCTCGGCTCCCTTCGACGTGGGGCAAGGCACATAACCAAAAGTAGAAACCATCAATTTGATTCCAGTCGTAGCGAGCCGTGGGGCAAGGCACGTAACCAAGAATAGACACCATCAGTTTGAATCCAGTCGTAGCGAGCCGCGGACTTCAGTCCGCGCGGCCTCGCGGCGTTTTACGCCTTGCCCGGCGTCTGCACCACGATTCGAGCGTTACTTCAGTCCGCGCGGCCGCGCGGCGTTTTACAGCGTCTCGAAATCAGTACGCCGCTACCCTTGATTGCTATTAGCCGTAGACCGTATCGACACTGCTCCGCGCACGATCAGTTGTCAGGTTTCTTCTTTGATCGCAGCCAGTCCATCACGCTGCGCCAGTCGATTCCCTTCGCCTCGCTCCGTGCGAGGCGAAGGAGGTCGGGAAGTGGAAACGGCTTTTCCGGTTGCTTGATGATATCCCACTCCTGCCCCATGAGCCGAATGGTCAGAATCGTCGCATCATCCGGCCCGTGGCTTCCCAGCACGCGCAGCTCGTCATGTTCCACGATCAGCCGCGCGCTGAGTCGGACATATTCCACGGACTCGGGAAGCACGATGCCGATGCCAAGCGCGTCCCTGGCCAGCCGAGCGATCAAACTTCGATCGAGCCGCCCCGGCCCATCGCTCGGCGGTTGAACATCGACAATCAACTCCGCCGATCGCACTTCGTCATCGTGAATACGAATCGAATTGATTTTGGCGCGAATGATGCCGGTGCTACGCCCAACTCCAAATGGCGAAAGCACGGCGTCGATCGGCAGACCGTCAAACACGCCGCGCAGGCGGAAGTCTTCGAGGCGACCTCGGTTCCACCGCAGATGTTCGATGTCCAGATCGGCGGTGACGGCCGCCCCGGTCGTGCCGAAAAGCTCGACGGGAATCCGCAGTTCAGCGAGCCGGCCGTGAAGCTCGATTCGTTCGCAAATGCGATTTACGAATCGGGCGGATGCAACATCGACATTGACGCGCCCGCCGACAGGCGGCCCGAACAGGTCGCCGGCGATTTCCGTAAGGTCGGCGTCCTTGACCGATCCCGAAAACTCGAACGCTCCGGCATCGTCGGGTTTGTAGACGGCTTCCCCGCGAAAGCTTCCGGCGGCAACCCTTCGCCCTAGAAGTCGATCGACGCCCAGCGCGGCGAGCGGGACCGAGGGCGCGGTGAGCCGCACCTCATGAAAACGCCAGCTCGCACCAGGCGTGAAGCGAAACGAGACGTGAACCGGCTCGGCGACGACCGTACCATTGATGCCGCGACAGCCGACCGATCCGTTGCCGACGCCCATTTCGTCGAAAAAGATGATGCCGGATGCATTCTCGGCCGAAAGTGTTGCGGCCGGATGCAGGAAGGTCAGGTCGATATTGTCGAGTCGGATTTCGGCAAGATGCAGCTTGTCGAATTCGTGCCCGACGCCGCCCCGGATCATCTGCCGATATTGCAGGCCGGTCCAATCGGCCGCGCCGACGATCAGGCGGCCGTTGCGAAGTTCGAGCTCATTGCGCGATCCGTCGCCCGCACCTGTCCACACGGCTGATTCGCACGAAAACACTTCGACGCCATCCGGTTCGAGGCGGACGCGAAGATCGTGGAGAGCGGAGTGGCTGAAGCTCAGCGGCTCGATCGCGTCAATCGAAACGGACATGCCGAGCCGTTCGCCAAGTTCGGTCGCCAAAGCGAGGCGACGCCCCTCGCCGCGAAGGTGTCTCGCGTAGAGAAGCGTCGCCAAAATGGACCCCGCCGACAGCGCGATAAGCGCCGCGGCCAGAATGTTTCGTCGCCGCGTCATGCCCCGCGATTTCTACGCGCGACGTGCAAGATTGTCACGCGCACGCGAGGCCGGACGCAACAGGTCTCGATCGTTTAACCTCGCCGACCGCGCCCGTAGAACCGCAACCCGACCAGCCCCAGCAGCCCGAGCAGCATCGACGGGCAAGTAACGAAACCGCAGCGTCGTCGATCGACTCTTCCGCAACCGCAAACGCCGGGATCGGTCTTGTTGGGATCGTCCGGACAGCAATCGACGCCTTCGGGCGTCGCGCCGCACGAAGTCAGGAAATCGCACGGATCACAGGGATTCGTTCCGCCGGAAACCTCCGCGCCGTCGTTGCAGCCGTCGCCGTCCGAGTCGGGATCGGCCTGATCGGTCCCGACTGCGCAAAGGTTGGTCGGATCAAACGTACAGCAGTCGCCGCTGCCGCCGGTCTCGATCAGGTCGGGCAACCCGTCGCCATCGGTGTCGTTGCAATCGGTGTTGTCGCCGAGGTAGACGCCGCCGGTTTCCTCGCAAACATCCTGCGGGCAACGGTTGTCCTCGGGGAAGCCCTGCACGACGGAGCAGGATCCGTCGGTCGCATCACAGCAAGCTCCGGTCGGACAACACGGACAATCCAGCGCGACGACCACGCAATGATGCGCCGGCACGTTCGCAAGGTGGCAGACGGGAACACAGCATTGCGAACCGCTGTCTTCGTCTTCTTTCACGCCGGGGACGAAACTGCTCCCGCACGGCGTGATCGTTGAATTGGCACTCAACTCATGCACCCACGGTACGCCCGATGCCGACAGATTGAACGGCGGTTGGCGCTGCGCACCTGTATCGAGCGTAAGAATCTGCGACGGATCATCGACGCGGGTGAAGGTGAAGAGCGGCTGAACGGCGAACTGAGTATCAAACGTCCCGCCGTTGTCACCGGTCTTGGTCACCGTCATGCTCCCCGCCGAAGGCGCGGTTTCGGAAAGCGTGGCCTCGACGTTCCATTGCTGCGGATTCTGCCCACCGTTGAAAGTCACCGTGATCGGCGTGCAACTGACGAGATGCAATTGTACAAGTTCGATCTGCGTCGTGGCTTCGGACGGCAGTTCTTCGCCGAAGTTCATGCCGTCGTTGCGACGCGCAACCGTGTCGGGCTCATCGGAACCATTCTCGCCCCGACCCATCTCGACGGAATCGGTAAAGGGATCAGACCCGTCACCGAAGAACCCGGCAGGAATGCCGTTGTCGCAAAAACTGAAATGCGTGCCGCCCCCGCACTCGGTGTGAAAGCAATCGTCGCCGGGCGGAATATCGTCGCGCGGCGTCACCGTGTCGTCGCAGACGTCGCCCAAACCATCGCCGTCCGCGTCCGCCTGGTCGTCGTTGGCCGCTTCCGGACAGTTGTCGCAGACGTCGCCGTGCCCATCGTCATCCCCGTCGCCTTGATCATAGTTGGCGTCGTTCACACAGTTGTCACACGCATCACCGACGCAATCACCGTCGGCGTCTTCCTGTTGCGGGTTGGATGCGCCCGGACAATTGTCGCAGTCGTCGCCGATGCCGTCACCATCGGAATCCTCTCCCTGGGCAAGTCTCGCGGGCAGCACGCCGTGGGCGGCCAACTGTGCCTCCTCGGACGTCAGCACCCATTTGCAGATCGTCGTTCCGGGCGCGAGCGTTCGACCAACATGGAAATTGGGAGACGACGGCAACACCGTGACGCCGGGGAAAAACTGCAACTGGAGCGGCTGGTCGATTGTCACGCTCGTGCATTCGCCGGGATCGAAGAGAAACGGCGTGCCCGTGGCGTGAAACTGGAGATTGATGTTGTTGTCCGCTCCGTTCAAGACAACCTGCTGAGTAAGGTCGCTCGCGTTGAAGAACGTAAACATCGGCACGACGGGAAGCATGGAGTCGAACGTCCCGCCGAACTCCGAGGTCTGACGAATGGTGATCGTACCGGGCGGCGTCGGCGTGCCTTCGGGATAGGCCTGCACGTTGACAATCCAATGCGTTTCCTGCCCGTCAATCATGACGGTGATGGGCTGCACGCTCTCCAGATTGAGCACCGTGATCTGAATGGGAACCGTTGCTTCGGTCCCCGGCCCACGAAGCACCGCGTCTTCGGTTCTCGTGACGATCGTGTCCGTCTGGTTTCCAAGAAGTGATTCGCCAATCGGCCCACCCATGAAATCGATCCGTCCGGTGAAGGGTTCGGAACCGGGGCCGAAGAAGTCCGCCGGGATCGGTTGACCGGAAAAGTCCTGATAGGTCTGCCCGCCGGCATACACCGTGCTCCAGAAATCGGATCCCGCGGGGATGACCGTTTCCGTTTGCGCGCGTGCGCCCCCCGGAAACAAAAACAAAGCGGCGAGTACGGAACATGCAATTCCTCTTGGAGCGAGCAAAACGCGCGTACTGAGATGAAAAACTCTGGCCATGAGATTCTCCCTGTGGGACGCTTCAACGTGGAATTCGGACGCGGAGCGAATCACCATCGCCGAGGCGACTACCCGACCCAATTGCCGTGAACACGAGAACCGCTCGCTGAACTGGTAGCCGCGCCAGCGGGGAACAGCCAAGCGGGAGCCCAAACCTTTGAAACCGAAATTATCGACCATTTCACCTCATTGGCAACACTGCGGAACGTGCGTGTCTAATGTTCAGAGCAATTCAATTGGAGGGTGAAGCCTGTGAAATCGGATGGGGAATCGGTATGCAAAGCTCACGAAACGCCTTGTCGGCTAGGGCGGCCCATCCCCGATTGGCCGCCGGGCTTGCCGGACTCGGATGCGGCATGCGCCCAATGCGAACCTCCAATCCGTGAAGCGCCGCAATCGCTCGTCTTTCCGCAAAACCGCCGACGCCGATAACCCATTGAGGTTTCAAGCGCTCGATTGTGCGGCGCAGTGCCCGGTCGCAGGCGGCTTCCATCGGCTCGCGCTCGCACACCGGGAGTTTGTCGGGAGTGCGGTTGCGACCCGTCGCTTCGAGAAAGATCAGCGGGCAATAATTGACCACAAAGAACCGTTCGAAGAAGGCCTGCGGCGTGTCGAATCTCGCCTTGGCCCAACCCCAGAGGCGCGCCCCGCTGACCTCGCTGCGCCGACAATTCCAGCCCTCGATCGGACGGGCAGGGTGTTCCGGTGCCGGTTTGTCGATTCGCCCTTTCACTTCCAGCCAATCACGGACGAAACTGACTTCTCCGAAAGGTACCCCCGTTTGTGCCATCCCCCACGGACCGGGATTCATTCCCAATAAGACCACTTCTTTCCGTCCGGCACCGTATCGACGCAGGTAATCAGCGTGAGCGCGGCGTGCATACACGAGCGGGTTGTAGGTATACGCCACCGGCGCTGCGAAACAAAGCCCGTCTGCGGCCGCCGCCAAATCTTCGGCGATAGATGCCATGTTTTCGCCCATCTTTCGAGCGTACCCGTTCCGTCGAAATCCGGCGACCCTGCGGCCATGGCGGCAAACTTAGCGAGATTTCCCTAACAAAATAACAACAAACATGCGAGGAATCGGCCTTCCTCAGCCAATTGACAGCGGCCAGCCGGTCGATATGCTGATGTCGTCATCAACTGAACGGACCGCCGTCCCGCGTTTCATTGGAGCGTTGTTCATGTCGGTCTCCACCCAGCCTGCTCCCCCCAGCGTTGTGCATGCACCGGCGAATGTTAAGAGTTCCTCGCATCTGCTCGACGACCGTCGATGCACGAATCGTCAACAGCGTTTGATCTCCGTCGTGGTTCGGCCGATTGAACTTGCTGAGCCGCAGAGTTGCGACGTGCGCGACCTCAGCGAGGGCGGAATGCTCGTTCATGTTCCACTTTCTTACGGTCTCAATGTCGGGCAACGGTGCGAGGTGCGGTTTTCCGGATCAGGTGCGACCATGGCATCGCAAGAAGCGCATTACGCCACCGTCGTTCGCACCGAGGTCACGACCGAGGGCGATCGCCGCCTCCTCGGCGCCGGACTGCGCTTCGATCAACCCCTTTATCTCTAACGCGTTTCATTGTGAAGTTCATTGCGGCCGCTGACTGGAATCGACGCCCGCTGTCGATGCCTTCGGCACCTGCCGCCACGTTCACGGAACGACGGCAGGGGCCTTGCCAATCAGCGCCCCGATGTTGGAGTCGGGATTGAGCTGCTTCGCCCTCTCGGCGTGCTTCTCGGCGAGGTCCCGGCGGTTCAGTCGAATCGCCGCCAGCGCGGCCGATTCAAAGTGTTTTACGACGGCGGGTTCGAGCTTCGCCGCCATCTCGAACTCCTTCAGCGCCGAGGCATAGTTCGCCGCCTGCATGTGCGTTTCGCCCAGTTCGTCATGAAGCGCCGGATCAAACGGGTCGATGAAGATCGCCTGCTGAAACCAGTGAGCGGCTTCACCAAGTCGGCCCGCTTTTCTGGAGATTTCGGCGATCCTCCGCGCCACGTCCGGATCACTCTGTTCGATGCGGGCCAATTCGACGAGTTGGGGCAACGCCGAAGCGTCGTCACGCCGATCGATATAGATCGCCGCCAATCCTCGCCAACTCGAGGGGTCCATTGGGCAAACGCGCTGCAATCGCCGATAGGCGTCCTCCGCGATATCCCATTCCCTCTTTCGCAGTGCGATGGCCCCAAGCAGCTTCAGCGCCGCTCGGTTGTCGGCGTCGAGCTTGAGAAGGCGATCGATGTAGGGCATTGCCTGCTCTTCATGCTGTCGCCGTCCCGCCTCGCTCGCTTCCTCGGCCGCAAACACGGCGAACACGCTGACCATGACTTCCAACGCCGTTCGATCGTCGGGGTTTTTTTCCAGCGCCTTGGCGGCGGCGGAACGCGCCCGATCGTAGTCCGCGTCAATCAATTCCGCCTTGGCGAGATCAGCCAGCGCGCCGACGGTCGCGCCCTCCGACTCGGCCTGTTTGCGAAGTTCGCTCAGGTTGCCGCGCGGCGAGAGATCAAAAGAACAGGCCCACGTGCCGACTTGTTTCCTGGCCCACTCCGAAAAACCTCGGTCGAATTCCGCGACGTCGATCTGGAACAACTCCCGCAACGCCTCGGGCTGCGTCTTGTTCTGCCGGTACAGCGTAAGCAGCTTTTGTATCGAATCGTAGCCGAAGCGCTCCACCATGTACTCCACCATCCACTCGCTTTGCGCGTACGCCATCTGCCGATCCGTCGGACGTTTGGGCCGAATGAACCCCCAGTCGATCGACTCGAGCGTGAACAGCCGATCGCCGCGCACCGCATCGGCCAGCAATTCGGCCCAGTCGTAGCCGCGCGCGGCGTCCTCCTGATAAACCGCCAGCCCTTCCGTGAACCAATGCGGAATGCGGTTTTGCGTGGCCGCGAGCGTCACCGTGTGCGTGAACTCGTGCTTCAGCACGCGGGCGAGATGGTATCGGCCCATCGTTTTGGCGGATTGTCGCGGTGCGGCCAGCGCGATCACGCTGCCCGTGCAGGCGCCGACCGTGTAGATCCACGGCTTTCCCGTGATGCGGACGGCGAACGCCTTATGCGTCGGAAAAATCTCGATCGTCGTCTTTTCCGAAAGAACCGTGTCGAAGTCGCCGGTCACCGCCGCATGAACGGACTCCAGATGGTCCGCGATGTACTCCCCCAGTCCCGGATCCTGATCGGCGTCATACTTGATCACGAAGTGCTCGGTCTCGTGCCGCGCGAACTTGTGCAGACTGTCCAGCAGGTCCAGCGTGAACTTCGTCCGCTCATTGTATTTGTCGAGCGCCCAGGCCGCGTCGAGCGCTTCTCGTGCCTTATCCTCCGGACCCCACTGCATGTACATCATCCCCAGCTCGGTCCGGGCATTGACATCCGTGGGATCGTATTCGATGGCCTGTCGGTAATGCTTTTCCGAGGCGGCGTACTGGCGAATCCCCGACAAAGCGTCGGCCAGCGTCCGATGATACAACGCGCATCGCGGGTTGATCTTCGCCACCTGCGCCTGCATCCGATCGACGCCTTCCTGATCGTATTGGCAGGCATACCCCGCGGCGGCCAGTGAAAGCGCCGTCAGGTCATTCGGATTGATCGCCAGTGCCTTTCGCGCCGTCGCGATGCTCTCAGCGTATCGGCGCTCAACAAGCTGCTTTTTCGCGAGCAGATGGTGGGCCGGGGCGTAATTCGGATTGATCTTCAGCGCAACATCAACCCGCCGCTCAATCTCCTCAAAACCCCAGCTTTCGAGTGCCACCTCGCCGAGTCCGACGTGGGCTTCGGGCAGGTTGGGGTTCACCTTCAAGGCCGCGCGATAATCCGAAACGCTTCCGTCTTCTTCTCCGTTGTTGTGCTTTTCGCGGAGCAGGTCCGCCGCCGCGATCCGCGCCGGCCAGTATCCCCGGTCGATCCGCGTGTAGGCGACCTGCAACATCTCGTTGAGCACGTGTTGCGTCCGCGTGGCGACCGATGTTCCCGTCAGCACGCTGAACCGATAGAAACCGACCGCCGTGTCCGTGATCCACGCCGCGTCGCGCGGCAGGTCGCCGCCTCCGACGATCCGCCGATCGAACCAACGATAAACCTCCACCGCGTCATCGCGGCGACCGAGCGTTTCCAGGACTTGTCCGAGCAGCAGTCTTGCCCCTGCGAAATCGTCGTCGAGGCGAACGGCTTCGCGAGCATGCTGCTGGGCATCGTCGTAACGCCCGACGACCAGGCAGGCGTTCGCATATTGATAATGCCATCGGGACGAGTCCCGCGCGTTCAGCGATTCGAGGCTCTTGATCGCGTCCGCGTAACCGCCGATGCGCATCCGCGCCTCGGCCAGTCCGAGCGCGGCTTCGAGCGACGATGCCGGTTCGCCGGCCAGCGCCTCGAAGGACTCGATCGCGGCCTCGTAATCACCGTACATCATCCGATCGCGCGCATCGGCGAGCGTCGAAGACTTCGCGACGACGGAAGGCGCGGTCCCCTCGTTGGCTGGTTCGTCTGCTGGAGGATGCGCCGCAGACACCTGCCCTACACAGACGCTCAAGACGAAGGCGGCGACAATTCTGAAGAAAGTATTGACCGTCATCTCCATCGAAGGGCCTCTATCGGGAGCGCTGAATCGCCGTTGCCGTTAAAAGGCTCCGGTCAATCATAGCGCGTCGCCGTCATCATGGCGACAGTACCAGCGCGCGGAGTCATCCGCCCTTGCAGTCCGGGTGAATGTGTAGCGCCGCCCCTTGTGGGCGGCGCAAATCGCTTGAACGAGCGGCGTTTCACCGCGGGCTGCTGGATCAGCAATGATATCGGTCAAGACTCGTGGAACGTGGAGATGACCGTCTCCGGCCGCGCCGGAAGCGGAAGTTGATTCGATTTCACTCGGATCCGAGAAGCTTTTCCATTTTCTCGACCAGGCGCTCCATGCGGAAGGGCTTGTTGAGGTAACCGTCCACGCCGAGGCTTTCCGCCCACGTCTGGTGCCGCTTGCCCGCGTTGCCCGTGATCATGATGACAAAGGGCCGCTGGCCTCGTTTCTTGCCGACGGATTTCAGCTTTTCGAGCACAAGGAAGCCGCTGCGTTTCGGAAGCATGGCGTCGAGGATCACGAGGTCGGGATCGAAACTCAGGGCCGCGTCGACCGCCTGATTGCCGTCTGTCGCCGTTTCAACGGTCGCGCCCGTGCCGTCCAGCACGGCGCGTAGCGCTACGAGCATGTCCGGATCGTCGTCCACAAGAAGAATACTCTTGCCTTCTAGCGCAACGTTCATCCCTGTGCTTTCCTCTGTCAACACGATATTGCCTCCTGATTGTCTACCCGCCCGATTTCGGTTCCCGTGTCGTTCGAGTATAGAAAGATGACCCGGTCCGATCAAGCACTTGGATACGTTTTTCACAGCAAGACGCGTGCCAATTGAGCGCGTTACAGGACGCTAAGCGAAGTGAAATCAGTCGGTTAGGTCCGACCGTTTGTTCTTCGCTGCTCACCCTTTTTATCAGACGCGCGTTCTGTTCCTCGTGGCCGTCGCTCTCTCGGCCGCCGACGGATTTGCCCGCAGTGCTTCAACGGGTACATTCAGGCGAACGAATCAACGACCGTCGGTATCGAACTCTCCGGGCTATTGGATGAACACGAATCGCGTGCAAAAAAAATGGATCATGGCGGCCCCTACGGCGGAATGCGAGTCGCTCGCCAGATCATGGGGCGTCGCGCCCGTCGTCGCGCAACTCCTGTGCAATCGCGGACTTCCACCAGATCACTCGTGCGAGAGTTTCCTCTCCCCACAGCTTCGCGATCTGCATCCGCCCGACCTGCTCCCCGGAGCACGACAAGCGGCCCAACTCATCGCCGACGCCATTCGCGAAGGAAGGCGAATCGTCCTCTACGGCGATTATGACGTGGACGGCACCACCGGCCTGGCGATTCTGTGGCACATGATTCGCCTCGCGGGCGGAGAGGTGAACTTCTACGTCCCCCACCGCATCGAGGAAGGCTACGGCGTCAACCTGGACGCGGCGAAACGGCTTGCCGACGAAGGGGCCGAGTTGATCGTCACCGTCGATTGCGGCATCACCGCCGTCGAGGCCGCCGAGGAACTCTCGATCCGCGGCGTTTCGTTCATCGTCACCGACCACCACACGCCCCAGGACCGTCTGCCCAGGGCTGCGGCCATCGTCCATCCCTCGGTCGGCGGAACCTATCCGAACCCGCACCTGAGCGGCGCGGGAGTGGCGTTCAAGCTCGCCTGGGAGTTGGCCCGTAGAGTCTGCGGCACGGAAAAGGTTTCCCCTGAGTATCGCGAACTGCTACAGGAAATGCTTCCCCTGGCGGCGCTGGGCACCATCGCCGACGTGGTCCCGCTCATTGGCGAGAACCGAATCATCGCACGCCACGGCCTGCAGGCGCTGCCCACCACGCGACTGGCCGGCGTCCGAAGTCTGATCGAATCGGCCGGCCTCGCCGGAGGAAAAATCGGATGCTACGACGTAGGGTTCAAACTGGCTCCCCGCATCAACGCCGCCGGCCGAATGGGCCATGCCCGCCTGGCCGTCGAGCTCTTCACCCGCGCCGACGCCGCGCGATCGCGCGAAATCGCCCTCTACCTCGAAGAGCACAATCGCTCCCGGCAATCCGTCGAGCGGAAGACCGTCAAACAGGCCTGCGAAATGATCGACCGCGACAATCTTGCCGGCGACGCGCGAAGGGCCATCGTTCTGGCGGCTGAAGGCTGGCACGCAGGGGTCATCGGAATCGTCGCTTCGCGCATCGTCGGTCGCTATCACCGACCGGCCGTCATGATCGCATTGACCAACGGCGAGGGGCAGGGTAGCGCCCGCTCCATTCGCAATTTCGATCTCGCCGCCTCGCTCGCCGATTGCGCGGAGCATTTGATCGCCCATGGCGGCCACGCCGCGGCGGCCGGTCTGCGTATCGCCGCCGACCGCATCGCCGACTTCACGGAAGCTTTCGTCGAATTGGCCAACCAGCGCCTTACTGCCGACGATCTGACGCCCAAATTGCGCCTCGACGCCGAAGTGTTGCTTTCGGAAATGTCCCTGGCGACGACCGAAGCCATCCTCGGACTCGGCCCGTTCGGCGCGGGAAATCCCAAGCCCCTGCTGTCCACCGATTGGCTCGAACTCGCCGCCGAACCCCGATGCGTCGGATCGGGCGGTGACCACTTGCAGGCGTCGTTTCGACAGAACGGCGCGCAGATCAAAGGAATCGGCTTCGGACTCGCCTCGGAACTGGAAGACCTCAAGCTGCATCGCCGCTGCCGCGTGGCCTTCGAGCCGATCATCAACGACTTCAACGGTCGCCGAAGCGTTGAGATGCAGATCGCCGACTTTCAGTTTCCGACGTGAACCTGTCCCTCGGTCGCCGCCTGATCCGCTGCGCCCGCGACTCGTCCATTAACCAGTCTGCTCGCTGCCCTGGCCTTCGGCGGGTGCCCGCCGAGGGCGCGCGGCTCGGCGCACCCCCGACGGGTTGTGGAGGAGGGAGGCAGGTTGGTTTCGGTTGCGCCGCGCGGTGCGCCGGCGCCTGGGACGCTCAAATGGGTGCGTTCTCTTTTCACGAGCTTCTGAAACAAATGAATGGCGTTCTGTTGGGGCTGAAACTGGATGAGTTTCACTTGGCTTTGGAGCGCGAATTGCGTCGTTTCCGTTGGAGTTTGCGTCCCGTTGCCACAGATAGTAGACCGGCCGAGCGCCCACCAAACCGCGAAACGTCCGCGCGAGGAACTCCGGCGACTGCCGGGCGACGCGCGCTTCGCCGCCCGCTGTCGTGCCCGCATACCAATCATGGACCACGCCGGCGACAATCGCCCGCACTCGCCGCTGTCTCGCCACGCATTCGGCGAAATCGTGTTGCCGCGGATCCACGTCCATCGCGCGAAGGGCGTTCAGCGCGGCGGACCGCTTCGGATCGGACGCGTATTGCCCGACGCGGGTCATGCCTGCTTTTTCGAACACGGGGTTGTATTCGCCCATGGTGGCGAGACACTCGATGAAATTTGTGCCAATGCGTGGCATCGTTTCGCGCACGAGATGATGGCCCAGCCCGCACCCGCGCACGTCCGGGTGAATCACCAGCCGACGGAGAACGCGAAGGTGGCGGTTTACACGCCTTGGGTTGCGCGAAAACCACCCGTTCGTCGCTTCGTTGCGCAAGGCGAGTTCGAGCGCGGCGTGCGAATAGACGACAATTCCCAGGATTTCGCCGCTCTCTCCTTCGCGAAGCACGAAGACTTTGTCCACGAAGCCCAGTTCTTCGGTGTTTCGATAGTGCATCGCGGCGAGGGACTCATAGTCTCGTTTTGAGCCCGGCTCGATGCGCAAGCGGCGCAGCAGACTGATCGACCGCCGCTCGGCGGCGCGGCGCTGTTCCACGCGGCACGTTCCGCCGCTGAATCGGACGATGACGTGCGGATTAAGATCGGCAACGATATCGTCATTGCACGTCGCCACGACGACCGAAAGGCCGGCGCGGGACGCGAGCCGGCGCAGATTGAACGCAACCGCACACGCCAACCGCCGATGAAGCCCGGAACAAAACTCATCGCACAGAAGCGGCGCGCCGCTTGATTCGCTCGCGACGAGGCCGACCGCCCGCGCGAGCCGGGCGCGGAATCGCTCGCCCTCGGAGAGCGCGCGAAACGGGCGGAGCCAAAGGGCCGGCTCGCCGAGTCCGCAGGCGGTGAGAATGGACATCGCCTCGGCGGCCGGCGCGGTTGACGCGACCCCGTCGATGATTGCCTCGTGGGGATCGAAGGCGATCCGCCCGACCATGCAGGCTGCGGCAAACTGAGATTCGATGGCCGACAGCGCGCTGCTCTTGCCGCTGCCGGATGGACCCAGCAGCAGCACCACCTGTCCGGGCACCAGAGCAACGACCGGCGAATCGGCACACAGCCGAGCGCCCCGGCCGACCGGAACGCCGAACCGCAGGCTCACTTCGGCGGTGCGGGCGGAAGCCCTTGGCGCGATCGACGGATGATCCCAATCCAAGTTGACCGTTCGAGGCTCCCGGCTCGCGTCGGGATTTCCTCGAGCCTATTCGACCTGCATTTCGAGACTCATGATCGCCACCTAAACCCGTCCCGGTACGGCAACCGCGCCGATACCGTACAACAACCTAACATCAGATTATTGTTTGTCAATAATAAATCCGCTTTTTGAAGAATTAATCGCAAACTAGTTGTACGAAAGCAGTTAGTGGCGCTTAGAACACCTGTTTTTTGTCGCGGTTACGGTTGGTTTCAATAATTGGGAGCCGGGTTTGTGGAAGCCAATCAATTTGCGATTTGCGGAAAGGTCTCCGGCGAATGCGGTTTTCACGCATGCCGATTTGACCCCCCTGTGTCCCCCCTTGGCAAGGGGGAAGCGGCCGGGCGGAATGACCCTTGACGCTACGCATTTAGGAGCGACGCCGCCCACAAGGGGCGACGCTGTCCGTAAAGGCGACGCCACGGGTTTTCGACCGGGTGCGAATCAACGCTCAACTTGTTCGGCCGTGGCGGGCTATCTACAGTGAGCCGATGAAGAAGCGGACGAAAAGAATCCTCCTGTCTCTGATGGTCAGCCTGGCCATCGCTTCGGTGACGTTTTACTTCTGGTTGACGAGGAGTCCCTCGACGCAATTGGTGGACGCATCGGGCAGGGAACTGACCGCGGGAAGCGTACTCAACGCTGACGATGCGTTTCTCGGCGGGGCGGTTTTCGGAGAAGCGCGGGCACTCATTAAGAAGAAGGACTTTGCTTCGGCCCAGGCGCTGCTGCTACACATCGTTGAGGAATCCGACCGCGACGGCGAGGCGTGCATCCTGCTGAGCGAGGTGACGCGCGAGCTGAAGGACGTTGCATCGGCGGCGGACTATGGATTGAAGGCGGTCGAACTGCTGCCGGAGCGTGCCGAAGCGCACCTTGCCTATGCGAAGGCGCTGGGGGCGCAACTGGCCGCGGACATGCAGAGCGTCAGCGGGATGCTCAGTGCGGTGAAGCAACTCGGGCCGTTCAAGACGGCACTGGGCCGGGTCATCGAACTGGACCCCGCGGACACGGAGGCGCGAACGATGCTGGTATTCTCGAATCTTGCGCCCGGCCCGCTGGGGGACATGGATCGGGCGATCGCGCTGAGCGAGGAGATCGAGGCGCTCGATCCGGTGAAGGGGAAGCAGCTTCTGGCGATGTGCCGTCACCGGAACAAGGAGACGGATCGTGCCATTGCGCTGCTGGAAGCCGGCATCGTGGAACGTCCCGAGGAGCCAAGCCTTCACGCGGCGCTGGCGGACATCCTGGCTGAGGAAAAGCGATTCGAGGCGGCCGACGCGGCGTATGAAGCGGCGCGACGAGGAGACAAGGGAGCGACGTACTACCGCGCGCTGTACGGGCAGGCGCGGATGCGCATATTGAACAAGTTTGAACCGGCCCGGGCGGTCGAACTGCTGGACGAGTACATCGCAGACGAACCGGACTTCGACACGATGCAGACTGTGGCCCACGCTTGTTGGCGGAAGGGCAATGCGCTTGCGCAGTTGGGTCGAACCGAGGACGCGCGGGCGGCCTACGAGGAGAGTCTTCGTCGCGATCCGGATCTTGAGCTTGCGAAGAAGTCGCTGGCGGAGCTTTTGAAGCCATGAGGGTTGCACGGCGAGCCGGTTGATCGTGCGGTTGAAACAGCAGGTGGAATTGCGGTCGATCACGCGAAAACACCCGCTCCCTTACACTTGACGCCTCGCGTCAAGGGCAGGCTCTCGCGGCTCTGACTGATAGGCAGGAAAGTCCCGCTCCCTCACGGTCGCGGCTCCGATTGACTGGCAGACTTGTTAGCTCGCTATGGTCGCGGCGCGGTTCACGGGAAAACATTACCGGTACTCGATTTCGTGATTCACGGTGGTTGAACTTTCGGTGGGGAATGGCGATAATTATCATAGGATGCTGAAGCACAGGATCGTTTCGGGGTTGCTGGTTCTGGTGATCTCCGTGCTCTGCCCGGCGGCCTGCGGGCTGTGCGGCGCGGCCGAAGAAAAGAGCGCGTCATCTCCCGGCTGTTGCAGCAAGCACGCGACTGAACAAGAGGGCTCGGGCGATGGCGATGTACCTGCCAACCCACCGACGGTTGAAGATTGTTTTTGCTCCACGCACGGCGTCACGCTGAGCAAGGCCAGTGACTTGCTCCTCCCGGTGTTGCCGTTTCCCATTGCGATCGACGCTCCTGACGAGGGAGCGCCGAGTGTCCGGATTGCGTTTTGCGAATTGTCGTTTTCTGGTTCGCCCCCGCCCGACCGTGAACGGGTCCTTCCGCTGTTGATCTAAGCCGACTCCTCGCCTCGATGATCGAAACATCTCGCGAATGCGCTCTGCGCGCGTGAGCTTCTTTTCGATTTGACGGTCTTTGATTCCAGATCCGCGCTGCGCGGCCGACCTCGGCGCGTTAGACCATTGGCGCAGCGTCTGAAAACAGAAATGGAGATGATTGCATGAGAATGTATTTGATTGCCTCGTTGTTGGTGCTCTCGATCGCGTTTCCCCTGATCGGCGCGTGCCGGCGCGACAATGAGTCGTCCGGTTCCAAGGCGACAAGTTCTAAGGGGGGTGACGCGGACCGATGTCCGCACGAGATCCGCAAGGACAAATGTCCGTTCTGCACGCCCGATCTCGTTGCATCGCAGGGATTCTGCGGCGAACACGGCGTGGCCGAGGCGCTGTGCTATCAGTGCCGCCCGTTTCTCAAGACCACGTTTCGCGCCAAGCAAGACTGGTGCAAGACGCACGACGCGCCGGATTCGCAGTGCGTTTCATGCCACCCGGAACTCAAGGACAGGGCCAAGCCTGGTTCAGGTCACGGTCAAGCCCACCCGACGCCGCCGGGGTCGAGCGGCTGCACCCATGGCATTGAGCCGGCGAAGTGTCCGTTCTGCAAGCCGGAGATCATTGAATCAGACGGGTTCTGCGCCGGGCACGACATCGCTGAGGCACTGTGCGTGAAGTGTCGGCCGTTTCTTGAGACGGCCTTCAAGGCGGCGGGAGACTGGTGCGGCGAGCACGCGGTGCCGGAATCGCAATGCGCCGACTGCAATCCAGACCTTAAGGAAAAGAAAGAAAAAAAGACGCCGTAGCGTTTGACAATTTCGGAGTGCCGGGAGTCAGACGCCATTGGAGAAACACCCCATGTTGAAAGTTATGAAAGCGGTTCACCCCATGGTTTTCTTGCTCGCGGTCGGGCTGTTGTTGATTATGGACAGCGGCGCGGCGCAGCGCGTCTGGGCGGCGCCACGGTTGGATGCCGAGCCCGTAAGGAATGTGCGGCGCGCGGCCTCGCCGCCGTCGCCGACTTGCACGAATGCCAAAGCGCAGGTTCGACTGCAATCGGCGGACGTGGCTCGCGCGGCGGGTCTGCAATTCGTGCGCATCGACGAGCAGCCCTTCTCCGCGGCCATCACTCGAAACGCGGAATCGTCGTATAACGAAAACCGTTATGCGCATCTTTCTCCGCGTGCCTCCGGCATCATCCTTGAAGTTCGAAAAGACCTTGGAGACTCCGTGGTCGCGGGCGAGGTGCTGGTCGTTGTGGATTCGGCGGAACTGGGATCGGCCAAGGCGGACCTGGTTCAAGCCGCGGCCACGATCGAGCTGTGGAAGCAGTTGGCGGATCGCCGGCGAACGCTCGCCGATCGCGGCATCGGGGCGGAGAGCGAGGCCCAGGAAACGGAGAACAAGCTGGCTGAATCGCAACTCAGTCACGCCCGCGCCAGCCAACGACTGCGTAGTCTGGGGCTGACAAATGACGACATCGTCGCGGTGGGACGATCACGGGACACGTCGTCGCACCTCCATGTCACCGCGCCGTTTGACGGTCTGGTGGTGGAGCGCTCGGCGGTGCTCGGTGAAGCCGTCGAGCCAACAAGCATTCTGTTTTCCGTGGCGAACACGACGACGCTGTGGGCGATGGTCGATCTGTTTGAATCGGACGTCATGACGGTCGGTGTTGGGCAGAACGTGGTATTCTCGCCCGAGAATGTCCGCGGTCATTTGTATTCGGGAAAAATCGCCTGGATCAGCACGCACCTCGACGCGTCGACACGAACGCTGAAGGCCCGAGCCGAAGTTGTCAACGACGACGGACTGCTTCGGGCCAACACATTCGGTCGCGCGCGGATCGCGGTTCGCAGCGGAGAGCGGGCGCTGTTGATTCCCAAGGAGGCCGTGCAGTGGGATGGATGCTGCAATCTTGTTTTTCTCAAGAGCAACGACGAAGGAACCATTTTTCAGCCAAAGAAGGTTCATTTGGGTGTTGATACGGGAACTGCGTACGAAGCGTTGTCGGGAGTGACGAGCGGCGATGTGGTGGTGACCTTGGGGAGTTTCCTGCTGAAGACCGAGATTCTCAAGGGCAGTATCGGCGCGGGTTGCTGTGATCATGCGGTGGAGAAACTGTCCAAGTAGACGGGTCCGTTTTCCGCACCCGTGCTGACAGGAGAGGCCATGCTCAACTGGATCATCGGCTGGTCGTTACGCAACCGTTTCATCGTCATTATCGTTTCGCTCGGCTTTGTCATCGCCGGACTGCAATCGCTTCGCCATTTGCCGATCGACGCGTTTCCCGACACCACGCCGGTGCAGGTGCAGATCAACACGGTTGCTCCGGCGCTGGGTCCGGTTGAAATCGAGCAGCAGGTGACTTTTCCCGTGGAACAGGTCATTTCCGGCCTGTCCAGACTCACGGAAGTGCGTTCGATTTCGAAATTCGGCCTGTCTCAAGTCACGGCGACGTTCGAGGACGGCACGGATGTCTACTTTGCGCGACAGCTCATCAACGAGCGGCTCGGCTCGGTCAAGCTGCCAGGTTCAATAGAGCGACCAGAAATGGGCCCGGTGGCGACGGGACTGGGCGAGGTCTTTCATTACCTCGTGACCGGAAAGGGCGAGTCACCGCCCACGCTGGAGGAATTGACCACCGTCCATGATTGGATCATTCGGCCCGAACTTCGAAGCGTCAAGGGTGTCGCCGAGGTCAACACGTGGGGCGGCGAGCGCCGGCAGTACCAGGTGCTGATCGATCCGGTTCGATTGATTCAATACAGCCTGACCCTGGACGAAGTCGCCGACGCCCTGCGGCAGAACAATCTGAGCGTGGGCGGCGGATATTTGGTCAAGGCGGGCGAAGCGACGATCGTGCAGGGCAGTGCCCTGACGACGAGCATCGACCAGATCGCCGATGTCGTGGTCAGCGCGCACGGCGGGACGCCCGTTCGTGTTCGCGATGTGGCCGAGGTGCGCATCGGGTCGGAGATTCGGCTGGGCGCGACGACGGCCGGCGGGCGCGGCGAGGCGGTGCTCGGACTGGGCTTCATGCTCATCGGCGAGAACAGCCATGACGTGACCAGCCGACTGGAGGCGCGGCTCGACGAGTTGCGTCCCGCGATTCCCGCGAACGTCGATGTTCGCATCGTGTATCAACGCACGGTGCTTATCGAGCATGTGATCGCCACGGTCCGGCGCAACCTCTTCGAAGGGGCGCTTCTCGTCATCGCGGTGTTGTTCGTTTTTCTGGGGAATCTTCGCGCCGGGTTGATCGTCGCACTGTCGATTCCGCTGGCCATGCTGTTCTCCTTCAGTGCCATGATGCAATTCGGCATTGCGGCCAGTTTACTCAGCCTTGGCGCCATCGACTTCGGACTTGTCGTGGATAGCTCGGTCATCATCGTTGAAAACAGCGTGCGTCATCTCGGGCATGAGTCGAAACACGGCGCCCGTCGCTCCGTTGCGGAAATAGTTCGTGATGCGGCGGTGGAGGTTCGGCGTCCCACCATGTTCGGCGAACTCATCATCATGGTGGTGTACCTGCCCATCCTGCTTCTGGAAGGGATCGAAGGCAAACTGTTTCGCCCGATGGCGCTGACAGTCATCTTCGCGCTGACCTCGTCGTTGATCTTCTCCATCACGCTGGTGCCGGTGCTTTGCAGCCTGCTGCTGACCCGAAGAATCGCGGAACGGGAGAATGCGATCGTCCGCTTTGCCCATCGCATCCATCGCCCCTTTGTTTGGGCGGCGCTGCAATATCGCTGGACGGTGACGGCCATGGGCGCGGTGGCCGTGATCATCGGATGCATTCTGGCGACTCGGCTCGGCGCTTCCTTCATTCCGCGGCTTTATGAAGAGTCCATTGTGATCAACACCGTACGGCTCGCGGGCGTTTCGCTGGACGAGTCCGTGCGTTACGGAACCGGCATCGAGCAGGTTCTCTTGCGGAAGTATCCCGACGAAATCCGCGACGTATGGAGCCGGTCGGGAACGGCGGAAGTCGCCACGGACCCCATGGGCATGGAGCTGACGGATGTGTTCATCACGCTTACGCCGCGACAAGAATGGACCCGCGCCCGGACGCAGGCGCAACTGACGGAACTCATGGCCGCCGAGCTGTCCGCACTGCCCGGCATGCGCATGATCTTCACCCAGCCGATTGAGATGCGCATGAATGAGATGATCGCGGGGATTCGCGCCGACGTGGGCGTGAAAATCTTTGGTGACGATCTCGATCGGTTGAAAGTGGTGGCCGCTCAAGTGCAGGACGTTATCGATTCGATTCCGGGCAGCGCCGACACGGTGACCGAGCAAATCACCGGCCAACCGGTTTTGCAAATCAACGTTGATCAGAATGCCATTGCCCGCTACGGATTGCCCGCGGCAAAGGTTCTCCAGATGGTCGAGGCGCTGGGCGGCATCGAGGTCGGGGAGATTCGCGAGGGACAACAACGGTTTCCGCTGGTGATCAGACTGGCCGAGGCCTATCGGCAGGATCCGGATGCGGTCGGCGATCTCATCATCCGGACCGAGGCAGGTGAACGGATTCCGCTGAGTCGGCTGGCGGACATTCAACAAGTCCAAGGCGCATCGACGATTCAGCGGGAATGGCAGAAACGGCGCATCGTCGTGCAATGCAACGTGCGGGGGCGCGATTTGCGGGGGTTTGTCGAGGAAGCCCGGCGGCGCATCGCTGACGATCTTGAATTGCCGGCCGGTTACTCGGTTCGATTTGGGGGGCAGTTTGAGCATCTGGAACGAGGCGCGACGCGCCTGATGATTGTCGTGCCCCTCGCGTTGATCGCCATCTTCATTCTTCTTTACTTCAGCATGCACTCCGTTCGCGATGCTTTGATTGTCTTCACGGGCGCGCCTTTTGCGGCGGTCGGCGGCATTCTGGCCTTGTGGGTTCGGGACATGGAGTTCACGATTTCCGCCGGGGTCGGATTCGTCGCGGTGTCCGGCGTGTCGATGCTTGCCGGTTTGGTTCTGGTCGCCACGATTCGGCGGAAGATCGCCGAAGGCATGGACGTGACGCAGGCTATCGGCGAAACGCGGCTCCTGCGGCTTCGAGCAATCCTGATGACGGCGCTGGTGGCTTCGCTGGGCTTCGTGCCGATGGCACTCAACACGGGCGTGGGCGCCGAGATTCAACGACCGCTGGCGACGGTCGTGATCGGTGGGCTGATTGTCGATAACACGTTGACGCTTGTGATTCTTCCGGCCCTTTATTCATTGTTCGGCACTCGCCGACCCGAACGGATTCGCGCGCAGGAACACGGACAACGAGTATAGAACTATCCCAAAACCGAACTACCGGACTCTGCGCGGGAAAAAATACGGACCACGCTTCTTGAGATTCATAGACTCCGCGCGAACTGAAATTCGCGGCTCGCGGGGTCTTGGGATAAGTTCCAGCGCGCCGGCAACGCGCCACCGGTCGGGTCTACCCCGCGAACTGTCCGGGCGTCACGCCCAGATCGATGATGCTGCATGCGAGGATCGGCTTCAGCCCGAGCGCCTCGGCCTGTTCGACCAGTTCATCGCTTTCCGCGCCGGGGTTGATGAACAGTTCGGCGGGTCTGATTTTGGCGATGGAAGCGAGCGCCGCGACCGCCACCGGCGGCGGCAGATAGACGGTCACCCGATCAATCTTGACGGGAATCTCGTCGAGCGTTGCAAGCGCCTTCAGTCCTTCGATCGCGCCGCCCTTGGGGTTGATCGGATAGACCTCCCAGCCTTGTTGCACATAAGCCCGGACGGCCTTGTTGCTGAATTTCCCCCGATCGGCCGAGGCGCCCAAGATCGCTACAGTTTTCTTTTCCATGATCCTCGCTCTAGGCCATGCCTCGAAGGTGGGCAACGATGTCCGCCGGCTCCATGCGCTTCACATAATCGGCGTCGACGGCCACGCCGCGCACCACGCCGTCGCGGTCGATCAGATAGGTCGCGGTCAGCGGAAGCTCGAAACTCCCGTCGCCATTGAACGCGGCGAGGTCGATGCCGAGACTCAGGTAGAACTCTCGAAGCGGGGGCGGCAGCGCAAACACCAGGCCGTATTTTCGCGCGACCGCGTTGCCCCGATCGCTGAGCAAATGAAACGTCAGGCCGTTCTTTTCTGCGGTCAGCCGACCGGCATCGGGAAGCTGCGGCGAGATCGCCACGAGGTTCGCTCCCAGCCGTTGAATTTCCTCCAGCACCTGCTGGAGCGCCGCGAGTTCGGCGTTGCAATACCTTCACCAGTGCCCGCGGTAGAACGCCAGCACGACCGGCCCGCCCTTTTGCAGTGCGGAGAGCGAAACTTGGGTTCCGTCCGCGGCGGACAGGGTGAAGTCCGGGGCTCGATCCCCGATTTTGACCATGCGATCGAGAAGTCCCGAAGCGGCGATGTCGCGAAAGGACTGTTCGACGAGCGCACGTTTCTCGGCGGGCCAGCGTCCCCAGGATGCGTCACGCATCTGTTCGAGTTGATCATTCAAAGAAGTTGATGGGTTGACGTTCATTGAATGGCATTATCCACGCCCGCTTCGCGTGGTACAAGTGGTCGGAAAACGCCCGAACGGCACGATTTTGCGGACAAAATCCAGATCACGTCGCCGACGGCGTTGCGGACATTTGTTTTGCGGCCGACAATGCGACCCATGAATGATCTGACCCCGCGACAGATTGTCGAAGCGCTCGATCGGCACATCATCGGGCAGCAGGCGGCCAAGCGCGCGGCCGCAATCGCCATTCGCAACCGCTGGCGCAGGCGGCAGCTTCCCGAAGGATTGCGCGACGAGGTGATGCCCGCGAACATGATCCTGATCGGCCGCACGGGCGTGGGAAAGACCGAGATTGCCCGGCGGCTGGCCGGTCTGGTCAATGCGCCGTTCATCAAGGTCGAGGCGACGAAGTACACCGAGGTGGGCTATCACGGTCGCGACGTGGAAAGCATGGTGCGTGATCTGGTGGAGTCGGCGGTGCGGATCGTCCGTGATGAGCAGACCGAGGTGGTTCGAGCCGAGGCCGAGCGAATGACCGAGGAGCAATTGATCGACCTTCTGCTTCCGCCGACGCCGCATGATGCCGGATCGCAAGGCCAGGACGCGGAGGTTTCGGAGCGGCGGCGGCGAAGTCGCGAGAAGTTTCGGGCGCAACTCCGCGCCGGTGAACTGGAAGACAGCATGGTCGAAATCACTGTCGAGGCGAAAGCGCCGCCGGTGGGCATCATGACCAATTTGGGTATGGACCAGCTCGATCCCGATATGCAGGGCATCCTCGAACGACTCATGCCGTCGCCGCCGAAGAAGCGGCCGATGCCGGTGCGCGACGCCCGCAAAGCGACCTTCAACCAGCAGTGCGAGAAGCTTATCGACCGCGACAAGGTGACCGAGATGGCCCTGAAGCGAACCGAGGAGAGCGGGATCATTTTCCTCGATGAACTCGACAAACTCGCCTCGACGGGCCAGACGCACGGACCGGACGTGTCGCGCCAGGGCGTGCAGCGCGACCTGTTGCCGATCATCGAGGGCTGCACGGTCAACACGCGATACGGTCCGGTCAAGACCGACCATGTGCTGGTGATCGCGGCCGGGGCGTTTCACGGCAGCAAGCCGAGCGACCTGATGCCAGAGTTGCAGGGTCGATTGCCGATTCGCGTCGAGCTGGACGATCTGACGCGCGACGACTTCATCCGCATTTTGACCGAGCCGCAGAACGCGCTGACCAAGCAGCAGTCGGCGCTGCTGGCGACGGAGGGCGTGCTGCTGGAGTTCGCCGAGGACGCGGTCGTGGCCCTGGCCGACATCGCGTTCAAGCTGAATCAGTCGATGGACAACATTGGGGCGAGGCGGCTGATGACCGTGATGGAGAAGCTGGTCGAGGAGATCAGCTTCGACGCTCCCAACCGCCACGGTGAGACGATCCGCATCGATCGGGTCTACGTGGAAGAGCGCCTCGGGGAACTGAGTCAGGACGTGGACCTGTCGCGGTTTATTCTTTGATATTCGATCGTTTGGACCAAAGCACAGTCCGTATGAACATTAATCTATTGTGCATCGGTGATGTCGTCGGCGGGCCGGGGAGGCGCGTGCTCAAGGAAGGAATCCCCGTCCTCGTCGAGCGGCACGACGTCGACTGCGTCATCGTCAACGCCGAGAACGCTGCGGCCGGGTCGGGTCTCACCGCCGACCTGTACGACAAGATCGTCAAGGCCGGAGCCCATCTCATCACCATGGGCGACCACATTTATCGCCGCAAGGAGATCATTCCGGTTCTGGAGCGGGCCGACAATATCGTCCGACCGGCCAATCTGCCGTCGGTCGCGCCGGGTCGCGAGGTCGCGGTGTATCAGACCGCCTCCGGCCAGAGCGTCGCGGTGGTGTCGGTGCTCGGGCGGATGTTCATGAAAACCCCGGTCAACTGTCCGATGGCGGCGGTCGATCGCGTGCTGGCGTCGCTGTCGAAATCGGTGAAGATCATCGTCGTCGAGATTCACGCGGAAGCCACGAGCGAGAAAATGGCGATGGGCTGGCACCTCGACGGGAGGGCGAGCGTCGTGTTCGGCACGCATACGCACGTACCGACTGCGGACGAACGCATCTTGCCCAAGGGCACGGCCTACATTACCGATCTCGGTATGACCGGGCCGTACGACTCTGTGCTCGGGCGGGACAAGGACCGCGTCGTCGGTTCGATGCTGACCGGCGTGCCGAGTCCGTACGACGTGGCCACGGGCGATCCGCGGTTGTGCGGCATATTGGTCACGGTCGACGCGACGACAGGCCGGGCGTCGCGGATCGAGCGAATTCGTTTTGACGGAAAAGAAGGCGAAGGATGAGTCAGGGTCAAGCCGGCGTTGACGAACAATTGGCGGTGCTGCTTCGCGGCGCGGACAGCGTCTACACCGCCGACGAGCTTCGTCAGCGCATCGCGAGCGGCAAGCGGCTGCGCGTCAAGCTCGGCATGGACCCGACCGCGCCCGATCTGACGTTGGGGCACACGGTCGTCCTGCGGAAGCTGCGACAGTTTCAGGACATGGGCCACAAGGCCGTGCTCATCATCGGCGACTACACCGCGCGGATCGGCGACCCGTCGGGCCGCAGCAAGACGCGACCGATGCTCACCGACGAGGAAGTCGAGACCAATGCGACCACCTACCTTCAACAGGCCGGCAAGGTATTGGACCTGTCGCCCGACAAGCTCGAAGTACGGCATAACAGCGAGTGGCTTCAGGGGATGAGCTGTGCGGACGTGCTTCGGCTGATGTGCCAGATGACCGTCGCGCGGATGCTCGAACGCGATACGTTCGCCAAGCGGCAGTCGGAAGGAAAGGAAATCTACCTACACGAACTGCTCTATCCCCTGATGCAGGCGCGCGACAGCGTGGCCATTGAGTCGGACGTGGAACTCGGCGGCACGGATCAAACGTTCAACAACTTGTGCGGGCGGGACCTTCAGCGCAACGCCGGTCAGCCGCCGCAGATCGTGATGACCATGCCGCTGCTGGTCGGCACCGACGGCACGCAGAAGATGAGCAAATCGTTGGGCAACTACGTGGCCGTCACCGATCCGCCGTCGGAGATGTTCGGCAAGATCATGCGGATTCCCGACGAGCTGATGCGAAATTACTTCGAGCTGCTCACTGACACGCCGGAATCGCGGATCGCCGATTGGGTTGATGGTTCGAGGCACAATCCGCGCGACGCCAAGGAATCATTGGCCCGGACGATCATCACTCAGTACCACAATGCCGCCGATGCGGAAGCGGCCGCCGAAGAGTTTCGACGGGTTCACGGCGGGGGCGGAAGCGGACTGCCGGATGAGATTCCTGAAGTTGGCGTGCCGGCGGACAAGCTCAACGACGGAAAAATCGTGCCCATCGATCTGATCGTCGAATGCCTCGGCGAGAAGTCTCGCGGCGAAGCTCGGCGGCTCGTGGCCGAGCGCGGGGCGCGGCTCAACGGCGACGTGATCGAAGACGCCAACACGCCGATCGCCGTCAAAACCGGCGATGTGCTCCAGCGCGGCAAGCGAAAGTTCGTGCGACTGGTCGTGGGTGGTTGAGCAGAACATACTTCCCCATCATCGTTAGACGTTACGATTCCGGCATGACGTAGAACAACCGATAGGGCGTAAAGAGCAGTTGCGTAAACGTTCGATCGTCGATCCGGACGCGGCCCATTGTGCGACCCGCCGATTCGATCGCCCGTTCGGGATCGGCCAGAAACGTCACGATGTATAACCCGCGCGGATCGTCGAGGATCGGTTGATCGCCGTCGAGTCGATCGCCGCGAAGGTACAGCGGAAAAACTTCCCCGCGGCGCAACGGGTAGTAGTCGAACCCCAGCAGGTCCATCTCCTCCCAGCCCGGTGATGTATTGCGGTCGATCGCCACGACGACGACCTCGCGCTGCGGATCGACGACCTCGTTGAGTAACTCGACCATCTCGCGGAAACCGGGCATGACCCGCTGCGACCGGCTCGTCCATTGCCCCGCCGTTGCGACAAAGAAGGCCAATGCGATGACGACCGGTGCTCGGCGGTCCAGTCGGTGCGCGACCACGAGCGGAATCAGAACGGCCGGAACCGCGGCGGGCAAGGCGTATCGATCGACCATCGCCGGGTGCGCGATCCACGAGATCACGAGCAGTCCCAACCACGACATTGCCAACCATGCCAGCAGCAGACCGACAGGGTCCCCGTGCTCACCCTTCGTGTCATTGATACGACGTGTGACGCTTGCAAAGAGAGCCGTGAGAGCCTGCCCTTTGCGCGAAGCGTCAAGAGTGAGGGAGCGTGGTTCTTTCGTCGGCAATGCGGAATTGAGCACGTCGGTCATTGGCTTTTCGAGTTCCATCGGTGCATGACTTCCGCGCGATCGCTGCGCTATGGCAACAACCCAAAGCGCGAGCGCGGGACCGAGAATTCCGTATACCCAGATTGGTCCGAACGTGAGTTTTTCGAGGACGGACGCGGCGTCGGCGACAGTCGGCGGGGCGATCCAGTCGAGCCCCTGAAAGATCGACGCGCGATGCCGCAGATAGTGCCAAACCATTGGCATACACAGCAGCCCGGCCGCAGCCAGCGCAATCGGTCCGGCCGGTAATCGACTCCGCTTCGCATCGTTGATTCGCCATAACGTCCATCGGGTAAGCACCCACCAGACGACTTGGCCCGCGACGGTGAGCAACATCAGGTAGTGTGCGTGAAATGTCAGCACTGTCGCGACGACGTAAGCCGTTGCGATGCGCCACGGCGCTCGGCCGCGATGTGTCAGCAATTGACACCATAATCCAACGGAGAGAGCGCTGCCCGCCGCCAACATGGTGTACGAGCGCGTTTCCTGGCTGTAGTCGATCTGCAGGGCCTGACACGCGATCAGCAGCGCGCCGGCGAACCCGACCGTCCATCCACCCGCCATCGATCCGAGCCACCAGACGACGAGAACAGTCAGCGCGCCGCTTGCGGCCGCAGGCCATCGCAGCGTTTGTTCATCGGGTCGCGGGGTGTCACTGATGGCGCGGATACTGACTTGATAGAGGGGCGGCTTGGTGAGCTCCGGCCCCCAGCGCAGGCTCTCGTCGAGCGGCATTTGCGACACGTGCCAGGTGCAGAACTCGTCCGCCCACAACGAACGAGCGCCAAGCCCATCCCATCGAATGAACGTCGCGAACCCCAACACCACCATCAACAGGCTGGTTTCAAGCCATCGACAACCAGGCGACGACGAATTCGGCGAACGGAGTTCCCATACCATCGGGACCATCATGGCTCAGCGCGAGAGGAAAAGAAAACGGTCTTCAGCCCTGATACGCGGTGGGCGAAAAAAGCGAAGAAGCGGAATCCGACCGCCTAGGAAAACTTCGGCCGGACTCCCCAAGCTCACCATAACGTGCTTGTCCGGCATAGGTTACGGAATATCGAAGAATCCGTGAGCAACAGGCCTTGAAGGGCTTGACAGCGCTGGCGGGTGGGTTATGATTCGTGGCTCGCCTCATTCAATGAGGCATTGCTCTTTGACAAGTGAACAGGTTTGTCGTCGTGAGAATGTGAGGTCGGCGGTCGCCACGTCCTATGGGCGATTTCCGGTCTTTATACGCTCCGGTCGCGCGGTCACAGCCCGTCGCGACGGGAAGCAACCAAATCCAATGCCGGCCCACCAGGGGTACGGCAGGGTTTCATTCTCACGGACGAAGAGTATGAAGCCCCAAACTAATGGTTCTGACCGCTTCGACCGGCTTGCCGGTTCGAGGCGAATTGGAAGCAAACTTAAAGTGAAGAGTTTGATCCTGGCTCAGAACGAACGCTGGCGGCGTGGCTAAGGCATGCAAGTCGAACGGATCTATTCAACGGGTAACTGAAGGATAGGTTAGTGGCGAACGGGTGAGGAATACATGGACAACGTACCCTGGACACGGGGATAACGGCGGGCCGCAAGGCTCTTTAGCGAAAGTGCCGGTAATACCCGATGACCCCGCGGGATCGCATGATCCTGCGGGCAAATGCTCCGACGGTCCGGGATCGGTTCATGTCCTATCAGCTAGTTGGTGAGGTAACGGCTCACCAAGGCGGCGACGGGTATCGGGCGTGAGAGCGTGACCCGACACATCGGAACTGAGATACGGTCCGGACACCTACGGGTGGCTGCAGCAACGAATATTCCGCAATGGACGCAAGTCTGACGGAGCGACGCCGCGTGCAGGATGAAGTCCTTCGGGATGTAAACTGCTGTCAGGGGTGAGGAAAACAATGACCAACCCCAGAGGAAGCACCGGCTAACTCCGTGCCAGCAGCCGCGGTAATACGGAGGGTGCAAGCGTTGTTCGGAATCACTGGGCTTAAAGAGCGTGTAGGCGGAGTGTCAGGTGTTGGGTGAAATCCCCGGTCTCAACCCGGGAACTGCCTGGCAAACCGGCATTCTTGAGGCAGGTAGAGGTGACTGGAACGACTGGTGGAGCGGTGAAATGCGTAGATATCAGTTGGAACGCCTGAGGCGAAAGCGAGTCACTGGGCCTGTCCTGACGCTGAGACGCGAAAGCGTGGGGAGCAAACAGGATTAGATACCCTGGTAGTCCACGCCGTAAACGATGCGCACTAGGTCTGAGAGGCTCTGACGCCACTCGTACCGAAGCAAAAGTGTTAAGTGCGCCGCCTGGGGAGTACGGCCGCAAGGCTAAAACTCAAAGGAATTGACGGGGGCTCACACAAGCGGTGGAGCATGTGGCTTAATTCGAAGCAACGCGAAGAACCTTATCCTGGGCTTGACATGCACGGATTAGCGCATGGAAACATGCGTGACGCGGTTTACCGTGGAACGTGCACAGGTGCTGCATGGCTGTCGTCAGCTCGTGCTGTGAAGTGTCGGGTTAAGTCCCTTAACGAGCG
>CAZAMB010000010.1:180828-189524 GCA_964486335.1 uncultured Phycisphaera sp. | reverse complement strand
GAACTTATCCCAAAACCGAACCGCGCGCTGACGTCAGAGCACGCAACGGTTCCATCATCGCGAAGCTCCGCGCGAACTGAACCCTTGACACCAAGTGTAAAGGGCGGGCTTCGCGGCTCGCAAGGTATTGGGATCCGTTCCAGAAACTTTCCGGGCCGCGGAATCGAAACTCCGCGGCCTTTTTCATGCGCGGATTGTGGGCCGACTGTTCCAGTCGGCAGCGTGCCAGACCATTGTCATAGTCTCTACACAACAGGAATTGTCACATTTACATCTCATAGGTTATTGGGGAGGTCTATTCACATTCGATGCCGCGGTCGCCAACAGCGGCACACCTCTTGCCATAAAAGTGCTGCCCGCGTTGGCGCGGAGCACGAGCACATCCTGATCGTTTTTTTTGCGACGGAGTCTATGGATGAGACCCGTTGAACAGGTTCTGAAACTCGGCGAAGTCGGCGAGGTCGATGTCGGAATCGTTGTTGAAGTCGAAAGCCTCGCAGCCGGTGGGGACGAAGCTGGGCCGAGGATTGGTCATGCAGGCTGGCCAGAGCGTGAAGTCCGACAGGTCAACCTTTTGATCGCAATTGAAATCGCCGATGCCGAACTCGTAGGCGCCAATATCGACTTGTCCGCACAGTACGCGAGGGTGTCCGTCGAGGTCGGCCGCGCCCGTCGCGGGGAAGTAGTTTGGATTACCCGCGTTGATCGCGGGTGAGCCGGGCGCCAGTCGCCAGTCGTCATCGTCCGTTCCCGGCAAGCCATCGGTTCCCAAAGGATCAACGAAGAGAGGATCACTCCCGCTGTTCCCATCGCCACCGAGTTCACCAGTCCAGCCTTGAACGATTGAGTGGTTGACAATCGCCGATTCATTCAAGCCCCGCGCCTGAACCAATCCATAAGAGGGCAGCACAACGCCTTCGCCCGCCCAGATAATGGAATCGGAAACCGAGATCGACGTCGGTGCAGAGGAAGCCTCGGCGCGAATCGCGCCCGCGAACCCGTCGCTCGATATATTGCGGGCGATGGTGCTACGACGGATGTCCAGGGATCCGTTTTGGATCTCAATCGCGGCGCCGATCAGGGCGCCATTGTCGGAATACAGCGTGTCCTCCATTTGCACCGCGGCGTAGAGCGCACGAAAGTTGTAACCGTTCCCAGTAATCCGTGAACGCAGAATACGAATGGTTCCGCCAAAAGCGCTGATCGCAAGACCAAGATTGTCGGCAACGGTCGAACGCAACATCGAAAATGATCCCTGCGCATAGATGCCATAGCTCGTCCCGCCCGTTATCGAGCAGTCTTCAATGGTCGTGTGCCCTGCATTGCAGTTGATGCCGGCGTTAGAGGAAAAGGGTGGAAGCGATCGGCCCCTGTTCTTGAAAAGACAACGACGATAAGTAACGTTGCCGTAGACGTTAGCGTGCGAGTCATCAAAAATGCAATCGTTTGCGACAACCTCGCCGCCGCCCTCCACGCCGCCGCTTCCGCCCCCCATCCAGCAGTGATCGAGCGTCAGTCTGGACTCGTTGACCATGAAATCAGCTTCACTCGTGTTTTCCCGAGCCGTGATGTTGCCCGCGAATACATTCGATCGTACGACCCGAAGCCCCGCGCCGTAGACAAGGCCTACGTACTGCGGATCGCGCCGATAATCGTAATAGGCTTTCTCGATGGTAAACCCGTCCAGCGTCGTGAGTTCGCTGCAATCGGTCACACGGACGACTTCAACCGCATTCTCGCAGGCGTTCCAGTTCCCGATTTCGCAGCACAGCCTCTGCGCCGACCGCGCGCAGCTCTCGCTCCAACCCGGATTCGGCGATCCAAATCCGCAGCAAGGGTGGTAGCTGGGTTGCCTTGAGCAATACAGTTCCTGGCAGGCCGCGTCGTCGCAGCCGATCCCTTCGTGCGCGTAGCAGCAATTGCTGAATTTGGCGCAGTCGCGCGGGCCATCATCCCCATTCAGGTCGCCGCTCAGAATCGTCTCGTGCAAATGCCAGTCGCGTTCGTCGCGGCATTCCTCCCAGCCGCCAAATCCGCCGTACATCGCGACTCCACAGCCGATGTCGAACGACATCAGCCGGTCGCCTGTGCCACGATCAGGGGTGTAAATCCCGGCGGCAACCCAGATTTCGTCGCCGGATTGAGCGATTGCCAACGCATCCTGCAAATCCGAAAAGGCATTGGGCCAGGAACCGCCGTTGTTGCTCCCGATCGCGCTGGATCTGACGAACCAAATCCTAGGAGCCGCGGGGGCAGCCAAGGCGCAGACCGACAGCCAGGTCGAAATCACCCGCAATTGAAGCGCGACCTGCACCGCAACCTCCCTCGAACTGCCGATCGAAAGCAACCGTCCCCGTTTGATTTTACGCGGGTTGTTGGAAGATTCTCTCCCGATATCCGTCGGAAATCGGAGTATTACACGCAGCGCTACGCAACTCGGAACCTCAAACGCGGGCCGCAGGCCGATGGCAATTGCGATATTCGAGCGGCCTCTCAATTCAATGCGACGGATGATCGTGCAAAGCTGTCGTTCCGATAATGATTGGCGCGCGTGGGTCGCGCGGGCTGCGAGCCAGTCGGTTGGTGAAGTTCGCGGCTCGCCATAACCGGGTTGAACGGCGAACGGATCAGGGGCACACGCCGGCGGTGACCGGTTTTGCGGTTCCGTTCCAAACGCGGTGCTGACCAGCGCCGTTGAGCAGGTCGATTTCCTCGATGATGTCCGGCGGTCCGATCAACCCGCTGCGGTCGATGTCGCCGCTGAACAACCCGAACGGCAATGTTCGCACTCCGTTCAGACTATCGATTAAATCGATGATATCGGCGGGCGCCGCCGCCGAATCGGCATTGACGTTGCTGGGATGCGAAGTAAACGTTGCCATGGCGCCGGTGGCGACATAGCTCAGGGTTGTGGCCGCGCCGGGCGTGATCGGGCGTTTGAGTTGAATCGTGAACCGGCCTCGCCCTTCGTCGGTCACGGTTTCAATCGCATTCGCGGTTCCAATATTTGCAGTTTCGCACAGGCTCCAGCATTCCAGCTTGCCCGAACCTGCGGGGGCCTGCACGGCGATGGTCTGAATGCCTTCAATGGTTGAAGAACTGGCGGCGGGGTGGGGGCGTCGAGCATCGACCACGCCATTGGGGGGATCGAGCCAATTGACGGCACCGGGGGGACAAGCAGGAGCGCACAGACTGGCGCAGAGTTCACCCGCGCCGCAACCGTTTCCATTGAATCCGGTCGTCGAACACGCATCATCCCATTCCGTGGTGCAGCAGAACGGATCGCAGGCGCAAACCGTGTTGCAGCAATCGGCGTTGTCGCATCCGCCCGCCGGATTGGCCTCACAGCAATCGCCCGTGGCGGGGGCACATAACGGATGAACGGGTGGTCCGCAGGCGAGTGAGAGGGACCCGGCGCCGCCGGGTACTCCCGGATAACTTCCGACACGGATCAGGTATTGTTGCCCGGCGGCGGCATTGAACACCGCCATGGATTGAAGCGGTGAACAACGGTCGTCGTCACAATCGAGCAAGTTGGCATCGGCGGGAGGGCAGGCACAGCCGCTGTAGACGGCGATCTTTGTATCGACCTGCGTCAGACCGCAAGTGCCGGCGATTACTTTTTGGGTGCATGGGGAGGTCCAGCAGAACCATACGTCCCGACTGATCTGCTCGTCGCCGCCCAGCGTTCCGCAGGCAAGATGAATGGGTCCGTCCGTCGTGGCCGTCGAGTTGTTGAAACTGAACGTGCCCGTACCGGCGATTGATTCAGCGCTCGGACAATGGTCGTTCTCCAGCGGCCGCTCGCACTTGGTGGTCGCGTCCTGAACACAGGATGCGTCCCATTCGGTGTCACAGCAGAACGGATCGCCGGTGACGGGGTCGCAGACTTTTTGGCAGCAGAATGCATTGTCGCACCCGGTGGTTGGATGAACGGCAAAGCAACTGCCCGTCCGGCTCAGACACTTCACCGGCGGACAGGTCGTGATATCCTGGCAGAACTTTCCTCGAGCTTGCGCGCCGCCGAGGCCTTCGCACTCGCCGACGGTCAGATCGCCGCACACCACGGTCGGCGGATTGGGCGGGATGTCGATCGGATAACAACAAGCGCTGACGCCGCAGGGCGGTTCAAACGGATCCGGATCACAACCGACACCCTCGACCCAGCGACCGCCGCATTCCGTTTCGCGGACGTTTTCATTGCATGTTCCCGCGAGATCGTTGCAGCAAGCGCCTGTCGGCGGGTTTCCATGACACCAGACCTGCACGCGAAAACTACCGGCCGGCGTGCATGTCGGGCCCGGACATCCCGCGGGGTCGAACCCTTCATACCAGAAACCGGGCGTCCAGACGTTGGCCCCGCCCGGAGCGTTGAACTTGGCGAATCCATCAATGCTGAAGCCCACGGTCGCCGGACCCGCGGGAATGGGACCGGCGTTATTCGAGCTCGTGGTCATGACAATCCAGACTTTCTTGGGCAGCTCGATTCCCGAAAACGGTCCCGCGAGCAAACGCTGGGTGAAGAGATTGGCCGGAACATTGTTGAAAACAAACTGAGCGCCGGGGATGGGTGTGCCTGGGAGGTCGTCGCCCTCCGCCGTAGGCGTTCCGCGATCGTTGTTGGTCCATATTTGCGCGGTCATTGTAAACGTCGCCGGACCGGCGGAGGCGTCGCCGGCCGCGAGAACCTCAAAGCCGGCAAGCTGGCAGGGCGCCCCTGAACCGAGTTTCAGATCATCTCCCCATTTCACGTTGGTTTCGATCACATCGAAGATGCCCGTCGCGAAGTTGTTTTCATACACCTTGAACGTGGGCCCGCAGGCACTCGGATTGCACGTCGCGCCGGGGTGAAAAAGTCCGCCGAGGCACTGATCTTCCGTTGTCTCGGTGCAAGTTGAGAACGTTCCGCCGGTGCAGCAAGCGCCCGGCAGGCAGACATTGGGCTGACACGTCGTGAACGCGCCTTTCCAGACGCCGCCGATACAGTTCGCCTGAGTCGTTTGGGTGCAGGTAATGCCGTTGCAACATGCGCCCACCGGAGAACCCTGGACAGAGCAGTTCACCGTCGCCCAGAAGCCGGCCCAAGGACTGCCGCCTGCAAACTGGAACTGCGTGCATCGGATTGGAGGTCCTGAATCATTCTCCGACCATATGTTCGTCGTTGAGCCGACTTCGGCCTGGCCTGCGCGCAGCCAGCCTGAGTCATCGGTGGAGAATGTGGCCGCCAGCCAAACCGTCGCGGGAACCGGGATCGTGGGGTCCAACGTCACTTCGAGAGTGCTAACGGCGGTTCCGTTATTGGTTAGCCCATTAAAAGTGGCCGACGTTCCCGCAATGACCGTCGAGCCGGCGACGCAAGGATCGCCGTTCCACAGCGCTGTTTGCACATTGAATGTCGGGCCGCTCGTGCCTAGTCCGGCGACTCTGAGCGAATAATAAGTGACCGTACAACCGCCATTGGCCAGCGTGAGATCGTCGGCCATGCGTTGTCCCACGCCCGGTCGGTAAATCACCGGACTGCCGCCATCGTTTCGATACACTTGCGTACCCGGTGGAGTGCCGGCCACGCCGCCGTAATCGACGCGGACTGTTTCAACCGTTTCCAGTTTCAGTGATGAGACATTGGTTTCGAGCGGGACGTTGGCAACGGCCGTCAAATGTTCAGTCCCCTGCACGGAAGATAATGGCTTTGCGATATCGCCTGGAGCCGACGTTGGGTCCGAGGACGCCGTCGCGCACATTACGAAGGTGTCGAATAGCGCGACGAGCATCGCGCCAACTAATTGACGTTCTCTGATAGACATGATCTCACTCGATCCCCTTGTGCGGACCCGCGTTCGCCAGTGCGGCGATGTTCGCTTCGCGACCGCCCTGGTTCCCTTTTGAACTCGGTGACGGCTGATTGCGAAATACCGTTCCGAGCCAGCGATATTAAAAAGTTGCCTACCCCAATCCCCCACAACTTATGCGACGTTTCCCCGTTTCCCACATTCTGAATAAACCTCCGCTCGTTTCCATCTCCCGCCGACCCGTGCAGGGATTTCTGGCGGAGAACCAGGATTCGATTGGGCAATCAGAACAGTGAGCATTTCACGACCGCCGTTCCCGGTGCTCACGTAACCGGGGTGGCGACTTACAATACATCCCGCTTGAGGAAACGACTCCCCGCTGTCACGTCGAAATGCAGAATCGCCCCCCAAGGCAGCCGAAGCGAAGAGTACTCGAAAACGGTGCCGAATGTAAGCGGCTTCGTACCCGTGCTTGGCGGATCATAGGACGCGAAAACGCGCATAGTAAAGGGATCGCGATGAGGGATTTCGCGCACACCGTTTGTTTTTTGTTGTTTCTTGTGAATTTCGGACGCAACGAAACGAGCAGCAAATCGCCGAGGGCTGCAAAGGTCGAGGAGCCGATAACGAGGCAAAATGCCACAAAGCTATTGACGGCTGATAACTCCGGATGGTAGAGTGGCGGGGCTGCTTTTTTGGAGCGGCTAGGTCGGCGGGGTCGCACAATTGCTATTCAAGTTGCCGTTCTATAAACGATCGTTAACCGCTCATTGTTGGCGGATTGAGAATGGGCCGGTTTTATTGCGCGCCGGCTTTGAGTCGCCAGCCGGGGGTCTTTAAGGAGGATGTTCTAATGCGGCAATATGGGATCGGAAACCGGGCGGGGCATGTCTTGGCGGTTGTTGCAGTTCTTTTCGGTACCGGCCGGGCCGTTGCTCAGTTGACGCGCGCGGATGAAGGAGGCGATCCGATCGAGGTCGTTCCGCTTTCGCTGCATGGGCAGGATGATGGCGGTGTTGCCGCGCCGGGACCGGATATGGTGTTTTGCCAGTTGTATGGGCTGCAGCAATATGGTCGTCTGGGTGACATCGTCGGGTTGGCTCAAGCCACGACTTCCTGGAACATCGGCGGTCGGGACCTGATTTGGTTCCAGAATCCCGATAACCGTCATCCGTTCATCGTTTCAAACCTTTACCGTTTGAAGAATGATCGGTTTGAACAGATTGGAATGTCGCATGTGAAGCATGGATTCTTTGCTTTGGGGGATTCCCAATGCGGGGGAACGTGTCATTATGAGCCGGGGCACGGGGTAGGGGATTGGCTCGGGCAAGGTTGCACAGATACTTATTCGTCGAGTCTAAACGCGACGCAAAGCGGTCTTGGTCCCCGATATGAAATGAACGCGTGGACCGGTGGGTGGACCTATGCAGGATCCCACATGTCCAGCGGTCACAGTCACAACGCTATCCAGCATCGCCTGCAAGTGCGCGATTCCGATTTGAATCCGGCCCAGAACGCGGGCGCACTCTATTATTCCGAAGGTTATTACCTGACGATCGACGATCAGAATCCGATGAACAACGGCGCCTGGAAGCAAGTGACGATCAACTCGGGGTCGCCGGGGGGCAACTGGTCGTTTGGAATGTCTGGTTCCGGCACGCAGCCCACCCGCGGTTTCGCCGTAGACGCTTGGAGCGGCGCACGCCAGACAACCCTCGCGCAACAAGTACCGGTCGTACGGTTTTCGTCGCCCGATGGTAGGTGCGTCCTTTATGCCAAGGCGACCGAACTGGGTGGCAATCAGTGGCACTATGAATACGCACTGTTGAACGTGGACATGAACCGAAAAGGCGGTTCGTTCAGTATTCCGGTTCCATCGGGCACGACGGTGACGAACGTGGGGTTCTCGGCCGTCGCGTCCCATGATGAACCGTATTCCAATACGCCGTGGACTTCGACCGTGTCCAGTTCGGCCGTGACGTGGTCCACGACGAACAATCCACTTCGCTGGGCAACACTTTACAATTTCCGCTTCGATGCCGATGCTCCGCCGGGCGACGTTGTTGCGACGCTTGGATTGTACGAACCGGGCACGCCGAGCAGCGTGACCGGCGTGACGACGGGACCGTTGGTCACGGTACCGATCGCCGACCCGCAGGCCGATCCGAGTGGAATGGTGAAGACTCGGTTTGTTTCGGTGGTGGTTCCCGCGACGCCTTCGACGACGGCCGCCGGCGCATCGACAGCGCTTCGCGTCACGTTGACGAATCTTCATGAAGTCAATCCCCCTTACTCTGGCGGAAGCGCGGCTGATTTTTCATCGTTTGAGGGACAATTCCGGTGGGTCGGTCCACCGACGCAGTATCAGGAATCAGCGAGCAGCAGCGAGACGTTCTACGCTTCCGCCTTGCAATGCACGCCGCATTATCGAGACTGGAGCACGGTGGGTCTCTTGCACATCACGGGGCAGGGTGTTTTGCCAAGTTCCGTGTATACGATAGAGAATTATGCGCCGACCTGCATGGGCAATGAAGGAACCTGTCCGGATGTTTCCGAGCCGCTGGAACTGGTGACGGGACGCTGGGGAGACATCGTGGCGCCGTACAGCCCGCCGTCGCCGACGATTCAACCGGACATCGCGGATATCGCGGCTTTGGTGGACAAGTTCAAGAACGTCCTTGGCGCGCCAATCAAAGCACAAGCGGTGATCGCGGGCAATGATCCAGACTTATCGCAAGACGTGGATTTCACTCAGATTTCCGCCTGCGTCGACGCGTTCAAGGGTTTGCCGTATCCGTTTTCAGGCCCCGCAATTTGTCCGTAGCAGGATCGGAAGGCGGGGGGGGCCCCCGGAAAACACCGGGCCTACGCCCCGGTTTTTTTTTGGGTACCCGACCATCCAATGGG
>CAZAMB010000010.1:0-180818 GCA_964486335.1 uncultured Phycisphaera sp. | reverse complement strand
TTGCGTTATCCGTTTTCTGGCCCCGCATTTTGTCGGTTGCTGGATGGTATGGGGTCTATGCACCGGTAAAACGCGGGTGCATCGACGCCTTTTGTTGATGGCTACGCAGACGTACCTTGGCTCAACTCAGGTGACTCCTTCGATGACGTTCGCGCGCGCTTCGATTGCTCGCGTGACTTTTCCCGATCCTTGTTTGTGATACAATGCCTGGCGGTTGGCCGCGGATTCGACGATCGGCGCGGAAGGATCGGAATCCGGCGGTACGTTCAGTTCAAATCAACTGGGAGATTCAGCATGTCGACGCGATTGGGTTTGTTGGCGGTGTTGGGGTCGTTAGCGTGGCTATCGATGGGGGGGTGTCCGCAGTCTTTTGTACGGATTCCGTTTCCGTTCGAATTGCAGGAGGATGTCGGCACGTTTGAATTGGTTGCGGGTCAGTCGACCGAGAACCGCGGAATCGGAAGCGTCGAGGGGTCGACGGTGACGATTCGCAGCGGGACCATGCAAATCAAGGCCGAGAATGTGCGCTTCACACCGACGCCCGCCAAGGGTCAGGTGAATCAGCAAGCGACAGGCACGGTCACGGTGACGGCCATGGTGGCCGGCGACGCGGACGTGGAAACGGTGTGCGAAACTCCCGTCGATTCCTACGGTCCGTATACGATTACGTTTGATGGGGACTTCAATGTCACGTCGATCTTGCCGGAGACGATCAACCTTGCACAATCGACCGTGGATATTCTTAATGCCGGAAGTTTCAGTTTTTGTTTGATCGCGGATTCGCAAGTTTTCAGCGGGACGTTGACCGTCGACGAGCTGTCGTTCACGCTTGGGTTATAGCGCATCGGTGCAGGCGTGCGTCGAGCTCATCTTGAGGGCTTGTTTGCGGAGCGGGCAAGTTCTACGCTCGTTTCCTACGCAATAGCGCGCCGCTGCCTAGCGCGACCAAAAACAAGGTGGCGGGTTCGGGAACAAAGGTCAGCCCGGAAAAACCGCTGCCGAGTACTCGTTGATCGAAGCTTCCGATGAAGAACTGTTCGCCCGTGATGGGATTGAATCGATACAGTTCGTTGGAGCCGGGATTGGTGGCGGTTGGTCCGGCTGTAACGAAGTAGCCGAGGCTTCCATCGACAGCCATTCCGCCGATCCCGCCCACCGTCGCGGCGACTTGATCGATCGTGGTGACGGCGGCCGTGAGAGGATCAATGGTCAGCAGGGAATTGTCGGTGCTGTCGAGTCCGATGAGCAAACCGTCGTCGCGCCAACCGAGACCGGCGATATCATGGCGCGCGGCAAACGTGTTCACTATTGATGCGGCGCCGGTGGTGAGGTTCAGCGTGAGCAGGACGGGAACCGTGACGCCCCCGTTGACCGCGTAGGCAGTTCCGTTCGGTGAAAAGGCAAGTCCACCCTCAAACGCAAAAACCCCAAGTGGACCGATCAACTGCGGCGTTACCTGATCGAGCGAGGACGGGATCGCAAAACGATAGAGCGAAGGTGAAGGCCCGGTGGTGAAGCCGTAGAAGTGCCCGTCATTGGGGTTGCGTTCGAGCGCGCCCAATCCCACGATTCCGGTCGATCCGATGAGCTGCATGGAACTATCGACGGTTGAAACGGCGTAGAATCTGCCCGTATCTTCCTCGACGGCGACCAATTGAGCGTTCGCCGGCGCGGCGAGGGCGCAAGCGATCATTCCCAAAGCTGCCCAGCAATGCCGATTTCGGTTATAAACCGCCATGAAATCCCCGCCTTCCCGATCGTCGTTACCCAAATGAACTTCATTCTTTCATATTGGGAACCGAAGTCGAGGTCAAGAAAAATATCTACCATCGCGATGATTTGCCGGATCGTTGATTGCATCAATTCGGAGTTTCCACATTGACCGATAATCGCGCGGACAGGGATGGGCCGAACGGCGGTCGGCGTAAGCGCAGATGCGCATTGTCGCCCCGAAGTCGGCGTCAAAGAAAAAACGACGTCCGCGTCCGAGAATGATCGCCTCCAACAGTGCTTATCGATGGAGTAAAAAAAGTGTGGAGTTTCCGCGATTTCGGCCTTGTCGAAGGTAATCGGGCCGGGCTATGAATCTGGAAGGGGATTCGACGTCTCCGCGCGCGACGAGCGGTGGTTGCGTCTTGGCGCGTCGAGGGGACAGTTGCACATCGAGATCGTCGTGGACTCCATGAGTCTGAAGCGAATCGAAATCGATTGTCGTCGAACCGATCATAGAATCGCCGTTCATCGGCAGGAAGTAGAGAGTGACAATGCGACACAAAGAGAAGTTCCGCTCGGGAGCGATCATGCTGGCGGTCGGAATGGCGGTGCAGGCTGGAGGATGTGGGAACCCGTTTCTGGGATTGGAGGATTATCAGCGCGACCTCATCTTCGGCGGATTGCTTTATTTCGCGGTGCATAACCGCGTGGAAGACTTGGAGAACCGCATCGATGAGCTGGAGCAGGCTGTCGATGCGGAGCCGCCGGTGGGGCAACCGATCCCCGGTCCTGAAGGCCCTCAAGGTCCACAAGGTCCGCAGGGAGATCCGGGCGCGCAGGGCACAACCGGCGTTACAGGCGAACGCGGACCCGTTGGGCCGAAGGGCGACCCCGGCGAACCTGGACCGACAGGACCGGCGGGTCCCGCGGGGCCGGCAGGTGCGAGCGGAGCACAAGGACCGCAGGGTCCGCAAGGACCTGCGGGGGAGCCGGGTGGCATGTTCTTCGATGTGTTCATCGAGGACTTTTTCACCTATGCGGACCATGTTCCCGGCTCGCTACCGGTCAATATCGTTTCGATTCGCGAGCCGGCCTTGGGCGCGCCAAGCCCACAGATCGGGGACGCCGGTGCAATCGCCTATCGCCTGGAGATCTCCGAGGTGTACGAACCGGGCGAGGAATTGACCATGCGTCTGCTCTTTTTCCGAACGGGCAATGTTCGAGATGGCGACTGCCTTGTGTTTACGTTGGATTCTCTTCGCTTGCGCGATGGAGAAGACGTTGCGGCGTATGGGTCGAAGCACTGGGTGCGCGTGGACGCGAACAAGCCGACAGCCCATCAAAAGGCAGCGGCGGAATGGCTGCTCGGTTGGCATCGCAAAGGCGATCCCACGCCGACTCCCGATGGACGATACCTTGTGGTTGATCTTCCGTTGCACTCCGAACAGGGGCTCGGTTTTCCCAATGACCTGATGGTCACCGACATGCTCGCGTTCGAAATTGCTACCGCCGTCAAGCCCAATTTGAGTGCGTGGGACGACGGAGGACGGTACGAGCTGCTGGGCGTCGAGTTCTTTGAGTCGGTGGACGCGCCGCTGCGCGGAGCGACGCTGTTCGGTTCGGCGAACGAAGTAACCTGCGACGACGGCGGAAAGGATGACTGAGGAAGCAGAGAGTTTGTCTCATTCGACCGGTTGATTACACTATCCCGTGTGTTCATCGTGCCGACTGGAATCGTCCGCTTTGAGCGGGCGGAAGAGCGGTCACGATGACCGCGCGGGAGTGTTTATCATGATGAATCGAAAGGCGCTCGCGCTCGTCGCGGGCTGTATGGTCGTCGTCGGGTTCTGTTCGACGTCTCGCGGACAAGAGGTTCGATACGAGAAATACAAGCTCGATAACGGTTTGACGGTGATCCTGCACGAGGATCATTCGCTGCCCGTGGCCGGCATTAATCTCTGGTATCGCGTCGGATCCAAAGACGAGCCCGCGAAGCGAAGCGGGTTCGCGCATCTGTTCGAGCACCTCATGTTCATGGGAACGGAACGTGTTCCCGGCAGCAAGTTCGATACGATCATGGAATCGGGCGGCGGCAGCAACAACGCTTCGACGAGTTCCGATCGAACCAATTACTTCTCTTCGGGTCCCGCGGCGCTGTTGCCGACGTTGCTCTGGCTTGACGCAGATCGACTGGAAGACCTGGCCCGCATGATGGACCAGGAGAAGCTGGACAAGCAGCGCGACGTCGTGCGAAACGAGCGGCGTCAGAGTTACGAGAATCGGCCGTACGGCAAGGCAGAGTTGCAGATACAGGAGATGATGTTTCCGCCGGGACATCCCTACCACATTCCGGTGATCGGGACGCACGAAGACCTCGAAGCGGCCACGGTGGAGGACGTCAAGGAGTTCTTCGCGACGTTTTATGTTCCCAACAACGTGACACTGGCCGTCGCGGGTGATTTTGATCCGAAGGTCATCAAGCCGCTGATCGCCGACCTTTTCGGAACTTTGCCGAAAGGGGCCGATCCGCAGCGCCGTAAGGCTGATCCGGTCAAACTGGACGGCGTGAAAAGGGCGACGACCCATGACAAGGTTCAGCTTCCGAAGATCGCCATCGCGTATCACAGTCCGGCGTGGTACTCCGAAGGCGACGCGGAAATGGACCTCGTCGCGGCGATTCTCAGCCGCGGCAAAACCAGCCGGCTGTACAAGCGGCTCGTGTATGACGACAAGGTCGCGGCGGATGTTTCGGCTTATCAGGATTCGGCGCAATTGGGATCGACGTTTCGAGTCGATGTCGTCGCGAAGCCCGGCGCGGACCTTGATGCGATTGAGAAGGCCGTGGACGAGGAAACCGCGCGACTTGTCAAGGATGGTCCGGACGCGAAGGAACTTGAACAGCGCAAGGCCGATTTCGAATTGCGAATGCTCAACAGTTTGCAGGCGGTCGAGGCCAAGGCTGATAAGCTTAACGAATATGACTATATCTGGGGCGAACCGAATTCTTTCAAGCGAGACCTTGATCGGTATCGAAATGCCAAACCCGAAGGGGTTCGGCAGTGGGCCGAAAAGGTGTTGACGCCGTCTGCGCGGCTGGTGATGCGCATTCTACCGGAGCCCGAGGATTCTTCGGCCAAGTCTGAGGCGCCTGCCGCGCCGGTTGCGGAAAACAAGGGGGTCGAGACCAAATCAACTCCGACCGAAAAGGCAGGCGACAAGAAGACGGCGGAGTCGGCGACGCCTAGGCCCGCATCGCCGCGGGACAACGCTCCGGGCGCAGGAGCAGCGGGCAGATTCAGCCCGCCGATGCCGGAATCGTTCAAGCTCAGCAACGACATTCCGGTATTGCTCTGGCAAAAAAAAGAGCTGCCGATCGTCTCCGTTTACGTTGTCTTCAGGCGATCGGGATACATCATCAACGACACGGAGCGCCCCGGAACGCTTTGGTTGACCGCCGACATTCTGGACGAAGGAACCGGCGATTACGACGCGCTGAAGTTCAGCGATGCGCTACAGGCGCTTGGCGCGAGATTGTCGCCCTCGGCCGACCACGATTCGCTTTCGGTTTCTCTCACCGTGTTGAAGCGGAATCTCGATCATGCGCTCGAACTGACCGTGGACGCGATCAGACGTCCAAAGCTGGCGTTCGAGGATTTTGACCGAATTCGCAAGTTGCACCTTGAGGAGTTGAAACAGCAGGACGACGAACCGACAATCGTCGCATCGCGCGTCGCGACGAGGCTTCTTTTTGGCGACGAGCAGCGGTACGGCTGGCCGGTGTTTGGTACGACCGACACCGTGTCGGCGATGAAGTTTGAAAACATTCAACTCCAATATGCGACCATCGTTCGGCCGGATTATGCCACGGTGTTGGTGGCCGGTGACGTGGACAAGAGCGAAATACGCACGATGCTCGAAGGGACGCTGGGGTCGTGGCGGATTCCGCCGCTGGGGAATGCCGAGCGACCGCATAAGAAAAAACCAGAGCGCGATGCCTTGGAAGTTGCGATCGTGGACCGGCCCGGCGCGGTGCAAACGGTCATTCAGTTCGCCCTGCCCGGTCCATCTTATGGCGACGAAAAGCGGGTTCGCTATCGACTGTTGAATACGCTGCTTGGCGGGAGTTTCACGAGCCGGTTGAACATGAACTTGCGCGAGGAAAAGGGGTATACCTACGGCGCGCGATCGCGGTTTGTCATGCGGAAGGACACGGGCTACGTCGTTGCGACGTCAAGCGTCCGGGCGGACGTGACCGGAGCGTCCATCAATGAGTTTCTCCGTGAGTTTCGACGAATCCGCGGGGCCGACGTTTCCGTGGATGAAGCGATCAAGGCGCGCGAAACGCTGCGGACCGACGCGATTCAGTCATTTCAGAGTTTGAGCGGGATGATCGGCGAAGGCGTCGAGCGGGTGATGAACGGCGTTCCGATTGAGACGCTTGCGGCCGACATCGAGGAGATGCCGGGCGTCGGCGCTCCGCAGTTGAACGCGCTGGCTTCCTGGGCGTTTCCCCTGGAAAAAGGAGTTCTTGTGCTCGTCGGCGACAAAAAGCTGATTCTTGAGCAGATCAAGGAGCTTGACTTGCCCAAGCCGATCGAAGTTGACGCGCATGGCGCGAGAATCGCCGCTGAACCGAGTGGGTCCTGAATGGGTTTCCGCGACAACTCATGATGTACGCAGAATCCAATGTCGCCGGAATTTTGCGGCCCGATTTTCTTTTTGATTGATTGCGACTTTGACATGCCCGGCCAACGCGACGAGACACCGATCAGCACGCTGGAAGCATGGGAGCTTGCGCCTGGAAAGCTGCTATGGGTCGGCGGAAACAACGTTCACGCGCGTGGCGAGGTTGAAGCGTTGCTTCCGCCCGACACCGAGCGACCTCCGGCGGGCCCGATCGAGCTGGCTGTCGTAACGCCGCAATCGGCGGATGAAGCTGTTTACTTCGCGAAAAAACTGCGTTTTCGACTGGAGCGCGGATCGCGGCTTTGGGTTGTGTTTCCGAAGTTCGGCACACCGAGAGAGGGCGAGTTTTCGGGGAATCTGGACGAAATGGCGATCGCCTTGTTTGAACTCGGATTCACGGAGAGTCGTCGTGCGTCGGTCGGTGAGGAGTACACATCCACCGGTTATCTGGCGGGGGAGTCCATGCTGTAGGCGCCGGTCGATTCTCCGATGAGACGAACGGACCGACGTGAGGTCTTCGGCCGTTCCAGGAAGCGGCGGATCAACCCCGAGTCCATTTTTCGAACAAGGTCGACGACCTGACGAGGATGGTAATCCTTGCGCAGATACAAACGCCCGGTCGGCTCTTTCCATTGCGGAATTCCGACGATGCTCCCTTCGCATTCAAGTTGGTTGAGAACGCGAATCATGGCGTCGATGCCCGCCACGATTGCCTTGCATCCAAGCGTGTGCTGTCGATCGTCCATGTCGATCCTGGGACGGGCGTGACAAAGAATGGGGCCGGTGTCGATTCCGGCGTCGATCATGTGAATCGTCGCGCCGACCATGTCGGGCTCGTCATTGAGCAAGGGATAGAAGTTCGTCGCGGTGCCTCGATAGTAGGGCGACAGGCCGAGATGCAGATTGAACATCCGTCCGGGGCAGAATCCCAGCAACGGCGGTTTGATCAGATCGGTGCCGTACACGACCACGGTATCGACATTGCGTGAAGCAAAGAACTCGACACTCTCGGGCGTGTTCAGTTCACCGGGTCCGATTGATCGCACGCCGCACTCCGCGGAATCGATGAGTCGATCGGCCGAGTGGCCGAAATGAAGATGCTCCTGTCGGTCACGTTCAGCGAAATGGCCGCGAACAATGCTCGCCTCTTCGGCGGTCAGGTCCTCGGCGATGACCGAGGCCGACATGTAATTGGGTTGAGCGTATGTCACGGCGGCGACATGAAAACGGTCAGCAATCGTCCGTGCGAAGAAACGATGTCTTGTTTCAATGCTTGTCAGAACGCCGATGCGCATTACTGAAGTCGCTTACATCATGCTCTCGTTTCCAACTCTTCCGACGACTCGGAATTGTCGTTGGGAACCGGGATTCATCGGCTAAAACCGTTCGCAAATGGACTTGCCCTGCAGGAACAGTTGCAAATAGTCGCGCCCGCCGGCCTTACTATCGGTCCCGGACATGTTGAATCCGCCGAAGGGCTGGACGTCGACGAGCGCGCCGGTGCATTTGCGATTGAAGTAGAGATTGCCGACGTGAAACTCGCGGCGAGCGCGCTCCAGTCGGAGTCGATCGCGTGAGAAAAGCGCACCAGTCAGTCCATATTGAGTCCCGTTGGCGACTCGCAGTCCTTCATCGAAGCTTTTGACTTTGATGACCGCCAGCACGGGACCGAAAATCTCCTCTTGGGCGATCCGGGCGTCGGGCGAGACATCGGCGACGATCGTCGGCGGGATGAAGTACCCGGCGCCGGGAGTCTTGCCGTCGGCCAGAGCGACTTTGCCCTCACCGCGCCCGATCTTAATGTAATCGTTGATCTTCTTGTGGGCCGATTCGTCGATCACCGCGCCCATAAAGAAATTGTCATTGCGCACCGTGTCGCCGATCGTCAACTCGCGCGTCTTCGCCACGACGCGGTCAAGCAACTCGTCGTACACGCTCTCGTGTGCGATGAGCCGACTGCACGCGGAGCACTTTTGTCCCTGGAATCCAAAGGCAGCGGCGACGGTCCCGTCCGCGGCGGCGGCGACATCCGCGGTTTCATCGACGACGATGCAGTCCTTGCCGCCCATTTCAAGCACAGTTCGCTTGAGCCAAATCTGTCCGGCTTGTACCTTGGCCGCCTTTTCAAATATGCCGATTCCGACCTCGCGCGATCCGGTAAACGAAATGAACCGTGTTTGCGGATGGCACACCATCGTGTCGCCGACGCTGGCGCCTGGTCCCGGGACGAAATTGAGAATTTCCTTCGGCAGGCCCGCCTCATGAAGAAGCTCGACCAGTTTGGCGGCGATCACGGGCGAAGTGCTGGCGGGCTTGAGGCAAACCGTGTTGCCGGTCACCAGTGCCGCCGTCGTCATTCCCGCGCAAATCGCAAGGGGAAAGTTCCACGGCGGAATCACCACGCCGACGCCAAGCGGAATGTATCGAACTTCATTCTCCTCGCCCAGGTAGGGCGTCGTAGGGTGCGATCCGCCGAGGCGAACCGCCTCGCGAGCGTAAAACTCCATGAAGTCGATGGCTTCGCAGGTGTCGGCGTAGGCCTCGATCCAGCTTTTGCTGGTTTCAAAACACATCCACGCCGAAAACTCGTACACACGGCGGCGCATGATCGCCGCGGCTTTGACCAGAATGCGCGCGCGGGCTTCGGGTTCAACGCGACTCCACGAAGTGAAACGCTCAGCGGCGGACCGAACGGCCTTGTCGGCGACGTCGGCGTTGGCCTTGCTCATCACGCCGACGACGCGATTCGGATCGGCAGGACTGATCGATTTGAACGTTTCGGAGGTCGTGACGGACTTGCCGTCGACCCAGAGCGGGTAGCTGCGCCCAAGCTGCCCCTGAACGAATTCAAGGGCGGCGAGCATTCGGTTACGCGGTTCAGCCTGCTGGAAATCAACGTAAGGTTCGGGGGAAAATGGCGGAAGCATGTTGAGTCCTCGTCGTCATGGAAGTCGCGCCGCTCGCCTGCGATTCGAGGTGCCGACAATCCTTGTTCCATTCGGGAATGGACCAAAAGTGTGTCATTCCCTAAACGCATCTTATACTCGGAAACCGGTGGGCTTGCCAGAATCCAACGCAGCGCTGGAAGGCTCAAGGAATGGGCGGTAGCGTCGCGCCGTTGTAGACGTCAAACGGCGTAGCACCGTTGAGCAGGTCGATCTCGCACAGAATGTCGGCAGGGGAGGTCAGGCCGGAACGATCGATGTCCGTTTGCCATTCGGCCAATTGGGGCGCGACGCCGTTCAGCGAATCAATCAGCGCAAGAATGTCCGCCGGAGCGCTCGTGCGGTCGCCGTTTATATCGCCCGGAAGGAATCCGAGGCGGACCCTGGTTCCCGTAGTCACGTGTGTGAGGGTCGTCCACGCGAGAGGCTGGATCGGACGATCAAAGATGACGCGCACCTGATCGACACCGACCGGTTCCACGACGCTGATTTGCGGGGTCGAGCCGGCCGCGGTCTGGGTGATGGAGAAATCGCCGCTCGCCACGCCGCCGATTTCGCCCGGAAATGTCAACGTGACCTGCGACCAGCCCTGAGCAACGGTTCCGGTCCGATCCACTGGCAGCCGCGCGTCGATCGCGCCGTCGGGCGGGTCGCTGGCAAGGATGCCAGGCCAGACAGCTGCGGCTCTCAGCGCCTTGTGAGCATTGACGCGACCGAATCCGTACTGATTGTCCCAGCCGGAGGGGCCGAGGTCTTCCACGGTTCGCATGATGACATCAGCAATTTGAACGTTGGTCAGTTCTGGAACATATGACTTGATGAGTGCTCCGAGTCCGGCGACGTGCGGCGTGGCCATCGACGTGCCGAATTGGAACGCAAAGCTCCCGTTGGTCCAGGTGGACCAGATGTCCTTGCCCGGCGCGGTGACATCGACTTCCGCGCCGAAATTGGAGAAGGAACCGATGTTATCGCGGTTGTCCGTCGCACCGACGCCGAGGACGTTGGCCGCCTTGGCGGGGTAGCAAACAACACCCGGAATGCATGACGGGAAAGCACAGGATCCTCCGGGACAGTTGCTATCCGAGGAGCATGCGTTTCCTTGGTTTAGGCCTCCAATGCAAGCTCGCAAGCAGTGGGACGATGACGTGCATTGGGCACCGTAATTAACGCTGCCGAGGGAACAAGTGCCGAACCCGCAGCTGTTGTTGTTGCCGGTCGCCCCGACGAGAAGCGCGCCCTGCGCGTGGGCATAGTTGATGGCATCTTGTACGGTTGTGATGAGGGCAGGGGAGGTGATGTTGTATTGGAGGCTCATGTTGATGATGTCAGCCCCATGGTCGGCGGCCCAGATGATTCCCTCGGCAAGGTCCGTTGAATTGCCGTTACAACCCTTAAGCACGCGAACGGGCATCAGGTAGGCCCCCCAAGTCACCCCCGCGACGCCGCCGCCGTTGTTGCCCGACGCCCCGATGATCCCCGCGACATGCGTTCCGTGCGGACAGCCGTCCTGCAAGTTGATGTAATCCGTCGACAACGCAGGTAAACACAATCCGCCCGGACAGGGCTCCCCACTTGAACAGGAATTTCCGTTGTTTGTGCCGCCGGCGCAAACCATCCAGGTGGTGTTGACGCCCTGGACGATGCGCCCGTTGGGGTAGGGAGGTACGTTGTTGCCGAACTCCTGATGCGAATTGATTCCGCTGTCGATGACCGCGACGGTGACGGTTCCGACATCGCCCGTGTGAATGGCCCAAGCTTCGGGCGCGTCAATGTCGGCATCAAGGAAACCAGCCGGGCCTCCTTGGAGCGACTGGCCGGTGTTGTGCATCCCCCATTGCATTCCGAACTGAGTGTCATTGGGAATGAAGGGCGTTCCGGCGACGCCTCCAATCACATCGGGCACTGCGAATTCGATCTCGTCATGGAGCGTGGCCATCACCCGGGCCAGCGCCTCGGTGTTGGTTCCGTGGGGCACTTCGAGAACAAACGTGCGGTCCAGGGCAAGTGATTCCGCGGTCGCGGCATTCTTGAATGCGCCTGAGTACATTCGGCGCATCGACTTTGCGCCCCAAGCGGCTGAAGTGTCCCGGAATCGAACACCAAACTTCGACAGCGCGTCATGGTCCGCAATCGCCGAAGCCCTTGCTGCGTTGCTCCGGCGGAAGGCATCGTGTTTGAATCGGACCACCAGCCTTGACGATGAGAATCCGCCAAATTCGTCATACTTCGCCATGGGTACCGCAGGCTGTGCATGGATGACCGTTGAAGACCCTATCGCCACAAGAGTAGCGATTGCGCAAGCGGTGCATTGGCGCAATGTCGCAGTTCGTTTCCGCACGCTTCTTTCTCTCGGATGAAGTTCAGACGATTATCGGACCGCGGACCCATCCCCCTTGTTGGTATCAAGTGATGATAGGGGGTCTGGTCTCGCAGTTCAACCGAGGTTAACGGACGATCGAGCGATCAGGTGTTCCATGTAGCGCGCGTTGAGGCGACGAAACGAAGCTGTCGGAAAAGAAAATGGCGCTTGGCCACGAGTTGGAGGGCGTTTTGAATCGTTTCTTCGGGTAGGCGGCCGGAGAACCTCAGGGCGATCAGATCTTCTTCGAGTTCGTTCCAACGGCGAGTTCCACTGAACTTCCGCTTGCGTTTAGGATCGCGGTCCTCGATCAGTTGACGAACTTCCACTTCAATTCGACGCAATTCGACGGCGATCTTGTGCGCCGAAAACTCATGTTCCCACTCTCCGACGCGAAAACGAGTGCTGGTCGGCACCGGAGACGATGAATCGGAAGGCAGCGATCGCGTATCGCTGGAATCATCAGTGGGTGGGATCGTGCGGGAAGCGAGCTCCTGGGGCGACGGACTTGTAACGGGTTTCGAAGTTGCGTCGGCGGCGCCATCGATCATTGGGGGAGCGGGTTCGGCAACAATGGGAACGTCGGACGGGGGCTTTGGAATCTCCATTCCGCGCGGGATGGATTCGCCGGGGCGGTCACCGAGCGGAAACGTGTCGTCGTTGCCAGATTGAGGATTCGCCATTTCCGTCATGTTTCTCTCGGGGCGTTCCATCGAACAACGGAATCGCCCGTGTCGTCAATCGGGCAGCGCTGTTTGCAGTGCGAGAATCGCGTAGGCCGTCACCAAATGGGGATTGCCTTCCATCCATCGCGGCGTGGAATTGTACCAGCTTCCGTCCGGACGCTGGAGGGCGACCAATTTTTCGCAAAGTTCGGCTCGCCAGCAGTGCGGCACGCCTTTGGCGTCGCTGATTGACTCCTCTTTATAAGCGTGAAAAGCCCGCGCGAATACATGATAGAAATAATACAGCCCTTCCTTTGACTGCTCGCCGGGCATGTTGGGATTCGCGTCGAGCGTGTAGTACTTGCCTATCCACTCGACCGCCGCCTTGACCCTCGGATCGTTCTTGTCCACTTTGGCGTAGAGCAAGCTCTTGAAGCCGGCGTAGGTCATGGTCCCATAGCTGCGAAGCCGCGGGGTCTGATCGGTGGGCTCCGTGCCGGCTTTGCTTTCGCCTTCGTTGGCGGGTGAGTAAACGAATCCGCCGTCAGAGGCCCCCTTGGCAAATGGCTGATCGTTGGTTTCGCCGAGCATCTGGCATCGCTCAATAAACTTCAGAGCCTTTTTGTACGCGGGGTCGTCGGTCGGGAGTCCGCTTTCGTATAAAGCCTCCACCATCATCTGTGTATTGGAAAGGTCCGGGCGCTTGCCGGAACCATAGCCCTGACCGCCGTACCAGGGATGGGAGGCCTCGTAGCCTTCGCCTTCATCCCATTGGAGTTTTTTGAGATACTCCTGGGCCGACCTTACGGTTTCGGAAAGCTCAGCCGCATTCATCGATGCCAGGGCCATTAAGGCCACGCTGGTGTGATAATTGTTTTGTCCGTCGGCAGGTACGTAGATGCCGCCGTCGGGTTGCGTGAACGACAGGACGTATTTCAGGCCGCGCTGCACCGCTGGATGCCGGGGGCCGTGATCCTGATCCTGTGCGATGGCCTTGATGACCAGCGCGGTGATCGCGGGATTGGACTTGTCTCCGGCCGACCAGGCGCCGTCAGCGCCCTGGACGCTGAGCAAGTACCTGATTCCCCTGGCGATGGCGTCGTGAACTTTCGCGGCGTGTTTCAGGTCGAGGCGATCGCAAACCGGTGGAGCAGCGGAGGCAACGCCAAGAGTGCCAATGACTACAAACAGGGTGACGGATACCAATGGACCTGGCTTCATTACCGTTTGTCCTTCCCATAACCAGCGCATCAATCAACGCTGATTATAGGGTTTTTGATTCCGTGTCGCCAGTTGCGGTCGACTTGTCGGAAAATCAAGGACCGCGAGGATCGTCAAATTCTTTGAGGCGATCGGCCTCGTTCCGTCGAAGTTCCTCAAGAAACTCGGGCGAAGCTCGGCTGAGATCGGGCGGCGGCGGGTACTTTTTCAACACGGCAGCGCTGTGCCGGCCGAGAAGAAAAAGAATCACGCTCACACATGCAAGGAGAATCGGTATACCCGCAAGCAGGATAGTATCGGCCATGTAGACAAACGCTCCGGCCGCGCCGACAAACACCACGGTCATCAGCCCGGATGAAGTCATGGCGACGACACCACTTTCGCGACGCTCGCCCTGCAAGCCGAGGCCGACAACCAGATAGAGCAGTCCGCCGACGAGTGACGCAAGCAACGTGAGCGTGAGGAGCATCTCGATTCGATGTTCGGCGTTGGAAAATGGTGGTGGTTCGGTCGGAGCGTCCGTTCGGTGCGGGATCAACCACAACATGAGCAGCCACACAGCGAGCGCGCCGAAAAACATGCAGGCGCCTACGAATTGAAAGCAGAGACCCGCGCCGACAACGAAAGCACGGGGCGAAGGTTGATTCTTCTTGTCTGGGGATGGGTCTCTTGACCGCGCGACATCGTCGGTTGTGGAGATCATCGGCTGGCTAACTCATTCTGATGCGGTCGGAAGCGAGACCTCGACCTGGGCGACCGGCCTTGACATCCGTTCGACGTGGGTGGCAACACCGGTGGACTCGGGTCCGCCGGTCTGCCTCGAAAACCCGCGTGCATAATTCGTTGTTCGCCAGGTTGTGGGGGTCCATCCGAGGGATTTTATCAGGGAATTCAATAGAATCGCCATGGTGACGAAAGCGCCGGCGGCGTAAAGCAATGACCACTTCGCGCCGAATCCCACGGCAACGAACAGCCTGCCGGTGACCGCCTGGACCAGAACGACGACGCCAAACCAGGCAAGAAAGGCCAACGTCCAAGCCGATTGGCTCGGCGGTGGGGCGGTCCAGCGGCCGATCGCCGCGATCAGCAGAAAAACCCACGGAAGGACCACGCTGACGGAGATCATGGTCAGGGCGGCCACGACGGCGGGCGGGCGCTCGAAGCTTCCGAAAAAGATTCGACTCCAGCCGTGAAACAATCCCGCCAGGTTGTCGTACATGCGGGTAACGTAAAGTCCTCTGTTTTCAACAACGCGAAGTCGGTGGCCGCGCTGCTTGGCGAGCCGGGCGAGCTGGACGTCCTCGTTGATTCGCGTTCGGACGGCCGCGTGACCACCGATCGCGTCGTAGCAGGATCGGCTGACGAGCATGAACGCACCGTTGGCGTAGGCGGTCTTGGAGGCCGGGTTGTTGACGCTTCCGGGCCGGAACCAGGACATCAAGACGACCGTGCAGACCGGCTGGACAAAGCGGTCCCAGATCGTCTGTGGTTCGAGCGTGGGAATGATCGAAAGAAAATCGGCTTCGTGTTCCATCGCTTCGCGAAGAGCCATAGAAAGCGTGTTGGGCGAGGTCTGGCGGCAGTCGGCATCGGTGAAGAGCAGCCAGTCGCCGTTGCTCGCGGCAACGCCGAAGTGGACGGCGTGGTGCTTTCCAAACCAACCGTCGGGGAGTGACTCGACGCGGAGAACACGGAGCCGATCCGGATGCCGCTCAACGAGTCGTTGGAGGATGACGGGCGTTCGATCGGAACTGCGATCGTCCACGACGATCAACTCAACATCCGAATAATCCTGAGCAAGAAGAGTGGTTACGCATTCCTCGATGTTTCGTTCCTCGTCGCGGGCGGCGAGGACGATGGATACGCGTGGGGCGGGCTTCGGCGGACCGGGGTAGCTTTTGGAATGAAGCACGATTCGGCGGCGCAGGGCGAACTCGATTGCAACGGCGCGAGCGAGCCAAATGAGGCCGATGAACCCGGCCAGAGCGATCCAAGTTTGAAAACCAATGGACAAGTTACGACATACCCTCTCTGGACTCCGCGCACCGGAATCGGCGGATTATGACCGGGAATCATCTTTTGGAACAGCCGGCATCAATCCAAGAGGGTAACCAGTCGTGGAACGAGATCGTCCGAGTTCATAACTTGGTGCTAACGATGTTGAGAATCTCAGATTCCCGCTCTTTTATCGTTATGACCATCTCAGCCGCGCTGCGCCGCGAAGACTCCACGAATCTGGCATCGTTGAGAGAGGCGGCGTTGATTCGGACGTTAAGTTCCGCGCCGAGCACGGCTGTTCGGGCACAGAGTGCGGCGACGCCGGCGTCGGAGACGGAATTGGGATTGCCAAGTTCGGCCATGGCCTTGATGACTTCCATCGATGCGAGCGCAACCTCCATCACTCGCAATGGAACTTCGATGGCGCGGCGGGTGGCGTCCTGAACGGCGCGGTGTCGAGCTGCTTTTTCCTCGTCGTTGGATTTCGGCAGGCCGAAGGCGGCCATGACCGCGTTGAAGGCGGCGGTGTCGTCGTCGATGAGACGTAGAAGTTCGACGTAGCAAGCCTTTCCTTTCTCGGCCCAGTCGGAAAACTCTTCCCAGCGATCGTCCCAGCCGCGCTTGTGCGAGGAGAGATTGGCGACCATGGTGGCGAGGCCGGCGCCCATTGCGCCGACGGCCGCGGCGACCGATCCGCCGCCGGGCGCGGGGGATTCGGACGCGGTTTCCTCGACGAAGTCGCGGAGGGTCATGTCGATGAGTCTTGCGGGCTTGCGATAAAGAAGTGCTGAACCGGAGCTTTCCTGGCAAGGGGCGGCGCCCGCTCCCTCACGGTCGCGGCTCAACTCAGCGGATAAAGCTGATGGATGCGGTCGGCGAGGGGCGGCGATGGCAAACTCGATGATCTTCTCCTCGGGGTTGAAGGGATATAGATCGTTGAGGCCGAGAGATTTGACCGCGATCTTGATGAGTTCGCGGTCGGAGACGCCGATGGAGCGTTGCTGCTTCTTGAGAAAGTACCGGCCCGCGTCGAGCAGCGACGAGAGCGGCATGAGGCCGACGAGTTCGGAGCCGGTGACGCGAATGCCACGGGCGTCGGCTTTCTTGCAGCATTCGTCGAAGGCGACGTGCAACGGTGTCTCTTGAAGGTTGGTCAGGTTGATGGAAATCTGAGCGACGCCGTATTCCTCGATGAACCAGCCGATGGCTTTGACGGCCTTGAGGCTGCCGGGCTCCCAGACGGCTTGGCCGTTTTCGTCGAGAACCGGTTTGCCGGTCGGCGTGCCGTCGTGGGTTCGCGGTCGGCCTTTTTCGCGGATGTCGAAGGCGATGGCGTTCGCTCGGCGCGTCGAAGTGGTGTTGAGATTGACGTTGTAGGCGACGAGAAAATCGCGGGCGCCGACGGCGGTTGCGCCGGACTTCGGGTTGAATCTTGCAGGCCCGAAGTCGGGCTTCCACTCCGGCTGGGCTAACTTCGCGGAAAGTCCTTCATACTCGCCGGAACGCACATGGGCTAGATTCTTACGATTTGGCGAGGAGGCCGCGTGCTCATAACAATAGATGGTCATGCCGAGTTCGTCGCCGAGTCGTTGGGCGAGTTTTCGGGCGTGTTCGGCGGTCTGATCCATTGAGATATTGGCCACGGGAATGAGCGGACAAACGTCGAGGGCTCCGAATCGAGGGTGTTCGCCATTGTGGCGGGTCATGTCGATGAGTTCGGTTGCTTTACGAGCGAGGCGCACGGCAGATTCGCAGACGGCTTCCGGCGGTCCGACAAAGGTAATCACCGTTCGGTTGGTGGCCTTTCCGGGATCGACGTCGAGGAGTCGGACACCGTCCACGGTTTCGACGACGTCCGTGATTTGTCGGATGACGTTGGCATCGCGGCCTTCGCTAATGTTGGGAACGCATTCGATGAGTGGTTCGTTCATGGCATCCTCATTGGGTGTTGGGGTCGCGTGACCCCGATCAGTCTTATTGCGACTTCGGGGGGGCATTCTAACGAACAGACAGGTGATTGTCTTATGGAATGCCAGATGGAGGCAGATGAATCACGCGTGGTTGGGCAGCGCTGCGCAGGAATCGGTCAGTTCCCTGACAATCGGGCAGGCCGGTCGGAGGGTGCACCAGCGGTTGACGATGGTGGCGAGCCGTGCATTGGGAGTCGCGGTCGATTCCGCGGCGACAGGTCGCAAGGCGGCGAGAATCTGATCGAACAAGGGTTCCAATGACTTCCTCATTTCGCCTGCTGGGAAATCCCGCGTGCAATCGAGCGCGATTTCAGCGGCGGTCATCGGATCGTCGCGCATGGCGGCGCGCAATGCCGTATCAACCAGCGGACGAGCAAAGGACGCTGCTTCACTGCCTCGGCGACAAAGCGTGATGATCGCGTTCCAGTGGGGTATCGTTTCGGCAAAGGGAGAATCCGCAAACCGACTGCACAGCAGATCTTGAACGGCATGACGAAGTTCGCCTTGGATGTCACCCTCGATGCCGCGCGCCGGCTCGGCAAAGGTGCTCATCGCACTGGCAAGGGCGGCGGCTGTGTCCCTTTGCGGCAGGTCGTCGATGACGCCGTAGAGTCGTCCAATGCGTTCGCGCGTTTCGACTGTCGTGTCTGTAAACGTGCGAGATGTGCGTTTCGTCAGTCGCCCTAATTCGCCTCCCGACCAGAGACGTTCCACAAACGAAAGCCAGGCCGACGGCACGACTTCGTCGGACGATTCGGCGTTGACGAAACAGATTCCCTGGGCTGATGCCCTTCCGGCGGCCGCGCGTTTTTCGTCACGAAAGATTTGAAAGCGGTGGCCGCGCCCGACGGAAAAGCGAAGTCCAGCACTAAAGGAGCACTTGGATCGCATCGGACCGGGAACAGCGAGCAGCAGTGCTTCGGCCCAGGGAATCCAACCGGTGGTGATGTCCACGGCGACCGGTTTGGACTCGAGCAGACAGCGTGCGGCGCACAACCGGCGCGGGGTGGTTAACAGGTCGCGCAACGGTTCATCAAACGCCGGAGTCGATGTCAAATCGAACTGCAACTCGATGGTCGCAAGCGTGGCGGGTGGGGAAAGTTGGGGGGTCGTCAACCCGGCAGCTTTCATGGCACGCCAAACAACGAAGGGGTTGTAGTCGCAGCGAGCGAAGTCTTCGGCGGAAAGGATGACATTGTGCGTATATACGCGTTGCCCTCCGCGAGCCGTGTGTTCGGCGCCGGCGTTGCACGTCAGGGCGACACACAGGCGTTTGGACGGAAGCGAATAGAACGATGCGCCTTGCGCGGCATGCGAATCCTCACCGGCGTCGCAGAGAGCGTCGTGTGATGGAGACTGTCGGGTGATGGTTTGTTTTTCGTCGGTCTTGAGTCCGCGGCTGGAGGCGACAATGCGGTATCCTTCGCCCATCGGACTGCGGATGGACGTAAAGATCGCCTGATCGCAGACGAGCACGGAACCGGCCATGTTACCGTCGCTTTCGATCCGATTGGAGCTTGGAGAGCACCCACTCGAAAGGCTCAATCACACCCCTCGGGGCAATGTGAAGCGGATAGGGCACCACGTTCTCGGATTCGTCAGAGCCGTACGCTAGTGCGCCGACGACGCTGGTGGCGAAGAACTCGTAATGGGCGAATCGGCTTTCGCAGATGTTCCACAAACGATGAAGGTTGCTTTGGGCAAAGGCTCTGGGATTGTCGAACACTTCCGGACAATAGTCGCCTTTGGATAGAACGACCGCGACCGGCGTGGTCAGCTTCTTCTCGTGTCGGGTGGCGATGACTCCGTCGAGATAGCTCATTAACTTCAATGCGAAAAAGTCGGGTTGCGGAGAACCTGCCGCCGCCAAGGCTCCGTCCACGAGCAGGACAGCCCCGGCACTTTTCTCAAGTAGCGATCGAATGACCTTGAAGGTTTTTGGATTGGCGACTTCGGCAGCGATTGCTTCGCCAGCCATGTCGGGCATGACGAGGTCGTAGATGTTGGACGGCTTTTGTCGCTGGCTGACCTGATAGTAGGCCCAGTGCCAATCATCGACTTCCATGGCCGTCTTGGGCGGAAACTGGCGCATGCTCAAATGACTGACGACGGAATGCTGGAGATTGACCGAATAGGCTCCCTTGGGGATGGCTTCAAAATCGTCGGCGCGATTGGAGAGCATGTCGAGCAGCATTCCGAGGTAGACGGTCTTGCCGACGTTGCTGTCGCCGACGACGGTGACGATGCAGGGGTCGCGATCCTGGGCGACGGCTTCCTGGATGAGGGCCATGGGCGCGCCGCAGGTGTTGCAGACGATTGCCTCGGCCGAGTTTTTCTGTTCGCAGATCAGACACGGCAGCGTGACGTTCTGCGGATAAGTCGTGGTCGCCATTTCATTGTCCCCCTGGAATGTCCAGTGTTGTCAGCCGCCATTGATCCAACTCGCATCCGCCAGGTTCATCGCACAGCGGAACCCCGTGTTGTGAGTCCGCGACAGCGCGAGCTGGCCGGTACGGAACTGGCTGGTTGATTGAAACTCGAAATAAGTGTCGAAAGCCCCTCCGCGGACAACGTGCATGGGCATTTCTCCGACGACCGGCCGACCGCTGGCGTCGGCGACCGTGTATTCGTTGTCGGTCCATTCCCAGACGTTGCCGACCAGTTGCAGAACATGATTGGGAGCGGCGCCGGTTGGGTAGGTTGCCACGGGGACGGTTTCACCGATTCGCGATCCCCAGATGTTGCATTTTTTCTTGTCCATTGCGTCGCCCCAGGGGAAGCGTCGGACGAGATTGGTCGAGCTGTTGAGGTGCCACGATGCCGCCATTTGCCATTCGGCTTCGGTTGGCAGGCGCTGGCCGATCCACAAGGCAAATGCCTGCGCTTCATACCAACTGACACCAACCACAGGGTGATCGGACAATTGCACGTCGTGCCGTCCCTGCCGCCAAAAGCGCGGACCCGGCTGACCGGTCAAGTCTTTGAGTTCGATCAAATGCGGCCAGATTTCTTCGGGCCAATATTCGAGCATGTCGTAACCGCCGGCATCAACGAAATGCTGGTAGCGGGCGTTGGTCACACAATGGATGTCGAGAAGGAAGGCTTCGACGGCGATGTCTTCTTCGGCGTCTCCTGCCTGTGAGGCCAGCGTTTGGGCAATCGAAACGGTACCGTTAGGGACGAGTGCCATGCGTTGTTCGAGTTCACGATAGACTTCGTCGATGACGGACGGCAGTTCAGCGTGGTTCTTGTATTGGTTCTGCTCGCGAATGACCACGTTGTAGCGGCCCTGTTGCACAAGTCGCTTGAGCGGATCGCTGTTGGGCGAGGCAAGAGGAGCGGGCTGAAAGGGCGCTCTTGGCGACGATGTCGCGGCGGCGGCTGCGGATTCCCGGCGAGGCGCCCTTTTCAGTGAAAGCAGTTTCAGGAGCATGTAGGTTTCCTTCCTGAATGAACAAATGACGGCTGGTCTTTCTCACACTCCGATGGCACGGCGTTTGGCGTCGCGGCGCAGTTTGCGGAACTGATCGACGCCACCCGCGATTGCGGGCTTGGGTCCGGCGGCCCATCCTGAATGAGCGACGACGGGTTCAAGGAGTTCCGGAACCTGTTCGTGCCCCACGGAGGTTTCCGGGAGGTCGGCGAGTCGGCGGAGCAGTTCCTCCCGATGAGCGGCCACTTCCTGATGGTCGCGCATCAACTGCGTCTGCATTGCGGCCAGGGTTTCTCTGGTGCGAACGAGTTCATCCGCATGGGTTTCGAGTTTCGCAGCTCTGGCGGAAAGTTCGCGTTCCTGGCGTTCGAGTTGTTCCTGTTTGGGTTCCAAATCATTCAGTCGGCTTTGAAGGTCGATCTCGCCTGAATGGAGAGTTTCTTCACGTCGCCGCAATTCGGCCTGCGCCGCCTGATGGTCGGCGAGCATTCTTTCGACGCGCGCCGCTTCGGTTTGGAGGGTCTGCGATCGTTCTTCCATGTTGCTCGACTCGGTCGCGACGCGACTGGAGAGGTGATCGATATCCTGCTGCTGGCGATTCAGATTGTCTGCGAGTATGGAAAGTTGATCGCGCTCGCTCGCTAGTCCGTTTCGCTCAACCGTCAGTTCGTCGCGCGCTTCGCTGAGCGTCTTCCTGGCCTCTTCCAGCTTTCCGCGTTCGTCGTTGAGTCGTCGGCGGGTTTCCCGAACGGACTGAAGAACATCCGCCACAAGCGCGCGGAGTTGATCCGGCTCGGGGGCCTGGTGCTTTGCTAGGATGTCCGTCGCGTTCATCATGTTCGCAATGACTCCGCCGCCTTCAGATTCGGTCCGGTTGAGGCGACGTTGATTTCCAGTTCCTGCTCGGTCACTGAGCCGTCCTTGCGGGAACCCTGGTCTCGGCAACTTCTGACCGAAGGCAGGTCAAGCGTACAATATCGATTCCCGTCGCTCCGGCAGGATTTGCGAATCCGCCGGGAATTACGTCAAGCGTTACGGGACCCATCGTTAATCGGACTCAATATGTAAAGTTTTCCTCCTACAGACCGCTCATCTTCCCTTGTTTGACGCATGCGAAATGTACACTTTCGCCAGGGCGAGGCACGTCACGCCCTGAAACTCAGGATTCGCTCGCGCGCATGTCGCGGGCGGCGCGATTCATCGTTCACGTTGCTGCTGCGGAAAGACCATGGCTTCATCGAAAGAACAAACCATGATGGAACAAGCGGGCTTCGCCGACGACGTATTGTCCGATCTTGATTCCAAGATTGAGGCGCTTGAACTTGGAGTCCTCCAATATCAAGAGAGTCTTGTTGCGTGGTCCGACAAGGTCTGCCAGACCGTGGAAGCGCAGTCGGGCAGCGTTACTTCGCAATCCGAGGCGCGAGCTCGTGCGCTGGATGTACGCGAGCGTCAAATTGAACAAGATGCGGCGGAGCTGAAGCGGCGAGCTGAAGACGTGGCGCAGTTGACCGCCGCCTGCGAAAGTCGAGAAAAGGAACTTCGCGAACTGGCGGAGCTGGTTTCACAGGCGGAGCGCGACGCGGACGCCAAGCGCCGGACGGCCGAGGAAAAACTGGAACGGCGGCGAGTCGAACTCAACGCGGCCGAGGAGTTGCTGGCATCTGAGTCAGCGGAACTCGAATCCCGTCAACAAGGCGCGGTCAAGGCCGCCAGTGAACTCAAGACTGAACGCGAGAAACTCGCCGGCGAACGGAATGAGTTTGACGCCAAATGCGAGGCAAGGCGCAAGGAGCTTCAGACGCAGTCCGAAGCCGTTGCGCGCCGATTGGCCGAGGTCGAGCGAAAGGAAGCGGAACTTCGCGGCAACCTGGACGAAGTTGAGCGTATCAAGGTTGAAATCGCCGCGCGCGAGGAAGCCGATCGAAGCAGAGGCGATGGGCTGGAAAGGGAATCAGATCGACTTGCTGCCGAATCGGCGCAACTGGAATCACGGCGAAAGGAATTGGAACAGGCGGCTGCGCAGTTATGCGATCGAGAGGCTTTTATAGCGGAGTTCCAATCTGAGCTGGACGCAAGACAAGGAAAGATTGCAGATGCCGAGGCAAAGCTCCAAAAGGCGCAATCTGAATTGGATAGCGGTCTTGCGCGATTTCAACAGGAAAAAGAGGCACTTGCGCAGCAAGCCAAGGCGATCGACGAGAAACGTGCCGCGCTGTCCGAAGAAACGCAGTTGATTGCTCAACGAGAAAAGGAACTACAGAAAAACGCTCAGGGGCTTGCCGAACGCACGGCTGAACTGAAGCAGCGTGAGGCCGGCGTGGATGAAAAAGGTCGTAAGGCCGAAGCCGCGATCGCCGATTACCGCAATCGCGAAATCGCGCTCGCGGCCGGCATGACCAACCTTGACGAACGCGCTAACGCTCTGAACGACCGCGAAGCCAGGCTCCGTGCTGTTGAATCGAAACTCAAAACGGATCGCGTCGAACTCGACGCAGCCAGGGAGTCGTTTGAAGCGGCTTCGACTGCCGGGCGAATGGAGATCGCACGACTCAAGGCCGAGTGCGAGGAGCACCGAGCGGCGCTCGAGCGGGACCGGGCCGCTCACGAAAGCGACTTCCAAACCATTCAGCGCCGAAGCGAGGAGCTGGACCGCCGGAATAAAGCCCTTGCGGAGCGAGAGGCCGATCTCGACGGTCAGCAGCAAAAACTTGAGTCGGCGCTCGACAACATCAAGAACGATCGACTCGCGGTTCAGAAGGCTCGCGACGTTGCCGACGAGGTGGCCCAGTCGCGAAGCGACGAGTTGGTTCGCGCTCGAGCCGAGGCGGAGGCGCTTCGCGGCGAGATCAATGGGATTCGAGAAAATGTTGGTCAACTGGAGCGAGAGCTTCGTGAGTCGCGGGACGCCGCCGAGCGAGAGGCTTCCGCCGCTCGACATGCTCGAGCCGAACTGCAAGGCTTCATGGCTCAGAGCGAAAGCGCGAAAGCGGCGGCCCTCGAGACGCTGGAAGCCGATCGTCAGCGTGAACTGACCGAGGCGCGTTCCGCCGTACGTGCCAAAGAAACGGAGCTGGCTGGTCTCTTGCAGATGAAACAGAGTCTGGAAAACGACCTGCTCGATTCTTTGGAATCCCGAGAATCGCTGACACAGCAACTCGACGATACGCGAGCTGACCTCGAGCGTGCGGCCAAAGCCTTGGAAGCCGAGTGCATCGCAACGGCGGAACGGCAATCGGCATTTGAACAACGAGAGCAAGAACTGCGTTCGCTCCTTGCGGAATCTGAGAAGCGAGGAGTTCAACCACCAACGCTCGTCAGACCAGACTCCGGTTGCATTGTCGATGCTCACGCGGCCGTCGCGCAGTTCTGGAATTCGTTCGCGTCATCCGGGTCGAGTGCCGAAGGCATTGGCCGTGAATCCGCGGGTTTCCGTGACGAGTCGGTGGAGTCGCTTGAAGAATCAACCGAGCCATCGTGCCAGGATGCGCAGCCGCTTTCCAGCGAGGAGCCGGCGGAAGATGTGATGGCCGCGATGCGAGCGGCGCTGGCCGCTGCTCAGGCCGAGGTCGACCAGGCTGAACAGGAAGAGTTGGAGGCTCGACAGTCGCCCGCGCCGAGGGCGAGGTCGACGTCGCGCCGAGGCAAGTCCGCTCAATCCGCCGCCAAGCCGGCGAAGGAGATCATTCCGGCACGGGAGCCGGTCGCTCCCCCTGAGCCGGAACCGGCAGCCGTCGCCTCCGAATCAGCCGTTGCGACGAGCGATCTCGATCCGGAGACGCGGAGCAAGCTCAAGACGTTGAAACGCCTGAACCCCGCCAAGTCCAATCAGGAACTGCTTGCCCAGATTGCGGCGGACTCGGCGAAGCCCCGTAGCGATGCGGGAAAAAAGAAACGCGGCTGGTTCGGCAGTTGGTAATGGACTCACATCGATCGCAATACCGCCCGAACAGGGCTGGCGTCGAAACCGACGAGGCGAAGCGGTAATGCAATCAGTTCGTACAGGCCCGCGGGAACGCCTTTCAAAACCAACCCCTCAAGAATGGCCATGTCGTATTGAAGTATGCGCCGATGCGCAGGCAAGTCCTTGGAGTCGAACAAATCTACGCTTGGGGTGTCAATGCCCACGAGCCGCACGCCGCCTTCGTGCAAATGATCGATCAATTCGACGGACAGCGCGGCGAAGTCCTCGTTGAATTCCGTTGAATCCGGATACGTATCGGTTGCAATCAACATTCGAGGTGCATCAACTTCGGCACGCAGATCCGCGACGCCTATCCGGCGGCCTCGATCAACCTGAACCCTAACCAGGTGACAGCGACCAATGTACAGTCCTACGTCGCGCTGTTCGATCGTCGGGGCGTCCGCGCCATAGTGGCTTGGCGCGTCCGCATGCGCGCCCGCATGCACCGTGGTGCGGAGTGTTGACAAAGTAATATTGGCGCCGTGGCGCATGTCGCACAATACTTCGCGCGAGGGAAGTGTGTCGCCCGGCCAAACCGCAAGGGCGGGCGTGATCGGCGGAGAGATATCGTAAAGCTTCGTCATGCCTTAGAATGAACGCGGCTCGGATAATGTACGCATTGTGCGCCGCGGCCCAATCTTCCGCAAGAACATCGGGATGGAATATCGTGGGTGATTCTACATCCGACTCAAGAACATCGCTGCACACTCATGCGATCGGCAGCGTCTTGGTGTTGGCGCTTGCGGCGACGCTGTGGAGTCTCAACGGCGCACTCATCAAGTTGATCAATGAAGGCGGCGCCGGTCCCGACGGAATCACGATCGCGTTTTATCGTTCGCTCATTGCCGGAGTGTTCCTTTGGCCGTTGACTCGTGGCAAATGGCAGACACTTCGGAGGTCCGAAATCTCCGGTTCGCTGGGATCGCCATCGAGATTCCCGCGACCCGAAGCGGTCTTATGCCTTGTTTTCTTTACGTTGATGACAGTCTGCTTTGTTATGGCGACCACGATGACCGAGGCCGCGAGCGTCACCATTCTTCAATACACTTCGACGTTCTGGGTGTTTGCCCTTTCGCCGATGATCCTTAAGGAAAAGCCTCGCTCGTCTGATGTTCGCATTCTGGCGCTTGCGTTGGTTGGTGTTGTGATCGTGTTTTCAGGAGGGCCGTCGGCGGGGCTGGTTGGTCTGTTTGTCGCCTTGGCGTCCGGGTTGTTCTTTTCGCTGTTGACCATGATGATTCGCCGCTTGCGCGATGCCGATTCGGCAGCCGTTACGGTGTTCAATAATCTCGGTTCGGCCGTGCTTTTGCTTCCCGTCGTCCTTTTCGCAGGCGGTCTTGCGGTTTCGTCACGCAACCTTTGGTTGCTTCTGCTTCTGGGGGTTGTGCAATTCGGAATTCCCTATTACCTCTACTCACTCGGTTTAGCGCGGGTGCCGGCCTATCAGGCCGCCCTGGTCACCATGCTCGAACCGGTGCTCGTGCCGGTTTGGGCGTTCCTTGCCGTCGGTGAAAAACCGCCGTCGGCCACGATGATCGGCGGCGGGGTGATCCTCGTGGCACTCGTTTTGTTTGTGAATGCGGCCCGTACTGCTCGAAACACGCGAACAGTGGATGCAGGATCATGACCAAGAAAGCCACGATTCTGGGGTGCGGACTGGTCGGTGCGACGATGGCGCGGGAATTGGCCGCGGATGATCGGTTTGAGGTTGTTGCCGTTGACGCTTCACCGGAAAACCTGGCGCGATTGAACGGCCTCGAGCGAATATCAACCCGGGCGGCCGACTTGTCCGAATCGAAGCAGCTTTGCGAGGTTATCGCCGATGCCGATGTCGTACTGGGCGCGTTGCCCAGTCGATTCGGATTGCAAACGCTCGAAGGCGTTATCCGCGCCGGCAAACCGTATTGTGACATTTCGTTCATGCCTGAGGACGCGCTGACGCTCGATGCCCTGGCGAAGCGGCACCGGGTAGCTGCGGTTGTGGATTGCGGTGTGTCGCCGGGACTTTCCAACATGATGATCGGTTTTGCCCACGCCCAGCTCGACCGCGCCGATCATGCGGAGATTTTCGTCGGCGGGCTTCCGCGAGAACGGCGCTGGCCCTTTCAATACAAAGCGCCCTTCGCCCCTTCCGATGTGATCGAGGAATACGTCCGACCGGCGAGAATGCGCGAAGCGGGTCGGCTGGTCATCAAGCCCGCGCTGTCGGAACCGGAGCTGGTGGACATTCCCGGCATCGGAACGCTTGAGGCTTTCAACACCGACGGCTTGCGTAGTTTGCTGACGACAGTCGATATTCCGAGTCTGAAGGAAAAGACGCTACGCTATCCCGGCCATATCGAGTTGATGCGCGTGCTCCGTGATACGGGTTTTTTCGATTCCGAACTGATTGACATACGAGGCGTTCACGTGCGTCCGCTGGATCTGACCGCGAAGCTGCTCTTCCCCAAGTGGAAGCTCGACGACGACGAGCGCGAGTTTACTTATTTGCGAGTCGATGTCGCGGGCGACAAGGGCGGGAGATCAGTTCGACATCGGTTTGAGTTGTTTGATGAGTTCGACCCCATGCGCCGCATGTCTTCGATGGCTCGAACGACAGGCTTCCCCTGTGTGATCGTAGCGACACTGCTCGCGGACGGGCGATTGCCTGAACCAGGAGTTCACCCTCCGGAGATCATTGCAAAGCATCCCGGAGTATTTGAGCATGTCGTTTCCGAGCTAGGTCGGCGCGGCGTGCGCGTCACGCACGCGGTTGAAGAATGAATGGCAGGGGCGCAACGCACATTGAAGCTGTTTCTGTGAGCGGACAGACGAACATCGTGTGTCTTCTGTATTCAGGAGATTGAATCATGCGGTTGAAATCAACATGGTTCGTACTGAGCGTTGTCGCGGCCGTCGTGGTCGTAGTTCCGGAATCAGCAGGGCAACAGCGCCCGGACTCGGCAGAAGGCCAACCTACGAAAACAGAGCAACCATCCGGCGGCCCGGCAAGCTTGAACATTCCGCCGCGCGCCGAATTGGAAAAAACGCTTCAGGAGTCACTTTCTGGAGCGACGCTCGAGGGTATTTGGCAGATGACCGGCGAAGGCGGGCTGAAGGGAACGACGCCGCTGACCGATCCGAAGCCAGACAAGTACACGATTTCCTCGGCAACAAAACTCGTCGACGATCAATGGGTCATCAGCGCACGAATCGAGTTTGGGGACAAAGATGTCACGGTCCCTGTGCCAGTGCGCGTCGTCTGGGCCGAGGACACCGCCGTTATTACTCTCAATGACCTGACGATTCCGCTGATCGGCACGTATTCCGCCCGCGTGATGATCCACCACGGATTTTACAGCGGCGTCTGGTACTGCAACGAAAAAAACTACGGCGGCGTCATGCAGGGGCGCATCGTGAAAGAACCGCAGCGGAAGACTGATGATTCCGGATCGAAAGAACCCACTGAAAAGGATTAACCGTTGAGGATCGAAGCGACAATTTACGGCTCACCATCAAAGGCAAGTTGATATTCGGCCATGTCGCGCAAGTCCACATCGCCGTCCGTTTCGCCGTCAAGTGCTTCGCAGCCCAGCCGCAGTCGCCGATCCGGTCCGGAGACGCAGTCGCCGAGCAACCCAAAGTCCGCGAGGTCGACGAATCCCGAGCAATCCGCGTCACCGAAAAGACCCGGCGTGAGATTCAGCACGGACTGCTGTCGCATGAGCACGGGCGGCGACTTACCCGTGATCTCCCATTGAGCGTACAGCTCATCGCCTGCGTCGTTTGTTCGGTTCTCGTCTCGCAGAAACGTGATGTACTCTTTGCTTGACGTCTGGTAGTAAACTGAAACGACCGCGCTGGCTGCTCCCGGCGGTACGCGGAACATCGTGTCATCCCAGTATTGTCCGTCGGCATAGGTCGCGGCGACCGGTTCCGCCTGCACCGCCGCGAACGCCGCATTTGTGAATCCACGCGGTGGAATACGATTGTCCTTGTAAATCTTGTTGTTGAGCACGAAATGAAATGATGGTCCGACGGGTTTCCCCGTGGCCGCGGCGACCGCTTCATCCAATCCGAGTTCGGCCTCATAAACCTTGGTATCCGGCGTCGTCAGATCGGCCGTGCCAACATCGTATGTGCCTCGCTCGGCGACCGGCTGCATCGCGCCGTCAAGAAACTCGACGTTGATCCACATGCGCCGACCTTCCGGATATCCCGTTGGCAGTTTGTGTCCGGTTTCGTTAACGATACGCACGTTGATCGAGCAGCCCTCGTCGGTCACTTCCAGCGTCGAGGCGTTTTGCAACATGTACCGGGCTCGCGCTTTGCTGTCGGTCAGGTAGTCGTACGTCAGCGTAAAGGGATACAAGTTGTACAACATGTCCTGAACCCAGGCGTTGCCGCCGTTGAAGTCGTGTGAAGGAACATCCTGCCGCGGAAAGAACGGCGAAAAATCGAATCCACTGCCGTAAGTATCGCCATCCGGCATGTGGCAATCCTGACAAATGCGCATGATTCCCGTCGGATGAGCGCCGCCAAAGACACCGTTGGCCTGAACGCCGACAGACGCATACGTGCTGTTGGCCCATTCACTATACGTTCGTTCGATCGGAAACATATCGTATTTGTCTTGCGTTGCGTGCTCGACGCCGGTGGGGTTCAGGACATACGAACCGTCCGGCTGCCGTGTCATCGCCGGATTGCTGACGTCGTGACAGGTGGCGCAAAGTTCCGCCGTGCGATGAAACGGAGAGTGCAGAATCGGCACGCCGTGGAAGTTCAGCGGTACGTTGGGCGGCGGATTGGGCCCGCCTTGAACAAATGGGTAGGGACCACGGCGAACGTCGACGGGATCGACAACATAGTTGCCGCTTCCCGGCGAGGTCGGCAAAAGTCCGACGGCCGCCAAACCAGTGCGAATCGGGTCGTCCTCTGGCGGATTCACGCCGGGGCGGGAAACTGGATCGACCATTCGATGACAAAAATTGCAATTGACGCCATCGAAATCGCCAAGGTCCGCGCGAAGGGCTGAACCGTCCGTCGGAACCGATCGACCTCCCAGCCACCCGCCGGGCGAATGACACCGAATGCACAAATCGCCGGAAAACGGCGCGTCCTGATTGGCGATCGCCAGCGCTGCAAGCCAGATCGGATCGCGCGCCGCGTTGGCCTTCATGCTTGCTTCCCACCGGCTGTAGATCGGGTATTCCTGGTTGCCGAAGGGATTGTAAACTTCGTGGCAACCGCGACAGTCCTGCGAGCTGATGATCGGCGTAAATTCACCGTACGTGTCCGGCTGCGTGCCTTGCAGGAAAAAGTTATCGAGATTGGTTGCAACCTGCGCTTGGGCGCTGGGTTGGCCCGGCCATGTCAATGCGCAAACCGCCGGCACCCATACCGATAGATGACGGATTGGATTCCGAATCACCCCGTTCCCCTCCCCTCGACGCCGCGGAACACTTCGAGCCGCGATCCGCTGATTATAGAAGGGGCCGGTCGAGTATTCAAAGTCGAGTGGACCGAAAGCGATTTGAAAGTGGCTATTTGCGGACGTGCTGGCGGTGGGACGCCGAAATAGCGGTTAACCGCTGAAGTGATTCGCTGGCGTTTGTATAGGTGGATCGAAGTACGGTAAATGCCCCGAACAGAGCGATCCAGAACAAGAGCACGAGTCCGTTTCCGGTTATGCCCGCCATCGCCAGCCGTCCACCGCGAACGGGAGTCCCCATTCGTTTGGCCCGGCGAATTCGCCGCAGCGCGATGACACCCAGCACGAAGCCGATCACCTGCGAAATGACCGGAATAAACGCGGTCGCACCGCACAGGACCGAAGCGACCGCCACGCGATCGGTCTTTCCCGTGGGTTGACCATCATTCGGCGGTGCGTCGACCGGGCGACCCATCATCGGCACGTCGGCCGTGAGGCCGCTGGGAAGCGGAGGCGGTACTGCGAACGGCTCGTTTGACATTTCGTCCATCATGTTGACTCAAAGGCAACGCAGCACGGTGCTGCTTCAATTGTACGATTCGCCCGCCCGGCAAGGGGTTGACGGTTGTAGATGCGAACTCCACAATCGAGTTTTCGCCTGATAACACACCAACGAAGGGAGGGCGCACGTGCGATTTTGCCTCGTCGAACTTAGCGGACGTTCCGGACCGATCCTGGCCGTCGAAAAGGACGGAGGACTACTTCCTCTTGATGCACCGCCGAGTTTGCGCGATGCGTTGGAAGCGCTGGGCGACGCCGGATTGATGAAGCTTGCCCGTTCGGCCGGCGGAAACACGTTGCCACTGAAAAGCGTCACGCGGTGGCTTCCGCCCGTTCCAAACCCGCGGACGTTTCGTGATTTCTACGGTTTCGAGCAGCACGTGAAGGCGGCCCGCGCCCGCCGCGGTCTGGAGATGATTCCGGAGTGGTATGAACTCGCCATCTTCTACTTCTCCAATACCGGTTCGCTGAAAGGCCACATGGAGCCGGTGAAGAAACCGGCCGCCACGAACGAATTGGATTTTGAGTTGGAAGTCGGCGCGATCATCGGTCGCGACGTTCAGGATGTGAAAGGGGACGCAGCTGAGGAGGCCATCTTCGGCTATCTCGTGCTCAACGACTGGTCGGCTCGCGATCTCCAGCGGCATGAAATGAAGTGCTCGCTCGGACCGGCCAAGGGGAAGGACTTCGCCACGTCGATCGGCCCGTGGGTCGTCACGCGCGATGAACTCGCCGATCGGCGAGTCGGACCGGGTCGCTATGACCTGACCATGCTGGCCCGGCGCAACGGCAAGGAAATCTCTCGTGCCAACTTCAAGGACCTGACCCACGATTTCACCAAGATGATCGAACGCGGCTCGCGCGACGCGATGATGTATCGCGGCGATCTGATCGGCAGCGGAACCTGCGGCACCGGGTGCATGCTGGAGCTTGGAGCGGAGAACGTCGGCGGCTGGCTACAACCCGGCGATGTGCTGGAATTGGAGATCGAACGCCTCGGCACGCTGGCATCGTCGATCATTTGACGTCAAATCAACCAATCCGACATCGTTTTCATTGTCAACGGATTTTTCTTGAATCCGAACATTGAGATCGGTATGATAAGGACATTGAAGCCCTGATGGATTCATTTCTTGGAAAGGGCGGATATGGCTGCATCGCGGTTCCATTGGATGCCGATTGCATTGGCATTCGGCGTGTTCCCCCTTTTTGGGCAATGGGGTGGCGTTTGCCCAAACTGATCAACTTTCCAATTCGCCGGGCGTTCCGGCCAAGCGACCGTGGGTCGTGACGCCGCGAGAGCGGATCGTCGTCGAGCAGGGTGCGTTTGTGTTGTTCGACGCGCCGCGGGGCGCGAACGCGGCCGGCCTGGCGGGGGACTACCTTGCCTACTGGAACGACTTCGCCAGTGCCGACATTTACGTCTTCACGCGGTTGATCGTGGCGCGCGAGGACGTGCTCGATTCGCTGCGTTGGTTGCGGCGGGAGTTCGGGGTTGATCCGCGGGCGATCGCGCCGGAGGCGTTCGGCGTTCGCGGTTCGGATCGCTCACCGGCGGGAAAGGCTCGGAAGGCGGGCGCGCGACCGGACCCCCCTGTGTCCCCCCTCGATGAAGGGGGAGGCAACGCGCGGCTCGAGCCGCCTGAGTCACCGCTCGATGAGGCGGAAGGCGGCGCGGAGTTCGACGCGGCTGCGTCTGCTCCCGACGCGGAGAGAGGCGGCGTCGAAAATCGGCGGATGTGGGTGTCGGCGAATCAGCGGATCGTGATGGAGATTTCGGGGCTGTGGGCGACAAGCGACGACGAAGAGTGGATCGAAGACCCCGTGGTGGTGGCCACGCCGATCCCGCCGTGCAATCCCTGCGCCAGGCCTTCGCCGGGCGGCGAACGAGGCGCAAGTGGCGTTCCGGACGATGGTGAAGTTCCGCTGGGCGAGTTCGACGATCCCTACGCGGCGGCGGTGGCGGCGGCGTGTGCGTGTTGCGGCGTGACGTGTCCATACTGTAACGACAACAACCAGTGCACGAACGAGTATTGCCGAATTACCTGTGGTTATGCGTTTTGCGTGTATCCGCCCCGGTATTGCAACGACGGAAACAAGTGCACGACGGACAGTTGCAGTCCGTCGTCGGGCTGCCAATTCACCCCGAAGGTTTGTCCGGACGACGGAAACGTATGCACGATTGACCTCGGCTGCGACGCGCTGACGGGGGAATGCCAGTATCCGCCGGCGTGCGGGCCGGCAAATTGCTGCCCGGCCAATGGGGGCTACTTGTGCTGCGGGGGCGATACGCCGCAATGCTGCGTGACGGAGGGGGTGCCGAGCTGGGATCATTGCTGCCCGGCCGGCACGAATTGCTGCGGAGCAAGCTGCTGCACCGCGGGGCAGTCGTGCTGCGCGAGTAACGTGTGCTGCCTTCAGCCCTGCAATGAGTGCATCGATCATGGAACCCTTTTGGGCGGAACGGTCTTTGCCGAGCCGTGGGTCGTATGCGTTGGGAACACGATCACGTTCATGGCAGACGGAGTGGTTGATAGCGGCGGGAGCAAGCGCGTGGAGTGCGCGGAAGTGTCGATTCCGCCGACAGTCCCGACGTACACCTGGTTCATTCAAAAACCGGACGGCGTGATCGAGGAGGGAGAAGGATCGGTGGCCAGCATCGTTGCCGACTTGCCGGGCTATTACTGGTGCTGGTTCATGGCCACGGCCAATCGCGAGTGTGAACCGGGGCCGCATGTGCTCGATCCAATCGACGCGCTGGCGATTTATGCGGAGATGAATCCGATCACGAGCGGGACGGACCCGATTCCGTACAATCCCGCGATCGTGGCGCCGATGACGCCGCTGTGGATAGGCGACGGCTTGTTGTGGTGGCAAGCGAACAGTTTTGAGTTGACGTTGCTGGAACCGCCGGACGTGGAATTGGCAAGCCTGCCGAAGGACATTACATGGGCGTTTGTGGTGACCGGCGGATCCATCACACCGCAGGCGCGGGTGGTGATGCGGGGTGACCTTAGCGGGGCGATTTTGGAGATACCGTTTCCGTCCTGGGGGAACCTTGGTTCGGGTCGGATGGAGTTTCGGGTCGCCGGCTCGCCGTGTGCCGCGGCGCCGACGCTGATCAAGAATGTTCAGCCGGACCTGGAGCCGGGAGACTTTCGCTTTCAGGTCAAAGCGCATCTGTGCACGGACGGCGCGGGCACGTCGACATCTCGTTCGGCCGCGGAGGTTCGTGGGATCATGGCCGACGTGACCAAGGTACTGTCGCAGTGCGGCATCTACATCACGCTGAGCGAGGTTGTCATTGAGACGGTGTCATTGGAACTCGTAGATGATCTCAGCATCGAGCTCGGCCCACTGTATACCGGCGAGCTCTTCGATCTGTTCGACTACAATGAGGATGAGGTAGCCATCGACGTGTATTTTGTCCGCCAGCTCGATGACGACGAAACCGACGGTGCTACCATAACTCCCGAGCAGAGTGATTTTCGCGAGGCAGGAGTGGCGATCGCCGACCACACCGCCGACGGCCCTCTCCAGGGTCAAGAGTTCGTTCGCGTGCTTGCTCATGAGCTGATGCACTACCTCCTGAATCATCAGAATCCCCAGGCGGATCATCGCACGGCGCCAAAGAACCTAATGTACGAGACCGCTTTGTCCACTTCGCGAGATCTTGACGAAAACCAATGCCTTGAGGTCCGATCTAACCATGGAGTTGACTGACATGAAGTTGACGATCCGTCGTGCCAAGCTGGTGCGGATGACCGGTATGGTCGCCCTGTGCTACTTCGTCGCGTATCCGAACGTTGCATATGCCGATCATTTGTTGAAGGTGTGGCGTACGGTGTACGAACGGGTGCATCCCGGGGTGTCCCCTCCGTTCGCCGGGAAGGAACAGGCGGCGGCGTGGGCAGTTCAGGAGCGCGACCAAGTGGAACCGATCGTCATGGACATCATCCGGGAGCACGACCCTGAAGTGCAGTGGACCGCGGGTCTGGCCATCGCTCGGCATATTCCTAGTTCCAAGGTATGCGCTCTGCTTGTCGAACAAACGCGACGTGTGATCGATCGAGCTCCCTTCGGAAAAATCGAGTCTGGGTCGGTCGACGAATCCGGACTGTGCAACATGCTCGACATCCTTACGGATCAGCGTCACGAAGCGATCCGTTCGATCGTACTGGAGCTTTCGGCAAAACCGGGGCAGAGCTCTCTGTTGATCGAGCATTGTCTCCTCGCGCTTCAGAAAATCGGTGTGCGCGAAGACGTCGAGCACGTGCGCCGAATCGTGTCATGGCGGATGAACCCGCACATCGACCGCCTGAGCGCACTTACCGAAAAGGTGGTCGCGGCGCGTGCCGAGGGACGAGATCTGTTGGGCGGCGCGGAACAGGAACTCCGAGTGCTTACGAGTGCCTACCTCCGTGCCATTGAGGTCAAAGACGCAAAGGGATATATCGACCTCCACCACTTCGGATATCGACGGTCCGCTGACGAGCGGGACGTGGCGGAGGATGTTTTCCTCGATCCAAGCATGCCCGACGTGATACGCTCCCTGCGGCGAAACGCCGGACGCGAGGTCTTCGAGATCGACCGAGACCGGCTTGCGGCCGGCTGCACTCTGGACGGTCGCTACCGGCTGACCTACGTTTTCGAGTCGGATGGGTGGCGCATCGGCACGATGGGGCGAATCGCGCCGTAGGCGTTTGGCGTGCCATTGGATGGCGCTGAGAAAGAGCAAGTCGGGGAACGGCGAATTGCGGATGGCGGAGATCGAGGTTTATGGGATCAAGTCGCGGCAAGCAGGCAATATCGAAATGCGATCCGATTTTGGAGTCGATTAATATGTGCACCACCAACCAACTGCCACGTAAGCGCCTGCTATCGAAGTGCGTCATCATCCTGCTATGCGTCGCCGTCATCCCAGCGAATGCAGACACAATGGCGAAAGTCTGGCGACGGCTCTACGACAGGGTGTATCCGGGTGTGGAGGCGCCGTGGCTTGGCAGAGAAGATGCTATCGCGTGGGTACAGGGTGAACGTGAGAAGGTTGAGCCAATCTTGCTGAGTATTATTCGGGGCGACGACCCCGAGATTCAGTGGTCCGCCGGCGTTGCCGTCGCGCGCTATGTGCCCAGTCCTGCGATTTGTGAACTGCTTTGCATTCAGATGCGCAAGGTTTTGGACCGCGCGACGGACGGTTTACTGATACCGAATTCAATCGATGAACGAGGGCTAGTCAACATGCTGGATATCCTCGCCCAGGAGCGCCGGGAAGAGGCGCGTACTTTTGTGCTTGAGATCGCAGCGCACCCCAAGCAGAGTTCGTTGGTATTCGAACACTGTTTGCTGGCACTCCAGAAAGTCGGCATTCAGGATGACGTCGAACCGGTGCGAAAAATCGCCGCGCGGCACGTCAACGAGGATATCGACAGGCTGGCCGCGCTGACCGAGAAGATGCTCGATGCCCGCGCGAGCGGACGGGACATTTTCGCCAACGCGGAAGCGGAACTGCGATTGCTGACGAAGCAGTACTTACATGCGGTGGAGACGGAGGATGCGAAAGAATACATCGCGCTTCACCATTACGGGTTTCGACGCCAGGCCAAGGAGGCCGAGCTGCAAGCCAAGGTGTTCGAGCATCCAGAGATGGGTGAGGTAATTGAGGCGCTACGGCGGATTGCCGGACGAGAGTCGTTTGAGATTCACCCGGACGTGCTGCGAGCCAGTTTGATCATCGAGGGGCGATTCCAACTGGGGTTTGCTTATGAAGTGGAAGGTTGGCGAATCGGTGTAATCCAGCGCATTGGTCCGTGATTGCGGGCCGGGGTATTGCGACGCAGGCAAGTTCTGTTGCAGTACGTCGCCGGTTGTGTGCTGCGACTCGCAGTCGGACTGCTGCAACGGGGAGTGCCGGGAAGGATGCGAGATCAATTGTTGTGCCGGCGGGTGGTGCGAGGGTGAGTGTTGCAACGGGGGTTGTTGCGCGGTGGGGCAGATTTGCTGCGATGGGGAGTGCTGCGGGAGCGTGTGCCATCCGGGGAGTTGTGAGTGCGCGGATTCGGAGTGTCTGACGCACGTGTGCGTGACGACCCCGGCCTGAGACGATTCCGAGGAATGCACCGACGATGTCTGCACCCCGGGGGTTTGCGCTGAGTTCACGTGTTCGTTTCCGAACAACACCGCGCCCTGCACGCCCGATTTGAAAGAATGCACGGACGACGTGTGCGAGAACGGCAGCTGCACGCACCCGGCGTGCTGCGAAGAGGAAGCGTGCCTCGACGACGACGACATCTGCACCGATGACATCTGCCAAGGGGGGATCTGCGCGCACCCACCCAAGTGCGCTTCGTCGGTAGCCGGAGAAGGTTTGGTTTGCTGCGCCAACGGCGTGTGCTGTGCAACACCCTGCGACGAGTGCGTCAATCAGGGCGTGCTAACGCCCGGTGTCGTTGTGGTCACTCCGACGCCGCCGGTATGCCCGGACGCGACGGTCCAGTTCACGCTGGTGGGCACGAACGACAGCGGCGGGTGGAAGCGAGTGAATTGCGTTGAAGTTCCGATTCCTCCGGGGATCATCTCGGTGGCATGGGTGCTGACGGTTCCGGCCGATTACCCGCCGCCGCTGCCGCCGTTGACCGGGCTTGGTTCGTCGGTGTCGGTGGCGGCCAAGGCGCCGGGGACGTATTCCGTTACGTTTACCGTCACCGTCACGCGGGACTGCAATCCGGGGCCCAAAGCGCCCAAGGGTCGGCCACCGTGGCGGAGGTGACCGGCGTGGTCTGGGAGGAATTTGCGGCGGAAAGCACGCCGTTGGATACATGCACCAACAACGGCGGCAAGCGAATATTCCCTGACAAACGATTCGTGGTTGATCCGTCGGCCAACATTCGTAACAAGGTCAATCTGAAGGCAACGCTGAATCCCGCCGTGAACGGCTGCGACGTTCAGTTTCGCACGTGGGATGTGGATGATCCATTTGATCAGAACAATTCCGGGCTGGCGAACGTCCAAGTGATTGACAGCGACGCGAGCGGTCCGGACAACCGAGGCAGCGATCCGGGGGTCGTGACGGGTACGGGGACGACGGACGCGAGGGGCGTCGCGCGCTTCACGGTGACGGTGTCGATGCAGCCGGGGAACAATTACCGGGGCGCGGCGTCGGGATTCGCGGCGGACCTGAGCGGAACGACGCAAACGCAGGCCGAAACGAACGCCCCGCCGCCGCGCGTGAAGTTCACTGATATGCTGACCGTTTGGCGGAAGCTGCATGTCGAACTCGACTCAATGGGGCCGGTGACGGGCAACGAGATCGTCACGACGTTCACGGACATCGTGGGAACGGGTACAGCGCTGACCGAGGCACGGGGCATTCCGTCGATCGACGACGGTTCGGCGAACCTTGACAAGCAGCCGCCGGGCAACGGGCGATTCGAGAACGGCACGATGATCGTGGGCACGCCGCCCAGTACGATCACGATCGCACCGATCACGGCCAATGGAAACACGCGCGTGGTGTTCGGCGCTGCAAGCCTCGCTGGTCTGCCGTTCTCGGCGATCGACAATGACAGTTTCGGAAACGGAACGATGAGCGGCACGATCACGCAAATCGCCAAGGCGGGGGCGAATTTCGTGTGGACGCTGAACGTCACGGCGCACAACGAGGATCCGATCGACTGGCCGGACTTCGTCGGCGGGACCCTGACGGTCGGCGGCGGAAGCGGCGTGGAGATCGTGGGGGCCAATGGCGCCGCGTCGCAACTCACGACCGGAGCGATGAACACGAACTGCCGGCTGCATGATGACGATGACGACACGCTGCTGCCGCGAATGCCCGATGTCTCGGGGATGGCGGCTGCGTACGCTTCCGCCTACGTCGTGCCCGTGTACGACGTGGGCGACAACAACATGAACGTGCCGTTCGTGCGCAACGTGCCCTTGAATGACGGCGAAAACGTCGCTGCGCTCGACTGGGATTCAAGAGCATTGAATAGTGCTGAGTACTGGGTGGTTTACGTGCTGAGCAGTTTTCAAGGGCAGGCTTCGAATCGAGACCGCGACCCCGATTCGGAAAGGGCAACACTTGGCGTTACCCCTAGCGTCGGCGGTGGTAGTTTGGTGTTCTTGGAAGTGCATCAAGCTCACGAAGGACAATCAAACCCGGCCCATTATGAGCAAGTGACGATTATTCACGAAACCGGGCATGCCGCTGGCGACAGCGACGCTCACCCTGTTACCGAAAACAACGATATCGATTCAAGTTTCGTCGCTGAGTATCTTGTGTACATTCGTTCGGCACCGAAGCCGTCACCATAGCGAAGGAGCATGAAAGTGTTAGGATCTGCACTGTCCGGCTTATTCGTACCGATCGCTGTCTTGATCGTGGTTCAGACTGAATCCGACGATAGTGGCCTGATAACAGTTGACATCGCTGCGCAGAGCGACAATGTCGCAATTGGCCAGCCCGTCCTGTTTTCAGTTACCGTTATCAACCACCTGAAGGACACGGTTAAGCTCATCAATCACAATGCGCCCACCTTGGAAGCTGGGACATTATCAAGCGTCGATCTGCTACTGAGTGAGGATGGCGGACATTTCGAAAGATGGAGTGATCGTCTCAGGCCACGCGAACGAACTGAGCCGAGCATCTTGTTAGCTGGCGAACGCATTGAGATTGATCTAGTGCTCCTCTTTAGTCTACGTGGTGGATTCTTTGCGACGGAATCAGGAAAGTACTTGGTTCGTGTCAGGATCGTAGCTCACGATCTTGGCGAGATTCTATCAGCGCCCATCGCCATCGAGGTGCGCGAGCCTTCGCCTTCGGATCGAACAGCCTGGCAATGGCTCGACGCGCACAAGGAGGAATACGGTCGCTTGGTGCAGATTCCTTGGGAAGCCGAGCTTTCGGACGAGTTCGCTCGCGAGGCAGGTCGCTTGGCCGAGACGTCACGAAGCGTCTATGCCGAGTACCTGGCCTTGTTCCTGGGCCGGTGGTACGACGAGGGCAAGGGCAAGGACGCCGAGCAGGCCGCCCGGTTCGCGGAGATCGCCAAGGCCAAGGCATCTTCCGAAAAAGTCCGCTCCGAAGCCGAAAAACTGTTGGCCAAATTCCAGAAAAAACCGCCTCAACCATGACTTTTGGCGGAAGTACAGCGGCGTGAAGCAGATCTGCTGCGACGGCGTGTGCTGCGGGAGCGTGTGCAGTCCGGGGAGTTGCGAGTGCGCGGATTCGGAGTGCCTGACGCACGTCTGCGTGACGACCCCGGCCTGCGACGATTCCGAGGAATGCACCGACGATGTTTGCAAGGTGGGCGAGGGCGGCGTTGTTGCGGTGTTCGACGATCCTGGATGGTGCAGGTTCATGGCCGCTGTCGACCGGGAGTGAGAACAGGGGCCGCGCGTGCTGGACCCAATCGACGTGCTGGCGATTCATGCGGAGAGGAATCCGATCACAAAGGGGACGGACCTGATTTCGTACAATCCGGCAATCGTGGCGTCGAAAATCTCTTTGACGAAGTCATACGGTTTCTTGAATACACGTTTGACTCAAGAGCCTAAATCCAACCGCGGTTTCTACAGGCTTCGGCTACACGCGACACGGCGACCATGTACGCGGCCATTCGATGGCTGACGCCTTTATCGATTGACATTTCATGGACGGCGGTGAAGGCGGCCGACAAACGGCGGTCCATCTGGGAACGAACATCTTCAACGGACCAGCGATAGTTGTATGTGTTCTGGACTTGTTCGAAATAGGAGACCGTGACGCCGCCGGCATTTGCAAGAATGTCCGGAACAACAATGATGCCGCGTTGTTCGAGAATGGCGTCGGCTTCAGGCGTCGTGGGGCCGTTGGCGAGCTCGACGACGATTCTTGCTTTGACACCGGTGGCGTTTGATCGTGTCAGGACCTGTTCGATGGCCGCGGGAATGAGAATGTCGCATTCACAGGCCAGTAGTTCCTCGTTGGAAATCGGATCGCCGCCGTCGAAGCCCGCGATGTGGCCATGGTGCCGGTCATAATGGGCTATGGCCGCGGGAATATCGATTCCCTTTTCATTATAGAAAGCGCCGTCCTCGGCGCTGATAGCGACAACATGCCCATTGCGATCGTGAAGGAGTCTGGCGACGCCGCCGCCAACGTTTCCAAATCCTTGAATGGCGTAACGTGCGCGATCGAGCTTCATACCGATCAGTCGATCGGCCTCGCGGACCACGCACAGACCACCGTAGGAGGTGGCGTTGTCACGCCCGAGCGATCCGCCAAGGGCGAGTGGCTTACCGGTGATCACACCAGGGTGGTGTTCGCCGCGAATGGTCTCGTACTCGTCCATGGACCAGGCCATGATCTGTGGCGTGGTGTTTACGTCAGGTGCGGGGACGTCGCGTTGAACGCCGAGTTCGCTTCCGACGGCGCGGATGAACGCCCGGGCGAGTCGTTCTTTTTCGGAAACGGAAAGCGACTTGGGGCTGCATTGAATGCCGCCCTTACCGCCGCCGAGAGGAAGGTTGGCGAGCGAGGTTTTCCATGTCATCCACGAGGCGAGGGCGCGGATGCGATCGATGGATTCATCCGGATGCCAACGGAGTCCGCCCTTACACGGACCGCGGGCGTTGTTGTATTGCACGCGAAAGGCCTTGAAGACTTTCCTTTCGCCGTTGTCCATCTGGACGGGCAAAGTGAAGAGGTACTCACGCATCGGCCAGCGAAGCAGCTCGTGAAGGGCTGGTTCGAGGTTTAGACGCTTGGCGGCATCGTCGAGCTGATGTTGCGCGACGGCGAAAGGATTAATCTTCGACAAGGGAACGAACTCCGGTAATTGGCAACGAATCCGTGCCGCTCAATGGTTGATTTCAGCGTTCGCCATTTCACGAACTACGGCGTTTGTTTCGGATCGATCAGCCCGATGTTTGACCGTCCGCCATGGAGCAAGTGGGGCATCATACAGAAATGCGAAGAATGAATCGAGTCATTCACGTTTTCGCAAGCGTGCGAAACGAGATTCTAGAAGGCAATAACGGCGTGCAAAGCGGAAAGGACCGATCCTCGCGGTTGATCAGTTGCGAGGTGATTGACAGTGCCCTAGGCTATTGGAGGTTTTGGAATCTAAAGGTCATGGTCGAAATCGTCCCATTGCGAGAGTGAAGAAGCGATACTTTCTTGAACCTGTTGATTGAAGGGGCATCATTCTCGGACGTTTGCAGCGAGGGTTATCAGTTGCGGATTTCGTTGAGGGAGCGCTTGCAAGAAAGGATTCTTTGAATGGTTGTCACGCCAATTGTATCCATCGCGGCGATCGCAGTGCTGGGTACAGCGGCGCAATGGCTTGCCTGGCGCATTCGGCTTCCTTCGATTCTGTTGCTTCTCTTGTTCGGTTTTGCCGCCGGTCCGCTGACAGGGTTCCTCAAGCCGGAGGTCCTGCTCGGCGACCTCTTCATGCCTCTGATTTCCATCTCGGTCGCACTGATCCTCTATGAAGGGGGGTTGACTCTTCGGTTTGCGGAGTTGCGGCGATTCGGCGGTGTCGTGCCCCGGCTGGTCACGATCGGAGCCGCGATCACGTGGCTCGTGAGCGCCATCGCGGCGCATTTTCTTTTCGGGTTTGGGCTGGGGATTTCGGCGCTCCTGGGCGCCATTCTTGTGGTTACCGGCCCGACGGTCATCGGGCCGATGCTCAAGCATATTCGTCCGAGCGGAGCGGTCGGGCCGGTCCTGAAATGGGAAGGGATCGTGATCGATCCGATCGGGGCGACGCTGGCCGTGCTGGTGTTTGAAGCGCTTTCGATTCAAAGCGTGGGAGAGGCGACGGCGCAAATCCTCTTTGCGGTGATCAAGACGGCGCTGTTCGGCGGCGGGATCGGACTGCTGGCCGCAGGGGTGCTCACGCTGTTGCTTTATCGATTCTGGATTCCCGATTCACTCCAGAATGCGGTTTCCTTGGCGTTTGTCGTGGCGGCGTTTGCAGCATCAAACGCGCTCCAGCATGAATCAGGGCTTCTGGCGACGACGGTGATGGGCATGGCGCTGGCGAATCAGAGATTCGCCGACGTCAAGCACATCGTTGAGTTCAAGGAGAATCTTCGCGTGCTCTTGATATCCGCGCTTTTCATCCTGCTCGCCGCGCAAATCCACCCGGCAGAGCTGGCGTCGGTCGCGGTGGCGGGAGGAGTTCTTGTTTTGGTCCTCGTGCTCGTGGCACGCCCGCTTTCGGTGCTGGCGGCGACAGCAGGCTCGAAGTTGAAACAAACGGAGCGGCTGTTTATCGCCGGGGTCGCGCCGCGCGGGATCGTGGCTGCCGCCGTGGCGTCGGTGTTTGCTTACCGACTTGAAGTATTGGGATACGCCGATGCGCGGCAACTCGTTCCCGTGACGTTCATGGTAATTATCGGAACGGTGACGTTTTATGGTCTTGGTTCGCCCGTGCTGGCGCGGCGACTCGGAGTCGCGGCCCTCAATCCGCAGGGAGTGTTGTTCGTCGGAGCCCAGGCATGGGTGCGTTCCGTTGCCAAGATTCTGTCGGACAAAGGGATCCGCGTACTTCTGATTGATGCCAACTGGGAGAACTCAGCCGCCTCCCGGATGGCCGGCCTGCCCACGTTCTCGGGGAGTGCTCTCGGAGAGGACACGCTGGATGAAATTGACTTGGGAGGAATCGGACGGTTGTTCGCTGTAACTCCGAATGACTATGTGAACATGCTCGCGGTCGAGCGATTTCGCAGCATCCTGGGCCGGTCACAAAGTTATCAACTGGCCCCAAGAGAGAAGGCCCAGAAACATCAGCCCAAGCATCGGCATATGCATGGACGAATGCTCTTTGGATCCGAGGTGACGGCTGACAAGCTATCGTCGATGGTCGCTGCGGGCGCCGTTGTCAAAGCAACCAAACTGTCGGAATCCTTTGATTATGAAGCGTTCAAGAAGGCACACGGAAACTCGGCGATTGTCATGTTCACGCTGACGGAAACGGGTTCGCTTCGTGTCGTGACGGCAGGTGAGGAGGTCAAGCCCGCTGCGGGCCAGACCGTGATCGCACTCGTCCCCGAGAAAAAGGAACCATCGTCAACATCATACTCGGAAGAGCCTCGCCCTATCCCGTCACATGTCCCATGAGGCCGGGGGCGAAAGTAATCAGCGCGTGGAGAACGGCCAACGTGTACAAGCCTGCGACAACATCGTCGCCGACAACCCCCCAGCCACCGGGAGCGTGATCTTCCACCCATCGAGCCGGTTGGATCTTGGCGATATCGAAGGCCCGTTCGAAGGCGAACGCGGTTAAAGCTGTTTGCCAGGAGAACGGGACGGCCGTCACGGCAACCAGAATCCCGACCAATTCATCCCAAACGATGAGGCGGCTGTCTTTTTCACCGATCACCCTGTCGCCCTGCTGATGGATCCAAACAGCTACGAGCGAGAACCCTAGGATGGCCGGAATGTAAATTGACAGGCTCATCGATTGTGCCAGCCAAAACAGCGGCAAGCCGACAAGCGCCACGGTCATGGTTCCCGACGCGGGTAAGAACCCAAGCGGGCCGAGAGAGCCCAGAAGAATCAGTGCCTTTTGGCGAAACGAAAGACGCGCGAAACGAGCGGGACTGCCCGCGGAACGCTCAAAGGGATGTTCATCGTGACTTGTCATGTGCATTGCCGCTTACGAAACCTCGTTGCAGTTCTGGAATCAGAATAGCGGCCGTTCCTACTCGAAACTCGTGCGCCCGATCCATGACGGAGAGTTCTTCATGAATGCTTCAAGATCCGAAAACCGCGGGCGGCTTCAATGATTCCAATCATCGGACACGATTCACCGGAGCCGCGACCGGGCAACTCAACCGCCGGTCCCACTCGAAAGTGGAGGCTCGAATTCCGAGCCGATATCTCCCTGGTCCTATCCGCCTTCGCTCGCAGGTTTCCCGGTAACGACCGGGTAACAGAATAGTTTACCGGTTGCTCCGCGATGACGACACCGAGTATATACAGGTAGTCCTTGAATCGGATTCGTCGGTTTTGACGCCTATCAGAAACCGGAGAGGAGCTTGCGAACCTGTTGTGGATTTCATGTCTTGGAATCCGCCGCTCGCTCAATGCGTTGGCGTTGACTTTCGTTGTTGGGAATCAACCAAGTGAGAGAACGTAATATGAAGAACTTCAAGTTGAGCACTGGAAGGGCCTTGCAAGCGTCGGTGTTTGTTTCGCTTGTTGCGGCAATGATCATGTCGAGCGCGGGTTTCGTGGAGGCGCGTCCACCCGCGGAAGCAAAAGCGGACAAGAAGATTCAGGTTCAGGTTCCTCCGGAGGGCATTCCAATCGATCCGGCGGGCGATCCTCGCCCATCGATCGCCGAACCAGTCGTAAAGCCGATGAAGCCTGAGGACGTGAAGGGTCCCCACGCGATCGTCAAGGTTGAATCGGACACGCATGATTTCGGCCAGACGTGGGTTGGTCCTCCGCTGAAGCACTCATTCAAGATTACGAATGCGGGAGACGCTCCACTCGAAATCACGCGGGTCAAGCCGTCTTGCGGATGCACGATCGCCGGAGACTATCCCAAGACGCTTGCGCCGGGCGCGTCGGGCGAGTTTCCGTTTTCAATGGCCAGCAACAAGCTTCGCGGTCATTTCGAGAAATCGATCTCGATATCATCCAATGATCCGGTGACGCCGGAGTTGCGACTTAAACTCAAGGGTGAGGTCAAGCGATATGTCGAAGTCACGCCGCCGTCGGCAAACTTTGCGCGAATCACGGGTCAAGAGGCGCAGGAGCGCATCGTCAGTCTGACGAACAACACGGATGCGCCCCTTCAGCTTACGTTGGAACAGCCGGCCGACGCCAAATTCAAAACAGAGCTTGTCGAAAAGACGCCGGGCAAGCAGTACGACCTTCGTATCGCCGCCGTTCCGCCGTTTGAGCCGGGCAATCTTCGGTCTACGATTACGCTGAAGACCAACATTCCCGAGCAGAGCGAGGTGACGGTGGACGTCAACGGCATCGTGCCGGCGCGTCTGGAGGTTCAGCCGACGGTCGTCCTTGTGACCCCGGGACGGGGTGAGGAAACGACAGGTATTTCGCGCGTGGTGCGGTTTACAAACTATGGAGACAAGCCGGTCAAGGTGCTGGAAGCAACCGCGGACGACCCGAGCGTGACGGTCAACGTTTCGGAGCGCAAGGCGGGCGAGAGCTACACCGTTCAGATTCAGATGCCGGCGGGCTACACGCCCTCGGCCAACGGATCGAAGGTGACGCTCAAGACGGATGATACGGAACAGCCGACCATCTCGATTCCAATTCAAGCCACAATGGTCCAGCAAATCAAGGTTGGTGATACCGAAGCGCAGAATCAGCCCAAGCCCGTTGAGCCGCCCAAGCCTCTTGTCGCCAGCGCCGCGCCGGAATTCAAGCTGACGACGATCGAGGGCAAGGAGGTCTCGAACACGACGCAAAAGGGGCAGGTGACGGTTCTGGATTTCTTCGCCGGCAACTGCGGGTTCTGTAAGAAACAGATTCCCCGCCTTGAGACGATTCGCGCGGAGTACGCTGACAAGGGCGTTCGCTTCGTCAACGTCAGCCAAAAGATGGGCGCGAAGGAGTACACGCAGGAAGAACTCGTCGACATGATGAAGCAACTCGGCTTCCGCGGCGAGCTCGCGCTCGACCACACGAACACGAGTGGACGCATGTTCCAGGCCAATGGTTTTCCGACGATGGTGGTGATCGACAAGGAAGGAAAAGTGGCCGCGACCAACGTCGGCAATATTGGGGACCTGGAAGAGCGGATGAAGAAGCAGCTTGACGCGTTGATCGCAGGCAAGCCGATTCCCGCCGACGCGGCCGCCGCTGCGCCTAGCGCACCGACTCCGCCGGCCGCAGGCGCCGGACAAGCCGCGCCGCCGATGAATCTAAAGACCGTGGATGGCAAAGAGCTAAGTAACGCGACGTTCGCTCAAGCGCCGGCAACGGTTTTGGATTTCTTCGCGGTCAATTGCGGTTATTGCTTGAAGCAGATTCCTCGCCTGGAAACGGTGCGAAAGACCTACGCGGAAAAAGGCGTTCGATTCGTTACCGTTCAGGAAACGATGGGCAAGGAGTTCTCTGAAGAAGAGGGTCGCAAGAAGATGGCCGAACTGGGATGGGCCGGCGAACTTGCGCTCGATCCCAAGAATGAATACGGCCCGAAGTACGGCGCAAGGGGATTTCCAACCATGGTCGTCGTTGGAAAAAGCGGAAAAATCGAAGCGGTCAATGTCGGTAACATCGCCGATTTGGAAAGCAAGCTGGCGGGGCAGTTGGATGCGCTGATTGCGGGCAAGCCGATTCCCGCGGATGTAGCGGCCGCGCCGAAGGCGCCCGAAGCTCCTGCGTCCGGTGTCGGTCAGGCGGCGCCCGAAATGAAGCTGAAGACGGTGGACGGCAAAGACCTGAACAATGCGACATTCGCTCAGGCCCCGGCGACCGTTCTGGACTTCTTTGCGGTCAATTGTGGGTATTGCCTGAAACAGATTCCGCGCCTCGAGACGGTTCGCAAGAGCTATGCTGAGAAGGGAATCCGATTTGTCACGGTGCAGGAGACGATGGGCAAGGAGTTCACAGAAGAAGAGGGTCGAAAGAAAATGGCGGACCTTGGATGGGGTGGCGAACTGGCGCTCGACCCCAAGAATGATTACGGTCCGAAATTCGGCGCTCGCGGCTTCCCGACGATGGTCGTGGTCGGAAAGAATGGGAAGATCGAGGCCGTCAATATTGGAAACATCGCCGACTTAGAAAGCAAACTGACAGCCCAGTTGGATGCAATTCTCGCGGGGAAACCGGCGTCGTCGGTCGAGGCCGCCGCACCGCCGTCCGCCGACGCTCCACTCAGCGCTCCGCCGAAGCGTCCCGCGGAGGAAATGATCGGCAAGGCCGCGCCGACTTTTTCGATTGAAACGGTGGCGGGAAAACCGGTCAAGAGCGATGATTTTGCCAAACACCCGGCGACGGTTCTCAATTTTGTCGCGCCGAACTGCGGATACTGTAAGAAGCAGGTCCCCGGCCTCGATAAGGTTCGGGCTGAATACGAAGCCAAGGGCGTGCGATTCGTCAACGTTTCGCAAACGATGGGTAAGGATTTCGAAATCGCTGAAACGGTTGAGATTTTCAAACAGGCCGGGTCGAACCTCGAAATCGCCAAGGACGCCGGCAACACCGTGGGGCAAATGTTTAAGGCGACAAGCTTTCCGACGATGGTGATTGTCGGCAAGAATGGCACCATTGAGCACGTGAACGTCGGCGCAAAGCCGGACATCGAGCAGGTCGTCAAGGGCCAGCTCGATGCGTTGATCGCTCGAAAGTAATGTGAGTTCCTCCGGGCGATGATCGGCCCGGCGCACAAAAGCGAAAGACACCTCGGTTGTCGTGCTTGTGATTCGGAGTTGACCGAATCGCCCGACGACCGGGGTGTCTTTGTTTCGACGATACGGTCATCGGGGCGGAACGCGGTGGCATCGACTCAGCCGCCCAAGTGCGGATCAATCAAAGCGGTTCTTCGACTTCCGCCATTCGCGTTACCTTGATGGCGACGTTCTCATTGTGGCGTCCGATCGCGCCGGAGAACTTGTTTTGACCTTCGACTTGAAGAATGAACTCGCCGTTTACAGACTTGGTGGTCTGGATGATGTCGCCCGGCTGAAGCGTGAGTAATTCCGCGACAGTGATCGTGGTTTCCGCGAGAAAACCCGTGACGGAAACATGGGTCGCGCCGAGCGCCTTGGCGATGTCTGCGGAACGGTCGTCGGCCTGTGTACGTCGTTGATAGGCCAGCCAGCCCTGGGAAAGCAGTTTGTCCATGACGGGGTCAATGACATTGAAGGGGATGCAGAGGCTCATGGTGCCGGCGCGACCGCCCATCTTGATCTCAAAACCCAGCACGACGACCACTTCGTTGGGCGCGACGATTTGCACCAAATGAGGGTTGCTTTCGACCTCAACGATCTTGAATTTGACTTCGAGCAGTTCGCCCCACGATTCCTCAAGGACGTGAATGGCCTTGTCCGTGATGCGATTGACGAGTCGCTGCTCGATGAGGGTCAGTGGGCGCTGCGGAATGAACAATTCGGAATTCGAACCACCAAGGAGCCGATCGATGATCGGATAGATGATGAGCGGGCTGAGCTCCAGGCACAGCTGGCCCTCGAGGGGTTCGGCGGTTAGCAAGTTGAAATTCGTCGGATTGGGCAACGAGTGGATAAACTCGCTATAGGTCAGTTGTTCGGCGGTCGCGACCCGGATTTCGACGATCGTGCGAAGAAACCCGGACAGGAACGCACCAAAGTTGCGGGCAAACGTCTCGTGAATGCCCTCGAGGGCGCGCATCTGCTCCTTGCTGACGCGCTCGGGTCGCTTGAAGTCGTAGAGTTGAACCTCTTTGTGAGTTTTAGCGGCTTGTTGGGCCTTGGCGGCGTCGTCGGCAGTTTCTACTCCGCCGGTTTCGACAGCCGCCAATAGCGCATCAACTTCATTCTGGTCGAGTACGTCTGCCATCAACGCGTGCCTCTGATCGGAAGAGGTGCCCGGCGACGCCCTCCGGCGTGCGCGCAAGCCCTCCCCATGTCGTGTTATCGGGATTTATCGGTCTTGGGCTTGAGGGAGTGCGCCGGGCCCATCCAAGCCCGAAGCGGCAGGGTGGAGAAGCGACTCGAACTCTCGAAAAAAGAAGGGAAACGTTTTATCGACACATTCGTGGTTCGAAAGGATGATTCCAGGGCACCTGAGGCCGGCGAGCGCGAAACTCATGGCCATTCGGTGGTCGTCGTAGGTTTCGATAAGCGCGGGAGTAAATACGTCAGGCGGGGTGATCCGGATTTCATCCTCCCTAACCTCGACCGTGGCTCCGAGTTTTTGTAGTTCGCATTGAAGTGCGGCAATGCGATCCGTTTCCTTGATCCTTAAACTGGCGACATTGCGGATGGTGGTCGGGCCCTCCGCGAACAGCGCGATGACAGCGAGCGTCTGTGCCGAGTCGGGCATGTCTCCCAGATCGACGTCGATGCCGCGAAGCCAGGCACCGGGAGGCGGTCCGTGCACCGTCAGCCGGTCGGGTTCGCGATGCGTCCGGCAACCCATTTGCTCCAGAATGTCCAGAAAGCGAAGGTCTCCCTGGCTGGACGAAGCGCCGAGGTTGGAAATGGTCACGCGCCCGCCCGCGACGGCTGCCGACGATAGAAAATACATCGCATTGGTTGCGTCCGCCTCGATTCTCTCGTTGGTCGCACGGTATCGCTGACCCGATTCTACGATCAATCGCAAAAGCCCTTGTTCGCCGTCGATGTCCGACAATACGACGACGCCGAAGCGCTCCATCATCGAGGTCGTCATCGTGATGTAGGGGAGACTGGGCGTCGCCAGCGGCGTTTCGATCATGACGTCGCGGACTGCGAAGGGTGCGACCATCAAGAGCCCGCTGATCATCTGGCTCGACTCGGGCGCGTCCATTCTCAATATGCCTCCGCGCAGTCCTTTGGCGTGAACGACAAACGGCGGAAATCCGGGCTCCACCAGAAACTCGAACCCCGTACCGTATTCTTGCAGCGCTTCGGCCAGGCAGCCGATCGGTCTTTGGCGGAGTCTCGGTCGCCCGTCGAATCGATACTGACCGCCTCGTCCAAGTGAAGCAACGGCGGTGAGGAATCGGAGCGTTGTCCCGGAATTTCCGCAAGACAGATCGGCGTCCGACTCCGGGATATTCCCGCCACGGCCTGTTACCTCCGCCAAGCCGCCATGTTCGTCAATTGCAATTGCAACACCAAGACGGCGAAGTGCTTCGATCATAAGCCGCGTATCTTCAGCGAAAAGGACGTTGGAGAGAATCGATCTGCCTTCGGCCAGCGCAGACAGGACCAGCGCGCGGTTGGTGATGCTCCTCGACGAGGGAGCCTGAACAATCGCATTGAGTGGGCCGGTAGCGGTCTTGCAGCGATAGTCCGTCATGTTGCCCTGCGGCGAACCGATCAACCCGTCGCCGGTCATGAGTCGTCCGAAACGATACCTCCGAAAGTTCGCCGGGATGGAGCGGTCGAATTCATCCGTCGCAGTCGTTTAGAGGATGCCCGCGCCAAACGGCGCGTCGCCTGAATCGTCCGGCGGCTGGGGCGTTGGTTTCGGCAATTCCATGCGCTTCGGCGGGGCCGCGGGGCGATGTTCCGGCTTTTGTGGAGGGGGCCCGGAGTGCTGCGGAAGTGCCGGTGATTCATCATCGTCGTTTTCCAAACGAATGACCGCTGGCGGCGGACGTCGTGCCGGCTCTGTTCCGCGTCCCTTGGGGCGATTGTCCGGGCGAGTCGGCTGATCTTGGCGAGGCGGCCGAGGACGCGAATCCTTCGCGCGGTTCTGAATCGGGGCCGGAGTCGCTTTCGGCTCATTCCGACGCGCCGGAGCGCGATCGGAGGCTCGGCTCCCGGTTCGATCATTCCTTGTTACGGGTCGATGTTCTGGGTCGCTTCCCTCGTGATTGCCGCCGCGAAGTCCGGCGATCAGCTGGTCGTACTCGCTGGGCACATGGCGGCTCACCGGCTCATCCGCCTCTTCGTTATACTCTTTGTCAATATCAACATGCTCTTTGTCAATATCAACCGGCTCGTAATTCGGGTCGGACGCCAGTACGACTTCCGCCTGATATTTTTCGATCACCTTGGATTGAATCAACTCACGGAATTCCGGGTTGATCGGATGGGCGATGTCCCGGTGGAGGCGCATCCGTCCAACCGTGTCGGACGGAACGCGGGCGGCGGGAAGTTTCGTTCCGCAGTCGTTACAAAACTTCGCTCGCAAATGGTTTTTTCCCCTACATTGAGGGCAGTGGACGGAGAGTTTACGCGAGGGCATGGCCACGAAGAGCCCGTTGGTGCCTTCCACGACTTTCAAATCGCGAACGACAAACTCGTTGCTGAGAGTGAGACTGCAAACCGCCTTGAGGCGATCGGCGGCATTTTGCATCAGTTTGACGCGAATATCCGAGATTTCCATGAGCTAATCCTTGTTCTCCAATGGGGTCATTTTAGCCGGGGCGGAGACGACGGCGGTTCTTAAACGGGACGAGTGCTGTTCAATGCGAAAGGCTGCCGCGCGTGCCCCATCCGGGTCGTCGAAGAGCCGAAAGAGGGTTGCCCCTGATCCAGTGACGCGGGTCGAATCCACGCCGAGTGATGAGAGTGCTTCCCGTGCTTCAGCCACGGCTGGGCAAACTCGAAACACCGCCGGCTCCAGTTCATTGACCAGTCGTTCGTGAAGTTCCGCGGCGGACGGCGCTTTGGCGATTTCAGATTGCAGTTGTTCCGAGGAGGGCCCGGCGCTTTGTCGATCAGACTTTCGCCAAGCCTCGTACACATCCGCCGTGGACAGGTGCATGCCGGGAAACACGAGGAGAATCCACCCGGTCCAGCGGAGCGGATACGGACGGACATGTTCGCCGCGGCCGCTCATGATTGCGGAAGGGAGATGAAAGAACAGCGGCACGTCGGAGCCGATGTCCGCGCCGAGGTCGGCCAAGGCGTCGTTGTCCAATTCCGTATTCCAAATGGCGTTGCAGATGCGCAGGCTTGCGGCTGCATCGCTGCTTCCGCCGCCCATGCCGCCGCCAATCGGAATGTTTTTCCGAACCGCCAGGTGAATTCCCGCGTCACATCCCGTTTTTCTCGCCAAGGCGATCGCCGCGCGACTGGCCAGATTGGAATCGCCATGAAGTGTCGGGTCTGTACACTCAAAGGTCAGGCCGACGGACTGCGGCGAAGTGCCGGTTACGCGGTCGAATAAGCCGACTCCGATGACGATCGAGCATAATTCGTGAAATCCATCAGCGCGCTTCCCAAGAACTTCAAGCGTGAGATTGATCTTGGCGGGCGCGTCGGCGGCGATGGTCCGCGACGTCATTCGAGGAGTTTTGTCCAAGATGACCAAGCCCATGGTGCCAAAGCGTCGAATGCTTTTTCTTAACGGTTGCGCGACGACTCTTAAAGCGCCCGGAAGAGCGCGAGTCAACGGCAAACCCGTGAGCCGGCCAAGGAAACGAGTCAAACTGCGCGATTGGAATGCGCGATCAATGGTCTCGGCCAGCCTTAGCTTGATTCTGAGTGACGAACCGCCCCTTGTCAACGTCGAATCGCCACGACGAACTCAGCCTACGGGCAAGCACGGTATGCGGTAACGCGATTCCTCCGAAAGGAGAACACCGCATATCGAAAAACGGATTTCTTGCCGAAAAGAACGTGCGGATTCGCCCGGAAGGCTGCATTTCCCGGTCAACTTCTGCGCGAACGCGAATGGGACTCGCCACGCCGGCCCGCCGACTTCGGCGAAAGGGGATACATTTCGGACGTGTCCGTGACCATGGCGTTGACGTTCGACTACACCAGGTTGCGTCAACGCAACATCCCCCGCACGATCGTACCAAACCAAGCAAGACAAGAACTCTCGTAATGTGTTGTCATCATTCCACTTACGGCTGATCCGCCATCTTCCCGCTTTCTGGTTCCTGTAATGCATCCGTGATCATGAAGCCGTTCCGCGCGGACGCGCGTCGGTCTAGTGGCGGCAAGGAAGGGAAATGGCTCATGGGTCCGATCCAACCATTGGGATTTCATCGACCGGCATTGATCGACCGACCAGGGTCCATTGGTGAACCGACTCCCGGCGGGGCCAATGCAGGCGTCGGCGGGATCAACCTTTCGGTGACTTCAGCGGACATTTCAAGCACGCAAAGCTCGGTGTCGAGCATTTCGGCGTTGAGCATCAGCAGCAATGTTTCGCAACTGCTGAATAGCATCGGCGGTGGGGTTCAAGACAACAAGATGCTCGAGCTCATGATTGCATTGATGATCATCATGGCACTTCTCGGACAGCAACAAGGCGGCACAAGTCAAGGCTCGGAGGCGAGCGCCTTGGATCGTCTGGGTGGCGCGTCAACAGGCTTGCAAATCAATTCGTCATCGTACTCGTCGTCATCCATATCGTACCAACACACTTCCATCACGTTTTCCGGAACGGCAGCCGAGACGTTTGACGCATTGCGGCAGGGCGGTGAAACCGAGAACCAAGCCGGAAAGCGTTTTGACTCCACGGCATGATTGGGAGACGGATATTACGGCATCGCTTTTGATGGTCGGCGATGATCACGTGCGCATATCGATATCCGCGTGGCCGCCCGTTTTTCTTGTATTTTCCAATCATCGAAGAGTTGACCGCTCCCCCTTGGGGACGTAGCCTACTGACTCGGCGAGTGGTTTCGAAAGGAATCGGATCGCCGTGCGAAATTGGCGCGCCGACCGGGTCGAAATATCACCCGCTCAAGCCCCGGGGACTCCGTTATGAGCCAAATCGAAATCGAGCTTCGCAATGTGCGTAAGGTCTATCATAAGGATCGAATTGAGATCCCGGTTCTTGAAGCGCTAAACCTCGAGATTGCAACCGGGGAATTTGCGGTCCTGATGGGGCCTAGCGGATCTGGAAAGTCCACGCTTCTTCACTTGATCGGTGGACTCGATACGCCGACGGACGGCAGCATTCGAATTGGCGACGCCAATCTGGAGACAATGTCGGAACGAGAGCTGACCTCGTGGCGGAGTCGCAACGTCGGCTTCATTTTTCAGATGTACCATCTGGTGCCCGTGCTCACAGCGGCTCAAAACGTAGAGCTGCCGTTGTTGTTGTTCAAAATGCCGTCCAGCGAACGTCGCAAACGAGTTGAGACGGCGCTTCGCGTGGTCGGGCTGGCGGAACGATCGGATCACCGACCCAACCAGCTTTCCGGCGGTCAGGAGCAAAGGGTGGCGATTGCTCGCGCGATCGTGACGGATCCGCGGCTGATCCTGGCCGACGAACCGACGGGAGATTTGGACGCGAAAACGTCGGAAGAAATCCTTCGGCTTCTCAACCTTCTCAATGAGGAGTTCGGAAAGACGATTGTCATGGTTACGCACGATCCTCGCGCGGCCTCACACGGCCAACGAACTTTGCATCTCGATAAAGGCGCGTTTCAGCGTGAGGAGCGGACGCCAAAGGAAGCGCGCGGCAAAGCTGTCAGCGTCACTCATTAAGTGAGCCCACCGTGACGATCACTTACGTGCTGATGCAAAACCTGAAGCGAAACCGCGTTCGATCGGTGCTGACGGCGGCGGCTTTCGCGCTGCCCATGGCTGTATTCGTTGCGGCCATCTCACTCGTGGCGACCTTCATTCGCGTGGCACAAGCAAACGAAAGGGAACTGCGTCTGGGCACGCATCATCGGGTTTCGTTGACGATCGCGCTTCCCGCGGGCATGCGGAGGAAGATCGAGGCCATGGATCCCGATCGTCAACGGCTTCGTGCCGTTTGCGGAATGCGCTGGTTTGGCGGTCGTGTTCCGGATACGCAGAATACGTTGACCAGCCTCGCGGCGGACGCAGACAGTTTCCCGACCGTGTACAGCGACGTCGGGATGACGCCTTCGGAGGTGGAAGCCTGGCAGCGGGACAAAACGGCCTGCGTAGCAGGGTCGGCTCCGGCGGAGTTGTACGGCTGGAAGGTCGGCGACCGCGTGGTACTGGAGAGCACCGTACCCCCATATCTTTCGCTTGAGTTTCATATCGTCAAGGTAATGGCGCAAACGGAGCGCGGTAATGCATTTTACTTTCGGCGAGACTATCTCGTGGAATCGATGAAGGAGCGAGGATTGGACGACGCCCGTTGCAATATTTTCTGGATCAAGTGCAACTCGGTGGAAGGAATGCGTTCGCTCCAAAAGGAGATTGATGCGACGTTTGCCAACAGCCCCGATGAAACGAAATCGGAGGACGAAAACGCCTTCGCGGCCAATTTCACCCAAGCCTCCGGAGATATTCCGGGATTGATGCGGGTGATGGCGATTGTCGTGCTGGTGATCGTGGCGCTGGTCGCTGGCAATACCATGATGATGAGTTTCCGAGAACGCACACGGGAACTGGCGATCTTCAAGGCCATCGGATTTCAATCGGGCAGGATTTTCCGAATCGTGCTGGCGGAGAGCGTCATGCTCGCCGTGTTCGGATCGGTGGCGGGCGTTGTGCCCGTCGCGTTGTGGCTGGCCGCGTCGCCGCTTCGCGGATTGCGGATGGGACCGGTGAGTAGCCTGGAGCTATCGCCGGCGGCCGTGGTCGTTTCGCTCGTCATTGGTTTGTTGGTCGGCTTTGCGGCAGGCCTCTGGCCCGCGATTCAGGCGTTGCGGCTGCGAACGGTGGATGCGCTACGAAATGTGGCCTAGGCGACGGATCCGTGGCGATGCGAACGTGCCGAAGTGGGGCGGTTGACTGGCGAATTCAGGACCATGATGAGGTGGCGCGTTGTGCGATTCGATTCATCGATGGCGCCGGGCGAAGGGGTCCCGTCGTGTAGAACCGGGAATTGAGGGTTAACGTGGCCTTGCCGCTCGTGTACCATTGGCGAAGCCTTTTTGTCCGCAAAACAACGACGCTGCTTACCATCACGGTGCTGGCGGCGGTGGTCGGCGTCTTTTCGTGGATGATGGGGTTCGCCGATTCGTTAACCCGGTCGCTGGCCACGGCGGCCGACGAACAGAAAATCATTGCGATGAAGCGCGGTGCCACGGCCGAGAGCAACAGCGCTATTCCTGTCGATGAGTACAACAAGCTAAACCAATTAACACAGATTGCCCGTGACCCCAAAACGGACGAACCGCTCTTTAGCCCCGAGATGATGGTGCAGGTGTCGTTGCCGCGCATTCGTGACAAGGGATTGACGTGGGGCAATGTGGCGCTTCGCGGCGTCACGGAGACGGCGTTCGCCGTTCATCGAAATGTAAAACCGACAGGGCGAATTTTTGCCGCGGGATCGCGCGAGCTTCTGGTGGGAATGGCGGCGGCGAAGCAGTTTTCCGGGTTGGAAATCGGCAGCACGCTTCAGCTTGGTTACGCCGGCGACCGCGCATACACCATCGTCGGTTATTTTTCGGCGGACGGCGGTCCATTGGAAAGCGAAATCTGGGGGTATCTCCCGTCGCTGATGAATGCCTACAACCGAACAATGTATTCATCGGCGGCGCTTCGTGTTGCCGACGGTGCGGATCCGAAGGCGGTGATCGAGACCATCAAGGGGCCGACGATCCAAATGGAAGCCCAGACCGAGGCGAATTATTGGCGCGAACAGTCGAAGAACGTGACGACCTATTTGATGATTACGCGACTGCTCGTGGCGATCATGTCGATCGCGGCGGTGTTCTCGATCGCCAATACGATGTTCGCGATGGTCGCGGGGCGGGCAAGGGAAGTGGCCATGTTGCGGACAATCGGGTACTCCGGACGGAAGATCCTTCTGGGGTTTGTGATCGAGGCCGTGTTGTTGTCCTTGATGGGCGGCGTCGCGGGTTGTCTGGCATGCATGGGATGGCTATGGATCGTGGGGAACACCAAGGACATGTTCGGCGCGACGACTTTCACGACGCTGGCGTTTGAGATCCGCTTGCGACCCGAAACCATGTTGACCGCCCTTGCATCGGTTTCCGCGGTGGGGGTGATGGGCGCGCTGATCCCCGCGATTCGCGCCGCCAACGCGGACGTGATCGGGACGCTGCGGGAGGCGTGAGACGCGCGTCGGCGTGAGATCCTTGTCAAAAGAGGTTATTCCAGAACACTCAAAAGGCTCTTGTTTGATGTTGCGGTTGGTCTATCTCTATCGAAACCTCACACGCAACATGTTGCGCACCATGCTGACCTGCTCGGCGGTGGCGCTTCCGATCGTGATTTATGTACTTTCGGCGGCGGTGATTGATGGACTGGATCGCTACCTCAACAATGCCGCCAAGCAATTGCGTCTCGTCGTGACCCATCGCACCTCCATCATCAATCCTCTTCCGTCCGGGTATCGGCCGAAGATCGAGGCGTTGGATCCGTCAAAATCAAGGATTACGGCGGTGTGCGGTATGCGCTGGATCGGCGGAAAAATCGAAGGAACGCCGCAGCCGCTTTCAACGCTCGCGGCGCAACACGATACGTTTGTCGCCACGTTTCCCGACGAACGCCTGTCGCCCGACGAAATTGACGAATGGAACAAGGATCGACGAGCAATCGTCGTGGGGCGGGCGACGGCACGCCAGTTCGACTGGAAAGAGGGCGATCGGATCACGATTCATCTTTCGATTCCACCTTATTCGGCCATGGAATTCAACGTGATTTCCACAGCGCCCGACGCCACCGACGACGTAACCCTGTTCTGTCGCCTCGACTATTTGGAAGAGGAAATGAAAAAACAGATTCTGAATCCTCCGGAAGGGTGGACGGTGGATGGATGGATCAGTTTCTTCTTCGTTAAATGCGCCTCCAAGGCGGACCTCGATCATTTCCGCGTCGCCATCGACGAGTTGTTCGCACGTTCGCCGGACGAAACCAAGACGCAGGACGAAAAATCGTTCATGAGCGACTTCATCGGCCAGTTCTTCAACCTGCCGCGCAATGTGACCATTCTGGCGGCGGTGACTATCTTCGTGGCCGTGATGGCGGCCGCCAATACGATGAGCATGAACATTCGTGACCGAATGAACGAAGTGGCGACCCTCAAATCGCTTGGCTTCAGCGGTGCCGTTGTTTTTGGATTGATTCAGATGGAGAGTCTTGCGCTGTGCGGGGTCGGCGGCGTTGTCGGTGCGGCGATTCCCTATGTTGCCTTTACGCATACACCGTTGCGAAATTACACCGTACCCTTGATTCAAACGCTTGAGGTGCGGCCCGAAGTATGCGGTCAGTCGTTTATCATCGCACTGGCGATCGGGATCATCGCTGCCGCGTGGCCGGCGTGGTCGGCCGCGAAACTGCATGTAGTCGAGGCGCTAAGAAATCTTGAGTAATGTGCCTATGGCGAAGTCGCTACAATTGGACACTCAAGACGCTGGGATATCAGGAATCTGATGGCACTGCCGCTCTATTACAACTGGCGAAATCTGCTGCGACGGAAGTTCAGCACGGTGCTGACGTTTGTGGTTGTCGCGGTGGTTGTTCTCGTGCTGGCCGTGCTGCTTTCCTTTGCGCTGGGAATCCGCGCTTCTTTGGCCGCGACGGGTTCTCCAAACAATCTTATCGTGCTTAAACCAGGGGCGACGGCGGAGAGCACCAGCCTTTTGATGCCGGCGGAAGTGGCGCGGCTGAGCCCGACTCCGGGAATCGCGCGCGATAGCGCGGGGCGCCTGCTCGCCAGTTCTGAGCTTTGCGTGCAGGCGTCCGTTCCCCGGCGAGGATCGGAAAGCGCTCCGGCCAACGTCGCGGTGCGAGGCGTCGACGACGTGGCTTTCGCGGTTCACACCGAATTGCGGATTATCGAGGGCCGCAGGATTGAGCAGGGTCAACTTGAAGTCATCGTCGGAAAAGCCGCCCGCGATCGCTACGTCGATCTTGACCCCGGCGGCGAGTTGCTGTTGGGCAGACTGGGCAACCGTGTATTCAAGGTGGTGGGGGTGTTTGACGCGGCTGGAGGGGCTTTGGAAAGCGAAATCTGGGCGCCACGAAGCATCCTATCGGATGCGTTCAATCGTCATTTCATTTCGAGTGTCGTGCTTCGATTGGCCGACGGGGCCGATTCGAACGAGGCCATCGCATATATCAAGGGACCGTCCGTCGAGCTTGATGCGAAAAGGGAAACCAAATATTACGAGGAATTGTCGAACAGAACGCAGGATATTGTCATCCTGACGACGATTCTGGTGGGCATCATGGGGATCGGGGCGGTTTTTGCCGTGGCCAATACCATGTTCGCGGCCGTGGACGGGCGGCGGCGTGAAATTGCCATGCTGAGAACCATCGGGTTCGGAAAATGGGCCATCATCTCGTCGTTCCTGATCGAATCAACGATCATTTGCGGAAGCGCTTGCCTGGCTGGATTGGCCATGAGTCTGGCAATCAATGGTGCTAGACAGGACTTCTTATCGGACACGACCTGGACGGTGCTTGCTTATGAGCTGACGATTTCTGCGGAGGTCTTTATCGCGGCGTTCTTGCTTTCCGTCATGGTTGGATTGGCTGGGGCGTTTGTTCCAGCCATCAAGGCTTCGCGGATGCAAGTGATCGAGGCCCTGCGAAAGGCGTAGAATCGGACTATAATGTCGCAAATGGCGCCTCAGGACATTCATGCCGAGCTGCGAAGTCTTTCGATCTCCAAGGAGCAGCGTCCCCATGCCGGTCCCACCGGTCGGCGGCGATCTGCCCGAGGCTGGTTTACCATCGTGATGATCCTCCTCATCGGGACAGCAATCGCGGCGTATTCGTTTCGCCATTCACTCGCTCCCATGGTGCGGGATTTGGCGTCGCCGGCGAATGATTCATACTCCATCCGGTTGATGCAGGTGGCGGAGACGAGCGGTTCCGAACCCATGACCGTCCTGACGGCCACGGGCAGGATTGTTTCTGATCATCGCGTTGTCGTGGCCACAAAGGTCTCCGGGCAGATTGTTGCTCTTTCGTTTGAACAAGGCGATCGGGTCCAGCAGGGGCAGGTGCTCGCCCGAATTGAAGATGTTCTTTATCGCGCCCGGCGCGACGAGGCGGCCGCGAGGGTGCAACGCTCTCAAGCCAATCTGACGTTTCAGAAGACCAACTATGAACGCGTGTCGGGTCTGATTCAAACAGAGAGCGCGCCCGATATCGAGTTTGCCGATGCGAAGCGCGCTCTGCAGGAGGCTGAAGCGCAAGTTTCGGCGGATCAGGCGTCGCTGGCTTTCGCGGAAAAGACGCTCCGGGATTGTGAAGTGGTCGCGCCGATCGCAGGCGTCGTCTTGACCCGAAATGTTGAAGTTGGTGATTTTGTCGCGGCCGAGGGCGGGATTGGCGCGAACGCAAACGCCCAATTCGCCACGATTGCCGATATGACCAAGCTTCGTGTCGAGGTGGATATCAGCGAACTGGACATTACGCGTCTGCGAAAGGATATGCCTTGTCGAATCGTGCCCGATGCGTACAAGGATCGGCAATACGAGGGGCACATCTTGTGGATCGATCCCGGCGCGAACTATTCCAAAGCTACCGTGCAAGTGAAAGTGCGGATTGATGAGCCGGATCAATACCTTCGGGTAGAGGGGTCGGCTCAGGTTTCGTTTCTTTCCGAGAGACCTGACTCAGATTCTAGTGAATCGGCCCGGACCACAATCTGGATTCCAGCTTCGGCGTGCCAAATCGATCCGTCCAAAGTGACGGGTGCGGTGTTCGTCGCCGCGGACGGACGGTTGCACCGCACGCCGATTCAGATCGGGCGACGCGTCGGCGACCGCGTCGAAGTGACCGGCGGTGTTTCCGTCGGGCAATCGATCGTGGTTGATGGTCTGGACAAGCTCTCCGACGGCCAGCGCCTTCCTTCCTGAACCGCTACCGCACACTCGCTCCTTTCTTCGCCAATCATGAGCGTCACAGCGAATCCTGCCCGTCGACGACGGACGGTCGGCTTGCATTCCGTGCCACGCGGCACGACACTTTCGACCTTGCCGGGCTAGTTGACCGGGCGGGTCCATCGTGCGTCGGAGGAGTTGCATGCCATCCAGCGAAGGAATGTCATCGGCACAGGGCGCCGGCGAGCACAAACCGTACATATCCGCGGAGCAAACGATTCCCGAAATGGGGATTGCCCCGATTGTCGTGGGGTCGATTCTCGGAATTGTCTTTGGTGCGTCGTCGCTGTACCTGGTGCTGCAAGTCGGAATGACGGTTTCCGCGTCCATTCCGATTGCCGTGCTTTCGATCACGCTCTTTCGCGTGTTCTCGCCGCTCTTTGGACGTAGCTCCACGATTCTCGAGAACAACATGGTGCAGACAACCGGTTCAGCCGGTGAGTCGATCGCGTTCGGCGTTGGAGTGACGATGCCGGCGCTGCTCATTCTGGGTTACAACATCGAACTCACGCGAGTGATGCTGGTTGCCGTGCTGGGCGGACTGCTTGGCGTGCTGCTGATGATCCCGCTCCGGCGAGTCTTCATCGTCAAACAGCATGGCAAGCTCATCTACCCTGAAGGCGTGGCCTGTGCGGATGTGCTGATCGTCGGCGAAAAGGGCGGCGCCTCGGCCGGGAAGGTCTTCGCCGGGTTCGGTCTCGGTTTTGTTTATCAGATTCTCATGCAGTTCTGGCGATTCTGGCCTGACGAGCCCGGCAGGCTGCTCAAGTTTCTTCGACGCGACGGATCGACGTTGTTTGAATTCAAGGGCGCGGCCATCGCCTTGGAAGCAAAGCCGGCCTTGTTGGGAGTCGGTTATGTCATCGGGCCGAGAATCTCTTGCATCATGGTTGCTGGCGGAATCCTGGCTTCGTGGGTGTTGATTCCGGCGATCGTACTTTTCGGAAGTCAAATGACCACGCCGCTCTATCCGTCGGAGAAGCTCATCAGTGAGATGTCGCTAAGTGAAATCTGGCACGACTATGTGCTGTATATTGGTGCGGGGGCGGTGGCCGCCGGGGGCATCATCAGCATGATGCAGTCGCTGCCGACGATCATCGGCTCGGTGCGGGCGGGCTTTGCGGATCTGGCCTCGCGCGGCGGAAACGCCGCTCGTGCGGTGCTGGTCACATCGCGCCTTGACCGGGACATGTCCATGCGAGTTGTCATCTTTGGCTGCCTGGCCCTGATACTGGCGATCTCACTTGCCCCGATGCTGCAAATGAACTGGCTCGGTGCGTTAATGATCATCTGCTTCGGCTTTCTGTTTGTGACGGTCTCTGCGCGATTAACCGGAGAGATCGGCTCATCGTCGAATCCGATTTCCGGCATGACGGTGGCGACGCTGCTCATGACCTGCCTCGTTTTTGTGGCCATCGGATGGACGGGTGACGCCTATCGATTGACTGCGCTCTCCATTGCCGCCATCGTCTGTATCGCGTGCTCCAACGGCGGAACGGTCGCACAGTGCCTGAAGACGGGACATCACGTGGGCGCAACGCCGAGAGCCCAACAAATCGGAATCCTCATCGGCGCGCTGACATCGGCGCTGGTGATTGGAGTGACCCTTCTTGTACTCAATGACGCGGCCACGGTGTATTCCAAGAAAAACCTCCCGCCGGTCGTCGTGGATACGTCAGAACTGAAATCAAAGGAACGGGTTGCGGGAAGCTACGGAGCGGAAGACAAGGCGGAGTACCTGGTGCTGCAGGCCAAGCCGAGCCAGATTCCGGGCGTGCCCGCTGGAAAATACCTTGTCGATTCGTCGGGCCACATTCAGTACCTCGTCGATCCGGGGATCAACGGTCGGCTTCAAGTGGACGACAACGGCAAGGAGATCGAGAAGTTCAACGCGCCCAAGGCCGCCCTGATGGCCTTTATTGTCGATGGCATTCTCACGCAGAAGCTTCCCTGGTCGCTGGTCTTGCTTGGCGTGGCGATTGCTGTTGTCCTGGAGCTGAGCGGCGTGCCGTCGCTGCCCTTCGCTGTAGGCGTGTATCTGCCGCTATCGGCGTCCACGCCGATTTTTTGCGGTGGCGCCGTTCGCTGGATCGCGGACAAGTTCAGTCGGCGCAGCGCCGCCGAATCGGACATGAGTCCGGGTGTTCTCTTGTCCTCCGGATACATCGCGGGAGGAACGATCGCGGGCATCATCGCCGCGCTGGTTGCTCTGAAATACGAAAATGCCAGTGCCGTCGGTGGCGAAATGATCGGTCAAATGGCGACGAACAACTGGACGACGGTCTTGGCATTTGGATTCCTTGTACTATTCTTATTGTTCGTTGCCTCGGGTTGGGCAATGAAGGACAGGAAGGCATGAACACCATTGGACGCGCCGAAACCGCCCACTGATTGTGGCAAAGGATGGTGGATATGACCCTGAAGCAGATCGGAGTCGGGTTGGGTTGGAATGCACTTCTGGCGACGTCGGTTTGGGCACAGCCCAATTCGGTTGGCGGGAGGCTGGCCGACTCAGCCGCGGCGGAGGCGGAGTTGAAGAGCATGCGCGACGAATACGTCGCCAAGTTCCGTCCATTGTACATCGAATCGGCGACGGCCTGGTGGGACGCCAATACCACCGGCGCGGATGCCGCGTTTGAACGGCGGAAAGCAGCTGATTCCAAGTTGATCGAGCTGCACGGCGACAAGGTGGTCTTCGCCCGATTGAAGGCGTTGAAGGAGATCGGGGCGATCAAAGACCCCATCCTCGCTCGCGAGTTGGATGTGATGTATCGCACGTTTCTTCCCGCCCAGGCCGACGCCGATTTGTTAAAGAAAATCGTATCGCTCGAATCCGATGTGGAGAAGGCATTCAACACGCATCGCAGCAAGGTCGGCGCCAAGCAACTGTCCGAAAACGACGTGCGCGCGATACTTTCCGACTCGAAGGATTCGAAGGAAGCGGAAGCGGCATGGAAGGGGTACATGGCCGTCGGCGGCAAAATCGAGGGCGATCTCAAGACACTGGTCGGGCTTCGCAACGAGGTGGCTCGGCAATTGGGGTTCCCGAACTATTTCGTCATGAAACTGACGTTGCAGGAACTTGACCCCGAACAACTCGTAAAGCTCTTTGACGAACTCGATGCTCTAACGGGCGACGCATTCGCCCAACTCAAGGGCGACATCGATAAGGCAATGGCGGCTCGGTTTGGCGTTTCGGCTGATCAGCTTCGACCATGGAACTTCGGCGACCTGTTCTTTCAAGAGGCGCCCAATTCCGAAGGTGTCGACTTTGATGCGATCTACAAGGACAAGGACCTTGTGGCCCTGACCAACGAGTATTACGCCAGCATGGGCACGCCATCGGAGGACATCGTCGCGCGCAGCGACCTTTTTGAGAAACCGGGAAAAAGTCCGCACGCCTTCTCAACGAATCTTGATCGGGCGAACGACATTCGCGTCCTGTGCAATCTGAAATCCAACGCCTATTGGGCGGATACGATGGTCCACGAGATCGGCCATGCCGTGTATGACAAGTACATCGGGAAAGACGTTCCATTCCTCCTTCACGAACCCTCGCACAGCATGACCACCGAGGGATTCGCCATGATGATGGGGGCGATGACCAAGAATGAGGATTTTCTTGTCAAGGCCGTCAAATTGTCGCCGGGCGAGGCGGCGAATCTTGCTCAAGCCGCCCGAAAAGCGCTGCGCACCGAGAAACTGATCTTCTCACGTTGGACGCAAGTGATGATGCGTTTCGAGAAGGGAATGTACGAAAATCCGGACCAGAACCTCGGCGAATTGTGGTGGAGTCTAAAAAAGCGCTTCCAACTCTTGAATCCGCCTGAATCGGTTGATCGACCGGATTACGCGGCCAAGATTCATGTGGTGACCGCGCCTGTGTACTATCACAGCTACATGATGGGCGACCTGTTCGGAGCGCAGGTACATGCGCATGTCGCCCGAAGCGTGCTCGGCATTGACGATCCGGCGCAAACGTCGTTTTATGGTCAGACAAAGGCCGGCGAATATCTCAAGGACAAAGTGTACGGCCCGGGGAATTTGTATTCCTGGAATGAACTGACCCGGCGCGCGACTGGCGAGCCGCTTTCGGCCAAGGCCTTTGCGAACTGTTATGTTCGATAGCGATCTCGTAGGCGATCCTCCGTCGGAAGACTCGGTATCGCCGCCCGCAGCGAATGATCAGCCGAGTGCCGATTCGGGGGGCATGGCCGCGGTTGCTCGACGCCGAAAAGCGCCAAAATGGGCGCGCTATTCCGACGAAAAACTGCTAAGAATTCGGCTATGTGACCTCGATCTTAGCATTGAGGGTACGTGGCTGGAAAACCGCATCCATCGGGTCCACGCAGAACTTGCTGAGCGGCGCATCCGATTTCGCCCGCATTATTGGTTGTCGAGCGAGTGGTTTACGCCGGACAACGTTCCGGGGATCGCCATTTCATTTTTTCTTGCGCATCCTCGCCTAACTCGACTCGAGGCGAAGATGATGCTGGAGGCGGAGGGTGCGACGTCTGAATGGTGCCTCCGTATTCTACGGCACGAAATCGGTCATGCCATTGATAACGCATACCGCCTGCACGATCGAAAGGACTGGCGAAAGCTCTTCGGTCGTTATTCACAAAAGTACCCCCGGTTTTATCAGCCCAAGCCGTACAGCAAGCGATTCGTACTGCATCTGGACAACTGGTATGCGCAGAGTCATCCGGCCGAGGACTTCGCCGAGACGTTTGCGGTGTGGCTGACGCCCAATTCCAAATGGCGAAAGCGCTACGCGGGCTGGCCCGCGCTGGGCAAGCTCGAATACGTGGATGGTCTCATGAACGAAATCGCGGGAACCAAGCCGACGGTGCGCTCCCGTGCCAAGCCCGAACCGATGCATCGACTGGAGATTACGCTGGCGGAATACTACGAACAAAAACGAGCGGTGTATGGCGAAGCATATCCCGATTTTTACGATCGCGACTTGCGTCGGTTGTTTGCTGATGCGGCGGAGAAGCCCGATGGCGAGGAGGCCGGTCGGTTCCTACGAAGAATCCGCCGCGAGCTCGGCCGGCTGGTTGCTCGGTGGACCGGGGAACATCAATATACTATCGATCAAGTGCTTAGGGAGATGGTCGCTCGCTGTGACGAACTCAAGCTTCGTGTCGATCGTCCGGAGGACCAGACCAAACTCGAAGCAACCATTCTCTTGTGCGTTCAGACGATGAACTATCTGCATGCCGGATATCACCGGCTCGCCCTATGAAGAAGCTGCGAATCTCAGTCCTGATGCATGAGCGATTCGTCCCTCCGGATTCGATCGAAGGGCTCGATGAAAAGCAGGTCGCTCCGTTCAAGACCGAATTTGACGTGACCACGGGACTGCGGAATCTCGGGCACGAAGTTCATCCTCTTGGCGTCGGCGACGACCTGGCTCCTATCCGAACGACGCTGCGAGATTTCAAACCCGACGTTGTTTTTAACTTGCTGGAGGAATTCGCCGGAATCGATACTCATGTGCCGTTTGTATTGGGATATCTTGAATTGGCCGGCCAGCCGTATACCGGTTGCAACCCACGCGGGATGATGGTCTCCTGCAACAAGGCGCTGACCAAGAAAATACTGCGGTATCACCGTATTCGCGCGCCGGAGTTCGTGGTCGTACCGTGCGGAAAGAAAATGCGCCTGCCGTCCAAAGTTCCCTATCCCGCGATCGTCAAATCGGCGACTTCGCACGGCTCGGTTGGGATCGCTCAAGCCTCTGTTGTAAATGACGAACAAAAACTGGTGGACCGCGTTGCTTTCGTTCATGAACAGCTTGCCACGGACGCGATCGTGGAACAATACATCGAAGGGCGCGAGCTTTATGTAGGCGTACTCGGCAATCAGCGGCTTCAAATGCTTCCGATTTGGGAGATTCACTTCGCCAATCTCGCCGAAGGCGCACCTCGAATCGTTACCGAAAAGATGAAATGGGACTACGACTATCAGGCGCGCACCGGCATTTCCACGCAGGCGGCGGTTGATTTGCCGGCCGGTGCCGAAAAGGCGTTGCCTAGTCTCTGCAAGCGCATTTACCGAGCCCTCGGCCAAACGGGGTATGCACGAATGGACCTTCGCGTGACGCCGGAAGGGCACGCTTATCTTTTGGAGTCTAATCCGAATCCGCAGCTTGCCTATGGCGAAGACTTCGCCGAATCAGCCAATGCTCTGGGAATCGACTACGAAGGGCTTTTGCAGCGTATCGTCCGCCTCGGGTTGCGATCCCGCGAGACCTGGAACGGATGAGGCCGTGACAGCGCTCATCCTTCTTTGACCATCGCGACGATTCACGGTTTCTTTTCTGCCGGTGATTCGGGATGCGCGGGCGCTGGAGTGGCAGGGTTGGCCGGCCCCGTGCGAACATTCGCAGTGACGTCCTCAGCTTTGGCCTTCTTCATCGCTTCCCATTGCGAACCGGCTTTTTCGATTAATTCCTTCGCATTGGCGGCGAAGGACTTCTTCGCAGCGTCATCAAAGAAGAGATAGGTTGCCCCGTCGATTACTTCAAACGTCGCGGGATCGCCAGGGTATTCCTTGCCGCGCGACACACCTTCGGCACAGAACCCATCGTATTTAGGAATGTACTTATCGGGGTTTTTCTCGAACGCGGCCGCGGCCTCGGCATTCGCGAAGTGATACACTAACCCGCGATGCACTCGGCGGAACTTGTCATCACCCTTTTCCGCTTTCCCGGTCAATTGATACGAGGCAACGCAGAATCCCTGCATCGACGGCATGGCGTAAAGCCCGTCGGCCTTTTCAATGTATTGGTCCGGCCACCGGTCAAATGCGTTTCTCGCGCGCAGAGATGAAAAAAGGTACAACTTGCCATTTCGCACATAGAATACTTCCGGATCGGAGGGGAGTCGGTTTCCGTAGCTGCCGCCCAAGGCCGTCGTGCAAAGCCCGCCGTACTGCGGTACGTACTTCTCCGGGTTGGCTTCGAAGAGTTTCTTGGCGTCGGCATTGGCGCAATGATAATCCAGACCCTGATAAGTAACCGCATGAGCGGGATCACCTTTGATCGCCTTCTCCGCCGTGTGATAGGAAACTGGACAATAGCCGCCCAAGGCCAGGCTTGCGGTGGAGGATTTCTTAGCGGCATCATCCGCGCCGGCCGTCGGAACGGCAACCGAATTCAGACCGACCAAAGCGGCCGCCGTCAGTAAATACTTCCAAATTGTTCGCGCATTCGACATTATTGTTCCTCCTTCGGTTGATACCGCAATCATTCTACACTTCCAACGGGAGTATCGGAAGTTGTAGCGGGTCGCTTGCCATGTGCGCGGAGACGGCCACCCTATCGAACCGGGCGAGTCGGCAAAAGGGGACACCCCGCCAGCATCGGTCCCAAATGACGACGAAGGAATGGAACGTGGGCCCATCCTGTGTGGCCTCCGGCGTGCCCTTCCTTCTTCAGGTCCGGCCCCCAGTGGATTTCCGACACTCGGTCGAAGCCTTCCTTGTCGATCGCCGAAAGCCCGGCAGGACGCATAAATCCCACCATGCCCGCGGATCGCGTGAACTGCCGATCCATCGTACCGAAAAGTCTCGTGCCGAGTCCAATCATCCATCGATCGCGGTGGCTGATCAGCGCGTAGGCTCGTTGTACGCCTCGCATGGTCGGACCGAGATTGTACGTCGGCGACAAGGCCGGACAAGCGAGGATCAAGGTTTCGATCGGCACGCGACCCCGCAGTTGTTCGAGGGCAAAGGCGGCGATTCCCGTCCCCCCGCTAAAGGCAATCAGGTGAAGTCTTGCGTTAACGTGACTTCGGTGAAGCTGAAGCATCTTGCGGGCGAGTTTCGCGGCCATAAGCCGATTCCGCCGATGCAACATGAGATCGAACAGGATCATCCCCGGTACCGGCACCTGCCAGCGAAACCAGGTAGACCCGATCGGCAGCCCTTGCTCTCGAATGACCTTCCGCGCCAACAAGGGAACGAACTGAAACCCGCCGACTCCATCCAGCAGGATCACGATCTCACGATCAAGGTCGCCTTCGAATTCGGGGAGCCTCCGGATCGCCAATTCAACGACGCACGTCGAAACCACCGAAATGCGGTCCATCAGGAAGCCCATGAGACGTCGATTCTAATCCTTCGTTTTTCCGAGAGCGGGTCGGTCGGTTAAGAGTCGCATCACTTCCGTGCGCCTCAATGGCTCAAGAAAACGCACGTTGTTGAGTCCCCACTCGAAACGGCAGGCCGGGAGCATGTTGCACCAACTGCACGGTGATTCCGCGCCGAGCCGGTAGGGTCGTATGGCTACCGTGCCGGAAAGCACCTCGTCGGCGAGTTCACCGAGGCGAACCCGCACAGTGTCCAACAAGGCGTGGAAAGCACCTGCATCCGCGATGTCCGACTGGTCCATTCGACCTGGCGTCTTATCTTTTTTCAGATAAACGGCGTAATGAGGTGACATTCCGGTGGTTTCATCGTCACCCATGACGCCCAACGCATCGAGTTCGGCCGCGTTGATGAGTCCACGGGGGCGGTCGATCCCGCGACGAACCGATCTGCGGGCATTGATCATCGACGGGTGATCAATCCGATCGTATCGCGGCGCGAGGCTCTGATAAAACGTTCCGATTGGGCGAATCTTCCGACCGGCAATGGCATCGCCATGTTCCGCCACCACAAGCAAGTACGCAGAAAGTTGCAGTGCCAACCCGTAAAAAACTCGGGACAACTCCAGCCTCTTGTGCGGCGTATCCTTGTAGTCCACGACGATTCCCAACAAGGCGTCTGCCGTATCCACGACATCCAACCGATCGATCACTCCTCGAAGAAGCACACGCCGACCTTTCGGCGTCGAAATCTCCAGGGCGGGCATGTCCGCGTCGTTGCCCATGCCGAAAGACACTTCGCTTCCGCGCGGGCGAGCGTTCCCGCAAGCACTGGAAATTCGTTGCGCCAGGAGAACGCCCGCCAATCGCCCGGCGGCACGGCGGAGCATGTAGGCGTTCCTCGGGGACTCGTGCTCATTGAAATCCGGGAGCCGCTCTCGGATGCACGAGCAGCTTTCGCGAAGCCGATTCAAGACATCCTCTTCCGAAAGCTCCGAAAAACTCGAATTGCGACTGACCATCGTTCGGGTGAATGCCTCCAAGACCGCGTGATGAACGGTTCCGACTTCCACGCCCTCGATTCGGGCTTGCTCTCTTTTTTTGAGGCGAAGGGCGTGTTCCGCAAGGTATTTGAACGGACAGGCTGCAAAGGTCTCTAGGTGGGATACGCTCGTCTGAAGGGTTTCGGGATAGAGGCGCCGCATCGTCGCAGAAGACACCAGTTCAACTGCTGGACCATCCAGAGATGCCAAACTTGCCCGCAACGCATTGTCCCCCGAAAGCTCCCCCTTGATTGCGAAATAAAGCTCATTCCATCGTCTTCGAACGGCAGTTCGGTCGAGGTCCGGAGGGGGGCGCGTCGAAAGCTCCGATGCGATCCGCCGACCCGCCTCCGGCAGAGTCTGAATGTCCCACATCATGCGAGCCCGCGTCGGATCCTCGACTACTGTCAATTCGAGACCGGGCAGCGCCGACGGAATCTGTTGCACGTACGGCGATGGTCGCATCGACTTGCCGGCTTCCGCACGGCTATACGTGACGACCAACTCTTCGGAGGCTCGGGTCAGCGCGACGTAGGCAAGCATCGCCTCATCACGGACTCGGCGGCGGGAAGATGCACCGATGCGAGCCTCCGCGGCCTCCAACGCATCTCTGTCGTCGTCGTTGAGAATCGCGTTTTCCGTCATTTCCGCAGGAAAGACGCCCTCATTCCAGCCCAGCACGATCGCGGCCCTCAGGTGTGGGTGTCGACTTCGCTCAATCGAGCCGACATGGAGTTGGTCCACCGTCTGCGGCGCAAGACCCAGCGTGATGCTGGAAAGGCCGGCCTCCAGAATCTCGGCGACCTCTGATAGCCCTAGCTCCTGACTCCCAAGGGCGGATTCCAAGTCATCGAGAAGCTCGACGAGCGCTGTCCAGATCTGTCGGTGCTCTTCGGCGCGGTCGAGTTGTCCCCGTTCGTCGGCCTCTTCGGACCATCGGCGGACCTGTGCCGCGACGGAAGCGCGATCAAGCAATCCCCGAAGGGCATTCGTCCACTGCCGTCCCGTGCGCTCCGACGAACCCGCGGCGAAATTCATCCATTCCTGTAGCTGAAGCGTGACAAGGCGCCTTGCCTCGTTCACGCGATCAATCCTGTCGCGCTCGTCCGGTGAATTGCGGCTCTGTTCGTCTAGTGCCGTGGGACGTCGCGGTGCCCAATCTCCGTCCGTCCATGCACGCCAGCCGTCGATGCCTCGCGCGATTAGAAAATTCTCGGTTTCATCCGCCAGATTCAGATTCAGTGGAAGCAAGGTGGTCTTGAGCAGTTGCCGGGCGGTTTCGAGTTTCATCGAACCAGCGGCCGCCGCCAGACTGCCACGAACAAACTCAACCAATGGATGATGGCCGATCGATCGTCGCGTGTCGAGAAAGTAGGGAATGTTGCTTGCATCCAGGGCGGCTCGAATGAGGTCCTGATAGGGTTCAAGATCGCGCACGATGAGGGCCACTTCCCGGAGGCGGTATTTTGGCGTTGTACATCGAGTCCATTCGCAAACTCGCGAAACCGCGTAGTCCACCTCCATGCGGCGCGACGACAGCTCAACGAGCGAAATGCCTTTCGGTGATTCGGACTCGGTGTTGCGGCCATTCTCCTCTTTGCCTCGCGCGTAATCTAGAAACCAATGCCGTTCGAGTTGCGCGAGCGAGGGCTGGGTGGCAAACCGGCCAACCGAAGTTGCAGTCAAAACGAGAGGCTCAACTTCCTGAATCCCGGCCTCACGAAACTGCTTTCGAAGTTGCTGGAGAGTTCGCGACGTACGTCCAAAAAGTCGGTCGCCCGTTGTGTCGGCATGATTCGCGGTAGCTGTCGGATCGAGCAGGACCGCCATGTGAACGTGCGAGCACAATCGAGCCAATTCGGTCAGCGTGGTCGCCTCCTGACCGCTCAGCGACGCAAACCCGTCGACCCAAAGCTCCGCGCCGAGTAACCAGTCGCACCGCGAAAAGCGAGCTCGCGCCAATTCCAGGAGTTGCGACGAATCAAGTCGGTCCGACCCAAGGTAATCGAGATAGCTCGCGTAGATCATGCGCAAATCGTTGAGCTTCAGGAAGCGCGCTGTGTCATCGTGGTGCGTTGTGCGTGGGGTGCTGACTGAAACGCCGCATATTAATGTCAAATCATCTGGAGAGAGGTTTTCCTGAATCAGCTCCGTAATCGTTTTTGCGAGTTGCTCGCAGAAACCGCCCAGACGCTCGGTGCGGCGGTAATACTTCAGACGCGGCGACAGCCGCGAAACAATGTGCCGAAGCACCATCACTCGCGCCGACTCGGAGAGGACCGTCTCGGTCAAGGCGTTGCCAGACTCAAGAACGCGCGCCGCCAGCCGCTGAAAGGACAGCACCTCCGCACGATGCGACGCCAGGATCATCTCTCCGTCATGATTTGCATCCGGCAGCAGGATGGCCCGTTCCATTTGATGGCTGGCCTGCTCGGGCACGAGAAAGATCAACCTGGGTCCATTCAGGGGATCGACGCGAAGACGGTCCCGAATGGCCGCAAGGCAATGATACGTCTTGCCGCTTCCCGCTCGCCCGATGATGAATTGAACCGCCATGTTTGGTTTTCCGTGATCTACTCCGATCGCCGGATCGTCGACTCACGACGCCTCTTCATTTTCGCTGATGCGAATTCGCTTCTCGATTTCGCGGGATCGAAGCATCGCGAAGAATCGAATCCAGGACAGGCGAAGATGCACCAGAGCAAGGATGAAGGCTCCGCTTCCAAACAGCACATAATAAACGTCCGTTGGTCTCAGGCCGCGCATGAAAAAAAACAGAGCTCCGAAACCCCAGAGGAGCGTCGCAAGTGCATCCCTGATTGGCAGCGTTGCCTGAAACGGAAAGAAGATCCCCTTCATGCTCAGAGGACGCGCATTGTATTCCTGGCCGCATTCCGGGCATTGATAAATGTAGGGCAGCGTCCGAAGGCAATAACCGCAGTTTCCGCAATAGAGCCGGCCGCCGATGCGTCGATCGGTGTAGGCGTCGTCCGCCAGCTTTTCAAGCTCTTCGCTGCTGATCATGCAACGACTTCCGAGCCAAGCAAACAGGATTCGACAATCGTCATGCGTCGACTGGCACTGGCGGAATGTCGCTTCGGTGCAAGAAACGATGTTTCACTCAGGCCACAAGAGCATCATCGAGCGGACCAGGAATCGAAGCATCGGACGCGCCCCGATTGGGCACTGACCCCAAAGCGTGTTTTCCTGAAAAAGCCTACTACAAATCGCGTTCAAGGTAAACCGCAAAACGACGATTCAAACTCGCCATTGCCCGTTGCGAATCACCAACCCGTAGAATAATCTTCTCGGCATGTCGAGCTTAACGGGTTTTGATCATGTTCAAGAGCGCGTCGTCGCACTTGCCTATACGCGAATTGCTCGTGGATCGCTCATGATCCTGCCTTTCCTCATGACGGCGTGCGCATCCACAAGCCCTCATGTCCCGGCGGCGCCGACCCAGGCCGATCGGATCCTACAGGCCTACAAGGAGATTGAACGAGGCCGCTTGCTCATCCTGGCTGATTTCGAGGATCCCGCTCAATTGGCGCTCTTTTCGCTTTCCGCGACGTCCCAAGACAGCGAATTCGTTCTCGACAGGAAAAAAGGAAAGAAGGAGACGGGAACCAACTGCCTTCTTGCAACGATGGGATCTGCCGGCGATGCAATTGTCATTGCCAACGCTCCCGAATCGCAGTCGTATCTGAAGCGTGACTGGCGACCATACGATCTGTTGATGGTCTCTGTTCATGCCCCTCAGGACGAATTGTCCTTGGAGGTTGGGATCGGATCGGGCGCGCCCACGTCGCGGATGTACGCTTATTCATCGACGCCGCTGACCCGCGGATGGAATCTCGTTCGACTCGACCTTGCCGAAGCCGGGGAGAACATTCCGCTCGATGACGTTCGCGAGATTCGCCTGTCCGTATCGGGCGTCAATAAGCCGCTGCCGATTCGATTTGACGACATACTTCTGGCGGGGAACCGCGTTGATCTCCACGGCGATTCTACCAACAAGGAAGGCCTGCTTTATGTGCAGCAGGCGGGTCGGCGTTGGAACGTGGGGGCCGGTGGCCGCTTTGAATTTGCGTTCTCCAATGGGCAGATCACCGGGCTGTTCAATACGTCCGTCGATCCGTACAGGCTTCGAAATCTTGTTCGAGGCACGACGATGGGACCAAGCCCGGTAGTCTTGGACGAAGCCCAGAAGATGGGTGATTTTTCACCGTTGGGGCGATCCGTCTCGGCGCGGCAGCGTATTGTCGAAATGAGTGCCGTGCGCGTGGTGATTGAAACGGAATGGCGGTTCTTGGACAGGCCGAGCGACACCCCGGATCGTCGACCGTTCCATCGATGGGTGTACACGGTTTATCCAACAGGCCAGATTTTTGTCGGCGTTGAAGCGACGACCGAAACTGAATCCTGGTCGCCCCCGAAGGTCGGTCTTGCCCTTACGTTTGCGGCCGGTGCTCAGGAACATGTAAGCACCATGATCGGTCACCGGGAAGCAGCAGATTCTGGAAGTGGAGATCGACTTCCGGTGTTCGGTCTGGCGAGAGTACCGGGCGCGGAATCCAGCCTGCTATTCATTCCTTACCCGACCGAAAACTCAACAGAACTCGTTGAGCTGCCTGATGAACAGAACCGGCGCAGTTCTTTTGTATACACTGAAAATAGCCCGCGCGCTTCGGTGCGGCGATGGGCTTGTCAGGTTGTCGTGGGTGGCTTCGCCGAACTGGACGAAACACAGGCTGCACAGCGAGCCGTCGATTACTCGCAAACTGGATCGGTGCGTCTGGACATTGGACGGCGGGCCAAGGCGGATCATGGGTTATTGCGGAGTGACGGGTTTGACCCTGCGAGTGGCACCTACCTGATTGGAACAGAACTGAATCGTGTTCGCCTGACGGTTGATGCCCGTGAGCGAGCGACATTTTCTCCCGCGTTTCAAATCACCGGTGGACAGGGCGTTCGCTCCTGGGTTTATGCGGGGCACTTGATTCACACTCCAGTCGCGGTTTCGCCGGATGGCACGGTGCTATTTCAATTGCGGCGAGCGGCCAAAGATCAGGTCCTGGTTGAGGTGCTTTTTCAGCACTCTTCTTCGAATGCGCGATCACCTTGACGGATTACTCTTGTGGCAGTATACTGCGGGGCTCGAATTATGAAACTCTTGGTTTGATCGGGCCGGGACATTACCGAAGCGCTCGAGGCGGTCGGTTATCATCGTGAAAAAACGACCTAAAACGAAAAAAACTGCCACGGTCTCATCGACAAAAGGCAAGGCGTCTTCCCAATGGAACGCCGCGCAAAAGAAGAAACAGACCAAGTCCAAATCTGGTACGAAAAAGAAAAGCACGACGTCGCCTTCGCGCAAGAAGCCCGCTTTGCCGGCGAATCACCGAAAAGGCAAGTCGATCGCCCGTGGATCAAAAAAGTCCAAAGTCCGGGCATCACAGCACAAGCAAACTGCTGTCGATGCGGCTGCGGCGGCGAATCGCAATGGGTCTATCAAAAAAGAGGTTGGCGACGGATCGCATTCCCTGCTTTCACAAGCGCCAAATCCGTCGTCCGAGCGATCCAATCGCGTTGTTCGTACATTTCTTACCGCCAAAGAACTAAAGGAGTTCAAGGCGATTCTGCTGCAAAAACGCGCCGAACTCGCCGGCGATGTGGAACACCTGACGTCAGAGGCGTTAAGTCGTAACGAGTCGGGTGCGGGGGAACAGTCCACCATGCCGATCCACATGGCCGATCTCGGCAGCGACACATGGGAACAGGATTTTACGCTGGGGTTGATCGCCAACGAGCAGGCCGTGGTGCGAGAAATCGACCAAGCCCTGACGCGCATCGAAGATCGGACGTACGGAATATGCATGGCCACGGATGCACCCATTTCCCGAGAGCGGCTACGTGCCAAACCCTGGGCGAAATACTGCATTGAATATGCCCGACTTCGCGAGGAGGGGCGCGCACCCTGACGCGGATGCCCCACATGTCACCAAGCAATTCTCCTCACGTTGCGGCTCAGGCGGTGCCAACCGCGTCAGCGCGATTCGATCGCAATTCCCATTTGCGATTCTGGATTCCAGCAGCCATGCTGCTGTTCTTGGATTTATGGTCCAAGTCGTGGGTCTTCCAGAATCTGGCCCCGGACGAAGTTCGGTCGATTGTTCCCGGCCTGCTTGATTTCCGGCGATCATTGAACGACGGGGCGGTATTCGGGTCATTTTCGGGATACGCAAGCGCTTTTATTCTTGCGTCCATGTTTGCCCTTGGGTTTGTCCTGTACCTGTTTGTCAATAGCTCGGCAAACCAACGATTGTTGCACGTTGCATTGGCGATGGTTCTTTCGGGTGCCGTGGGCAATATGTATGATCGCGCCTTCATGAAGGCCGATGTCGTTCGCGTCCAAGACGCCAAACTGGGAAGAACCATGTCCGTCATTGGTCGAATCGTTGACGAATCAGACGATTCGATTCGAATCGGCGATTGGCCGGAGGGAACGCACCCGCAAGTCTTCAGACGGTCAGAGGTTGAAATCCGACATCAAGGCGTGGTTCGTGACTTCATCAAGTTTGTTCCTCGTTTTCCGGCGTCTTTTTCCAGCCTCGCACAACGAGAAGTCTGGCCCTGGATTTTCAATGTTGCCGATGCAGCGCTCGTTTGCGGTGTCATTTTGTTGTTGCTCACAAGTCTGTTTGAACGTCGAACGGAATCGGTCCCGCCGGGGTAACTCAGGTGTCGGACTCATCTAGGATCCGGCGTTTGTCCGTACAAGTCATGCAACCGGAGTTAACGCACGATGTTCAAATGGTCGAGCGAGCCCTTTCGCTGGCCCGCCGCGGCGAGGGCCTTGTGGAACCCAATCCAATGGTGGGTTGTGTAATCGCAGCCGGTGAGCGCATTCTGGGTGAGGGGTGGCATCGCCGATTCGGAGGCAATCACGCGGAGATTGAAGCTTTGCAGGCCTGCTCCGCCGCGCCGCGCGGCGCAACCGCCTACGTGACCCTCGAACCTTGCCATCATTTCGGAAAAACGCCGCCATGTACGCAGGCGTTGATCGCGGCCGGAATCTCCCGCGTTGTCATTCCATTCATAGACCCAAATCCGCTCGTCAGCGGAAAAGGCATTCGCGCCTTGAGGCGCGCCGGTTTGCGTGTGGACGTGGGAATACTGAAGGACCGGGCTCGAAGATTGCTGGCGCCGTTCGCAACGCGGTGCCGGTGCCATCGGCCCTATGTTATCGCCAAATGGGCCGAGACGGCCGACGGATCCCTGGTATCTCCTCCTGGCAAATCAAAGTGGATTTCGTGCCCCGCGTCGCGCCGTCGTGTACACCGTCTGCGGGCACGCGTTGATGCCATCATAGTGGGCGTGAACACGATCTTGGCCGACGATCCAATGCTAACGGCGCGAGACGTTCCCATGCGCCGCGTGGCCATGCGCGTCGTACTGGATTCACGTTTACGGGTTCCCCGGACCTGTCAACTCGTTCGATCGGCGGATCGGTTTGCAACGGTTGTCTTCACCTCTGTGACGGCGGCACGGAGCCGCAAGGCCGGTCAACTGAAAGAACATGGAGTCGATGTGATCGGATTCCGTTTGCGGCGAGGTCGGCTTCCTTTGATGGACGTGCTTCATTCAGACGTTTTTCAGGACGCCACGAACCTCCTTGTTGAGGGCGGCCCAACTCTGCTCAATGCGGTGCTTTCGGCACGATTGGTCGACGAAGCACACATCTATCGATCTCGGAAAGCGTACGCGTCAGCCGGCCGCAGCAGTCGATTGACAACCGTGCCCACTCAATACGCCGTCAGCGTTCCTGAGCCAAGCAACGTAAGAACCGTGCGATCCGGTTCCGACACCTTGCGTATTCTTCGTTTTGATGGCGGTCCTCAGGCAAACGCCCTTTTCGACAAACCCTTCCGGATTGATTGAGCGATAGGTCCGGTGGGTTGGAACGCATCTACGCTCAATCCGCCTTGCAGACTTCTCGCAATACGCTGGTAGCGTACGCGCCCGCCGGAAGTGAAAATTGCAGCCGTAAATAGGGCCCGCGCTGGTCCTCATTCGCCGCTACTTCGGCGTGGCCGACCGGAACGCGCATGGGACGTCGGGATCCGTCCAATCGGCCGCTGTCGCGACCCGCCAGTGAATCTCGATCGAGTCCCGACGACACGAAAATCTCTTCTTCCACCGTCCCCGGTTCGCCCGTTGCTTCGGTCATCCGGCGTCCAAACAACGGACCGGTCGGCGAAATATCGAGCGACTCGCAACGAGCCTGTTCGACTTCGGCGTCCTCGACTAGAAAGCACGCCCCATTGGCGTGCTTATAGGCGATATCTCCAACCAACAGCCGATCAAACAGGTTCGATTCAATGCGACGGGCAAGTACCTGGTTGAACAACTCACTTTGAAAAGCCGAGAGATACAACTTGCGTAGTGTATGATCGACGGCCTTCCAGGTTTTTCTTGTGTTGCCGCCGTTGTTGAGCATGGCGCGACACATGCGGGATTGCTGGGAAAACGTTCCTCGCGGCCAGGCGTCGGCAGCAGCACCATAATCGCCGCGCTCAAACAGTTCGCGCGCCTTCAACGCGTCGCCTCGGTCCAGCGGGCCGGGCCGTCCGAGCATCAGACCGATGGCCTCGTCATAGTCGTCTCGTAGGACGGCCGCACCGATCAGGGCATTGTCGCCGCGCGCCCCGAATCGTTGTGGTCCGAAGTAGTTGGGTACGCCGCGTCGTTCGAGCGTTTTCACGATGGCGGAAGCCGCCGCCAGTGGAGCGTCCATCGTTTCGCGTACTTTGATGTCGAATCGGTTGCCGGCGAGGTGACCGAGCTTCAATTTGTTCGCATGTCTGCTGATCCAAAGCACCTTGATGCGTGCAAGGGACAGTGACTCGACACGAGAAGGGTCGATGTGCTCGACGCTGAGCATCTGACGCGTGACGCCATGAGCGTCCTTCATGCCCGCGTAGCCGATGTCGCGCGGCTGGCGACCCAGCGCGCGGGCGATGTGCTGAATCGCGGCGAGCGTGGGCAGGCCACGCTTCTCGATGAAAAAGTAAACGTGTGTTCCGGTGCCGTTGGGCTGGTAGCGAGGTATTTCCTCAACGACGAAGTCTTCGTCGAACTGCTTGATCGCCCCCCCGACTCCCCGGACCTCGGCGGTCAGATAGGGGAGCACAAACTTGGCGCTGGTTTTCGTCATCTCCATGACTCTACCGTCGATCCGCGGAAAACTCGAAACCCAAAGGACTTCACGGAAGGACTTGCTATTATTGAAATTGGAGTTAAAAGTGCCATAATTATGAGTTAGTCTAGACAATTTTAGTGATTAGGATGCAGAGTTATGCGTTGCGATAATGAGTCGGTTTTCGGCGGCGGAAAACAGATCGGGCATATGACCGCCTTTCTGATTCTGCTGACCGGCGGTTTCCTTTCTAAAGTGAGTGCGGAGTCAACGGAGCAAAGGCGCGAGTCGCGCCAAGAGGCCGGATTCTCGTCACTCTTCGGACTTGGCGCCGCGGATCTGGACGATTCGATTGTGACGGATCGTCCCGATTTCACAGAAAGCACCGACGCAGTGCCCCGCGGGCATTTGCAGCTTGAGGCGGGCTATACGTATACGTATGACCGGGAAGGGGATCGACGAACCCGCGACCACGGGGCACCCGAACTTCTGGTTCGAATTGGCTTGGTAGACCGTCTCGAATTGAGGCTGGGTTGGTCTGGCTACGCGTGGACCGAGGAGCGATATGAAACGGAGGATGATGACGGCGATCGCGTCATTGTTGAGGATTGGTCGCAAGGTGCAAACGACATCAGCGTGGGCTTCAAGTACAAGTTCGTAGAGCAGAAGGGCTGGGTGCCAAATTTCGGCGTGATCGTGGAGCTCACGGCTCAATCGGGCAGCGTCGGCTTCGGCTCTGGCGACACCGATCCGGCGGTAAAGCTTTTGTGGGCTTATGATCTAAGCGAGCGAATGGCGCTGGCGGGCAACATAAACTTTCTTTGGCCGACCGAAGGGGATGGCCGTTTTTTTCAATCGGCGGCATCGTTGAGTCTGGCCGTTGCACTCTCTGAGCGGTGGGGAACCTATGTTGAGTACTTCGGATTTTATCCCAACTCTGAGGACGCCGATTGCGCACACAGCGTCAACGGCGGTCTGACCTATCTTGTGTCGGACAATTTTCAAATCGACGGCCGGGTCGGGGCCGGACTCAACGAGGAAGCCGACGACTTTTTTGCCGGCGTCGGATTCGCATGGCGATGGTAATGGACCGGAGTTTGCTCCAATTCCCGGTCGATTCTACGATGCCGGACCATGCGATGGCTTACGGACGCGGTATATTTGCTGGTCGGCCTGATGTATCTACCGGTCGCCATTTATCAAGCTGTATTCAAGGGCAAAAACCGTCGAGGCTGGCGCCAGCGTTTCGGGCATGTTCCGAAGTTTGATTCGTCGCGGCGTCGAATCTGGGTTCATGCAGTTTCGCTGGGGGAGATGAACGCTACGCCAAGGCTGGTCGCTGCCCTGCGCGAACAGTGCCCCGACCTTGATCTGGTATTCTCCTCCACGACGGACACGGGGTTCGCGCGGGGCGTTCAGCTCTATGGCTTGGAATACGTCTTTCGATTTCCTCTCGATTTCAGTAGGGCCGTTGAGCGGGCTTTGAACCGCATTCGACCGTCAATGATCGTGCTGGTTGAACTGGAGGTCTGGCCGAACCTGGTCCGTTTGGCGGAACAACATGACATCCCGGTGGTGGTCGTCAATGGACGTCTGACCGATAGAAGCGCGCGACGGCTCGCACGGGTGCGGTTTGCGGCGCGAAGCATGTTCGAAAGGCTGACCTGGGTGGGAGCGCAAGACGAAGAGATCGCCTCCCGGTTTCGGAGGCTGGGAGTGAATCCGAAGAGCGTGGAAGTCACATCGTCGCTTAAATGGGATACGACGCTGATTGGAAATCGAGTTGACGGCTCGGACGAATTGGCGGCTGCATTGGGGCTTGACGTCTTGAAGGCTCTCTGGGTTTGCGGCAGCACCGGTCCTGGCGAAGAATCGGTCATTCTCGACGCATTTCGCTTGATTCTCGAATGCAATTCGCTCAAACCGGGCAGTGAACACCCTCGATTGGCGATCATTCCGCGCAAGCCGGAGCGGTTTGATGACGTCGCGAAGTTGATCGAGCACGCGGGGTATACATGCATTCGACGTAGCCGATGCCCTGACGGAGAAACGCCGGCGACATGGACGACCGGATCGGTCATCCTCGGCGATACCATGGGGGAACTTCGCAAGTTCTATTCGCTTGCCACGATTGTGTTCGTCGGCCGAAGCCTCGTTCCCATGGGAGGAAGCGATCCGATGGAAGTCGCCGGACTGGCCAAGCCGATCATTGTGGGACCGCACATGAACAATTTTGACCAGCCGGTTCGAAAGCTCCGAGAAAAGGACGCTCTCCGCGAAGTAGACTCTTCGCATTCACTGGCTTCAGTGGTTCGCGACATCCTTGCCGATCGGCAACTCGCGACCGCGATGGGGAATCGCGCGCGGGAAGTCGTACTTGCCAATCAAGGAGCGACGCTTCGGACGTGTGAGAGACTGATTCAATTGCTGAACAAAGCCACGAAAGGTTAAACGGCGCGTCACGACGACCCGCCGACTGATGCACGGAGCTACGACTTTTCCGGCATCATTTCGTTATCACCGGCCGGCTCGGATCCGGTTGCTTCGTTTTCGTCTTCGCGCGCGATCTTCGTAGCGGCCACAACCTTGTCGCCCTCGTCAAGCTTGATCAGGCGCACGCCCTGTGTGTTGCGACCAATCTCCCGAACGGCCGAAAGGTCCGTCCGCAACATCATTCCGGCGGCAGTGATCAGCATGAGTTCGTCGTCGTCCACCACCGCTAGAATAGTGACGACACTGCCGTTGCGATCGGACGTCTTGATATTGATGACGCCCTTGCCGCCTCGCCGCGTCTTGCGGTATTCGTCGATACTCGTGCGCTTGCCATAACCGTTTTCGCAAACCGTCAGCACGGACATTCCCGAATCGATGGCAACCAGCGCCACCACCGAATCATCGGTCGCGAGATTCATGCCGCGAACGCCGCGAGCGCTCCGGCCCATCGCGCGGACGTCGTTCTCATGAAAACGGATGGCCATTCCATCGCGCGAACCGAGCGCGATTTCGTTGTCGCCGGTCGTGCGGACCACATTGATCAGCGTGTCGTCGGCGTCGAGAGAAATGGCAATAATGCCGCTGGGGCGAGGCCGACTGTAGGCGCTGATCGGTGTCTTCTTGACGGTACCTTTGGCCGTGGCGAAGAAGACAAACGATTCCTCAAACTCCTTGACGGGCAGGATCGCACGGTGTGATTCATTCTCCTGCATTTGAAGGATGTTGGCGATCGAACGACCTCGCGACGTGCGGCTCATCACGGGGATGTCGTAGACGCGAAGCCAATAGACCCGCCCGCGATCCGTAAATACGAGTAAGTAATCGTGCGTGGAGGCAGCGAACAGGTGCTCAAGGAAGTCGCCCTCCTTGGCCGCGCTGCCGCGAACGCCTTTGCCGCCGCGACCCTGCTTGCGGTACTCTTCAACGTCGGTCCGCTTGATGTATCCCTCACGGGAAATCGTGACGACAACCGGTTCGTCGGGAATGAGCTCTTCCATCTTGAACTCGCCGACGGCCTCGACGATCTCGGTCTTTCGTTTGTTCTTAAAGGCCTCCTTAACCTCATGAATGTCCTCACGAATCACGTCGAGCAGCAGGCGTTCATCGCGCAGCAGTTCTTCGTAGCCCTCGATTTCCTCTACGAGGCTCGCGTATTCGGAGGCGAGTTTTTCGATCTCCAGACCGGTCAGCTTCTGCAATTGCATCGCCAGAATCGCATTGGCTTGAACCGCCGTGAGCCGCTGGTCGTTCTTGGAAAACCGATTGACGAACGCGGCTGGGAGCAGCTTGTGAAGCGTGGCGTGTTCGATCAGCCGCAGCGGTCGAGCCATCAGGCCGGCACGCGCTGCATTCGGATCGGGAGACTTCTTGATGAGTTCGATGATCGCGTCGATATCGCCGACCGCAAGGATCAACCCTTCGAGCAGGTGGGCGCGCTGTTTCGCGCGTCGCAACAGGAACTGCGTCCGGCGCCGAATCACGTCCTTGCGATGACCGATGAAAAGCCCAAGGAGTTGCTTGAGCGTCAGCGTCTGAGGCTGGCGATCAACCAGCGCGATGTTCATGATGTGAAAGCCGGTTTGAAGCGGCGTGTACTGGTAAAGCTGGTTGATGATGACGTCTTCGTTGGCGTCCTTCTTCAAATCGATTTCGATGCGAACATCGTGCTTGCGGTCCGAGGCGTCGTTGACGGCCGAAACATCCTTGATGTCGCCGCCCTTGACGGCCGCGGCGATTTTTTCGGTGACCGAGCTGCGCAGCACGCCGTAGGGAAGCTCGTCGATAACGATCGTCTTGCGGCCGGTCTTGCCTTCCTCGACATGGCATCGACCGCGCATCACGATGCTTCCCCGGCCCGTGCTGAAGGCGTCCAGAATTCCGCGTCGCCCGCATATCTGCCCGCCCGTGGGAAAATCCGGACCCGGTATCTTCTGCATCAGATCCGCGAGGCTGATTTCGGGATTGTCGAGGAATGCAAGCAGGGCGTCACAGACCTCGCCCACGTTGTGCGGCGGCATGTTCGTGGCCATGCCAACCGCGATTCCCGTTCCGCCGTTGACCAGCAAGTTCGGAAACTTTCCCGGTAAGACGGTCGGTTCCTCGCGCGAGTTGTCGTAATTGGGAATGAAATCGACCGTCTCATATTCGAGGTCGGCCAGCATATGGACCGTCGCTTGCGTCATCCGCGCTTCGGTGTAACGCATGGCCGCGGGCGGATCGCCGTCAATCGAACCGAAGTTGCCCTGACCTTCGATGAGCGGCTGTCGCATGTTCCACGGCTGGGCCAGTCGAACAAGCGTCGGGTAAATGACTGCGTCACCATGAGGATGGTAATTGCCGCTCGTATCGCCGCTGATCTTGGAGCACTTTTTGGTCTGAGCGCGTGGACCAAGGTTGAGGTCGTTCATCGCCACGAGGATGCGCCGCTGCGACGGCTTGAGACCGTCGCGTACATCGGGCAGCGCCCGCGACATGATGACGCTCATCGAATAGGTGAGGTACGAATCCTGCATCTCCTCGATAAGGCGATGTTCGACGATGTTTTCCGGTGAATCGGGCGATTCCGGAGATTCCGGTGATAGGGGCGGTGCTTCAGACATAGGCGTATTCAATGGCTCCGAAAACGGGTGGACATTTTCTGTTCAACCTTGGTTCACTCGAACGTGAATGTTACCCTGAAGTCGAATGATCCGCCAACGGGGTCTTGTCGCCGCGTCGCGTTCAAAAAGCATCGGTGGGGGAGCTTGCTGTTCGGCCATTCGTCTCGCCATTAGAATGGGTCCATGCCGCGTTCTCCTGAACCAGTTGAACACAAGCTCATCACCAACCAGGCGGATCTGGTCTCGGTTTGCGAGCGTGCTCGAGAAGAGGGTCGATTCGCGTTTGACACCGAGTTCGTGATGGAAGACCGGTACGAACCGGAGGTCTGCCTGATCCAACTGGCTACTGAAAGCGAAGTGACGCTGATCGATCCCTTTCTCAAACTTGACATGTCGCCGATTTGGAAGCTGATCTGTGACCCAGCGGTCGAGACCATCGTGCATGCCGGGCAAGAGGACCTATCCCTATGCGTCCAACATGCTGGCACCATCCCTCGAAACGTCTTCGACGTGCAGATCGCCGCGGGATTCGTCGGATTCGAATACCCGATCAGTTTGCAAAAACTGGTTCAAGCGTCGCTGCATGTGCGCCTCCACAAATCCAAGACTTTGACGGATTGGCGGCGGCGACCGCTGACGGCGGCCCAACTGCGCTACGCCGCCGAAGACGTCAGTCATTTGCCGGCCGCGCGAAAAAAAATCGGAGAAAAGCTTAAAAAGCTGGGTCGCGAGGCTTGGGCGAAAGAAGAGTTCGAACGGTTTGAGAACAAGTCGTGCTACAGTCGAGAGGAAGAAGACAAGCTCCGTCGCGTCAAGGGGGCAAGCGCCCTGAAAGGCAAGCAGGTGACCACGGCCAGAGAGTTGCTGGCCTGGCGTGATGAGTTGGCCAGGAAACTGGACCGTCCAGCCCGCGTCATCCTCAAAGACCACTTGCTCGTGGAGATTGCTCGCCTGCAACTTAGCGCCTTCTCCGAAATCCGCGACCTGCGCGGATTGAATATGAGCGACAAACATGTGCAAGCCCTTGGTAAGGTCGTTGAGCATTCGACAACGCTTCCGCCGGAATCGAAGCCGATTCGTCACGATGCCGAAATCGAAACTCCTCGGGAAACCGTGCTCATCGCCCTTGCGACAGCGGTTCTTCGAGGCTATTGCCTTGAGCGCGATCTTGCCTACGGTTTGGTTGCAACGAAGAAGTCCATCCGCGACCTGATACGCAATCGGGTGACCGGCCGCAACGGCGATGTGGATCTGCTTCGCGGCTGGCGGGCGGACACGGTCGGGTTGCTCCTGGAGGGGGTGTTGTCGGGCAAACGAACAGTTCAGGTCGATTCAGCCGATGGCGAGCCGATCTTGCGCGTAACCTAGAGAGCGAGGGGTCTCGGATTGCTCGAATACGCAGGCTTAATGGAATTTGCCGCAGCCATTCGCGAAGGCCGTTCCACAGCGACGCGCGAAATCGAAGCCGCGATAGCGCGTATCGATCGTGCGTCCGGAAAGCTTAGTGCCTTCTTGAGCGTGGCGCGCGACCGGGCATTGGCTTGCGCGCATGAGATCGATCGCCGTCGCGCTGACGGCAAGTCCCTCGAACCGCTTTCCGGCGTTCCCGTAGCTGTCAAAGACAATCTCTGCACGACATGGGGCGCGACGACGTGCGGTTCCAGGATTCTTGAAAACTTCAGATCGGGCTACAACGCCCACGTCGTCAATCGTTTGGAAGCCGCCGGCGCCATCATCATCGGAAAAACCAACCTCGACGAGTTTGCGATGGGCAGCAGCACCGAAAACAGTGCCTTCGGGCCGACCCTCAACCCATGGGATTTGACGCGCGTCGCGGGTGGGTCTTCGGGCGGTTCAGCCGCCGCCGTGGCCGCGAGGCTCGTACCGGCCGCTCTGGGGAGCGACACCGGCGGTTCGGTTCGACTTCCGGCGGCGCTTTGCGGCGTTGTGGGTCTCAAACCATCTTACGGACGCGTATCGAGGTACGGACTCGTGGCCTATGGCAGCAGCCTCGATCAGATCGGACCGATCACAACAACGGTAACCGACGCTGCCCTGATGCTCTCGATCATCGCCGGACACGATGATCGCGATTCGACCAGCGCCGACCAACCGGTTTCCGATTACGTGGCCGCGGTCGAGCGACCTGTCGAGGGCATGCGCATCGGCATCAGTCCGGAGTATTTCGGCGAGGGTTTGAATCGGGAGGTTCGCGGCTCGGTGCTTTCAGCCATCGGTGTTCTTCAGTCACAAGGCGCGGAACTTGTTGAGATCCACCTGCCGCACATGAAATACGGCATCGCCTGCTACTACCTTATCGCCACGGCCGAAGCGTCGAGCAATCTGGCCCGATTTGATGGCGTTCGATATGGGCGGCGGTCCGATCGAAAGGGTGACATCAACGACCTCTACAGTGATTCTCGGGGCGAGGGCTTCGGTCCAGAGACAAAACGCCGAATCATGCTGGGAACCTACGCCCTTTCCAGTGGCTATTATGACGCCTATTACCTGAAGGCCCTAAAGGTCCGCACGCTCATTCAACAGGACTTCGTGAAGGCGTTTGATCGCGTGGACGTCATCGCATCGCCGGTTTCGCCGACCACGGCATTCTGTGTGGGAGAAAAGTCTGCAGACCCCTTGACCATGTACCTTGAGGACATTTACACCATTGCAGCCAATCTCGCGGGGATTTGTGCGATCAGCATCCCGTGCGGATTTGACGCGGCGGGGCTTCCCATCGGTCTGCAACTGATGGGCCCCTCATTCGGAGAGGAAGCGCTCTTCAGGCTTGGTGGCGCTTTTCAGCGATCCACCCACCATCACACGATGGTTCCTCCGACGGCGTCGGTCGCGTAAGATTCACGCCATGGAACGAACGACGGTGGGTTCCCTGTTGCGTTCAACCCAGGGCCTTTGCCTCCAGTTGTGCCAGAAGCAAACGCTTGATTTCGGCATTGCCTATTATAGCGAGCGCTTCCCCGAACTGCCTGACCTTAACCAGTTTCGCGAAGTTGTTTGCAGGGACCCGGATCAATTCGCCAAAGCGTTTTCCCAGGCCGAAGATTGTTTTCGTGGACACAATCTGGTGTTTCACCGTTGGGCCCCCGCCGATAAAGAATCCCAAGATTCCATGGAGTCTTTCCTGGCCCTCCGGGGGTTTCGTCGAAGAAATCGAACCGCCTTGGCACTGACCCAATGGCGGATTCCCGACTTGGACCACGGCGTTCGCGTTCTGCCCGCTCGCGCGGTACGCGAACAGTTTCGACGTTCCTATTTGGACGACGACGTTCCCTTGATCGCGCGGGCGAGGGAGCGGCTGGCCGAAGCGTGGATCGAACGACTCGATGATCCGCAACTCGATATGTTTGTCGCGACCATCGACCGAAAGCCGGCCGGCCGGGTCGGGATTTATCAGGTCGGCGACATTGCTCGACTTGTCGATCTTGCTGTGTTGCCCGCGTTTCAAAACCGCTCTGTTGAAGAGTCTCTTTTGGCTTACGCGCTCGGACTTGCGAAACGACTGACCTTGCCGTCCATCCTCGCATCAGTTGAGGTGGGCGACTCAACATTGATGGAGCTACTGACAAGTGCCGGATTCGTCGAAGATGGTCGCATTGCCGAGTTCGAACGGCCCACACCATTCGAAGCGGTACCCGCGTTATGAACATCAAGGCTCGCTTTGTTGTTCCCGTCGACGCACCCGTCATTGAAAACGGTTCGATCAGCATTCAAGAGGGCCGCATCCGCGAATTCGCGGAGCCAGGCGCGACGCTGGCAGGAAAAACCATCGATTACGGCGACGCCGTCATCCTGCCCGGATTCGTCAACGCTCACACCCATCTCGAATTGAGTCTGCTTGCTGGTCGGGTGCCGCCGTCACTGGACTTCGTCGATTGGCTGCAACGCCTCATGACGACACGGTCCGCCGACATGCAGCTGGTTCAGACCTCACAGGAACGACAACCGTCAACCGATCCGGTCGAAGCCCATTACGTCGCCCGCGCAGTACGACGAGGCGTTGCGGAGTCATTAGCGTCTGGCGTGACGACCGTCGGTGACATCACTGCGTTTCCGGCGCTGAGCCGACAAACACTTTCGGATTGTCCGCTGCGCGTAGTGTCCTTCGGTGAAGTCATCGCGATCGGCGCCGGTCGGACGGGCTTCGACGATCGAATCGCTGCGGCCATAAACTCTGACCTCGCTTCACTATCATTGAGAATCGGTCTTTCCCCGCACGCTCCCTATTCAGTCGACCCCGATTTGCTCAAGGCTTGCGGCGACCTCGCGACTCAGCGCCTTCTGCCGCTGTGCATTCACGTCGCTGAAACACAGGAAGAACATGAGTTCACTCAGAATCGAAGCGGTCCACTGTGCGAGTTCATTCGCCGCCTTGGCATTTTTGAAGCCGCTGTCCCCGCGTCGAAATGTTCACCTGTCGCTTGGTGTGATGCCGCCGGGATTCTCACTCCGCGAACCATACTCGCTCACGCCAATTACGTCAGCGACGCCGACATCGGCGCGATCGCATCGTGCGGCGCGAGCGTCGCGTTTTGTCCGAGAACGCACCACGCGTTCGGTCACGCTCCGCACCGATTTCTCGAAATGATTCGTGCTGGAATCAACGTCTGCATCGGCACCGACAGCCTCGCCTCCAATCCTTCGTTGTCGATACTCGACGAAATGCGTTTCTTGCGATCTGAACATCCCGATATTCCGCAGAGCGTCTTGCTCCAAATGGCGACCCTTGCTGGAGCGCGTGCATTGGGATTGGCCGAAGTGTGCGGCTCCATTACGCCCGGCAAATCGGCCGACCTGGTTGTCCTCCCACTTGTTCCGTCGGCACGTCGCGAATGGTCGGCGGTCTTCGAGTCCAAATGCGCTCCACTGGCAGTCTATGCCGCCGGCGTTCGTCGATCATCAAGCGCCGTTTGCTGAGTGAACTGAACCGTCGCGATCGAAAGCACGCCGCTCAAGTTCGCAGGAAATACTCCATCAACTCGTGACCAAGCTCGATTTCAAGATCGCTTCCGGCCGCCGCCGCTTCACTGAACGGCTTTTTCAGCACCGTATGCACGCGCGTTCCGGCCATGCAAAACGGCGGTGGAGCATCGGTGTGAACGCGTTTGGCGACCGGCGTCGGATGGTCGGGCGCCACGAGGATGCGCCATTCTGTAAAGGATTGGAGCTTCTCCAGAAGCGGTCCAACAACATGCTCGTCAATCCGTTCGATGGCGCGAACCTTTTCGTCAGCATTGCCGAGGTGTCCTGCCTCATCCGGCGCTTCGATGTGAACTACCACGAGATCGTAATCGTCCAGCGCGCCGACTGCCGCGTCGCCCTTTCCCGCGTAATTTGTGTCGAGGAAGCCCGTTGCTCCTTCAACATCGATGACATCCATGCCGACCGTGCGGGCGATCCCTCGAATGAGATCGACCGCCGCGATCGCCGCTCCCCGAACGCGATAGCGCTTTTCAAAGGGTTCGACCGCCTTGGCCCGTCCCTGACCCCAAAGCCAGATATCGGTGGCAGGATTCTCACCCAGGTCTCGTCGAACGTGATTCACCGCGTGATCCGCCAGAATCGCGCGAGCCCGATTCATGATGTTGCACACCCATTCACTTCCGGTTCCGCGAGGCAGGTATTCTCCGACGGGGCGATTGGGAATATCGTGCGGCGGCGTGCATTGCAATCGTCCCTCCGTCGCGTCGTGCGCGACCATCAGATTGCGATAAGAGACGCCGGAAAAGACTCGCAGGCTTCGCCCGCCGAGTTCGGCGTTCAGCGACTCGATGAGCAAATCGGCTTCTCGCTGTGAAATGTGACCGGCGGTGAAATCCTCCATGCAGTCGTCGACAAGCGTTACGAAATTGCACCGAAACACAAGCTCATCCTGAGCGATGTCGATGCCGCGGGCCGCCGCTTCAAGCGGCGCCCGACCGCTGTAGTCCACCTCGGGGTCATATCCGAACAACGACAATGTAGCCACGTCGCTGCCCGGCGCGAACCCTCGCGGGACCGTATGGACGAGTCCCTGTCGGCCATTAATGGAAACCCAGTCGATGTTGGGCTTACGAGCGGCCTCAAGGGGCGTTCGCCCGCCCAGCGATTCAACCGGCTCGTCGGCGGCGCCGTCGGGTAGGATGATCGCATATTTCATGGTTCGGTGCGTTCCATCGAAAACCACGATCAGTGTACCGAGGCGCTCCAAGACCGAAAAGCCGGGGCGACCCTCGGGTTGTGACGATCAAACCATTGAGACCGGATCAACGTCGATCGTTAATTCGCCGGATTTCACGCGAAGAACGCGATCGGCGCGAAGGCGATCCAGCAACCGCCCCATCGTCACGCCGGTGGCCGTCCGGATCACAAGGTCATACCGGTAGCGCTTGCGGATTCGCGCCAGCAGGCACGGATTCGGTCCGAGGATTTCAAACTCGGCCTGTTTCGCTGCGATTCGAAGGTTGACGATACGCTGGATGAGTCCCTCGGCTTCGCGCCGCGCGCTTTCCTCGCGCGCGTGCAAAATCACGATTCGCGCCAATCGTCCAAACGGCGGAAAGAGCGCGCTCCGGCGAACCGCAAGCTCCGCCTCGGCGAAGGCGGGGTAATCGTGTTGCAGCGCGAATCGCAGTGCCGGAAGCGCGGGTTCCGTCGTCTGAACGACGACCTGTCCCGGTGCGTCCGCGCGGCCCGCCCGTCCCGCGACTTGCGTCACCAATTGAAACAATCGCTCATGGGCTCGGAAATCCGCGGCAAATCCGCCCACGTCGGCCTGAATCATCCCAACGAACGACACAAAAGGAAAATCAAGCCCCTTGGCGATCATTTGAGTTCCGACGAGGATGTCGATCTTTCGGGACTCGAAGTCCGCGACGACCTTTTCGTATTGGCTGCGATGCCGCATCGTGTCGCTGTCCACGCGCACGATCCGCGCGTCGGGATACTGTTCGCCGAGCGTTTGTTCGATGCGCTGCGTACCCGCGCCCACCTGGATCAGTTGTTCGCCGCAGGTGACGTTTGGACATGTCGTCGGCGTGGCAATCCGCGACCGACAATAATGGCATATCGTCAAGCCCGCCGTCGCGTGAACCACCAGCCCCACGTTGCAGTTCGGACAGGTCAGACTCGCCTTGCAGGCCGGACAGAACACCCGGTTGGCGTAGCCGCGTCGATTCATCAGAATCATGGCCTGTTCGCCGCGTTCCAGCGTCTGGTCCAGCAATCGCTCCATCAGCCGCGAGAGCACGACGGCCTGTTTTCGCTCCACAATCTCATCGCGCATGTCCACGATGTGAATCCTGGGCATGGGAAGCTCGTTGACCCGGTTCGGCATGCAGACGCGCGCATAATCGTCGCGATGTCCGCTTCGGTGCCATGTCTCCAGTGCGGGCGTGGCCGATCCCAGAACGACCGGAATGCCCGACAATTTGGCGCGCATGATCGCCGCGTCGCGTACGTGAAACCGGGGAGCCTGGAGGTTCTTGTAGCTCGATTCCTGCTCCTCATCGACTACGATCAACCCGAGATTCGGACAGGGCGCGAACACCGCGCTCCGCGTTCCGATGATGACCTGCTTTTCGCCTGCGGCGATGCTTCGCCACATCGTCGCGCGCTGCGATTCCGTCAGGCCGCTATGCTGAATCGCCACGCGCGCAAACCTCGAAGAAAGCCGTTCGGCGAGTTGCGTCGTCAGCACGATCTCCGGGACAAGGAAGATCGCTTGCCGACCGGATTCGATGACTCGGCGGATCGCCCGAATGTATACTTCGGTCTTTCCGGCGCCGCTGACTCCGAAGAGCAACGTTACCCCGAACCGCTTTCCCTCGATCGCCTGTTCGATTGAACGAAGTGCGGACTCTTGATCCTTGTTCATCCGAAACGTCGGCTCGACGGGATCATTTGTCGTTTCGTCGGTGCAATCGGTGACCGGTTCTTCCTTGACGATAATCTCCAGCAATCCCGCCCGCGCCATAGCCCGGACGACCGCCGCCGATGAGCCGCTGCGTTCGACCAGCTCTTCGACGCGAACTGGGTCTACGTACGCCGAAAGCGCGTCCAGAACGGCCTTCCGCTTTGTCGTGATCTGTCGCGGGGGGTCGTCGGTCCGTAACTCGACATCGATCGGGCGAGCAAACCGCACTCTGGCCATTCCACGACCGCGCCGAACGGCGTCGGGCGTCATTGCCTTGAGCGTTATTCCCAAAGGGCAGCAGTAGTGCCGACTGATTTGACGACCCAGTTCGACCAATTCCGGCGTCAGGAAACTCGCCGTATCGACAAGCGAGTGAACCTCCCGAAGCGTGCTGTCCCAGGGTTTCCGATCGAGACCCACGACGAACCCGTGAACCAGACGTCCGCTTCGCCCCAATGGGATGCAAACCCGCTGGCCCACAGCAAGCGATTCGACCAAGTCATCGCGCACGGCGAACGAATAGGTTCGATCGATCCGCAGGATTGGAGCCACGTCGGCCACGACGCCTTCCTTCAGGTCGCCCGCTTCAACCCAAAGGTGGCCGGTGGTGTTGTTGGAGTGTGAGTGTCTCATCGATGCGCAACGCGTATTTGCTTGCGCATCTTATCGCAATTGACCGACTACGGCACGGCCCCCTCGCAGCGCACTTTATGGAGTCCGGCCGGGTCGGTTGGCGGGCTTGCCTTCCGCATGACGGGGGTCGGATGAATCGACGTGAGACCGAAAGCCCGTGATTTGGGGATATTCTTCAGGCCTTTCGTTTGGATGTACAGCGAAGACTTCCACGCGAACGATTTCTTCGTAAGGAACGGAAACGACAAACGCCCCGACCTTGAAATGTTCGTCCACCGGCACGCATTCAAACACGAGGTGCGACTTGCTCGGAACGTCGGCGATCTCCTTGACCTCATAGCTGAATCCGTCGCGAAGGTAGATCAGCATTCGAATGTCGAGGTCCTCCACCAGTTTGCGAAGGCCTTCGTGCTCCGCTCGCTCGTCCTGCGGAACGTCGGGATAATGATTTAGCGCACAACGCCACCGAGCCTCGTCCTGCTGCTCCTGGAAGGCCGGGCCGTGAAACCAATCGTGATTGAACATGGTCCGACCGATGCCTCCAGATTAGACGTTGGATCCAACGCGGCCGCGCGATTGCTACCCGAACTACTTCGGCAAAAACCGGCGCCAATCCGACCCGCGTAGCCCTCCGATTGTATCGGTTGTTCCTTCAACTAGCATATGGACATGACGCCAGGCGATCTCCGTCGGTACATTATTGACCTCGCAGCCTCTATCGGATTTGATTGCTGCGGAATTGCCCGACCCGAACCTATCGGACGTGCGGAATACCTCAAGAACTGGCTCGCCGCTGGGCATGCCGGAACCATGGTATACCTTCAACGGAACTTGGCGTCGAGAGTCAATCCGGGCAATTTGCTCGCCAACGCCAAAAGCGCCATCGTCGTTACGCTCTCTTACAAGCAACCTGCGCGTGCTCCGACCGGCAGTGATGGGCCGCGCGGCAGGGTCGCCATGTACGCCTGGGGGGAGGACTATCACGTCGTTTTGCAAGAAAAGCTCGATGTCATGCGGGAACGCCTGCAAGAAGCCGTGAGAGTACCATTTGAAGCACGTATCTGCGTGGACACCGCGCCGATCATCGAACGAGAACTGGCCGCCGCCGCCGGAGTCGGTTGGATCGGCAAAAACACAATGGTCCTTAACCGCGAGATTGGCAGTTTCTTTTTTCTTGGCGTCATGTTGACAACGCTTGAAATCGCCATTGACGATCCGGTGTCGGATCATTGCGGTTCGTGTACGGCTTGCCTCGATGCCTGCCCGACGCTGTCGTTTCCTGCACCCTACCAAATGGACGCCTCCCGCTGCATCAGCTATCTCACCATCGAACACCGCGGCGATATCTCCCGGCCGTTTCAGGACATGATGGGCGATTGGCTGTTTGGATGCGACGTTTGTCAGGACGTCTGTCCGTTCAACCGCAAAGCGCCCGACGCTCGTGAACCGCGCTTCATTGTTCGTCGTTCCGAGCCGCATCCAAATCTGGAGGAGATCCTGAATGCTGCCAATCCTGATGCCGTTGACCGACTGCGAGTCGGAGCGATGGACCGCGCCACGCCGGCCATGCTCCGCCGCAACGCCGAAATCGCAATCCGTAACGCCTCAAAACGGCCAAAAAAAACAGAGCCGCGACCGTGAGAGAGCGGTATCTTCACAACGGTCATTACGGACCGAATGGGTGTTCCAAGCCTGACTCCAACCGGCTCGCCAAATGGGACCAAACCGCCCTCAACCCCTTGACGGATTGAGGCGAAAATCATACAAGCACGGCTCGTTTCGCCGATGTAGCTCAACGGTAGAGCACGGCTTTCGTAAAGCCGGGGTTGAGGGTTCGAATCCCTCCATCGGCTCTGCCCGTTCCCGGTCGAACAATTGCCCGCTCGCTGCCAATCGCACCCTTCGATTCAACCGGAACTAACCGATTCCCAATCGACAATCGAAATCCGTCAATCGACGATTCGCCCGACAGGGCTGCACTGACTCCGTGTCTTGAAACATGCACTCACGAAATACGTCCACCCCGTACCCACGACCACCCACCATGGCCAGGCGACCATAACGGTCGGTGCGGCGCCGGTTATCGGGTCGGGTTGTTCCTGGTGATACTTCAATAGAACGAGTAGTCCCACGGACGAAATCATCGCGACGGCGTTCAGGCCGTCGCGACCCCGACGACGCGTCGTCACGCCGAGGACAAAAACGCCAAGCATGCCGCCGAAGACCAATCCGACCCATTTGAACACCTGCCAGAGAAGTTGATCGTGGTGCGCGAACGCGAGGGCCACAAAAATCAGGATCACGCCGAACCCGAAAGTAAAGACTCGGGCGACGAACAAGTCGTGAAGATCTTCGCGTGGAGTCCGTCGAATGACCCGGTAGAAATCGTTGACGGCCGACGAGGAAAGCGCTCCCAGCGTCGATGACAAACTCGACATCGACGCCGCGAAAATCGCAGTCACGAGTAACCCCTTGAGTCCGACATTGTGCGGCAATACGGTCGATATGAAATACGGAAACACGCGCTCGACCTTTTCATGGACGCGGGCGGGCAGTGCGTCCTCCGGTTGCGATTGAAAGAACACAAACAACAATGCGCCGATCGTCAGGAAGACGCAGACGACCGGAAGTCCGGCAAAGGCGTTGAACAGCAGCGACTTCTGTCCATCTCGCAGATTTCGGCACGTCAACATGCGCTGGGTGAGGTCTTGGTCCGTCCCAAGTGCGGCCATGTTCAGTACGGTCGCGTGAATGAGCAGGACCCAGAACGCGCGATCGTTGTTCGGATTCCAATCCCACGTGAACGTCTTGAACTTGCCGGCTTCGTAGGCGGTCGCAAAGTTGTCGCTCCAGCTTCCGGGCGTCAGCCAAAGTATCGCCGCTACCGCCGCAAACGCCGCGGAAACGAAAATGGCCGCCTGAAACGCGTCGGTCCATAAGATTGCCTTGATGCCTCCGTAGGTGGCATACACGATCGCAACGCCTGCGCTCGCAACGACAACCCAGATCAGGGGCCAGCCGAACACCTCCGAAATCGCCAGCGACGCCACCAGCAGTCGCACGCCGCTGCCCAGAATGCGCGACGCAAAGAACATCAGCGACGCCGTCGTGCGCGTCCACGGGCCAAACCGCAATCCGAGGTACTCGTAAACGGTGGTCACCTGCGAGCCGTAAAACGCCGGCAACAGCAGGAGCACGATCAGGATGCGTCCAAGAAACGCACCGGCGTACATTTGCAGATAATTCCAGTTTCCCGCGAACGCCTCGGCCGGAACCGCGATTAGCGTTAATGCGCTGACCTCGGTGGCGATAATAGAAATGCCTGCGAGCAGCCAGTGCTGACTGCGACCGCCGAGGAAAAAGTCGTTCGTGCTCCGCTCACCGCGTCCAAACCAAATCCCAATGGCGAGCGTGGCGACAAAATAGCTGCCCAACACTGCGAAATCGATCGGACCGAGTGACACCGTGAGCTTCTCCGCGCCAGAGTTGCGTCGATGCTACCGGGTTGGTCCGCTGCATCCAAATCACAGGCAGCGCTTTCAAGCCGGTATTTTCAGTTTCGACGATGGATTGGTTTCAATCGGCGCGAACTTTGTTTAGCGCAGTGAGGATATCGTGCAGTCCGGAAGGCTTGTTTCTCAGCCGCCAAACGCCCGCGAAATCCTGCGCGACCGAGGCTAGACCCTCGTTCCAATCTGCGCGGTTGTACGACTTGCCGTCGCCAAGACTGCGCGCTTCGACATCACCCCCCTTAGCGCCATGAGTGAATCGAATGCGTTCCGCGAAGAGTTCGGAAAACCGACATGCGACGAGAAGCTCCTCGCGATCGATGGGGTCGGCGAAGTCAGCCGGCGACGTTTGACGGAGCAATGCGATCGCTTTTCGTGACTGTTCCTTGCAGCGTTCGGCGACGTTTGCGGATGGCAGCATCGGATCGTTTCCGATCTTCGCAATGGGCTGCCAGAAGAGTCGCCAGGTCTCGCACTCGCCCGCGATTTGCGATGCGTCGCGAAGCGAGGTCACGATTTCTTCCAACGTTGACCGGTGGTTTGGAATCGTCTCGGAGCCTCCGCTCATCGGGGAAGCCAAAGCGATAACTGCTGCTGCAAAAAGCCGATCAAACTCGGCTCCCGTTGCGTGATCGGCTCGCCACGCGAGCGCCGCGCCCATCGCGATCCCGTGCCACGAACACGCCAATGAATTGAAATGCCCGTGATCGCCCCAGTCGGTGTTCAGCAGTCCCGTCGCGCCCTGTTCCTTTCCGGTCGAGGCAAACGTCGAAATGTTTCGCTCCGCGAGGTCCATCGCGTTGATGATCCGCTTCCAGCCCGACGTGCCCGGACAGACAACCGTTTCGAGGCCCGCTTCGACAAACCGCCTCGTACCTTCGTAATCCGCACGATCGTCATATCCCCAGTGCAGAACAACCAAGTCCTTCGGCAACCGATGAAGCAATTCCGGGTGGTTGCGAACCACGTCACTCCAAACCTGGACGCGCCGTCCACGCCCCGCACAAATCTCGCGCGCACGCAGGATGTGATCGATGTACGCTTCCGCGGCTTCCCCTTCCGTCCAGCGGTTCGCGTTTCGTCCCTTGCCGAGGTCCCAGGGCTCGTCTTCGCAGATATTGACCACTGGCGACGAAAACGCATCGAGAATCTCCGTCCAAATGCACTCCGTGAGTCGATGGGATTCAGGGTTGGCGATGTCCAGCGTGAAACCTCGCGCCCGCTCCGGCCAGCCAAGCTCAGCCCACGATTTTGCCGGCTCGATTTCAGCCAAATGCCTGTATCTTGGCATGGAGAGGATTCGACCCATGTGGCCTAGCGTTGCCACGGCGGGAACCAGGTCGATGAAACGCTCCCTGCAATAACCATCCAATTCGCGGATTTCGTCAGGGGTCAGGGCATCGTCAGGCCCGGCAATATCAGGATCGAAGCCGAACGTAAAAGCATGTTCGATATAGAGTTGCAATTGGTTGAACTTGAGTCGGGTTGCTCGATCCACCATGGACTTTAGCGTCTCGAGCGTCGGGACTTTTCCGCGAGTAACGTCGTGTAACAGTCCGCGGGTTGTAAAGTCCGGCCAGTCCTCTATGACAAGACAGGGAATATGCTCGCAGCCGGGAGCGGCCAATTGGGAAAGAGTCTGGATTCCCGAGAAACAACCAGTCGGATCGGTCCCAAGAATGAGAATCTCATTCTCGGAAACGAGAAGCCGGTATCCATTGCTACCTCCAACGGAAGCCGGGTCCTGGGCGACCAGCAATCGTACTGGTTCCTCCTCGGGCCCGGATCTTCCGTATTGGTTGTGCGACCGCAACCATTCCAATGCTGCCCGGTGGACTCGAACATCGTCCAATCGGATTTCCAACGATGGCGGCTGTCCCAGTCGGCACCTGCCAGATGTGAATCGAACGGTCCGCGGACGGGGGAGAATCCGGGCAACGGTCTGGTTCGGTTCGAATCCCAATGGGCAGGCCTCGGCCAAGTTTGCGCGGGGAAACTCCGTCTACCTTGAGATCAGCAGCCGCGTATTGTCGGACTGTTCGGCCAGCACGACAAGCTCGGCCAGAATTTGGCGCGATTTCCCGCGAATGGGGGATTTCGCCCAACGGGGACGCCCGCTGTCGAATTCCTGCGATGATCGATCCAGATTCATCTTGCGAAAACGCGGCGTCGATGATAAGTTGCGGATTCTTGGCTCCAACGTGGACCGAGTCCAAGACCGTGTTTTGACATGGTTTGCAGGCCCACGGCGGAGAGCAGACCGGTACCCTCTCTCGTTGAAGACGTAACCCGGCTCTTATTCATTGCATCTGAGGTATCGATAAGTCACCGGACTGGCCGCGAGGAACTTGCGGTCGCGTTGGGGTTTCTCTGAATCGGCCGTCGGTGAATCTGCAAGTGCTGGAATGAAATTGTCGTCCGCAATGGCTCGGAATGAACCGATGAAAATTGCAATGCTCTCCTGGGAGTCGATGCACTCCATCGCCGTGGGCGGAATCGCTCCGCATGTCACCGAGCTTTCTTTGGCATTGCATCGCATGGGCCACGACGTGCACGTGTTCACGCGGCGGCGCGAGGGTCAAAAGCGATACGATCGCTTGGACGGCGTCCATTACCATCGCTGCGCTTATTCCGGTCATTCGGTGTTCACCGAAGACATGGCGAGAATGGCCGACAGTTTTGTCTGGCATCTGGGTGAGGTTGAACATGGTCTGGGGACATCATTCGATATTGTTCACGGACATGATTGGATGGCCACTCGCGCGCTCGTTCGGCTCAAGAACGAACGCGGTCGGCGTATCGTGATGACGGTCCATTCAACGGAATACGGCCGTTGCGGCAACGAACTGTTCTGGCACGGACAATCGAAGCGCATCCGCGACCTGGAGTGGGAGGGGACGTACGTCGCGGATCGTGTGGTTTGCGTGTCCGAATCGCTTCGCAAAGAAGCGACGTGGCTCTACTCGCTGCCCGAGGAGAAGACGCTTTCCATTTACAACGGCGTGGATTCGGGTCGGTTTGATATTGACGTGGACGTCGAGGAAGTGCGGCGTTCCTGCGCGGTCGGCGTCGACCATCCTTGCGTGCTTTTCGCCGGTCGGCTGGCATGGCAAAAGGGGCCGGACCTGCTGGTGGAAGCGATTCCATCCGTGCTGGAGCAGCGTTCGGACGTGAAGTTCGTGTTTGCCGGCGATGGCGATATGCGCGCTCAGCTGGAAGCTCGCTCGGCCTCCACGGGAATCTTGGATTCGGTTCGGTTTGTGGGGTATCGTTCGGGCGTCGATCTGATCGGACTCTTCAAGAGCGCAGATATCGTTTGCGTACCGAGTCGCAACGAACCGTTTGGAATCGTCATCCTCGAGGCCTGGAGCGCGTCGAAGCCGGTGGTGGCGACGCGAACGGGGGGGCCGGCCGAGTTTGTTGAGCACCAAAGAAACGGCTGGACAGTGCCCGGCGACATCGAGTCAATTGGCGGGGGGCTGCAAGCCGTGCTGAAGGATGACGATGGTGCGCGTCAAATGGGAATCAACGGTCGGCGCGAGGCCGAGACTCGGTTTTCGTGGGAGACCATCGCGGCTCAAACGAGCAATGTCTACGCAACGATTGTGAATGGAGCAAGCACAACGCGCCTCAAAGCGGGGGGGAAGGTCAACAGTCCTGCGATTTCGCGACGGAAGGCATCGAGTTCGGGCAACGGAAGCGGCATCCCGACGGAACAGCAGATCCGCCAGCGCGCGTACGAAATATACCTTATGCGCGACGGCGCGCCCGGAAGCCCCGCGGCGGACTGGCTGCAAGCCGAAAGAGAGCTATGCCAGGAATTGCAGCAGGTCGTGTCCGAACCGAAAACGGTTCCGTCCGCCGTCCTTGCGGTTTGAGGGGTCCGCTTGACCGAGCCGCAACCGCGCGATAGCGGAAAGCACTTGTCTCTCCGATACGTTTCTTTGGCGGAATCATTCCATCGCCGTTGAAAAGACCGGCGCAAACACCAACGCCGCATCACGGCGCGAAATCGTCGGATTTCGTGTAGCCATCCGGCAGTTCAAACTTGAGCGGATCTTTGTCTGACTTAGGATCAACCGTCAAGGATGTGACGATGATCTGCGTCCCGCCGACTTCTTCGCCCCGCGTGAACTTGCGGTCGACTCGCCTCGGCAGGTAGTCCTTTTTCGAAAAGAACCAATTGGCTTCCTGGCCCTGATTGGAGTATTTGACATAAACCTCGAAGCAATCCTCGTCGCCGACCTTGGTCGAACCCTTCAGTTCCTTCTTCTCCGCGTTGATCTCGTCTGAAAAAGGCGCTTCGTGAACGAACTCGACCATCGTGACGGTCGTTCCAATTCGTTGAAAGCCTCCGAGAACCGCCGGGTCGATATCGACATAGGCCACTTTTTTGGCCGGGTCAATGGCATAGTACTCATTGCCATCGGATCCGATGGTCGCAGCAATGGTTTCAGCAGAGCCGGCTCGTTGGGCCTTCACTTCGTATCGAAACTTTTCCGGGCGACCATTCTTGTAGCCGCTGAGGATAACGGTGCCCTCGGTTTTGGGAACACGTGCCTCGTTAATTCCGGTTCCCAGCCCGCTTGCCGTGTACTTAACGCTCTTCACGGCTTTGCAAGCTTCGTCCGCTTTCTTGAGGATTTCAGTGGCCTCGTCCGTCGCGCCGGATTCGGATTTCGCGGCTTTGTCGCCTTCGTCCTTCTTGGTGCCGGAATCCTGCGCAAAGGTGACGCTTGTAAGCAGCAAACAGAAAGCGGTCAATGAAAAATTGCGAATCATCGTAGTTTCTCCGTGCAAGATAGACCCACCGTGACGGCTCGTCTCGTCCGGTTGAACGCGGCCAAGTGTACGCCGCGCCGCGGGGAAACGCCAGTTGCCTCTGCCGTTGGGAATGAGAGTATGTGAAGTCAAAAGTTGTAACGAAGGCCGGTCGTAACGGTCCAGCTATCGTATTCGTCGGGTCGGTAGAAGTGAAAGCGGTAGTCGCCGATAAGTTGGAGGGTCCAATGCCCATCGAGCGGCAGTGCCCAACCGACACCCGCGACGTAGGCGGTGATCCAATCGCGAATCCTCTCTCGGTCGCCGTAGATGCGGAACGGAGCGATGGAATAGTGCCCTTGACCTTCGCCGTTGACATATCCGGTTTGCAAGCCCGTGACGACAAACGGCCGGCTGGCGGATAGTCGCTGCGTCCAGTTCATTTCGTCAAGCGGCGCGGGGACGGACCACGGGTAAATCTCGGCCATGAGGGAGGTGTAGGCCAATGCATAGCGAAACGAGACTTCGAGGTTGGCGTTGAGGAATCGCTGATGGGTTTGATCGCTTGCGCCGCCTCCGCCGATTTGCAGATTCCAGACAAACCAGTCTGATTCCTGCCGACCTACCGCCAGGTAGATCGATGCGAGGCTCAGATTGCTCTTACGATCAAGCGGTGTGTCCGGGTGGTGAAACACATCGAGGACGTCGAACTTCATGGGAATGTCGAGCCGTCGATCGAGCATTCGTTTGGTTTCGGCGAGCTTGGTGTGACTGCCGTGATAACCGAATTCAACGTGCCAGGGTCTGTTCGGCCCGTTGGCGGGCGCTTCGGCAACCGGATCATCAGACAACGCGTTGATCGCGCGGATCGGCGGAGTGATGGAGCAGCCGCCGCCGACCGTCAGCGTCGCCGCGATGGCCAGATGTTTCCAACGGCGTTTGAAGATCACGAAAGAAGTCGCCCTCCACGGTTAGCGAGCAGCGTATTTTACGCTCCAGATATCCGCGTCGCGTTTTTCAATTGTAGGCACGGCCGCTGTTTGATTTCATCGAGTTTCCGCGCGAGAACTTTGAAAAAAATTGTCTTGCGTTGTGGTGCGCCAACCCATTCCTGTCCATTGTGAGTTATCGTACACACGAAGTTCCTTTTTGACCGATAATTGCGAAAGCGATCCGGGGAGGCGCCGCCGCCACCCATTGGGCTTCGTTTCCGGCCTGTGCCTGCGAAAGTTATTCCGATGCAATCGTCAATCGGCGTTTTCGAGCATGGATGGTGGCCGGGAGCCTGCGCGGCGCTGCAACAGGAGTTTATTCCGCTTCCCATCGCGACACCTGCCGGCGGAAACGCTTACGAAGCCGACCTTGCCGCGCGGATCGCCAACGGTGGACGTGTCGCTTCGTTGCTCACTGATCGCTCGACCGCATTCCTTTTGGATAACGGAGGGACAGGGTTGGGGTTCGTTCGCGGTTCCGGTTCCGCCCCGACGGAAGTCAAGCTCGCACATGAAGTGACGGGGCAAGGTCTCGTTTCACACTTTATAGACCCGATGACCACGTCGTTTCAGGGGTTGGACTGGCACACTGTCTGGCAATGCCTGCGAAGTGGGATGTGGGTTAAGGCGGTTTGGGATCGGGCACAGGCCGCGGAATTGCGGCGGTTTGGCGTTCCGGGTGTTCTGCATCTGCCGATGGCGGCTCCGAACCGGGACTATGAAGTGCGGCCGCTCGACCCGACAAACTGCCGCCCAATCGTTTCATTCGTAGGGGGCCAGAATACAAGCTACTTTCGGCCGGGCAACGCGGTGGCGACTTCCTCGCTATTGGCCGGGGTGTTGACGGCGGCATTTCGCTCAGGAGCGACAGGCGCAACGTTTTGCGACGTGTATCACGACGAGTTCGGATTGGGCGCACTTCCGGCACCATCGGATGACATTGCGACGCAGGTTCAAAAGTCGCGGGCCTATTTTGACGCCAAACTTTTCCATCACGCACAACTGTGCATTCGCCAGCGAGATCGCTACGTCATTTTTCTGAAGCGAAAACTCGGCGAGGCGTTTGAGCTGATCGGTCGAGGCTGGGATTCGGCGTATGGGCTGCCGACGCAGCAGCCGATCGCATCGACCGACGATTACTTTCAGCATTTCCGGCAGGTTGCCATCAACCTGAACCTCGTGAATGGCAACGCGGAGACCGGATTGAACATGCGGCACTTCGAGATCACGGCGGCCGGCGGATTCATGCTCTGCCATGAGCAGCCGGAGCTGGCGAATTGCTTTGAAATCGGCAAGGAGTGTGCAACCTTCGCCAGCGAAGCCGATCTAGTTGAGAAGATTCAATATTACATGGCGAGGCCGGCGGAGCGGGGGGCGATCGCGCTGGCCGGTCAGCGGCGAACGTTGTCGCAGCATCTTTACAGCCATCGATTGCAATCGTTGCTTCATGCCGTCGCGGGAAAACCGGCACCGGTGGCGTTTTCATCGTCGCATTGGGCCGACGATTTGAAAGCCGTGGTGCCCAAGCCCGACGTGATTCTCGATTGCGGCGCCAATGTCGGTCAGATGGCCGAGGCGTTTCGAAAGCAGTTTCCGGCCGCGAGCATTCACGCTTTTGAGCCGGTGCGTTCCGTGTTCGAGAAACTCCAGGTTAAGGCCGAGACGCTCGGGGTTCATCCGGTGAAGGCGGCGGTGTCGGATCGGACGGGCACGGCGGAGATCAACTTGACGTCGAGTCCGGAGGCGCATTCTTTGCTGGGATATCTTGAAGGCAATCCGTGCGCGCAATGGACGTGGGCCGTTGGTAAAGAGACCGTGGAGACGGTGTCGCTGGATGACTGGTGTGACCAAGCAGGGGTCGATCCGCAGCGGGTGGACGTGATCAAACTGGACGTGCAAGGCGCGGAGCTGAAGGCGCTGCACGGAGCGAAGAAGTTGCTTCGGTCGGTGAAGGCGATCTTGCTGGAAGTGTCGTTCGTCCCGATTTACAAGGATTGCCCGTTGTTCGGCGAGGTCGATTCGTTTCTGGGTGAGCACGGCTATCGTCGCCGCGCGGTGTATCCGTCGGACCAACCCAACAACTGGGGCGACGCATTGTACGTCAAAGCGTGAAGGGAAACCGATGATTCGACGACCATTGCGGATTGCCACAACGGAGCAGCTTGCTCGCTCGGTACGCGAGGCAGGCTTTGAGGCGCACGTCCTGCCCCCGATAGCGACGCTGAATTTCAATCGCGGACCCCAGCAGCGGCTGGCCGACGGGCCGATCTATCGGGAGTTCCTTTCGCGCCATGGAATCGACCTCGTGCTCGATTTCAACACGGAAGCGCTCACGCTCGTCCCGGCCAATTCGACGGACGGAGAGGTCCAGATCACGACCGCGGCCCTGGGTATTCCGCATGTCGCGAGTTACCTGGATCCAATCACGTCCACGATGTCGGAAGCGTCGTGGTCCGACCATTGGCATCTGCTGGAAAACAACTCGTGGATCAAGTGGATTTGGGAAACGGCGCACGGCGAAGAGCTGCGAAAGCTGGGAATTCCTAACATCATCACGATGCCGATGGCCGCCGCTAACGACGATTTCGATACGACTCCGCAACCGGAGGCGACAGACGGTCCGCTCGTCGCGTTTATGGGTCATCCCGCGTCGTCGTGGTTTCGATCGGCCCAGGGTATTCTTCCACAGCACCTCTTCGCCGGATTGACGGCGGCAGCGGTGCGTGCAGACATGCCGGACCTGACCTTCGACAAAGTGTATCATGAGTTGTACCAGTTTGGGCAGCCGCCGTTGGAGAGCGACGATCGGGCCACGCGAGCGGGCAAGTCGCAACTCTATTTTCATCACAAGTTCGCTTACAACGCCTATCTCGCGATCAAGCAACGCGACCGATTCGCGAGATTCCTCAAGATCAAACTTGGCGACGCGTTTGAGCTCATCGGTGATCATTGGGAAACGAACTACGGGCTGAAACACACGCCCCGCATCTGGGACATGAACGTACTGCATGAGCGCATGCGTCGCGTTCCGATTTGCCTCAACCTGATGAAAGGAAATTTGGAGACCGGACTGAACTACCGGCATTTCGAGATTACCGCTTATGGCGGATTCATGTTGACCTATTGGACGCCAGAGCTGGTATCGTGCTTCGAGATCGGCGAGGAATGCGACGTGTTTCGCGACGAGTCGGAGCTGCTCGACAAGATCGCGTTTTACATCGAAAACCCGGCCAGGCGACGCGACATCGCTGTGGCTGGTCAGCGGCGCACGTTGCGCGAGCATCTTTACAGTCATCGAATCACGAAACTGGTGGACATTCTGCGGGACAATGGGGTGCTCCCGAGACTGGTGGGGAGCGGGGAATCTTCGGCGGCCGACGTGCTGATTTCCTCGGAGCGGGAAGCAGCGACAACGCGTCGGCAACCGCCCGTGGGTGCGAGTCGAACATGACCTGCACCTCGATATCCATCGAGCATCTTCTTCGCGCGCAATTCGGTGAAGACCGCGTGCTTTGGAACCTGTTCCGCGGTTGCACATCCGGATATTTCGTGGAAGTCGGGGCATACGACGGCGTCACGCTGAGCAATACGTATTTCCTGGAACAAATGGGGTGGCACGGGTTGTTGATCGAACCGATTCCCGAATTGTGCCAGCGGGCGGCCGCTGTTCGACCCCGGAGTCGCGTTATCCACGGCGCTTGCAGTCAGCGCGGCAGCAAGGGAACCGCGACATTCACGGTAGCGCAAAACGTCCCCGTGCTGTCATTCCTGCGATCAGATCAAGAGCATGTGGACCGGTGCATTCGGGAAGGCGCGAACCTCGTCGAAATCGAAGTTCCTTTGTTGACGCTGGATGGGGTTTTGCTCAGCGAGCGGCGGAATCCGTCGCCGCACGGTGGTCCGTGGTCGCCTAAGTCGGGGTGGAGCGTGGACCTTGTTTCGATTGACACCGAAGGGTGCGAACTTGACGTCCTCGACGGATTCACGCTGGAACGTTTTCGGCCCCGCGTGCTGGTGATTGAAAATGACCGTCCGGCCGGGGCGACGATCGAACCCTATCTTGCGCAACGAGGCTACCGAAAAATCCATCGTCAGAAGATCAACGACTTCTTCATCCGCGACGACGATCGGCGCGATGCTCTCGACGTCGATTCGTTGGGCGCAAGTGATTGACCTTTCGAATCCGAAATCGAGAATGCATCGCGCGGCTCCGAATCCTTCTTTAGCGAGATCGCTATTCCTTTGACTTCGACGCTTCCGCGCTTTTGGCGTCGGTCTCCTTGGGCTTCTTGTAGGTGACGACCGAGTCCTTGCGCAACGTCAGCTTGCCGTCGAACGTACTGATCGACGATTCAGAACTGTAGAAGTCGATTTTTTGGAGCACCGGGCCGAGTTTCATCAACGTGCCCAGGAGCGATTGCACGATCCGCTTGCCGGTCCGTTCGTCGTCGTTGGTTTCAGGCATTCCGGCGACGGCCATGCCGCCGAACATGCCGACCATGCCGGCGGCGGCGCCCAATTCCTGTCCAAACTTGGAGGTATCGGTGAACGAAGCACCCTGAACAGGGCCCTTGGGAATCAGCCCCTCTTCGGCAAAGCGAGCGTTCTTCACGATGGACGGCGTTTTTCCGGCGGCGACATCCATGCACTTGCTCACCGCGCCCGAAGACGTTCCGAGGACCAGCCAGTCTCCGCGAACACCGATCACGAGCTTCAGGAACATGGCGATCGAGGGGTGCGTGATTTCCTGGAAGCCGCCGCCCTCGACTTTCGCGTCGGAGATCATGAGCATCTGACCCTCACCCTGAAGCTTGTCCTTGACGAAGTTGATGAAGCCGTCAACCTTCGCTTTGGCGAGCGCGGAGTCGCGGGTTCGGATCATCAAGACCCCGTCGCTTCCGCCCATGGGGGTAACGATGGCGGGGGGCATGCTGACGCTGATCATCTCTCCGCTCCACCAGTCGAAGAAGTCAGCCTTGGGATCGAATCCGAACGCGGCGATTTGCGAATTCCATTTTTCAATACCGGCCGCGCCCTCCGGGATTTCCTTTCTAACGAAATCAAGAATCGCGTCGTAAACCACTCCCAAGTCGATAAATCCCGTCAAGTTGAATCCGGTGGCGTCGGCGGGAATGAACTGATCGAACTGCTCAAAAGGCTTCCTGTTCAGCATCGAAGCAGCCAGTGGAGATTTCTCCTTGCCGGACTGGATCTTGGTGACGTCATAGCGAAACTCGCGCCGTCCGTCCGTTGCGACGGTCGTGATCGAGTATTCGAACACATTCAGCTGGTTCAGGACTTTCTTCAAGATTGCCAGTTCAGGCGACTCAACTCCTTCCTTGCCGTCGGCGCCCTTGTCCGGGCCTTGCTTCATCGCAGCGATCGTATCGAACATCTTTCCGAAAGAGCCGATGAAGCTTTGGAAATCGAAGTAGCTGATGACATCTTCCGGGGCCTTGACCGAGGAAATCGCTTCCTTGAATCGCGGGGCATCGGTGATGGATTTCGCGTCGGACTTTCCCCGGAGCAAGCCGATGATCTCCTCCAGCGCCTTGCGGCTGGTGGTCATGCCGATCGTATCGCCGCTACGGAAGACACCCAGGCTCATGCCGATTTTGGCGAAGCCCTCATGAGAGAGTTCCCATACATCGACATCGTGAATCGTCGATTGCGTTGTCGTCGCGCCAAACGCGGAAGCTGCCTCCTTGAGGATCGCCGCAATACCGGCGAAATTGGATTCGGCGCTGCCGGGTGAGTTCTGGGCGATGAAGATGTAGTCAATCCACAGCGCCGTCGGCGCAAAACGCTCGGCGAAGACGAACTCGTTTTCAACAAGCTTGCCCCATTGGACGCCGTTCAGCAACGTCGTGACTTTGTCGACCGTAGCCTGGGCTTCCCCACGTTTGGCCTCCGGGATGACCGACATCACCATCGAGACGAGGTCCTTCTGGATTCCCGACTTTGCAAGGGCATCAAACACACCTTCCCACTGTTGATCGATCCATGCTCGTTCGGGGTTTTTGACCGCGTGGACGTACAACCAGCAATCCTGCGGAACGGCCTTTGAAAGGGAAAACCGTTCGCCAAGGCCGCCCGCGAATACCGAAATGGGAGCCAGCAAGCCGAGCGCGACGGCGAGTCGCAACGAGGTCATTTGAACGAAACGCATGTTAAGTACCTCCCGATGTTATGGACGCCGCAACAGGCCGGATTGGAACTGAGTTATCTCCGCATTCCGAATCGCGGACCGGCCGGGGGTAACTGTTCAATCAGTCACTCCCCCTAAGACAGCTTAGTTTGAAGATCGGACTCAAACCAGCTTATGTCTGTCGGTATTTGTGGGATGTTGTCGGCAGGCGGACGAGTCGAATCCTCCGAAGCCAAAGCGTTTCGGCGTGATTAAAGGCCGGTCTTGAGAAGGATGGCCGGGTGCGTATGATCCCCAGCCTGTGTTGGTGATCCCATCGATCGCCGCCGATCCGCGGTTGCAGCAACTGAAGGCTCGAGTGAAACGTGGAGGGGGAGTGGTCCACGTCGCCGGGCTGTGGGGGTCGTCTGCGCCCCTGGCGGTCGCTCAGGCGATTGCCGCGACAAATCGAGCCGTTCTTTTCGTTACGGCCCATCTCGAGGAGGCGGATCACGCCCGTGACGACATAGAGCTTTTTCTCGGTCAGTCGTGCGAGTTGCTTCCGGCCTTTGAATCGCTGCGCGGCGAGGGGGCGGCGGATGGCGAGATCGAGGCCGAACGGGCGAAGCTTTGTTCGCTCCCGACGTTGGCGGGTCGTGTCATCGTCGTGCCGATTCAGGCGCTTATACAGGCTGTGCCGTCGCCGGAAGAACTCGCGCGAAACACGATTGTTTTGAATCGGGGCGCCACGCTTACGCCAGATGGGCTGACCGCGTGGGCGGTCGAGCGCGGGTTCGCGCGGCTGGACATGGTGGAATCGCCGGGGGACGTCGCGCGGCGCGGCGATATCGTCGATCTTTTTGTCGCCGGCGAATCTGCGCCCTTTCGGATTCAGTTTGACGACGATGTCATCGAATCGGTCAGGGCGTTTGACATCGGCACACAGCGGTCGATGGACTCGCTGGGGAAACTTTCGATCGCCGTCGTCCCGAGGATCGAAGGCCGATCGCTGTATGCTCCCGTCGATTTCCTGACTTACTTTCCTTCGGACGGCATCGTCGTGCTCGACGGGCCGCGCGAAATCCAGGAAATGGGCACGACGTTTCGATCGCGCCTCGGCGGCGGCGACGGACTGTTCGACGTCCGACACGTTCTCGCCCGCTGCGATTCTTTTACTCAGGTACACGTTTCCCGATTCGGGTCGGCGGCCATCGCGGACGAGGATACTTTTGATTTCGGCGTCGGCAGTCTGAGCCGGTTCGAAGGTGGAGCTGCCGACGCTGTTTCTGAGCTAATTGAACTGGCAAAGGACCGCGCGGTTTACGTCGTTTGTGACAACGAGGGCGAGCGGCTGCGATTGCACGAAATGCTCGTCGAACAAGATGACGCGACGGTTTCGGCCGTTCAACTTTTGCTCGGAACGATTCATCGCGGATTTGAGTGGACGGCTGCTCGAACAATTGTCGTCGGCCACCATGAGTTGTTTCATCGTCTCCGACAGCGCCGGCGCGTACGTCGAATCGAAGCGGGAAGGACGCTGGATTCCTGGACGGATTTGAAGCCCGGCGAGCATGTCGTGCATGTTCTCCATGGGATCGCCGTTTATCGCGGCCTGAAAACGATGCGGAAAGGCGCGTCGTCGCAGCAGGAAGAGTTTCTGACTCTGGAATTCGCCGAGGGGGCGGTCGTCCATGTTCCGTGCTCGCAGATTGACCTCGTGCAGAAATACATCGGGGCGGGCGGTCGCAAACCGCAGCTCTCCACGATCGGCGGCAAACGTTGGAGCAAGACCAAGGAGAAAGTCACTGACTCGGTTTCCGATCTTGCCGAGGCGCTCCTGCGCGTTCAGGCGGCTCGCTCGCAGGCGTCGGGCGTGGCGTATCCGGCGGACACCCAGTGGCAGCGAGAGTTCGAAGGAGCGTTTCTTTACGAAGAGACGGAAGATCAACTGCTCGTCGCGGGCGAAATACGCACCGATTTGACTTCGACTCGCCCGATGGACCGGCTGGTGTGCGGCGACGTGGGCTATGGGAAAACCGAACTGGCGATGCGGGCGGCCTTTAAGGTCGTCGAGTTTGGGCGGCAGGTGGCGGTACTCGTTCCGACGACCGTGCTGGCCGAGCAGCACTACCGGACGTTCAGCGACCGCATGGCGGATTATCCGTTTTCGATCGGCTGCCTTTCACGGTTTCGCAGCGCGGCCGAGCAGCGGGACCTCGTTCAGCGGATTCGCAAGGGCCAAGTTGATATTGTGATTGGCACGCATCGGCTTTTGAGCAAGGACGTGTTGTTCGCCAATCTCGGGCTGATCGTGATCGACGAGGAGCAGCGATTCGGCGTTGAAGCCAAGGAGAAGCTCCGCCTCGCCCGCGAAACGGTGGACGTCCTGACCCTGACGGCCACGCCAATTCCCCGCACGCTGCACATGTCGCTCGTGGGGATCCGCGACATCAGCTCGCTTCAGACGCCGCCGGTGGATCGGCGTGCGATCGCCACGCAAGTCCGAGCTTTTGACGAATCCATCATCCGCGACGCGATTCTTCGAGAACTCAATCGCGACGGGCAGGTGTATTTTATCCACAACTTCGTTCACTCCATCGCGGCCATGGCCGACACGATTCGCCGAATCGTGCCGGACGCAAGGGTCATTCATGGTCACGGCCAGATGAAGGACGATGAGTTGGAAGACGTGATGCACCGATTCGTGCGTCGTGAAGCCGACGTGCTCGTGGCCACGACCATCATCGAGAGCGGCATCGACATCCCGACAGTGAACACGATCTTCATTAACCGGGCCGATCGTTTCGGGCTTGCCGACCTTCACCAGCTTCGGGGACGCGTCGGGCGTGCGAGCCATCGGGCTTACTGTTACCTTTTGCTGTCTCCAGACCGTCCGGTGTTGGGAAAGGCGGCCAAGCGACTCAAGGCGATCGAGGAATTCAGCGAATTGGGTGCGGGGTTTCGTATTGCCATGCGCGACCTGGAGATTCGCGGCGCGGGCAATCTACTTGGCCGGGAGCAGAGCGGCCACATCGCAGCCGTGGGATATGAAATGTACTGTCGCCTGTTGGAGCAGACCGTTTGGCGACTAAAGAATGAACCCGACCCGACGCCGCCCGCGGTCCACCTCGACCTTGACGTGGCCGCCCTGATCCCCGGACACTACATCGCCTCGGATCGGGCACGTATTGAGATGTATCGCCGGGTAGTATCATGCCGGACGACGGAGGATCTGGCGCAATTGGAGCGAGACCTTGCAGACGCGTTCGGCCCGGTTCCGAAACCGATGCAGCGCTTGCTGGAGCTGGCAGAGATTCGCGTGCTGGCACGTGGGTTTGGAGTGGCGTCGATCAGTCTGCGGACGCCGGACGTCGTATTCGTCGTGGAATCGGTGGCGATGGCCGAACCGCTGTTCGTCGACGCACCGGGGTCTGTGCGAATGCCGGACGCGCGGACGATCCACTTGAGGTTGCCGCCATCGTATCTCGAAACGGCAACGCTGGTGGCCGTACTGCGTCGAATGCTTGGTAAGGCGTCTCAACGCAAGGAGCCCGTTGGATGAAACGAGGGATGGAATCAGGTCGGCGCGCGCGGACTTTCTGGCTGGAATCGCCGGTTCTTCCGGCCGTCGTGATGTTCCTTTTGGCGGGATGCAATTCGCCCGTCGGAAACTCGTCGAACAAATCACGATCCACTGCGCAAACTCCGTCGGCGTCTCGTACGGCGACGATCTCTGAATCGCCGAATGATGACTCGCCGGTGACGCGAATGCGCGTTCAGGGAGAGACGGTTGAGGCCGTCGATTTGTGGAATGAAATCCGCGAGGAACTGGACGCCAAGTCGCGAACGCTGTCGCCGGCGCAGTTTCGGACGTACGTCCAGGATCGTGCCGTCCAGCTTATCACCGACAAGATCGCCGAAGTGCTGTTGTATCAACGGGCCAAGCTCCGGATGCCCGAAGGCATGGACAAAAAGGTCGAGGAGTTTGCCGACGGAGAAATCCGCAAGGTGGTCACGGCGGATTACGACGGCGTGCAGCGCCGTTATGAACGGAAACTGGAGCAGCAGGGTCGAACGCTGGAAGCGGTTCGGGATCAACTCAAGCGACAGATTGTGATTTCCAGTTATCTGGACGGCGAGATTCGGCCGCAGGTGCCGGAGCCGACTCGGGCGCAGCTCCATAAGGCCTTTCAAAACGGCGTCGAGAGTTGGCGAGAGCCATCACGGCGGAGCATGTCGCTGATTAACGTTCGTATCGTGGAGTTTCTTCCGAGTGACTTGGTAGAGCCAACGAGGGAACAGTCGGAAGCGGCGCGTGTCGAGGCTCGAAAGCGAATCGATGCGGCGTATGCGGAAATTCGTGCGGGGGCGACTTTTGCGGAGGTGGCCAAGAAGTACTCACAGGGGATTCATGCTGAAGAAGGCGGCGCTTGGGGCTGGATTACCGCCGACGGCGTGCGCGAGCGGTTTCAGCCGGCTGTCCGCGTGCTAGAGTCCCTGGACTCAGGCCAAACGAGCGGAATCATCGAAACGCCGGATGATTTTTTCATCGTCCATTGTGACGAGCACCGCCCAGCCGTTACGCCTGACTTCGCGTCCGTTCAACCGCGCATTCGAGACGAAGTGTTTCGTCGGGAATTCAACCGCAGGGTCGCGGAACTTGTCGTGGAACTGCGCGGGAACGCTCGAATCGAACCGAAGAATCTGGAGCGATTTCACGCCGGGCTTATCGCGGCTGCGCTGGACTTGACCAGCGCGCGATGATTTTGAACTGTTTTCGGCGCCTTGTCCGCCTCTCTAGCATCGCCGAGTCTAGACTCGCATCGGCCCACTGATCATCGAACCTTCCCGCGACCCGCTCAAGACGCGGGCATGACACCCGGTTTTTCGGGCGTAATCGCTCAAGGCGAGGGAAAGAGCCGCGTGTGTTCGATCCCCATCGTCACACAGGACGCCCACAATCCCGCCACAACCGCGGGATGTGATCCTGGCGCCGAAGATTCCCGATGATTCCCCATGTTGTCGAAGCAGCGTGACCAACGCATCAGCTTCGATGCTTCCGAGGCCGCAGCGTTGGCCGAAACTCCAATGAGACGCAAACATGATCTCTCCGGCTTCGAGCAGAGCTCGGCGGTCCCGGGTGCGCGCCGCGCGCGAGATGGCCTCGACAAACTGCCGCGACCGGTTGTGTTCGTAAACGTGATGTTCCGTTCGCGACCGAATGCGATATGTGGCGTCGGGATCAATGGACGTCAATGGATCGCCCGTCTCGCCGAAATGGGCAAGGAAATCCGATCCCTTGAGCCGGGTTGGAAGGCGATCGCGAAAACGCTCAACAAAATCGCCCACGGAGACGCGGGACAAGAATCCCCGCCATTGATCCTTATACAGACCATCGTGACGTACGATTCGATCGATGAGCAAACGGCCCATGAAACTCGTCGTGCGAACATCTGCATACCGGTCGAGTAATCCGTCCGATTTCGCACCGAGGTGAATCGCGACCAAGCGCAGATGATCGGGGAGGCGCAGCGATCCGCACATCGTTCGAGCGTCGCAGCGAAACTGGGATACGACGCCGGGTTCGCCCAACAGGGAAGTTACCGCGTCGGCTGGTCCCGTCGGAATCCCCAGCCAGTTTTGCTCGGCCGCCTCGCAAATCGCAGTCGCCTGCTGAGGTTCCAGTCCCTGACCGCATAGCCCGGCGACTGCTGTCAGCACCGCAGCCGCGATGGCGGCATGGCGACCGCTTCCATCCACGCCCTCCAGCGTCGTGGACAATGAGATTGACAAACCAGTCTCAAGCGTTGGGAAAAGTCCGGCTCGGAACGCTTCAACGATGGTGCCCACGACGCACGTTTCGGCGTTGCCATGGGTCAGGCCGATCAGGTTGCGTCCAGCCTCCGGCGTGATCCACCGCGCATCGTCGCCGCGAAGCGACCGGAGCGGAATCTCGACGCCGCCGCTGCCATTGCGACCTTCGACATCGGTAAAAACGACCGAGATGATCCCATCCTGGCGTTCCTGGGCAGCGACACAGGCATGCTCATTCAGTGGAATGCCCAGTACGAGAGCTCCGGTATAATCCGCCAGGCCACCCATGATATCAAAGCGACCGGGGGCGATGCCGACGAAGCGCGGAGAGTTTCCGAGAAGTCGCCGGCCCACTTCGGCCATCACCGGCGATGCGGAATCCGCGGCGACCGCGGGTTGGCTTGGCGCGTCGGTTCGACTGCCGAACGCCAGTTTGTTTTCTTCCAGCTTCATCCGTTTCAACCCGCGCTCGAAAACTTAGCAGACATCTTTGAGAACGGAATCATCGACGAAGATCGGGGTCGGCGTTCCGGCGCCTACGGCGATCGCATCGGAGGGCCGTGAATCAATCTCGAGGAGTTCGCCGTTGCGCCGCAGGACAAGCTTGGCGTAAAACGTCGAATCTCGAAGTTCGTTGATCACAATCTGCTCCAGATGGCAATCGAGTTGCTCGATCATTCGTTCGACAAGGTCATGCGTCAACGGCCTTTGTACTGGAATGCCCTTGAGCCGGCGGTCAATCGCATACGCTTCATGAACACCGATCAAAATCGGAAACGCACGCTCGCCATCGACCTCGCGAAGGACGATCATGGACATCTTCTCGTCTTCTGAGTCCACGATAACAATCCGCGCCAGACTCATTTTGACGAGCATAAGCGATATTCCCGATGATCGATCGTCACCGTAGCAATCAACCGCGGAAAGTCAAGAAGAAGCCGCTTCGATGGAACATCGCGAAAAAGGCGGATTACACGCGTGGACGATCGAAATGATCCAGCGCGGCGCGAAGTTTGGTGAGTTCCGAAGGATCCATCGCTACGCTGTTGTCTGTTGACGGAAACTTTCCGTCCGCAACTTCATATGCGTAGGTTCTGAACGCGCCGACCAATAAGTCATGCAACTCCGCGTATCGCTTGGTGGATCTTGGGGGGTGACCTCCACCGTACCCAACCATATCGTGAAAAACCACTACTTGACCGTCCACGTCCGGACCCGCGACAATTCCGATGACCGGCACCGAAGCACGCTTTGTAATGATCGCCGCGACTTCCGAAGGGACAGCCTCAAGCAGTAGTGCCATCGCGCCGGCTGACTCCATCATCTTGGCATCTTCGATCAACTGCTTCGCGGTTGCCGCTGACTTGCCCTGAATGCGGTACCCGCCCACGGATTGTATGGACTGCGGCTTCAACCCCAAGTGGGCCATGACGGGGATAGTCGCAGACGCCATCGCTTCGACGGTCTTCAAAAGGCGCCGATCTACTTCCACTTTGACACAATCGCACCCAGCGCGAGCCATGAATAGTCCGGCGTTGCGGATCGCTTCCTTCTCACAAACCTGGTAACTTAGGTATGGCATGTCGCCGACCAAAAAGGCCGACGGCGCACCGCGGCGAACGGCTTCAGCGATCGTGACGAGGTGATCGAGGGACATCGGCAGCGTGGTCGAATGCCCCAGGCACACTTCGGCGTACGTGTCACCGACAAGAATCGAGTCAATCTCCGCTTCCTCGATCAACCGGGCTGTCGAATAATCGTAACAGGTCACCATGGAGATTTTTCTCCCGTCCCGTTTTCGGGATTGCAGGGTAAGGAGGGTGACCTTTGCGCGTGCGGACGTCATCGAAGGTAGGTTAGGGCTGGCGGAGAACATTGGCAAGCCGAATGACCTGCGACAGGTGGGGTCAACAACATTGAACGCGATTGATTGCCCTAAGACGATCGTTCGAGGATGGTTGTCGATTGAAGGTGCTTGATCGTCACAACAATGAACCTCGGAGCATGATGGCCGCGATTGAAAAGTAGATGACGATTCCAGTCACGTCAACGAGAGTGGCGACGAACGGGGCGGATGACACCGCGGGATCAAGCCGTACGCGCCGCAGGAACAATGGCAGCATCGCGCCGACCAGCGTGCCGTAGGTGACGACGCCGAGAATGGCTGCTGCGACGGTAAAGGCCAGCATGGTCGTGTGGGGGCGAATTGACTCATCGCTCCAAGGCCAAAACCAGACACCCACCAACACTACTGCTCCCAGCACGGTGCCCATGGCGATCCCGGAAAACCACTCGCGCACGAGCACGCTCCACCAGTCGGCAGGCTGGACTTCGCCGAGGGCCAGCGCGCGAACAATGAGCGACGACGCCTGCGAACCGGTGTTTCCGCCCGTGCCGATGATCAGCGGAATGAACAACGCGAGAAACTCGGCCCGCTGGAGTTCCTCGCCGAAAAACCCCATCGCCGTTGCAGTGAGGGTTCCGCCGAAGAACAGGAGCGAAAGGGGAATGACGCGCTTGCGCACCATCGTCAAATAGGGAACTTCCATGTAGGGGGCTTCGAGCGCTTGAACGGCGGCCATTTTCTGAATATCTTCTGTGGCCTCCTCTTCAGCGACATCGAGCACATCGTCGACCGTGACAATGCCGACAAGCAACCCGGACGAATCGACGACGGGCAAGGCCACGCGATCCAGGTCGCGGAACGCCTGAACGGCCTCTTCCTGATCCTGATCGGCGCGGAGGGCGAAGAAATCGCGGTCCATCTTGTCGGCGAGTCGGTTCTCCGGTTCAAAGAGCACAAGCTCTCGCAGTTTGACTTCGTCGATCAACCGGCCTTTTTCGTCCACGATGTAGATGACGTTCAGCGTTTCCTTGTCGCGGCCGACTTTGCGAATGTGCTCCATGACCTGCGCGACCGTCCAATCGGCGCGGGCGGCAACGTAGTCGGGCGTCATCCGCCGACCGACGGAGTCCTCAGGATATCCGAGCAGTTGCTTGGCGATGCGCCGTTCTTCCGGTGAGAGCAGTTCCAGCAGTCGGCGGGTCGCGGATCCCGGGAGCTCTTCGAGCAGGGCCGTCCGGTCATCGGGGGCCATCTCGTCGAGAATGGCCGCGACGTGCTCGTTGCCAAGGCTGCGGAGCAAGGATTCCTGAGTCTCAAACGGCAGATACTCAAAGATGTCCGCAGCGAATTCGCGTGGGAGTACGCGAAAAATGACGGCGACATCCTCGGAGGCGATATCGTCGAAGACTTCGGCGACGATCGGCGGAGACAAGGCCATGATGCTGCGGCGAAGCTCGCCGAATCGACGCTCGGCGATCATCTCGACAATGTCGGGGCCTATCAGTTTTCCAAACATGCGCGTCGGCCTTCCGTGCGGCGATCGATTCGAAGGAAGTTTGTTTCAGACTACCAGCTTACCACTTCGTTACTTCCCAAACGAATCCGAAAGATTACCATGCCGACATGTTCAGAAAAACGATCACAGTCGTGACCGGATTGCTGGCAGTCGTCGCGGCAGTCATCTGCTACAACCTGCTGAACAAGCATGTGAGCGGGTCGTCGGGGATGGCGTGGTTTGATGCGGGCTGCTCGGACGACGCCAAGCCGGGCGATGCGAATTGTGCGAAAGTGCTGGCCAGCCCCTATAGCTATTTTCCGCCGAAGAACCCGGACAAACCCGACAAAGTCGCGCGATTCCCAACGGCCTTCCTTGGACTCGTGTATTACTCAACCCTATTGGTTTGGCTCATTGGTGTCGGAGCTCCTACTTTTGATCGTCGGCGATGGCATCTGGCGCCGCTTGGGTTCGTCGGCGCGGGTCTCGCGGGGTCTGGCTATTTTACGTTCATCATGTACCGAGTGCTCGGTGAGTGGTGTCCGTGGTGTCTCGTGACGCACGGGCTTAATTTGCTCATTGCCCTCGGTTTCGTGCTGTTGTGGCCGCGAAAGTCGGAGTCGTCGGGCCTTTCTCAGCCAACAGATGCCGGCCGATCTGCTCTCGATGGCATTGCGGTCACCCGGCGAGAGCAGCGACCGTCTCTTCGTGCCGTTGTGATGACAACGTTGGTGATTGCCGTCGTTCTTTATGCACATTTGAATTCGCTGGGGTTGAAGACCTGGCGTCACAAGGCGCTGGCGGCCGACACCGAGTACAAGGCAATTCTTGCGGCCGTGAATCGGATCAAGGGGGATTCGGACAGGTTGTACAAGAACTGGCAGCTTTCCGAGAAGCGCGAGATCTCTCGTCGAGAGGATGATCCGGTTCGCTATTTTTCATCGGCGACGGCCGGGCCGGTGCTGGACGTGGTTGTATTCAGCGATTTCGAATGTCCGTCGTGCCAGCGCTTCGCAGAGTTTTTCGAGCACAAGGTTCCGCCGCTTTTTGGAGGGCAGATTCGCCTGACCTTCAAGCACTATCCGATCGATCAGGCGTGCAATCCTCGTGCCGCGCAAACGATGCACAAGCAGGCGTGCTTCGGCGCCGCGCTGGCCGAGGGTGCCCGGTTGCTCGGAGGCAATGACGGATTCTGGAAGACTCACGACTTTCTATACAAGAATCGAAATGAACTCGCTGCCGGCAAAATCACGCCTGACCGCGTCGCTGGTTTGCTCGGCGCCGAGACCGCGGATTTGGTCAAAGCAGCGCAGTCGCCTCAGTTTGCCGAGCGAGTGCTTGCGGATATTGAATCGGCGCGTTCTTGCGAAATCAGGGGCACGCCGAGCGTGTTCATCGAGGGCAAGAACGTCGATCCGCTCGCGGTGATGGAAATCGGCTTTTGGGACAAGATCGCCGAGATGTTCTGGCGAAACGCCAAGACGCCTAGGCCCGCATCGACGCGACCGCCTGACGCAGCGGCTACTCCAAATATCCAAGCTCCGACAGCCGCTCCGTGACCTTCTGTAACTCAGATTCGGAGTAGACCCCTTCGATAGACGACGATGCGGCTTCGGTTTGCGAGCGCCGGTGAGTTGACGCGCTTGCAGGCTCCAATCGAATCTCAGGCTTCGACGCGAACAGAGTCTCAATGACCCGGCCGTCCATGTCGGCGGGGATCGGCAGGCCCATCATCGTCAGGATCGTCGGCGCGCAATGGACGATGTGCGTGCGAAGGTCTTTGGTGCGAGCGATTCCCAACCCGCATGCGGCGATGATGCCGTCGGGACGATGCGTGCCCTCGATTCGCGATTGCGGCAGCCACTTGACGACGCTGGATCCGCGAATCTTTCGCACGACGGAGAGCGAATCGTGCGGAATCAGAATGAGGTCCGGCATCCACGGATGATCTTCACGGGAGCAGCCGTACAGTTCTTCCGGCTTGTGGACTTCGGTAAATAACTGAATCGTTTGCCCTTGAGGGTCCGCCGTCCGGCATTCGTCGCTCAGCAGTTTCGCGCGAATCTCGTCGCGAAGGCGCTCATAGGCAGCCTGGGGAACGATTCCGCATGGCTGTCGTCCGCGCAAGTTGAGATACAGAAACCCGGCCATCCCGGCGTGCATGACGCAGGCTCGTGTCCGATCGAAGTCAACGGCCAGGTCATCGGCGATGTTGCCGTCTCGGGCAAACCGTTTGGTCTTGCCTCGGTAACGATCCCAGATTCGTCTGAGTCGAGTCGAACCTTGAGCGCCGCCGCCGCAGAGCGTGAGATAACCCCAACGCTCCAGCAATCGGTTGACGTGGATCTTGCCTTCGAGGCTTCCGTGGCCGTGATCGGAGACGATGAGTACGGACGCATCATTGGTTTGTGCAAAGTCGAGAAGCGTGCCGAGAGCGCGATCCGCTTGGGCGAAACAGGTCTTCACAAGTTCGCAACGCCGCGGCGAACGATGGCCCCAGCGAGAATCGATGTATTTCCACGTCTTGTGCTGGAGATTGTCCGTGAGCTTGAGCACGACCATCAACGCGTCCCAGCCGAACCGCTCGCCGAGCCACATGGTCATCTCCGCCCCCTGATGAAAACTCCGTGAGATGTAATCGAGGTTTTCGACAAACGTGGATTCGCCGCGGAGCGTCGATCGCTTCCACTTGGCACGAAGCGTGGGGTCGGGCCAGCGTGACAGAATCTCAGGTTTGAGTTCGGGCGGATAGACGAAATCCGAGTTCGGTCCGGGCGTTTCGAACCCGCTGATGAGAAAACCGTTGACCGGCACGGCCGGGTAGGTCATCGGCACATTGACGCTGCCGACACGCAGGCCGTGATCGCCGAGAATCTGCCAAAGATTTCGCACGTGGTCGAGGCATCGCGTGCTATTGAAGGCAAGTCGGTTGGTGAGCGGATCGTAGCGCTCGAAGTCGATGATGCCGTGCCGGCCGGGCTGCTTGCCGGTCAGGAAGGTCGTCCAGGCGGCGGGGGTGATTGGCGGTGTGGTCGAGCGGAGCACGCCCGACGCGCCTTCTTCGACGACGCGCCGCAGGTTCGGCATCCGCCCTTCGTCCATCAGCGGTCGAAGGACGTCCCACGTCACGCCGTCGAGGCCGATGATGAGGATTCGCTTGCCAAGTTTCGTTCGAGGACTATTCGACATAGCACTCATTAACGGTTGAGTTCAAGCCCGAACGTCATTGCCTGAAAAGATCGTGTTTTTTTCGAAAGTTCGATCCAGTCACCAACCGATTGTACGGTCAACTGCGATTGGCTTTTGCCTTGGCTGGAAGCTACAATACAAGATGAACGGGCAGGATGCGAACCGCCGACGCGTTCAGGAGTACGATTCGATGGCCGACCGGGCACAAACGCAGAAATCGAAGCTCGACACCGTGGAACCGCTCGGAAAGCGCGTCCTCATCCGCAAGGACGAGGACAAGAAGGTGACCAAGGGCGGAATCGAATTGCCCGATTCGGTGGAGATTCCGACAATCACCGGACGGATCGTGGCCGTCTCGGCCCAGATTGCCGCTGATTCCGATTTTCCCATCAAGCAGTACGATCGCGTGCTCTTCAATCCGAAACACGCCATTCCGGTCGAATTCGACCCCGACAACTGCCTCTACGTCGTGCCGATCGAGGACGTGGTGGCGGTGTTCCGCAAATCAAATTAGCGTCCATTCATTGCATTGCTCTTTCGAATCTACGGTTTGTTTGTCTTTTCCGTTGCCACGTCCACTGCGGGAATCATCGGTAGCAATACGTGCGACGGATGCGCCGCGTCGTGATAGATGGTTTGCTCCGCGGGAACATACTGCGTTTCCATTTCATTGTGGCCGCCGGTGTTGAGATTGCGCGAAAACATCGGAAACGAGGCGGACGCAATTTCAACGCGCAGGCGATTGCCTTTGGGGATGGCTGCTCCGGTCTGCCATAAATCCAGCGTGTACTCGTAGATTTCGCCCGGCGTGAGCATCTCGGCTTTCTTCATCGACTTTCGGTAACGAGCGCGAATTTTCCCCTCCACCAGCGTGTTGATTCTGCCGTTCGCCTCGACCTCGACGAGCCGCATGAACCAGTCGGTGTCTTTGGCGGAGGTGGACGCGTACATAGTCGCCGAAATCGGGCCGGCGAACGTGATTTCCTCTTCCAGCGGTTCCGTCTGATACACGAGGATGTCCCTGCGGGCGTCGGTCACGGTTTGATGTTGAGCCTCCCGAGCCTTTTTCTTTTCCTCAATGACCTGCACCTTGGCGTCCTCCTCGGCGGATTGTTCAAAGTAATCGGGATAGGGCGTGGGATCGCCTGGATCGTAGGTGTACCGATCCGGAGGCGAATCAGCCGGCGGCATCTGACGACTGAGTTTTCCGTCACCCTTGGAGGTATTGGCCTGGCCGTTGCTGCCCAGGTACCACTTTTCAAAGCGCGTCTGCGGGAGCGGATATTCGTTGCCATGCACCCACTTGTTGGGACCCATGACAAACAGGCTGACAAGCGGCTCCTTGTCGATGCCGTTGTCGATGCCCTTGAGCCAGCGGTCAAACCAACGAAGGTATTGGGTGGGGAGGTCGACGATTGCTTCGGGACCGAAATCATGGTCGCCAAGCCTTCGTGTCGCGGTGGCCGAGTGAGGCCAGGGCCCGAGAATCAGCTTCTGATGCGCGTGGCCGTGGGAGCGCATTTTCAGGTAATTGAGTTTGCTTCCGATGCCGTCGCCGTCAAACCAGCCGGACTGGTGGAAGACGGGGATGTTCACTTTTTCCAGACGATCCAGAAAGTTGACGCGAGCCCAATAGTCGTCGTCGGAATTGTGCTCGATCCATTTTCGCCAATAGGGATTCTTCTTTCCGAGCACTTTTTCGTCGAGATCGACGACGGGCAGCGTCTTGAGCAGTTCGCCGTATTTTTTTTCGCTGATCTTGCTCATGGCCGCTCCCGTCAGATCGCCCGTCGCGTCGGAGACGAGAATGTCCGCCCACCAGATGCCTCCGAGAATGAAATACACGCCGTATTCGTAGGGGAAATTGTAAAAGGCGTCGGGCGGCGACACGTTGGGAATGATGGTGACCAAGTGCGGCGGTCGTTCGCGTGCGGCCCACCACTGCACCCAGCCAACGTAGGAAGCCCCGATCATCCCGACCTTGCCGGTGGACCAGGGCTGGGCCGCGGCCCATTCGATGGTGTCGTATCCGTCCTTCGGCTCGTTGACGAAGGGCTCCCATTGGCCGGATGAGCCGAAACGTCCTCGGACATCCTGGATGACCATGACGTATCCGCGGCGGGCGTAGTAGCGACCCTGGAGTTCGTTCATTTCCTTCTTGTAGGGCGTTCGCACGACGACGACGGGGTACTTTCCGTCGGCTTTGGGGCGGAACACGTCAGCCGACAACTCCACGCCATCGCGCATCGGCACCTTCACGCCCCGTTCCTCGGCGACCTCAAACTCCGGTTTGGAAAGCTTCGGATCGGGCTGATCGGTGGATCGGAGCGATTCGAAACCCGTTCGGACGTAGGCGGCCTTTTGGGCGGGGACTTCGCCAAGATAGACCTTGCCGGATTCATCAGCGAAGAAAAACAAATCGACGCCGGGCAGCGCGTACTTGTATTTTGTGAGCGTCAGGTCTTGGCCCTGGACGGTGCGTTCGAGCTGCTCGAGGCGTTCCAGCGACGCGTCCATGACGACCGGACCGTTCAGGATAAGGACAGGAAACGACTGACTTCCGCCGGCTGCGCGGTCGTAGCGTTTCACGGCCAACGTGATGAGGGCCGGCGAGAAGTTCTCGAACGGTACGGACTCGGGTTTGAGCGTGAGCGTCGCCGTTTTTTCCTTGAACTTGAATGTCAACGTGTTGCCTTCGCGCTCAAATACCTGCGCGCCTTGGGGCGTTACGGCATCGATTCGGACGAAGCGGCCGGCGGCGTCGGGAACGACCTTCATCGTGGTCTCCACTTTCTGGCCGGCCATGGCGAGGACAACAGACTCCTCGAACGACCCGTCCTTTCGCCATTTGAAATTCGTGGTGACGATCGAATCTTCATTCACGTAAAGCTGAAACTCGCCTTCATCTTCAAATCCAGCCATCGACATCGGCGCACCGGCCGCCGATTCCTGTTGGTCCGGCTGTTCTTGAGCCAAGGCTGGGCGGCAACTTGCCACGATGATGCCCAAGAAGCATGTGTAAAGAGCGATTCGGTTATTGGTGTGACGCATGATAGAATCCTCCGACATGGATTTGAACTCCACCGCGGTTGACGCGCCGCAACGGTGTTTCTGATTGCCATTCTGTAATCGTTATCGCTGGTTTTCCAGAAAACTATCGTGTATTGTTGTGATAAACTGTCATGCCATTTGAGCAGAGTTCATCGGGATTTGGCGATGGTTGACCTACCCACACCGGCCTTGATCGGCGTCGTGCATCTTGCCCCGCTTCCCGGTTCCGCCCGCCATTGCATTGCGATGGACGAGATCGTGGAGCGGGCCGTTGCCGATGCGACCGTACTTCGAGAAGCGGGTTTTGATGCGGTGATCGTCGAGAATTATGGGGATGCACCGTTCACCTCCGGAGAATTGTCGCCCGCGAGCACGGCGGCGATGGCTGTGGCGGCAGATCACATTCGGCGCGAAACACAGTTGCGGGTCGGCATCAACGCGCTGCGGAATGACGCCAAGGCGGCCTTGGGTATCGCCGCGGCTTCAGGCGCGACATTCATTCGTGTCAACGTTCATACCGGCGTTTACGCTACGGACCAGGGGATTATCGAGGGCAGAGCGGACGAGACGGTTAGCTACCGTAAGTTACTGGGCGCTCGGGTTGCGCTTTTGGCCGATGTTTGCGTCAAACATGCCCGACCGATGAGCGAAACGGATATTGCAATGGCTGCACAGGACGCCGCCTATCGCGGTCTGGCGGATGGCCTAATCGTTACCGGCCCGGCGACGGGGAAGCCCGTCGACTTCGAGGAATTGCGTCGCGTGGCTGAGGCCGTTCCCGATCGGCGGGTGTTTGTCGGAAGCGGTGCGACCGCTGAATCCGCTGCTGAGCTGCTTCGGCTTTGCGGCGGGATCATCGTCGGAACTTCGATTAAACAGGACCAGCGAACGGCGAATCCGATCGACGCCGCGCTCGCACGAGCCTTTGCCCGCGCGGCAGGTCGATGAACCCCGTGGCGAAAGGGTTAAAGACACACGGCGAGGTCAGCACCGCATCGTTTTTCTCTTCATACCGATTCGGCCCATGGATGCGATCTTGTCAATCATGGCGATGGCGTCGGGTACCTTGCAGGATGTGTCGCCCATATCCACTTCGACAATGCCGATCTGCTTGGCAGTAGCCTTGGCCTTGGCGGTCAGCGACCTGATCGACGAACCCACCGCGATCACGAAGCCGTTCATGCAATAGCGCACGCGATTGGGCGCGGAATGAATCTCGTTTTTCACTCGTTCCAGGAGTTTATCGACCTCTTTCAGGTCCAGATCATCATCAGGTCTTGTGCAGACCAGCCCGGAGTAGGTATTCCAACCGCCTGCGGCCAGTCGTTCCTTTGGCGAATTCATCCACTTGAGCGCCAGCTCTCGTCCGAACGCACTTTCGGACGCAATCCAGGGGACCGTAAACTCCCCGATCATCATCCATCGCGCTGCCTTCGCCCAGGATTCGATTTCGTTTCGGGACATCTTCGACCCATTGGCGACCAGCCCCGCCAGGTACATCGCGTCGAGATTTCCGGTCTTGTACAATTCCATCGCCAGCGCCTGATCGCCCTTGATCTTCTTCACGATTTTCTTTTGGTCGCCGACCTTGACGCCGAAGAAGTCGCCCGTGGCGCCGTGGTTGGTCCACGTTTTTCGGGTCTGCTCATTGCCGTACTTTTTCAGCTCGGCCATTACTTGTGGCAATGTCATAACACGACCTTTTGCGTGCCGCTTAGACGTTTCTACAAACTGACATGAACATCACTGGGAAGTCGCGGCTTGTCAACGCCACGGTGCGCATGCTGAATCCGAGGCTCCGGTCCTCAGATTCGACATTGCCTTGACCGGACTCCAAAATGCAGACATGAAAAGAATTCATCTGATCGCTCCGGCGGGTTCGCTGCGGTCTTTTCTCGCCACGCTGAATATCGGGCGGGCGACGGAACTGATCGCGATCATTCAGGCGATGGTCGGGGACGGTTACTCCGTGACAGCCAATGAAGGTGTCCTCGACGCCGAGGAGGATGAATGCAGCGGCGGTCGACGGGACGACGCCGCGCGGGCAAACGACATCACCGCGGCATTGGCCGACGCCGATGTTCGCGCGGTCGTCGCCTTGCGAGGCGGCGCGTGGTTCACGCGGATCCTGCCCCACATTGACTTCTCCGTTCTGGATCGTCGCTCATCGCCCGTGGCTGTTTTCGGTTTCAGCGAACTCACACCACTGGTCAATATCGTGGCCGGTCACCGCAACGGACGCGGCTATTACGATATGGGTCCGGCGTTTCTCGTCTACGGCCTGAGGCGACACGCGACCGTTCGACTCGGCCTGAACGAACAGAGCAGTCCGACACCCGATGAGTGGATGCGAACCCACCTGCACGAACACATGGCTGATTACTTTCGTCGTGTGATTGAAATCGTGGAAGGTCGGGGCGAGCCGATCGAATTGTCGGCGAGGCTCGTGCGCGGCGAGCTTGCTGAGGGCACGAGCGCGGCGTTCGTCGGCGGCAACCTGACGGTCTTTTCCACCCTGATCGGCTCGCGATATGCCGAAGCCGTCAGACCCAAGGGGAAGTGGATTGTCCTCGAAGATTTCAACGACAAGCCTGAGCGCATCGATCGTTTTCTGAGTCATCTGACATTGTCCGGGTTTTGGGAACGTTGCGAGGGACTGTTGCTCGGTGATTTTCATCAAGGGGATTGCGACCTCGGTCCGGCCGTGTTGAACATGCTGAATTATCACTTGCCGCAGAATTCGTCTCTTCCCGTTCTCGTCGCGGATCGGGTCGGCCACGTCTGGCCGATGACCCCGTTGCCGCTCCACCGAAGCGGTTGGTTCACGAAAATTGGCCCCGATCGGCTTCAATGGCGCTGCGATTTGGCGTGACGGCGGCTTGACAAATGACGTTGCGGCGTGTTCCTTTGGGGTTATTGATGATTGATTCCATGCGGACATTTGTTCAGGCGCGATTCGATGGGGGTTGAGACGAGACAGCAAACGGTACTTCTTGTCGAGGACAATCTTCAGAACCTCGAGCTCCTTCAAGTATATATGGAGGACGTGCCCGACGTTCGCGTGGTGACGGCCACGAACGGTCTAGAGGCCATGGAGAAAATCAAGTCCGAGTCGCCCGATCTTGTGCTGCTGGACATCATGATGCCCAAGATGAGCGGGTTCGAGGTTTGCAAACGGGTCAAATCGGATCCGAAGACTCGCGACATCACCATTGTGATGGTCACGGCCCTCAACGAAACCAGCGATATTGAACGGGCGGCTGAATGCGGGACAGATGATTACCTTTCCAAGCCGATCGACCGGAAGGCCATGATCCAGCTGGTCAAGAGCTTGCTGGCCTCCAAAGGGCGACGATGAGTCCGGCTTATTGCAGGTTGCCGGTCGACCACGCGGAAATCAGCCGGGGCGTATTCTGAATCACCCGAATCGGTCCTTCATTTTTTTGAGCACGTCCAACGCCTGAATGGGGGTCATGCGTTCGGGATCGATCGAGCGCAACAATTCGAGCAGTTCCTCTGCCGGGTCGCGGAAAAGCGTCAATTGGCCTTCGTCGCGTGTCTTTCGGCGGGCGAACTGCGGCGAGCGCGATTCTCGCTCCAGTCCTCGCTGAAGTTCGTCAAGCACTTCGCGGCTGCGGTTGATGATTGCTTTGGGTATGCCCGCCAGCCGGGCGACTTGAATGCCGTAGCTCTGGCTTGCACCTCCTTCGACGATTTTATGCAGAAAGACGATGGATCGGTCGGCCGAAGGCAGGTCCTTGGAATCGCGAAGGCCTGCGTGTGATCGGACTGGTTCCGAACATTCCTTCACGGCCACGTTGTAGTTTCGCACGTTTTTGAGCAGTGACGCGAGTTCGATCAGTTCATGGTAGTGCGTGGCGACAAGCGTTCGGCAGCCGACTTCGCTGGCGAGGTGTTCGGTGATCGCCCAGGCCAGAGACAAACCGTCAAACGTACTCGTGCCCCGTCCAAGTTCGTCGAGAATCACTAGCGAGGAGCGCGTGGCGTTGTGCAGGATGTTCGCGGCTTCGGTCATTTCGACCATGAATGTGGACTGGCCCCGCATGAGTTCGTCGGAACTGCCCACGCGGGCGAAGATTCGATCGACGGGCGATAGGACCATTCGGCGCGCGGGGACGAACGACCCGATCTGGGCAAGCACCGTGAGCAGCGCGACCTGCCGGATGTAGGTGCTCTTGCCGGCCATGTTGGGCCCGGTGATCACGAACACGCGGGCGTCGTCGCCGAGAAAGGCATCATTGGGTACGAACGCATCTCCGAGCACTTGATCAAGCACGGGGTGGCGACCATCGACGATATCCAGCCGGCCGTCGTCGACGATTTCGGGCTTTGTGTAGCGCCGTTCGACGGCGAGTTCGGCCAGCCCCGATACGACGTCGAGCCTGGCAATCGCTTGCGCCACGCGCAACAAAACCGTCAACCGCTCGGCGACCGCCCCGCGAAGCTTCTCGAACAGATCAAACTCGAGCTGATTGGCCCGTTCCTCGGCGGTCAGCACCTCCTGCTCGTGGTTCTTGAGTGCTTCGGTGATGTACCGCTCGGCGTTCTTGACGGTCTGTTTGCGTGCGTATTCCTGAGGTACGCGATCGCGCGCCGAATGGGGAACCTCCAAATAATAGCCGAATACGCGATTGAAACCGGCCTTGAGGTGGGTGATGCCTGTTCGTGCGATTTCCGCTTTTTGATAATCCGCAAGCCATGAATGTCCGTCACGCCGGATCGAGCGCAAGCGATCCAGTTCGTCATCGAAGCCGTCGGCGATGAACCCGCCTTCGCGGAGATTGTTGGCCGGCTCCGGTCGTATCGCTCGATGAAGAAGGTCCGCCAGCCCTTGAATGACCGTCGGATCTGCTGATTCACTCCCCATGGCGGGAGTTGTGTTTGGATACGCCGAGCAGCCGGAAAAGTCATGGAGAATCTCAACAAGATGAGATTCATCACTTGTAAGTAGTTGAATCACCGAAGGAAGGGAGCCAAGCGTTCGCCGGAGTGCGTCCAGATCGCGAGGTGACGCACGACCCAGTGCGACGCGCGCCGAGACGCGCTCAACGTCGGCGAGGGTTCGAAGCCCCTGTCGGATTCGAACGCGGGTCGTTCCTTCGTCAAAAAAAAACGCGACGGCTTGCTGTCGGCGACGGATTTCCGTGATGTCGGTCAGCGGTTCGGTCAACCACCTGCGAAGCATCCGCCCGCCGGCCGGGTGAATCGTCCGATCAATCGAATGCAGCAGCGATCCCTCGCGCCGCCCTCCGCGAAGTGTTTGGTCGATTTCGAGTGCTCTCCAACTGCTCTGGTCGATGCGGACCGTTTCGGAGTCCGTACGCTGTCGTATGGCGGTAATATGCAAAAGGGCGGCTTTTTGTGTCTCTTGCAGATACTCCACGATGCAGCCGGCCGCTCGCAGCGAGGGCGTCATGTCGTCAAAACCGAATCCCGAAAGGGTTGACACGCCGAAATGTGCGAACAACGATTTTTTCGCGCGATGGGCACCGAACTCGTGGACCGGGCGACGCGTGATAACCGTTCCACAAAGGTCGCGGAGCTGCGCGGCCAGCGACTCGGCGCCGGTATTGCGTTCGTCTTCGATCAGCAGTTCGGCCGGGCGAAGTCGCACCAAAACGTGAAGCAGGTCTCCGTCGGCGACATCGATTGTCTCGAAGCGGCCGCTCGCCAGTTCGACGACGGCGAGCCCCGTTTGTTCACGATGAATGAGGACGGCCGCTAATACGTTGTCGTCCCGTTGGGAGAGCAGGGCGTCGTCGGTCAATGTTCCGGCCGTTACGATGCGGACCACGTCGCGGCGAACAACGCCTTTTGCCTGCTTGGGATCCTCGAGCTGTTCGGAAATCGCAACCTTGTAGCCGGCGGCCACGAGCTTTCCCAGGTAACTTTCCAGAGCGTGATGGGGTATGCCCGCAAGCGGAACCGGATTCTTGGAACTCTTGTCGCGGCTGGTCAGGGCGATGCCCAGGACTTTGGAGCACAACACCGCGTCGTCATAAAAGGTCTCATAGAAATCACCCATGCGAAACAGCAGGATGGCGTCGCCGACGCGCTGTTTTTGTTCAACGTATTGGCGCATGGCAGGCGTCAGGGTGTCGAGCGGCGCGACCGGTAGTCGGGATGCGGAGGGAGCCTGGGTCATGGAGTAAACTGTACCCCGATCCCTCGGAATGTCGATTTGGTTTCGGCGCAGGGATTGCCGGCCGGTTTTTGCGAAACGGTTGCTTGACCGTCAGTGGTCGCTCAACCTGCCGATGCCGCGAGGTCCAGCGCCATGATGTGCTTGCGATCGCGGACGTACAGGGTCGTTCCTACCAGCGTCGGCGCGGCCCAGGCATAGCGCTCCGCCACTTTGCACTTGGAAATCACTGTCATACCCTTGGGGTCAACCTTGGTCAGCGCCAGATGTCCGTCTTCGTCCAAGAGAATCAGCTTGTCATCGGCATACACGCAGTTGGCCTTGGAAAAGCCCCGCTCCCGCCAGGCGATTTCACCAGTCTTCAGATTCACGCCCATGAAGAAGGCCGGACCGAAATCTCCGCTGGAACCGTACACATGGTCTCCGAGCCGAATCACGTTGCCATGATGCACGCGCATCTTTCGACCGTACCAAAGCTCCTCGGCGGCGATTTTTCCGTCTTTCTTGGTCAATCGAATGGCCCGTGAACCGGAGTCGTAGGCCGATGAGCAAAAGAACGTATCTTGGCCGTCAAAAACAGGCGTGCTGATGTTGGCGCCTTCCGGCTTGGTCTCCTGCTTCCAGAGCAGTTCGCCGTCGTCAGGATTCAATCCGATGATGTTTCCGTCGAGCAGGCAAACGAGATGATCCCGCCCGTCGAACGGCACGATGATCGGCGACGAGTATCCGACTGGGAGATCCTGACTCTTCCAGACTTGCTTTCCGGTCTTCAAATCAAAAGCGACGACCGTTTGACCTTCGATGGGTGCTTCGTCTTTTTCCTTTGGTTCAGAGTCGCCACCACGTGGCTGCTCTTCCCGCTGTCGATCCACCATGACTATCAGCGAGTTCTTATACGCGATGGGGCTGGAACCATAGCCGCGATCCGGCACGTTGGCGCCCATTTCCTTTTTGAGGTCGCGCTGCCAGACGATCGAACCTGTACGCTTTTCGAACGCGGTCAATAAAACGTTTGTTCCGACAGTGTACACAAGGTCGCCGACGACAGTAGGTGTCGTGTGTGGTCCGGGGCCAAATTGCTTCATCACATCGGTTGTCGGTGAAGCGCTCTTGTGCTCCCAAACGGTCTTGCCGGTCTTGGCGTCGAGACCGGTGGCAAACTCATCCTCTCCGACGCGGTACATCGTAAACAGCATTCCGTCGTCGACGACAATGGTTGAATACCCGTCTCCAAGTTCGCGCTCCCAGACTTTTTTGGGTCCCTCGTCCGGCCATTTGTCGGCAAGGTTCTTGGCCTGAACCTTGAAGTCACGGTTCGGCCCGCCCCATTGCGGCCATTGTGCCGAGGCCGACGGAAGACATGCATGGCCGATCAGCGCCACGGTGCCGACCAATGTCCAAACGGGGCCGCATCGTTTTTGGTCGCGCGAAGTGCTTTGTCGACGGCTCATTCTTCATCTCCTTTTTCGCGAACGGTCAAGAAAAGACACGGTTACGACGATCGGTTTCGGTTTAACTCTTCCCAAGATCCAAAGCCATGATGGTTTCCTTATCACGCATGTACAAGGTCTTACCAACGAGCGAAGGCACTGTCCACGCGGGTTTCTTCAGAAGTTGTATCTTGGAGTTGATTTTCAGAGTTTCCGGCGTGGGAGTCGTCAGGGCGAGCTGTCCGTCTTCATCCAGAATGATCAGCTTTCCGTCGCCGTGGATCACGGTGGCCCTGGCGAAGCCTCGCTCCCGCCATGCCACGTTTCCGTCGGTGACGTTGACGGCGGTGATGAACGCCGGACCGTCTCCGCTGGAACCGTAGATCATGTTTCCGACCCGAACGGTTGTTCCCTGGCCGACGGCCATTTTGCGAGTGGTCCAGATTTCCTCCACCTTGGTAGCCGATCCGTCGCGCGTGAGTTTGAGTCCGCGACTGCCTGCTTCGCCCCCGGACGTTACGTACAGCACGCCGTCGCTGCCCCAAATCGGCGTACAGATGTTCGTGTTCCATTGGTTGATGTGCGGATGCGTCCATTTCACGTCACCATTATCGGGATCGAACCCAAACACTTCTCGTCCCGCCAACAGGACAATCTGGTCCTCACCGCCGACGGTGATGGCGATGGGAGACGAGTACACATCACCTTTTTCTTCCCCGCCAAAATCGAATTTCTTCCATAGCAACGAGCCATCGGAATGCTGAAACGCCAACACGCCGCTTTCCTTGCCGCCGCCGGCGACGATCAAACGGTCCTTGTAGACCAGTGGACTGGAAGCAAAACCGAAGTGCGGCACAGCCACGGAATAGTCTTTGACCAGATCGTGGGACCAGATCACCTTGCCGGTCGACTGTTCCAGGCAGTGCAGCATTCCGGAGACACCAAGCGTATAGATTCGGCCGCCGGCAATCGACGGCGTTGCGTTGGGGCCGAGGCCGAATTGTTTTTCCATGATTTCCGGAATTGGCGCGGCGTATTTGTACTCCCATTTGGTTTCACCGGTATCGGCCTTGAGGCACACGACGTGTTCATCGTCTCCCTTGCGATACATCGTGTACAACTCGCCGTTGTCGACCGCGATCGCTGAATAGCCCTCACCCAGCGCTCGCGACCAGAGTTTCTTCGGTCCCGATTCGGGCCATTCGGCGGCGAGGTCCTTGGCGTCGGCGGCGTCAAAATTGCGGTTCGCGCCGCCCCATTGCGGCCACCACTGGGCCTGTACCGGAGAAATGAATGCGGCGAAGACGCCTAGCGTCAAAAATGCCCGCGCGAACAGAACCCGTACCTTACCCTGAACCAAACGGATGTTCATCGTAGACTCCTCTCACGTTGATTGATCAACCCATGACCGGCCCGAGCGCGGATCATTCCGCCCCGAGGCAATAGATTACCCCATCTTCGTTGCCGATGACCAGAGCGCCATCCACGACCGCGGGCGACGCGCTGATGGATCCGCCGCTCTCGAAGCGAGAACGTTCGGTGCCGTCAAGCAAATTCAAGTCGTACAGGTTTCCATCGGTGCAGCCGACCAAAACGCGATGGCCGACGATCACCGGCGACGAATCGAATTTTCCGCGAGCAACGAATGTCCACAATACGCGGCCTGTCGCGGGTTCAAACGCGCGCAATCGCTTGTCCCGTCCGCCGACGACGACGATCGTATCCGTTGCTGCGGCGGAAGAGAGAATCGGAAACTGTTTGTCTTCGTCTCGAAACCGCCACGCGATGTTCGCGCTCTTCCAGTCGATGCCGAGTACGTCCTGCGAATAGGTTCCGACGAAGGCTCTACCGCCGAGGACGGCTGGTGAAGCCCCGGTTACCGATCCCATTGAAATCTCGTGGAGTTGTTTTCCATCCGCCATACTCAGCACGCGCACGGATTCATCGCACCCCGCGACAATCAGCGAGTCTTCGACCAGCGCGGGAGTGGCATGGACCTTTCCGCCAGTCTCGACCTTCCAGTGCAACGCCCCGTCCGAAGCGGAAAGGCAATACACCGCACCGTCGTAGGAGCCAAAGGCGACGCGACCCCCATGAACGGCACCGGAGGAGACGATTTCACCATCGACTTTGAAAGTCCACTTGGCTGATCCGGACTGGACGTCCACGGCGTGAAATAGACCGTCCTGATCGCCGAAATAGACAACGCCTCCGGCAACCGTGGGAGAAGACCGGATGGCCTCGGTTGCCTTGTATTCCCAAAGAATCGAACCGTTTTCCAGTTTGATCGCGCGAAGCTTGCCGTCGTCAGATCCGACATAGACCACGCCGTCAACGATGGCCGCCGTGGAAGTCACTGGCTCCGTAACATCGATCTTCCATCGGACGCGGAGCTTGTCGGGCAGAGTCGCCCGGCTGACGCCGGTCAAGTCAGGTGTACCGCGAAAACTCGGCCAGGAATCCGGTCGGGCAGAAGAATGATCGCCCGCGAAACCAAACCGGCATGCCGAAAAAAGTACGACAGCGACAATGATGCGGCTGATGGAATCGAGATATTTGGATTCGGACATCGGATATTGCGCATCTACTGTTCGTGCCTTGCTTCCAGTGTGACCTGCGGAGCCGGTCCGCGTGCGTGTGTCTCAGGCTTAAAACGAAGCACCATGGCCGCACCGCACGCCGCAAGGACCAGGCCGACGTAGAACAACGGGCTTGGCGCCTTCGCGGGCTTATCCCAGAGCATGGATACAAACGTATTGATGATCGGCGCGCCGGCGAATACGAGCGGCGCGACAACCAGGGGACTTCCTCCCAACTTCGGACTCGTCGCGAAGATGACGCCCAGCGCGCCCACTGCTCCGCACAATCCCGCAATCGTCGAAATGGTCGCACCCTTGCTGGAAATGATCAACGGCTCGGTCCGCGTGACGGCCAGATACAGCACGATGGCGCCCGCCATGAGGAAATAAGCGAGGCCCACGAACAGAAACGCGCGGAATGAACCGCGACCCCCTCCAAAGGCCTGCGCCCCGTGATGCACGGAGGGAACATACGCGCCCCAGCAGAGGATGGTTAGGATAACAAACCAGACCCAAGTCTTCATCACGTTTTCTCCGACATCAAAGGCTCATCATCGACGCGAAGGCGCCGGAATCGCGGTCAGCAAGCACGCTGTTCCAATGAGACGCGCCATTCATTTTGAGGCCTTCGACCGATCGTTTTCACGAGGTTTCGTTGGCGACGGCTGGAGCGACGAACTGAGCTGGTTTCGGATGCCGGCGGGTATTTCCGTCGTTCCGAAATGCCCGTCCTTCATTTCACAGCACACGGCCGTCACCTTGCCCACTGCGATCGGTTGCCCCTCGCGGACGAACTCAATCTCATAGCCTACGGAACGAGTGCCAACATGCATGACCCGGAACAGCAGCGTTAGCTCATCCTCGAATCGGGCCGGCGAGAAATACTCGCAGGCAACGGCGACCCGGGGCCAGCTGATGGTCCGATCGCCCTCCGGCGTCACCACGCACAACCCGATGGAACGCCAGAACGCATGTTCGACCTCTTCCATGTACCGGAAATAATTGGAAAAGTGCAGCACGCCGGCCAGATCGGTATCGGCGAACTGCACGCGTCGCGTTATCTGGAAGTCAGCGGCCACGATTGTCCTTCCTCGCATCAACGCCAGTCGGTGAACCAAAAAACTTGTCAATCGTCGCGCGAGACGGCGGCCGTGTGACCAGTGAAACGAGAACCAAGGCAATCGTCGCGGCCGCAAAGATCAGCGTCACTGGCGTCAATCCCCAATGGGCGTGTTCGCCGAGCCTGCCGAAGCCCGATTCTCGAAACAGCCATATCCAGACCGCGGCAGCAGCGAATACGGACGCATACGCCCCGGCTTTGGTGACTTTTCGCCAGTAGATCGCGGCAAACAGCAGCGGAAAGAGACTTGCAAATCCGCTGAAGCACCATACTCCCAGTGCGAAGACTCCTTGCCTCTTCTCCGCGTAAGCCAAACCGAGCCAGTAAGAAATCGCCACAATCAGGACAATGAACGCCCGACCGATGAAAACGAGCTGCTTTTCGGAAAACCGATTGGGCTTGGAGTAGCGTGCAACGATATCATTCGTGAACATGCTGCCGAGGCTGAGGAACTGTGCATCGAGGCTCGACATCACGGCCGCGAAGATACCGCCGGCCAGCAGCGCACCCAGCAACGGCGAGGACAGCTTCTTGACCATCAACGGCAAGACCTTGTTGGCCTCGGCGAAATCCGGAGGAATGACCGGCCTGCCGTCAACGATGGCCGACGTCGCCCAGATGCCGATCAACACACACGGAGCCCAGATGATCATGATGAGCAGCGGCTGGCCGATGATCGACAGCCGGAATTTCTTTGCGCTTCGCGCCGTCAACCAGTATTGAAACAGGTGCGGAAACATCGCAACGCTGAGCGGTATGAACAGGTAGGTCGTAAACTCCACTTTGGATGCGGGGTGAGGTTCGAGCGGTTTGATGACGGTTGTCTTGGGATCGGCCTTGAATGCGGTTGTCTGAGTTTCAAACTTCGCGAGGTCTTCCTCGGTGACGGCGCGCTTGAGTCTGGTTGGATTGTGTTCCATTACCATTTTCGTGGCGTTGACCGGACCGCCGAGCTTTTCCGAAATCGTATAGCACGCCGCGAACCCGAGAACGAGAAAAATGATCGTCTGAAGCGCGTTGACCCACGCGGTCCCACGAACCCCGCCTGCCGAGATGTAATACAACACCACGACGCAGGTCCCCAGCGAACCGAGCCAAAACGGAATCGAACCCTTGGTGGCCTCAAACGTCTTGGGAAACGCGCCGACCGTGACCGCCTCGATCGCGCTTCCCGAACTGATGACACCCACCAGCACATAGGGAATCAATAGACCTACGAGAATCGGAAAGAGCAGGAGGCCGATCTTGTCCGACTCAAACCGATCCCGAAAAAACTGAATCTGCGTGACGTACCCGTATCGTTTCCCAAAGGACCAGAGCTTGAGTCCAATGAGGAAATACATCGCGGCGTGAATAATCCCCGACCAAGACGCCATCTTGCCGTAAACGACGATTCCCGACTCCCACGCTTCGCCGGAGCTGCCGATGAGTGCGAACGCCGTCATGGTCGTGCCGATGAGTGACATCAGCAGCATCATCGATCCCAGCCCGCGCGACGCGACGAAATAGTCGGCCACGGTCAGTCGCAACACGAGTTGACTCAGAACGCCAAGCAGCACCAGCGCCGCCATATAACCGGCAATGACGAGGACGGCCGTCTGCCCCGGATTCAATGTGGATAGGCTCACTTTGGGGCTCCCGCTTTTGCCTCGTTCAATTCGATAGAAACAACCGGGTCATCCACATCCACGCCCTTCGGCCAGCAATAATGAACCGCCAGCGCCCAAAGCGCTCCGGCCGCGATGGACACGCCGATATGATACGCCAGCCCGATGGGAATAAACCCAAACACCAGAGGTTCGATTCGATTCCAGAACCAGAAATCCTGATGCAGCACTCCGAGCAGCACCAGCATGATGATCACCACTTTTTTCACCGGGTAGGGCTCCCTTCCAAAGGCACGGGTTCGGGCAACCGAACGCGCTTGCGAATGCAATCGAACACTTCGTCAAAATCATCCTTGTCAAACACGTCGCCAATCAACAGCCGCACGATCTGATCGTGGTACTGCGGAAACTCCCGGTTGAAAGCGCCAAAGCTGAAACCCGGATCGTAAAATGAATACACCAACTGGCGAATCAGCTGCATGCCGCGACAAATGATCGGACCGTGCCGGCCCAGCCGCTCACCGCGCAGGTCGTCTTCCTTCAACGCATCATGAATCGTATCCGCCGTCATCTCACCCATTTTGAGTGCCAGAAACACGCCGGACGAGTAAATCGGATCAAGAAACCCGAAGGCATCGCCGCAAAGCACCCAGCCGTCGCCGGCCAAACGTCGAGACCGATAGGTGAAGTCGCTTGTGACGTAGGCTTGACTGATACGCTCAGCCCCTTCCACGCGGCGGCTCATGCCCGGCGTGCGGGCGATCTCTTCTTCCAGAATCGCCATCGGGTCGTCGCCGCGCCCAGTGATCAAGAATTGCGGTTTCCCCACAATGCCGATGCTCGTGATGTCGTCTTCCAACGGAATCGACCAAAACCAGCCTAGCTTGTCAGGAGTGTGAATTACCAGCGTCGCGCCGGCGTTGCGGCCCTTGTCCCGGTGCGCTCCTCTCCAATAGGCGTAGATCGCCGCATTCTTAAGGTCCGCTTCTCCCTCGCGCAGGTTGAGCTGTTTGGAAAGCAGCGCGTTGACGCCCGTCGCGTCGATGACCACCTTGCAGCCGATCGAACGCGTCTCGCCGTCGATCATCGCACGAACGCCGACGGCGCGCGTGCCCTCGAAAAGGACTTCTTTGACTGTTGCACCTTCGCGCACCTCCACTCCGTGACGTCGAGCATTGTCCAGCATCATCCGATCGAACCGATCTCGCTTGACCTGCCACGTCGTGGACCACTCATTCGGGTCGCGGTCCGTGAAAAAAAAAGGCTGCGAGTCCTTCCCCGACGCTGGGACGAACTGGACGCTCTCCTTCCGCGTGAAATCAGAGGCCTTGAGCTGCTCAAGCATCCCCAGTCGCTTGAACACCCAATAGGTTTGCGGCATGAGCGACTCACCGATGTGGTGACGCGGAAACCGCCCTTTTTCAAGAACCAGCACATGGCGACCGTGCTGGGCGAGCAATGTGCTCACCGTTGCTCCGGCCGGTCCGCCACCGACGACAATACAATCGTATGACTGATTCATACATGGTCCGTCGCCCTTCATCGTCCCTTACGAAGGCGACCCGCTATCGTCTCACTACTCCGATCGAATCAAGGGCTCCCGACTTCCAACGACGATCGGCTCTCGTCAACGGCCAATCTTTCCGGGCACGACCTCCAGCAGTTGCACCGCGGGATCGCCGTTGCAATGAATCAGCCCCAATCGTCCGAACGCTTCCACCACGCCCGAAGCGAAGCATTGTACAACGGGAGAATCAGAGGGAAACCGGAAATAGCCGCGCGGCTCCACCCTGGTCAACACATCGAACTGCTCGAAAATCTCGCCAAGCGGAGTCTTGCGCGAGAGAACCGCGCTTCGTGCGGACGCGTCCAGGGTGGCGAGGTTCATGCGGACGACGCCGAACTCGACCACGCGCTGCCCCGAGTCCACCGTCAAGATGATCTTTCGCCGATAAACATCGCCGTCATCTCGATGTTCCAGAACCCGCAAAGCCACGGATTGACTGTAATGCCGCCGGAGTGTGCCGGTCATATGGTTGTTATGTGCGAGGAGGCAACGGATATCCGGAGGCAAGTCGATCGCGTCCAGTGGCGCACACCGAGCCAACCACCGCGTATCCGCAAAGAACCCTTCGCACAGCCCGGCGACTTCGCCGATCAGGTCGTCCGGCTGAGATTGGCCTGCGCGCTCGTGCGTCATGTGTAGCGAATGTTCTGGAATTTGTGTTCAAAGAAGCGAGGCAGGAGCGCATCGACGCAGAGCAGTCCGGCTCGGCTAAGTCGTATCTCTTGACCAAATACAGCCAACAATCCTTCATCCATAAGTGAGCCGAATTGGTCGGCGAATACCGAAAGAATGTCCACATTGAATCGATCAAAAAAATAGGCAACATCGAGATGTCCGAGTTTGAGCTGAAGAATCAATTCACGAATGAGCCTTTGTCGATCGGTCATCGGCAGTGCCCGCGAAATCGGCAGTTCGCCGGCGTCGAGTGCCGCGACATACCCCTCCCACGAGTCGAGGTCTTGATAATGCACGCCGCCAAAGTGGCCGAACGACGCCACCCCCGTCCCGATCAGGTCGGCCCCGTGCCAAAGCGCGTCACGATAGACGAATCCATGATGATTGTCCGGCTTGTACAGTGTGTAGCCGCTGGAAACGACGTAGCCGGCTTTTTCGAACGTGCGAAACGCATAGTCTACCCACCAACGCTTGGTCGCCCAATTCGGTACAGGCGTCACGGAACCCGATTCCTTGGCATCCTTAGCGATTTCCGTGTTGTGCGGAACCTCCATTTGGTAAATCGTGACGCTGTCGGCGTCGAGCGCCAGGGCCTTGTCCACCGTTTCCTTCCACTTCGCCTCCGTATCGCCGACCATGCCCGCGATCAGGTCGATATTAATCTGCGAGAATCCGACCTCACGAGCCCATTCGTACGCCTGAAAGACTTCCGGCGATCGATGCGCCCGCCCGCCAAGTTCGAGCACGCCGTCGTCAAAGTGCTCGATGCCCAGACTCAGCCTTGTCGTACCGATGGCTTTGATTGTTTCGAGCTTCTGTTTCTTGAGGGTGCCTGGTTCGCACTCAAACGTCACTTCCCGGGCTTTGTTCCAAGCCCAATGCTCGCTGATCCGGTCGATGAGCCGCAAGAGCTGGTCGCTCGACAGAAAAGACGGTGTCCCTCCGCCGAAATAAACGAAGTCGAAATGCCGCCCGCGCAGCGCGGCCCGATCCGCATACAATGCCGCCTCTTTCGCCAAAGCTGTCAGATAGATATCAACATCTGACGAGTTCTTGTCTGTGTACACGCGAAAATAGCAGAACTTGCACCGTTTCCGGCAGAAGGGGATGTGCATGTACAGTCCGAGCGGTGTCCAATCGTCACTTCGCGAAGCTTTTAGCGTTTGAACATAGGCCGGCAGGTGGTCGCTCGACCAGGCCGAGAAGGGGGGATAGTTGGCGACGAAGTAGCTGCCGATTTCGGTGCCCTTCGATTTGTCCGACAAGACGCCCAGTTCCATTATTGCTCCGCTTAATCCAACAGGAACGCTCTGTTGTTCCGCCATTCATCGGGCAGCCATACAACGAAAGAGTATAACAGAATGGAATCGTCCCTTGCGTGTAACAAACTGTCGTGGATGGGCCCGACCCCAAGAAAAACGACCGCGATGACGTGCATCGCGGTCGCGCGAAAAAATATCGATTCTCGACGCCAATCCAATACGAAGAATCCGCCTTGGCATTCCGTGGCGAGCGTATCGCTCACGGCCGGTGCGGACATTCGCCGCGGGTGCCGAGCTTTGGTCGATCAGACCATGGCTTTCAGGTTCTTGAGCGGCAGAACCTTTACGACGTTGCGCGCCGGTTTGGCCTTGAACATCATGCGCTCACCCGTAAACGGATTGACGCCTTCACGGGCCTTGGTGGCCGGCTTGCGGATGACCTTGATTTTCATGAGGCCGGGGACAGTGAAGACGCCGGGGCCCTTCTTGAGGTCGGTCTTGATGAGGTCGGCAAGACCTTCAAACATGCAGGCGACCTGTTTCTTGGTCAGGTCCGCGCAGGTGGCCAGCTGGCCGAACACTTCGGACTTCGAACGAACTTTGGACGACGGTTTGACAGACGCTTTCTTCGCCATTCGGGCATTCCTTTCTTTAGAAAACGCAACCATTCCATGGTTGTACGGCGAGAATCTAATCAGGTCACTGACGCAAATCAAGCGTTTTTACGGAAAAAACGGGAATTTTTTTGGAGCGCGGTGCCGGAAGGGCTGTGATTTAAGGGGTTTTTGTTGAAGTTGCGGAGCGACTCCGGTCGAAAAGGCATTCTCCTCAGCTCGCCGAGGTTTTTCTCGTTTCAAAGTTTAGGTGCATGTTCCCTTAAAAACTGTGGCTCCAACGGGAACATCCATGCTTCCGCGTCCGATATGTCCGGTTCAGGGCCTGGCTCGTTTAGCAGTCCCAGCTTGATACCGATAAACATGGCGTTGGGTCCCGAAGTCCGGCGTGGGGTTGGCCTGCGCGGAGCCTTTGACTCGGAGGTGAACCGTTTGGGAATCGCATTGGACGTAGTTGGGCCTCTGAAACAGCGAACGGAATCCGGGGTTGGCGGATCGACGCAGCACAAAGGGAGCATTGCGCCGTTCAAGATCATCCTGGCCGATCCTCCCGCGCAAACCGACGACTACGACAAAGCCTATCCGAACCTGGGAATCTTGCAGCTGATTTCCTATACGCGGGAAAACACGCCGCTTTCGGATGACGACATCGTATTCCTCGATCAGTTTCATACGACCGAGGATCATCTTGCCGCGATCGAACATCATCAGCCGCGAATCTACGGCATGAGCTTCGCCTTTCTGACGCAGCGCGTGGCGTACGAAACCATCAACGCCATCAAGGAGCGATTTCCGGACTTGCTGGTGATCGCGGGCGGTCCGCATCCGACGTCGGTGCCTGAGATCGTGATGGAAAAAACGCTCGCGGACATCGTTTGTATCGGCGAAGGGGAAATGACCCTGGCCGACATCGTCAACGCGGTGGCGGTAGGGGGTGATGACTTCACGCAGATTCCCGGGTTGCTGCTTCGCACGCCGGACGGACCATTGCGGACGGCCAAGCCGAGAGCGTACGAAAACCTCGACGAATTGCCGTTCATGGCGTGGGACCGGATCGATTTTTCGCGCTATGTCGGGCAACACTACTGCAAATCGAACAAGCAAATGTGCATCGTGATCAGCCGAGGGTGTCCGTACAAATGCACCTTTTGCTCGCTGCCGGTGTGGCGCGCGGCCAAGCCGTTCGTGCGGATGCGCTCGCCGGAGAACATCGCCCGCGAAGTGGACTGGCTGTATCGCCTCGGCGTGCGCGAGATCAAAATTGTCTCGGACGAGATCAACGTGACGCTGCCGTGGGCGAAGGAAGTTTGTCGTGCGATCGGTGATTTGGGCTACAAGGATTTGTACTTCCAGAGCAACCTTCGCGCGGACAAGATCGATGACGAACTCGCGTACCTGTTCAAGCGGATGAACATGTGGCTTGTCCATCTCGGCGTGGAAAGCGCCAACGACCGCGTGCTCGATGGGATCGAAAAGAAAATCACCGTGGCCGAGGTCGAGCAGTGCCTCAAGTTCCTCAAGAAGCACAAGATTCGCGTCTTGTTGTTCATGATGGCGTTCCAGCTCTGGGAGACCAAGGGCGAGTTGCAGTTCGAAACGCCGCGCGAAATTCGACGTTCGCTGCGGTGGGTCTGGAAACAGTTTTTGCTTCGACGGATGCACTACATGACCTGGTCGATCGCCACGCCCATGCCCGGTGCGCCGCTGTTGGATATCGTCGAGCGCCACGGGCTGCCGTCGTCGGACCTCGTGCTCGACAACTGGAACCGCAACAAGGATTACCTGGGCATCGACCTCACGCCGCTGGGCATCAGCGAAAAAACTAAGATGCGGTTGTTGCGGGCCGGGATTCTTTCCAAAGGATTTTTCGCCCTCTTCAGCGGCAACTTCGATTGGCGGCGGCACTTCTACCGCGTCGGCATCCTCTTCCGCAGCTTCTTCGGTCGGTGGAACTCCGGCCCCGCGGAATCGCTGGGACCGATCCTCAACACGCCGCTGCGACTCAAAGTGGAAGGCTGACCCTCCTCAAAAAAAGAGACCGTCGATCCGCAGACGGCGGAAAGACGGTCTCAAAGTCCTTGTTTTTCCCGATTTCGTTTAGCGCCGCACTCTCACGACGCCTCGATGCGGTCCGTACGGAGTCGCGGCTCTTATGACTCGAACGCCGTGATCGTGGTGGTGGCCGTGGGCATAACCGAAGCTGATGCCACTGGACGGCGTCCAATACCCCGGACTGACCTGGACATTGTCATACACCACTTCGGAACTCTCCGGCCGGACACAGACCTGCTCAGTCACCGTTTCCCATCGCCCCGGCTGAACGAGGACGCGCTTCGTTCGCCATTCTCGGCGTGCCGGTTCGACAACCGTCACGACCCGCTCATACCCGACAACTCGACCGTAATAGTCACGGCGCGGCATCTCGCGGACGGCCGTGCGAGCTGGAATCTCGATGAGCACTTGTCGATTCTCGTAGACCGGCTCGATCCAAACGCGGCGCGTCTGAGTTTCAAAGACGGCCGGTGTCGTCACGGTTCGAGCCTGCGTTTCGTAGGCCGGCGGGACATAGGTCGGTTGGCCGCCGAGTGAAACGCTGACGCCCCAGCGGTCGGCCTTGGCCGTCGCGGGCGAAACGCTCATCGCGGCGGAAACTCCCATCATGGCCAATCCCCAACTCAGTTTCGTCGACATGCATCGGATCGCGTTCATGGTCCACATCCTTTCGTCTTCGGCGGGTGCTCCATTTCCCGTCGTTACCGTCAATGACACACCATGGTCGCGTTGGTTAGAACTCGAAAGTAAGAGAAAACACGTCGTCGATTCTTGATTATCGGACTATGTAAAAGCGGTGGATTGCTTGGTCATTCTCGCGGTGAAAGTTGGAATGATTCGTGGTGCGGGTGAATGAGGGATTCGCGCTGGCGTCGAAAGTGCGACATTGCTGAGCGGGCCTCCGATGGCTAGTGGTTGTATTGAAAAAAACAAGGGTGTGTTGAAGCCCTGAACGCCCATTCTGCCTCGGAGTTGCCTTGACCTGCTTCCTCAGCGCGACTGGTTCGAGTTTCGGGGGGCGCGTCACAATGAACGCTTGCCCGATCCCCAGACGACAGCGCCGCAAAATATTTCAGTTTCAAAACAGTATTTGCGCCGGTTGCTGTGCCCTTTTCCCCTCTTGTGAATTGTTGCTATCATTTCTACCCGTTCGTGATCAAATGAGCATTGTCCCGAAGGCTGGTTTCTGCATGCGTGGGAGGAGGCCCTGATGCCATTCATTCGATTCCCTTCGGCAGTCGCTTGTACGCTCGTCCTTATTTCATGGTTGGTCCCGGAGCCTGTGGTTGCGGGGGCGTCGAACGATCCAGACTTCACACTTCAATGGGGATTGCGAAACATCGGGCAAGATGTGGACGGCGTGACCGGTTTCTTCGGCGCCGACGGATCGGCTTGCGACGCCTGGGCCGTTCACCCCGGCGCGCGTCCCGTTCTGGTGGCCATCGTGGGAACCGGCGTCAATCCACATGCGGAGTTCGCCGATCGTCTCCTCGAGGGCAATGTGTCTCCGCTGGCCGGCGGTGACCCCTACAGTACGCTCGATACCGGAACAAATGGAACTCGCGCTGCGGGAATCATCGCTGCCGCGCGCGATAACGGAATCGGAATCGCCGGAATCAACGACCGCGCATGGATCCTTCCCGTTCGCGTCGCCCAGGGGACATCCGTCAGTGCCGAGTCCGTTGCCGACGGCATTCGCTGGGCCGCCGATCAAAATGCCGACGTCATTCTCATTCTGGTTCAATTGTTTCATTTCAATCAGACGCTTGCGGACGCATTGAGTTACGCAACCGACCGCGGCTGCCTGTTGGTTGCCGGGGCGGGACATACCGGTGATGCGGAAATCGCCTTTCCGGCAAGGCTCGACGGTTGTATCGCCGTGGCCGCCACCAACAATCAAGACGCTCAAGCGACCTTTTCCAATCGCGGACTACGGATTGACTGTGCGGCGCCCGGCGAAAAAATCTGGTCCACGTCCGCGTCGGGCGGATACGGATTCGAGTCAAACGGCAGTTCCTTTTCGGCCGCCGCGTTTGTGGCCGGAGCGGCCTCATTGGTTCGAAGCTATGCACCGCAGCTGGACGCACAAGCGATCCGCGAGTTACTGACCTTTGGGTCGGATGACTTGGGTGATCCCGGACATGATGATCGCTTCGGTGCCGGCCGAATCAACGTGCGTCGCGTGCTCGAAGCGGCTGAGCGGCCGGCGCTGCGTTTTGAGCCGACGGATATGCCGCCGCGCACCGTGCCGCCGCTTAGGACGACTCGATGGGAAGTTCGCATTGCGGACGTTGCGGGTACGTTGGCGCCCGGTTCGCCGGAGTTGATCTATCGCACTGCTCCCGGGCCTTTCACGGCCGCGCGACGCCTCGAACATTTGGGCGGCGACCGATATGCCGTCGACCTTCCGCCCGTTCCATGCGAGACGATTCTCGAATACTACCTATTGGCCCGGACGTCGAATGGCGCGGTTGTTTATGAGCCTCCGATCGCTCCGTTTCAGCTGCATCGAGTTTCCGTGAGCCCGTTGGTTTCCATTTTTGACGACGACTTCGAAACCGATCGCGGCTGGACCGCGACGACCCTCGGAGTCGGAACCTCCGGTGACTGGACCCGCGTCGTCCCGGTCGGGACATTTTCTGGTGCGACCCCGGTACAGCCGGCCTTCGATCGAAGTCCGAACGCAGGCGCTTCTTGTTTCGTGACCGGGCAACACTTCGGTGGCAATCCGGGCACGAACGATGTGGACGGCGGTCCCCTCATCCTGACCTCACCCGAAATCGCCATGGGAACGAGCGACGAAATTGAGATCAGTTACTCGATCTGGTTCTACACGGCTTCGGGGACCCCGGATGGGTTGACCGTCGAATACTCTTATGATGGAGGCAACTCCTGGGAACACCTCGAATCCATTACTGTGAACACCGACCGCTGGGAACAACATGCATTTCGTATTGCCGGAAAAAGGTCCCAGCCAAGCTCCGCGCTCCAAGTTCGTTTTTCCGTGAGCGACGCCCCCAGCGATTCCCTGACCGAAGCGGCCGTCGATGAATTTCGAGTCAGCGCCGTCATTTGCTCGGCCATTCCAGGTGACGCAAACTCCGACGGAATTGTTAATCTGGATGATTGGGGAGTTTTCGGTAGATGTTTGGCGGGTCCGGCAACGGCGGTTTCCGTCTCTTGTGAAGTGCTCGATTTGGATGGTGACGGCGACGTTGACGTGCGGGATGGCCGGTCGTTGTTGAATGTATTCGCGCGGGACCCTTGAGGATTCCACAATATTTCACACCCAAACACTTCCCAAATATGGCCGCATCGGTTAGGATGCCCGCACGTTTGGGTCCTCGGGCCGGACCGGACGGATTCGGAAGCCATTGGGTCATTCGAAAAGAGGAGAAAATCATGAAGTCGAAACACTTGTTTGGTTTGTTCATGGCGGGGTCGATCGCGCTTTCCGCGGTCGCATTCGCACAGGACAAGAAAGAGGACAAGAAGCCCGCTGAAGGCGGCGCGTCGGGAGGTCCCGATGCGGCCATGATGGAAGCAATGATGAAAGCCGCCAAGACGGGCGAAGCGCATGCCAGACTCAAGGCGCTTGAGGGAAAGTGGACCTTCGTCACGAAGTGGCGCATGGGTCCCGAAGATGCGTGGCAGGAATCGACGGGCAACGCGGAGTACAAATGGATTCTGGGCGGTCGCCTGCTGGTTCAGGAAGTGAAGGCCAATCCGTCGCCGGAAGACGCCATGATGGGCGGGCCTTTTGAAGGGTTCGGGCTGACCGGTTATGACAACGTATCCAAGGAGTACTACAACACGTGGAATGACAACATGGGCACCGGCATGATGTCCAGCAAGGGGAAGATCGACGAAAGCGGAAAAGTGATCACGTATATGGGCTCTTACAACGACCCCATGACCGGAAAAGAGAAAAAGGTCAAATCGGTGACCCGCATGGTCAGCGCCGATAAAGTCGTATTCGAGATGTACGAAAGCCCGCCGGGCGGCAAGGAATACATGAGTCTCGAGGTGACGTACACGCGGAAGAATTAGGCTTCGAGGTCTCCTCCGCGCGCTCTTCCCAGAAACAAACCATGGGCCGGCGTCCGGAGAGAACCCGAGGAAGCGATGGCGGATTCTATCGTTGACAACGAAAACGGTTCGATAGCCGTTTTTTCAGTGTGAGAGTGATTGGCAAGGTTCGTTTGTGAGGAGATCGTCATGAAGGCAGGTTGGAAGTTTCTCGGATTGTTTGCGGCCGTGGGTTTGATCGGCGGCGCGACGCTGTTCGCGCAGGACAAAAAGGACGACAAGAAGCCGGCGGGCGATAAACCGGCGGTGAAACCCGCCGACACCAAGCCCGCCGCGGCGGCGGATAAGAAAGAGGGCGAGCCCGACATGGCCGCCATGATGAAGATGTTCCAGGAAATGTCGGCGCCTGGCAAGGAGCACGAAGCCCTCAAGCCGATGATCGGCTCGTTCAATTGCACGACCAAGTTCTGGCAGGCGCCCGGCGCGCCGCCTGACGAATCGACGTCCACCGCCGAAAGAAAGTGGATTCTCGGCGGCCGTTACATGGCCGAGGAATTCAAGGGCACTGCCATGGGAATGCCCTTTGAGGGATTCGGCGTCACCGGTTACGACAAGCTTCAAAAGCACTATCACGGCTACTGGGTCGACTCGATGAGCACGGGCATGTTCACGCATACCGGATCGGTCGATGCGTCGGGGAAAACGTTCACCTTCACGGGAGAGAACTTCGATCCGATGACCATGGCGAAGCAGAAAACCCGTACGACCGTCGAGATCATCAACAACGACAAGGAAGTCATGAAAATGTTCGGTCCCGGACCGGACGGCAAGGAGTTCATGAACCTGGAGATCACCTGCACGCGGAAGTAATTCGCGGGTGGTTTGGAGCCATTGGTGGGGCCGTTCGGCATCGTTTGCGTGCCGGGCGGCCCCCATGTTTTCACCGCTGCGGTTCAGCTTTGGGATAGCCGGTTCGATTCGTTTGACCATTCTTCTTCGAACAGAAGGTAAGGCGTTTGGCTCATGCCGAGTCGAGCATAAGTTTCGATCGCCCGCCCGTTTGTGTCGTGAACGTACAAACGCAGTCCGCACACACCGGCGTTGCGCTTCGCTTCATCGCGCACCGCGGCGTGCAATCGCCGAAAGACGCCGAGTCGCCGGCAATCCGGTCGAACGTACACGCTTTGAATCCACCAGAAATTCCCATTTCGCCAGTCGCTCCATTCGAGTGTGACCATTGTTTGCCCGACGACTTCGCCCTGCCGTTCGGCCAGGAAGTACCGTGCTCGCGCCGGATCGACCAGCGCGTTTCGAACACCGTTCGTGGCAACTGCGACATCAAGTTCCTTTCCTTCGGTTTCCATCGCCATTGCGATATTGAATCCGACGATGGCATCCTGATCTCCCGGACCGGCCGCACGAACATGGATTGAATCTTGGACAGCGCTCAAGCCTTGGCCTCCTTTGGTGAGGACTTGGGCTTTGAAGCCTCGATGGTGAATCGGGGCGATACGGGCGTACACGGCAGGCCCAGCGCCCGTTTGATGACCATCCACTCGCCCATGTCGTTACCTTCGATTCGGTGCCCAATCCATTGCAGCAGATAGCTGGCGGCGAGCAACCCCACCGGACGCCACCACAACGCCCAAGCGTCGTTTGCCAATTGAACCACGACGAGCACGCCCGCCGCCGGAAGCAAAGGGATCGCAAGAACATGCAGGACAAACGACACCGGATGTCGATGCCGTGTCCGCCAGTTGCGATAGAAATTCATCATCGCGCGATGGTAGGTTTGGAGTCGCGCGCGATCAAGAAGGTCCAACCGACGCCCGAAGCGAAACTGTCAATTTGGCACGCGGGTTCAGCGGTCTCGCCGCCCACTGCCAAGGTGGCAGGTGAGGACTCATCGTAATGCGTTCGCCAGGCGGTCATAACTATATGCTTCAACGCAACTTATGGATTGATGACGGGAATCCTTCGAATGGTCCGGATGTTGCTCTTGAACTGGAAGAAGGAAGATTGCGCCGATTCCGCAGTCTGCGGCGAGGCGTGTTCACGATTTGAACAGAGAGTACTCTTCGAGGAGACGAACATGGCGGTGAAGCAACTGGCCTATGAGCAGGATGCCCGGCAGGCGCTGTGGAGTGGCGTTCAGAAGCTCGCTGGTGCGGTCAAAGCGACCCTGGGTCCGCGCGGGCGAAACGCGGTCATCGATAAGGGTTGGGGCGGTCCGACGGTCACGAAGGATGGCGTAACCGTGGCCGAGGAAGTGGAACTCGTTGACAAGTATGAAAACCTCGGGGCTCAGCTCGTCAAGGCCGCCGCCACCAAGACCAGTGAGGTCGCGGGCGACGGGACGACGACGGCGACGGTGCTGGCCGAGGCGATTTTTCAACACGGATTGCGCAACATCGCGGCGGGCGCTGATGCCTTCGCGCTGTGTCGGGGCGTGAGCAAGGCCGTTGAGAAAATCGTGGCCGCCCTTCAGGAAATGTCCCGCCCCGTTCGAGCGAACAAGCGCGAGGACATCGTCAACGTCGCGCGGATTTCGGCGAACAACGATTCGGTCATCGGAAACCTTCTGGCCGATTGCTTCGAAAAGGTCGGTAAGGACGGGGTCATCACCGTCGAGGAAGGCAAAACCTCCGAGACGCACGTCGAGGTCGTGGAGGGAATGCAGTTCGATCGCGGGTTCCTGTCGCCGCATTTCGTGACCGACCAGAACGCGATGGAGTGCGTGCTCAACAAGCCGTTCGTGCTCATTCACGAGGACAAGATCAGCAACGTTCCCAAGCTGGTTCCATTGCTGGAAAAAGTTGCGAAAGCGAAGCGGCCGCTGTTGATCATCGCCGAAGATATTGAGGGTGAAGCGCTGGCGACGCTGGTGGTCAACAAGCTTCGCGGCATTCTGGAAGTCTGCGCGGTCAAAGCGCCCGCCTATGGTGACCGACGAAAGGCAATGCTTCAAGATATCGCCGTGCTGACCGGCGCGACGCCGATCATGAAGGACCTAGGCGTGGACCTTGAAAACCTGACGATCAAGGAATTGGGTCAAACCAAGAAAGTTCACATCGACGCGAACAATACGACGGTGATTGAGGGCGCCGGTTCGACGCAGGAAATCCAGGCGAGGATCAAGCAGATTCAGTCGGAAATCGACACGACGACGTCGGATTACGATCGGGAGAAGCTTCAGGAGCGGAAAGCGAAGCTGGTGGGCGGCGTGGCGCAGATCAACGTCGGGGCGGCCACTGAAACTGAGTTGAAAGAAAAGAAGGCCCGCATCGAGGATGCATTGCACGCGACGCGCGCGGCCCTCGAGGAAGGCATCGTGGTCGGCGGCGGCGTGGCGCTGGTTCGCTGCATGTCGGCGCTGGACAAGGTGAAGCTCGACGGCGACGAGCAGACGGGCGTGCAGATCGTTCGTGATGCACTGGGCGCGCCGTTACGACAGATTGCCACGAACGCAGGATTCAATCCCGGCGTCGTGGAGCACAAGGTCATTGAAAAGTCCGGCTCATTCGGGTTCAACGCCGACACGGGCGAATACACGGACCTCATGAAGGACGGCGTGATCGATCCGACCAAGGTGGTGCGATGCGCTCTAGAGAACGCCAGCAGCGTCGCAAGGCTGTTGCTGAGCACCGAAGTGTGCATCACCGACAAGCCCAAGAAAGACAAGGACGACGCGCCTGGTCCGGACATGGGCGAAGACATGGACTATTAGAAGACTAGATGGCGAATGACGAAGAGCGAAGGAACCGCGTTGAAAGCGAGTGATTCACGCCCTTCTTCGAAGAAAAACGACAGAACGTTCTGAGATTAACTCATAGGAGATGAGAACCAATGGCGACAGCAACAGCGACGAAGACGAAGATCAAGTTTCGGCCGATGGAAGATCGCGTGCTCATCGAGCCGCTCGAGGCCGACGACAGGACGGCGGGCGGGATCATCCTGCCCGACACAGCTAAGGAAAAGCCGCAGCGTGGCAAGGTGGTCGCGGTGGGTCCGGGCAAGATGCTCAAGAGCGGCAAGCGCGGTGAGATGTGTTTGTCTGTCGGCGACGAAGTGGTCTACGGAAAGTATTCCGGGACCGAGATTGATTACGGCGCCGACAAGTTCGTCGTCTGCCGCGAAAGCGACGTGCTTGCGATCGTTTGTTGATCCGAGCCGCGACCGTGAGGGAACGGTCGCCTCGCTACGGGCGTCGACCCGTTGCGAAAGAAAATGAATACGCCGCGAGGTCACGCGGGCCCAAGCCCGTGCCTCGCGATTTGAGGAGTCGGACATGCCCAAACAAATGATGTTTTCTCAGGAGGCCCGCCAGCAGGTGCTGGAAGGCGTCACCAAACTGGCTGACGCGGTCAAGGTCACGATGGGACCGGCCGGTCGCAATGTGATTCTGCATAAGTCTTTCGGTTCGCCTCGCGTTACCAAGGATGGCGTGACCGTGAGCAAGGAAGTCGAACTGTCGCAGCCCTTCGAGAACATGGGCGCAAAGCTTATCAACCAGGTCGCCTCGAAAACCAGCGACGAAGTCGGCGACGGTACGACCGCTGCGACGGTGCTGGCCGAGGCGATATTCCGCGAGGGCTACAAGGCCGTCTCCGTGGGCGCTAACACGATGGCGATCAAGCGCGGCATTGACAAGGCCGTGGCCGCGGCGGTCGAGGCCATCAAGGGTCTGTCGGTCAAAGTGCGATCGAACGATGACTTGGCAAAGATCGCGACGATCTCGGCCAACGGCGACGAGGAAGTCGGCAAATTGCTGGCGAGCGCCATCGAGGCGGTCGGCACCGACGGCGTGGTCGAAATCGAAGAGGGCAAGTCGCTGACGACCGAGAAGGAAGTCGTCGATGGAATGCAGTTCGACAAGGGCTACATTTCGCCCTATTTCATGACCAATCCCGGTTCGCTGGAGTGCGTGCTGAACGATCCGGCGATTCTGATTTACGAGAAAAAGATTTCAAACTTGCGAGACTTCGTTCCGGTGCTGGAGTCGATCGTCACGGCGGGCAAGCAACTGCTGGTGATTGCCGAAGACGTCGAGGGCGAAGCTCTGGCAACGATGGTCGTCAACAAGATGCGCGGCATCCTCCATGTTTGCGCGGTCAAGGCCCCAGGCTTCGGCGACCGCCGCAAGGCCATGCTGGGTGACATCGCGACGCTCACCGGCGCGACGCTGATTTCGGAAGACCTCGGCGTGAAGCTTGAGAACATTACGCAGAAGGAAATGGGATCGGCCAAGAAGGTGGTCATAACCAAGGACAACACGACGATCATCGAAGGCGCGGGCAAGAAGAGCGACGTGAAGGCGCGGATCGAACAGATTCGCAACCAGATCGAGAAAACCACCAGCGATTATGATCGCGAGAAACTCCAGGAGCGACTCGCCCGGCTGACGGGCGGCGTGGCGGTCATTCGCGTCGGCGGCGCAACGGAGATCGAGGTCAAGGAGCGAAAGGACCTCGTCGATGATGCGTTCCACGCGACCAAGGCGGCGGCCGAAGAAGGCATCGTGCCGGGCGGCGGAGTGGCCTTCCTACGAGCCATTCCCGCGGTGAAGAAGGCGAAGGGCTCCGCCAAGGGCGATGAAGCAACTGGGTTCGACATCGTCGAAGTGGCGTTGCGAGCGCCGGCTCGGCAGATCGCGGCCAACTGCGGCGAGGAAGGCGACGTGATCGTCGAGCAGATTCTCGAAAAGGGCGGCAACATCGGCTATGACGCTCGCAAGCGGGAATTCACCGACATGGTCAAGTCCGGCATCATAGACCCGGCCAAGGTGGCCCGTGTGGCGCTGGAAAGCGCGGCGAGCGTGGCGGGGCTGATGCTGACGACCGAGGTTCTGCTCACTGATCTGAAAGATGAAGAGAAGAAAATCGAGCGTGCCGTTCGATAAACTTCCTTACGGCGGCTAATGACGACAATGCGACGGGCGGGCGAAGTTGGCCCGCCCTTTGCTTGCGTTCGCGACGACGCGGGGCGACGAACAGGACATGAGCGTGGCAGCGGGGAAGCGAGATTATTATGAAGTGCTGGGCGTGGCCCGCGACGCGTCGCCGGACCACGTGAAAAAAGCCTATCGCCGGGCCGCGCACAAGTTCCACCCCGACCGTAACACCGAACCCGACGCGGAGCTGCGCTTCAAGGAAGCGGCCGAGGCGTTTGAGGTGCTTTCCGATCCCGCCAAACGGCAGCGATACGACCAATTCGGACACGCCGGTCTCAACGGGGCAGGTGTGCATGATTTTTCGCACATGCGCGTCGACGACATCTTTTCGATGTTCGACGACATTTTCGGCGGAGCGTTCGGTGGTCGGCGCAGGGCGCGCGGCGGCGATCTGCAAATCGAAGTGTCGGTCTCGCTGGCCGAAGTGGCGACAGGCGCCGGGCGATCGATCGAGTTTGGACGCCAGGATCATTGCGAATCTTGCGGAGGCACGGGCGCGGCGGCGGGTTCGGAGCGCAAGGCCTGTCGGACGTGCGGAGGCTATGGGCAGGTTGAACAGAGCGGCGGACTGTCGTCCCTGTTCGGACGGGTGATCACCACTTGTCCCACGTGTCGAGGTCGCGGTTCGACGATCGTGACGCCCTGCGGCACTTGCCGCGGCGGTGGACGCGTCGTGAAGGAACGCGTGCTGACGGTGCGCATTCCCGCCGGCATTCACGACGGCCAGGCCGTGCGCGTTCGCGGCGAAGGAGAACCGGGCGAGGACGGATCGTCGCGCGGCGACCTGCATTGCGTCGTGCGAGTGAAGCCTCATCCGTTTTTGGAGCGGCACGACAACGACCTCGTCTGCAGGATGCCGATCAGTTTTACACAGGCGGCGCTGGGCGCGGTAGCCGAAGTGCCGACCCTGACCGGAAAGGCGGAGCTGAAGATTCCCGCGGGGACGCAGCATGGGCAGTTGTTGCACCTTCGCGGACAAGGCCTGCCCGATCTGCGGTCCGGACGAAAGGGCGATGTCATCGTGCAGGTGCTCGTGGAAATCCCCAAGCGGCTTAACAAGGCACAAGAATCGCTGCTGCGGGAATTTGCCAAGACGGAAGATCGCTCGGTGATGCCCGAATCAAAGGGCTTTTTTGAGAAACTCGTGGATTATTTCGGCGGCGGATCGGAACAGTGACGAATTGACGTACGACGGCCGTCGCCCTGGGAATCACGATCACAACAATTGCCATGACGAAACAGGAAACATCTGATTCAACCGTGGATTCAACGACCGACGCAGGGCGGGAAGAACCCGCGCCGAGCCCGGGTGGCGACCTCATCGCCGAACTTCAGGCCAAGGTGGAGAGCCTTGAGGACGCGTTGTTGCGCTCGAAGGCGGAGTATCAGAACTTCCAAAGGCGGTCGAATGCCGAGCGTCAGGACTCGGTGCGATTCGCCAATGCCGAACTGATGCGGTCGCTGCTCAACGTCCTTGACGATTTCGAGCGGTCGCTTGCCGCCTGTTCCGGGGATGCCACGGTCGAGTCCATTGTCGCGGGTGAGCGTCTCGTCCATGAAAACCTGCTCAAAGCATTGGCCGACAATGGGCTGGAAGTCATCGATGCTCGCGGAAAGCCGTTTGATCCCGCGATTCACGAAGCGCTCATGCAAATGCCTAGCGACCAATTCGCCCCCGGAACGGTGGTCGAGCAAGTGACGAAAGGGTATCGCCTGCGCGAACGCGTGCTTCGGCCGGCGCGCGTCATTGTTGCCAAGGCCGTTGTCGAATCCAATACATCCGGCGAATCATCGGATTCCGCCGTCGAGTAGATTCATGGAGCCTCTCGTCCATGCCGACTTACGAATACGAATGTACGAAATGCGGAACGCTGTTTGAGTTGTTTCAGTCGATCAAGGAGCCGCCGCGCAAACGACTGAAAAAGGACGATCCGCGCGCTTGCCGGTGTGACGCGCCGGTCTCACGTCGCATTTCGACGGGCGGCGGGTTGATCTTCAAGGGGTCCGGTTTTTACCTCACCGATTACCGAAGCGACAACTACAAGCAGGCCGCCAAGGCGGACGGAAGCTCGGGCGAATCCAAATCGGACGATAAAGGAAAAAAGGAAGGCGGAGACGCAACCGCTCCCGCGAAATCGACGAACGAAACCAAGGCCGAAACCAAGAGCACTCCCGCGCCTCCGAAGAAATCCCCAAAGAGACCCAGTGGAAAGGACTGATGTTCCGCCGAGAGGCCGACATAGACCGCCGTGCCCACGTTTGAATGTCCAACCTGCGGTCAATCGTTGCACGTTGGCGCGCTGGAAGAAGCGCCCTTCCGTCCGTTCTGCTGCAAGCGCTGCAAGCTCGTGGACCTGGGCCGCTGGCTCGACGGCACCTACAGCATCAGCGAACCCGTGTCGCCGGACGAACCCGATCCTATCGACGATTCCGAGTCGCCTTGACGTTCCGGAGCACTCGTGGCGATACCTTCAGATCGGTCAATCAGCGGGTTCCCGAATGGCCGTTGTCCGCGGCTTCGGCCAGCACGCGACATATGCGGTCCTGAATTTCTTTGTAGGGTGTGCTCGGTCCGGAATAGCCGTTGAACATCACCGCGAAGGCGTAGCGCGGGCCCGACTCATCGTCGACGTAACCGGCGAGACTGCGGATGCCGCGCATCGTGCCCGTCTTGGCAAAGACGCGGCCGTCGGAGTTTCTCAGTCGTTTACGAAGTGAGCCGTCGACGCCGGCCTTGGCGAGACTATCGTGGAGTAGTCGGCCGGTCGTCTGCGTGTGCGAATAGGCCAACAAGGCCGCAAGTTGTCTCGCGGTGCAGGCGTTGTCCCTGCTCAATCCCGATCCGTCGACCGTCCGAAGTCCATCGGTTTTGATTCCCGCGCGGGACATGAGTGCGTCAACCGCGCTCGCGCCCAGCGACCAGCTTCCGCGCGCGTCAATAGTCCCCATGCGGCGGGCGTGGGCGTATCCTGCCCGTTTCAGCAGGCATTCCGCGAAGAGGTTTTGGCTGTCCTTGCCTGCGCGGGCGAGCGCCTCCGCGATCGACGTATGATGAATGCCCACGATCGAGATCGGCGAAGGAAGCCCGCCATCAAATGCCCGCACGCGAGCACGGCGAACTTGTCCGCGAACGGCAATCCCTTGGCGGGCCAGCGTCGTCTTCAGCGAGTCGGCGAACAACATCGCCGGATCGGGAAACGCGACCGGGCTGAACGGCCAGCGTTTGTTGACTCTGCCCGACAATGTGTATTCCAGCGTGCCGGCCGGGTGATGCAGCGTCGGCTCGCCCTTGCCGCCCGATCGACTTTTGTTCACGATTTTGAGCAGTGAGTTCTCCGGTTGAACGGATATTCGGGCGGGCTCACCGGGCTTTGCGGGCGACGCGACAATGTCGAGGCAATTGTCGTTGATGTTCAAGGCCGACACTGGCGCGGCGTACCACTTGCCAAGGTCATTTCTTTCCCATGTCGGATGAACGCGCTGATCGTCGAAAACCCACTCATCGATGATGAGATCGCCCGAAATGTCGGTGATGCCGCGCTTGCGCAAGGCGTCGGCCCAGGCGTCAAACGGAGCGGAAACCGGTTCGCCACGGGCGCGGTGGATCTTTTCATCGCCGAATCCGGGGTCGCCGTCGCCGATGACGATCAGGTTCTTTCCGTCAAAGGCAAAAACCGTCTGGAATTCAAATGCGGGGCCGAGCTCGTTCAGCGCCGCGCTCATGGCGAAGAGCTTCATCGTGCTGGCGGGAGTGAGAGGTTGATCGGCATTCAGGGTGAACACCGATTGACCGGTACGGAGGTCGATGATGCAGGCTCCGACTTGTGCATTGGCGTGCGGGAGCTTTCCAACGGCCTTGCGCAGGTCTTCGACAAGCCCGCCGCGCGCAGACGCCGACAGCGATAAAATCGCAAAGGCAGCAACCGATCGGTGGCAGGAACGAGCGGCTCGTCTGGTTTGGTTTGGGGTCATCCCTTTCCCCTTGCTGGTTTCCACGTTTCCTAACCATCATCGTACCGAGCCAGCGCCGGGCTTCAACCAACTTGCCGAACGGTCCGTTCGTCGACGAGCATCAATGCGGATTGTACATTGGGACCGCGATTCAAAGGTCCCGACGAGGATCCCCACTTGATGACAGGTGAATTCCATCCCACGGAAGCCCAACAGGTTCGCCTAGCGGGTGAACAGCCAGCCAAAAAAATGAATATCGCCACTCACTTGCCACGAATGGCCGCATCGGCGGCGGATCGCCGGGCCATCGTCCTTTCGCGGCGGCATCGCGGATCGATGCAATACTCGTCGATCACCTTCACCGAACTGGAGGCGATATCCAATCGCCATGCCAACGGACTAGCGTCTGCCGGTATCGAACGCGGCCATCGTGTTCTGCTGATGGTCCGGCAAGGGTTCGATTTCGTCTCGCTGGTGTTCGCGCTGTTCAAGATGAGGGCCGTCCCGGTCATGATTGATCCGGGCATGGGCGCCCGTCGTCTGCTCGACTGCCTGCGAACGGTTCCGCTCGACGCGCTTGTCGGCGTGCCGGTCGCGCAGGCCGTCCGCGTGCTTCGCCCCGGACCCTTTCGAGGCGCGAAGGTCTTCGTGACCGTCGGTCGTCGGTGGTTCTGGGGTGGACCGACCCTGACTCGGCTGGCCCGCAGCGCGTCCGATCGATTCACCATCGCCGACACCGCGGGCGATGAGACGGCCGCGATCTTGTTTACCAGCGGCAGCACGGGACCGGCCAAGGGCGTCGTCTACGAACACGGCATGTTCGACGCGCAGGTGCGGATGATCCAGTCGTGCTACGGTATCGAACCGGGCGAAATTGACCTGCCGACGTTTCCGTTGTTCGCGCTCTTCAGCGTCACGATGGGTATGACGATCGTCCTGCCCGATATGGACCCGTCGCATCCGGGGCGGGTGAATCCGGCCAACATCGTAGCGGCCATACGAGATCAGGAAGTGACGAACACGTTCGGTTCGCCTGCGGTATGGCGGCGCGTTGCGGCCTATTGCGTCGAACGCGGGATCACGCTGCCAACGCTGCGGCGGATTCTGATTGCCGGCGCACCGGTGCCGCGAACCGTGATCGAGCAACTTCATCAGGTGCTCTCGCCAGACGCCGACGTGCATACGCCGTACGGAGCGACGGAGTCTTTGCCCGTCTCGACCATCAGCGGCCGGGAAATCGTGGCGGCGAGTTGCGGCGTTCAGTCCGCGTCAAGACCGCTCCCTCACGGTCGCGGCTCTGAAAAAGCTACGAATTCTCAGGACTCCACGAGCCGCGGACTTCAGTCCGCGCGGTCTCACGATTCGGGCAAATGTCTCGAACAAGGATTGAGTCTGTGTTCCGGCACTTGCGTCGGGCTGCCGCTGCCGGGAGTCGAGGTTCGGATTATTCGGATCACTGACGAGCCGATTGTCCAGTGGTCGGGTGAACTCGTTATTCCCGACGGTGAGGTCGGCGAACTCTGTGTTCGCGGGCAGGCGGTGACGAAGGAATACTTCGGCCTGCCGCACGCCAACGCCAAATCCAAGATCCGCGATGGTGACACGACGTGGCACCGAATCGGCGATGTCGGCTGGCGGGACGTCGCCGGCCGCCTGTGGTTCTGCGGACGAAAGACCCATCGCGTCACGACCCGGCACGGAACGCTGTTCACAGAGTGCATCGAACCGCTATTCAACGAACACGCCGACGTCGCGCGTAGCGCATTGGTCGGTGTCGGCCCGCCGGGCGATCAGCAACCCGTCGTCATCATCGAACCGCGGCCCGGACGATTCCGGCGATTCAAGAACGTCCCACGATCCGGGCGCGACCAATCGTTCATCCGTGAACTGCTCGTTCTGGTTGAATCCAATCTCTCCGATTCCATGGGAGGACCAGGCATCACAGTCGACTCCCCCGTTGCCAACGGGGAACACGAGGGGGTGGATGCCTCCCCCCTTACCAAGGGGGGACACAGGGGGGTCGTCGAAAGGCCCGAATCAACCGAAAACCGCCCGGTACCGATTCCAATCGGCACTTGTGGCAGCGGTTTTCAACCGGTGGAAGCCGCCGATCGGAACAGCCATTCAACCGGCTTTCGTCAGTCGGCCATACTCCGATCAACCATCGCCGATCGCCAATTGCAGTTCCTGTTCCATCGGTCGCTTCCAGTGGACGTTCGCCACAACGCCAAGATCAACCGCGAGGCCCTGGCCGCCTGGGCCGAAAAGTCTCTTCGCTTGCAAGTTCAGGCTTGAAGCGCGGTCGGCGAACTGGTAATCTGACTGCACAACGCCGCGCACCAGCCCATCAATAATAAACCGACCTCGACAGGGGTCGGAGAGTCGTCGAGGCCTTTTTCGGAGCGGCTCATGAGAAACCGATCAGCCATCGTCGGCCGGCGAATACTTCCTCGCACATCGTCGAAACTCGCGCTCGCTGTTTTCGTCGCATCACTCGGATCAAGCGCGCTCGCCGCCGACCGACCGTCCGGTTCGATCGTCGGCTGGGGAGACAACGCCTACGATCAGACCAACGTTCCGCAACCCAACACAGACTTCATCGCAGTTGCCGGAGGAGGCTTTCACAGTCTGGGCCTGAAGGGCGATGGATCGATCGTCGCGTGGGGATGTGGTAGCCCATTTGATTATTATGGCGAATGCGATGTCCCCTCGCCCAACATTGAGTTCGTCGCCATTGCACCTGGGTTCTGGCACAATTTGGGCCTGAAGGCCGACGGGTCGATCGTGGCGTGGGGAAAAAACAACTACGGTCAAACCGAAGTTCCCTCCCCCAACACCGGCTTCGTCGCCGTCGCGGCGGGAGGGAATCACAGCCTCGGCCTCAAGGCCGACGGGTCGATCGTGGCGTGGGGATACAACGACTACGGACAGACCAACGTCCCTTCCCCCAACACCGGGTTCGTCGCCGTCGCGGCGGGGGATCTTCACACGCTCGGCCTCAAAGCCGATGGCTCGATCGTCGCATGGGGATACAACGGCACGGGTCAAACCAACGTTCCGCAACCCAACACGGGCTTCGTCGCCATTGGTGCGAGAGGCGTCCATAGCCTCGCCCTCAAGTCCGACGGCTCCGTTGTGGCGTGGGGATACAATCGCTCTGGCCGAACGAATGTTCCGTCCCCCAACACTGGCTTCGTTGCCGTCGCGGCGGGCGGGGAACACAGTTTGGGCCTCAAGGCCGACGGGTCGATCGTGGCGTGGGGCCGCGACAACTTCAGTCAGACAAACTTCCCTTCCCCCAACACCGGCTTCGTCGCCGTCGCGGCGGGCGCGAATCACAGCCTCGCGATCCGCGCAGTCGTTTCCGGGCTGTCGATTGCGCCGCAACAGCGAGTTGTGTCACAGTCGGCGGGTCTGACCACGTTCGCAGTCTCCAACACAGGCGGCGGAACAATGAATTGGGATGCCACAGTGCTTGATGGAGTCGATTGGCTTCGCATTCGATTGGGTGGGTCCGGTGTCAGCGCCGGAACGGTTCATTTGTGGCACGACAAGAACCCAACGGCCGATTCCCGAATGGGAAAAGTTCGAATCTCAGCGCCGACTGCCGTGCCGCCGTTTGTGGACGTCACAGTTGTTCAAAGTGGCAGAGGGAAGCTGACGTTTATTCCACCGATTGAGCCTTGGAAACGGAGCGGCTACAAGTTTGGCGACGATTGGGAACTCTGCATGACAAAGGCATGGTGTGATTCCGATCCGGCGGCGCCCCGCTGGTTTCGACACGTCGGAATCGACATCAAGGGCAACCCCGGTGACAGCGTGCGTGCAAGCGCTGCTGGAACCGTCAAACTGGCGCAGATAGGATCAAACAGCGGCATAGGCGGATTTGTCATCGTCGAACATGACTTGGACGGGGATGAACGCACAACGAGCGATAGAGTGACAACGCTCTACCTTCATGTCGTTCCCAAGCCCGGGATCACCCCATCGACGACAGTCGTCGCCGGTCAAGAGATTGCCACGATTCAGGCGATCACGAGTGGCCCGCATCTGCATTTTGGCTATCGCAGCGCGCCCTATTCGGATCGCGACCCCAATGCGTCGTTGTGGGGCGCCTTGCCGCCGGAAGGAACGACCGGCTGTACATGCTGCAAGTGTAAGGATTCCAAGCGACCGCTTCCTGCCTTCCATGAACATTGGATTGATCCAGAGTCGATAGTCGGGCCGGCTGAACCGCCTTGATGCAAAGTATCACGGCGACTGACACGCTCCGGTCATCAGCTCGCTCACGGGAACGTAATCCGACAAGTCGATCGTCCCACCGCCGCTGAAGTCGGCAAGGGTGCATTGGGGCGAGGCCGGCTGGTCGCCGCTGAAGCAGTTCTGAAAGACCCGAAAGTCGCGCAGGTTGAACCCCCCGAGATGATCGAGGTCCCAGAAGTTGGGAAACGCTACGTGCGGGCAAGGGTCGCACTGGTCGCCCATACCGTCGCCGTCGGCGTCCGCCTGCGAAGCGTTGGCCGTGTCGGGACAGTTGTCGAAGCAGTCGGGCGCGCCGTCCGAATCGGCGTCTGCGAACTCGGCCGGTCGCACCGCCATCGACAACGTCGATCGTCCTCCGGTCGCAGTGAACCACATGCCGGGAAGGTCACCGGCCAGAGCAACCATGTCCGATTCCTGCTGAACCGTCAGCGATTCCGAAACGCCTTTGACGACGACAATCAGCGCATTCAATTCGGTAGCCTCGGGATCGGTCGCTGGAACACGACGACCGTCGCCGCTGTAGAACGCCGGCCCCTGCACAGAAAGGCTGAACAGCAGGTCCGCGAGGCCGATCGCGTGCGTCGCTCCCGGCGCACCGGTCGTCGAAAGCTCATGGACCAAATAAGTCACCGACGCCGCTTCCTCAAACGTCAACAGCCCCATCGCATACAGATCGAACTCGTTGAACTTCGGCGCGGTCGGCGCGCTGTACATCATGCCCGGCATATCGGCGTCCACCCAGTTCCACGACCAGTGGCCGCAACAGGCCGCAAGCCACGCCGTCGGATCGCCCGGATTCCAGCCCCGCGGTCCGGGTGACGGCTGACTCCAGTAGACATTCCATGCGTGGCCCATCTCGTGCGCGGCCGCGAGCAATCCGAAGTCGCCGTTTGCGCCATCGTCGACAAAGTCGACCGCGTTCATATGCGGTGCGAGCAGCAGACGAGGCCAGTTCGCGAAGGCGCTCGGTGTACCGTGGAGCGAATTGGCGAAACCGATGTTCCTAGCTGGCGCTGGAATGCCTCGTGCCCCGGCGTGTATCCAACCCGGCACCTCGCCCACCGTGTAGAGAAGAACAAAATGATAGGCCGTGGAATCCACGAAGCACTCGACATCGGAAAGGACTTGATCGGTAAAGAACGACCCGGGCTGGCTGCGAATAGGTCGGCTTGGATCCAGCGGCGTGTGCACGTCGTACACGGAATCGTATTCGAGAATGATCGCCGTTTCGCCCATCCGAGACCATGAAACGAGTCGAGATGGGCCGGCAGCGGTCGAAGTTAACGAATCCGCCTCAAATCCGCTGCACAGAGGGGGAATCCCCTCGCCGAGCGGATCGGCAGCGATGCTCCGCTCATCCCCGGCCCAAACGAATTGGGATATCACGAGCAGGGCGATTCCAATGAGTCTGACCTGACGGTGCTTCATTCCCCCTCCCAAAGCTGTAAGCTTCGGCCTCGGAAGACATTGTATAACATTGACGCCCGACAAAGCGAGCCAATTTCGGAGTTTGTCCCCCTCGCCAAAACACGGAGACATCGGTAGAATCAGCCCATTCCCGGTTTCGGGAACGGAGGCGAACCGCCGCTTGGCACGCCGCTTGCAACAGCTTTACCATTGAGGAATCACCGAATTCGCGGGTCGATTCGACTCCGCGGCAGGAACCAGCATTCGATTCAAAGATCGAGAGGAGCAAACCACAATGTCCGCACTCAATCCCTTTGCCGTCGCCCAACAGCAACTTGACGAAGCCGCCGGGAAGCTCGGCCTCGACAAGGCCACGCACGAGTTTCTCCGCTGGCCGATGCGCGAGTACCACTTCACCATGCCCGTGAAAATGGACAGCGGGAATACGCGCATCTTCAAGGGATTCCGCGTGCAGTACAACAACGCCCGCGGGCCGACCAAGGGCGGCATCCGCTGGCACCCGGAAGAGACGATCGACACGGTCCGTGCCCTGGCGGCGTGGATGACGTGGAAGACGTCGGTGGTCGATATTCCGCTCGGCGGCGGCAAGGGTGGCATCATCTGCAATCCGAAGGAACTCTCCAATACTGAAAAGGAACGTCTCGCCCGTGCGTACATTCGCGCGGTTGGGCGGGAACTGGGCGTTCATCGCGACGTGCCGGCCCCGGACGTCTACACCACCCCGCAGATCATGGCGTGGATGATGGACGAGTACGAGACGATCATGGGCTACTCGCATCCGGGTGTGATTACCGGCAAGCCGCTGCCTGTCGGCGGATCGGAAGGCCGCGGCGACGCGACGGCTCGCGGTGGCGTCTATATCGTTCGTGAGGCCGCCAAGGCCCTCAATATCAAGGTCAATAACGCCACGTACGCGATCCAGGGTTTCGGCAACGCCGGTCAGTTCGCCGCGACGCTGCATCGGGAGATTCTGGGCGGCGGGACATTGCTGGCGGCGACGGACTCGCGCGGCGGTGTGTTCAGCAAGGACGGCCTCGATCCACAAGCGCTGGTCAAGCACAAGCTGGAAACCGGAGCGGTGGCCAATTTCCCCGGTTCGAAGCCGATCTCCAATGAAGAAGTGCTCGAACTCCAGTGCGATGTGCTCTATCCGTCGGCGCTCGAGGGTGTGGTGACGGCCAAGAACGCGAGCAACATCAAGGCCAAAGTAATGTGCGAACTCGCCAACGGACCGACCACGCCAGAAGCCGACAAGATTCTCTTTGAAAAGGGCGTCTACGTTCTGCCGGACTTCCTCGCCAATGCCGGCGGCGTGACGGTGTCGTACTTCGAGCAGGTGCAAAACACCTACAACTACTATTGGTCGCTGGCCGAGGTACAGCAGCAGCTTGACCGCAAGATGACGGACGCCTTCAAGGCCGTCTACGACATGGCCAAGAAGGGCAAGGTCCACAATCGCCTCGCGGCGTACATGGTGTCCGTCTCGCGCGTGGCCGAGGCGTGCAAGATTCGAGGTTGGGTGTAGCTCCTGGAAATATTCCAGTCATCGGAAGCCAATGCCTTCAGGAATGTTAGCGGGCGGAAGTGCCGATCAGTGGCACTGCCGCCCGCTTAGTTCAACGTATCAAGCGGCGAAAAGTTGTTTACCAGCCGTTTGATAGTTCAGCGGCGACGCCGTTTCGTACTTCGACTGTGATGCTGTTTTCGAACGGACTCAGAACTTTCGGAGTCGCTACAAACGTCCAGTTGAGAATCTTCGCCCGCAACACGACGTCGGCCCACCCTCCAGTTCCCCCAAGTTTGAAATCGATGGTGTAAACCCCGTCGAGCAGCGGCACGCCGTCGGGCCAGATGGCTCGTTCAAATGCATTGCGTGCCCAGTGGCTTCGCCACACTTGGAGCGATTGCCCGGTGGGCAAGCGAACGTTCATTTCAACATAGACATCGTCAGTGGCGTTTTCAAACCCGGCGGTCACCTCCAGCGGCCGCCCGCACATCCCGCCGTTTTCCGGCGAATCCGTCGAAACCCAACTATTGAAGAAAACGCATGGAGCGCCGCCGTGCACGTCGATTCCGACCGTTCGCGCCTGGGCTGCTTGCATCAGCGCATCGTATCGAAAGGTCGTGCCAAGGAAGTCAAACATGTAGCTGATGTCCGCAAAGTCACCGCTGCCACCAAGTTGAAAAGTAAGTTCGTACGTGCCGTCGGCCATTGCGAAGTCGGACGGGATGACAATTCGCTCGAATCCCTGTCGATCCCAGTGGTGCCGCTTTTCGGCTTCGATCTGCTCGCCTTGCGTTCCACGCAGGTTCGCCTCAATCCAGACGTCGTCCTGAGCGTCACGAAACGCGGCGATGATGTCTACGTTGTGGTCGCCAACCGTAAGACCGGAGTCGGCGGCTTCACTGGCGAGGTAGCCATTGAATACGACTTTGGCAATGCCGTTCTTGACATCGATGCCAATGTATCGGTTAAAACTTCCGGAAACCCTTGCGTTGTAATCGAATGTGTAGTCCAGGAAACGAACAGAGTAGTCCAGGTTCGTGAAGGCGCCTCCGCCTTTGGTCAGTGCAAGAACGTGAAGCCCATCCGTTGCCAACGTGCCATCGTCACTTACGGTCTCCGCGCAGGCGAGGCTCCAGTGACATCGATTGATGGGTGCGGCATCACCTGTCGGCAGGAACCAGTTGATTTCAAACCACACTTCGTCGGTCGAATTGCTCCAGGTGGCCGAAATCAGCACTTCCTTGGAACCCGAAGCGCCGCCGCACAAACCGGACGCCGGATTGCAAGTGTTCCCGGGCCGACAAACGACGGGCACAAAGTTGCACGCCGAGCCGGTGCAGGTGTCCGTCGTGCAGCGGTCGTCGTCGTCGCAGTCCGAATCGGCCAGGCATTCGGATGCCGGCTTGACGACACATGAACCGGATAAGGGATCGCAAGCCGCCCCGGAGGCGCAGACCACCGGTTGATTCGTGCACGTGCTGTTCGCGCAAGTGTCAACTGTGCAGGCATCCGCGTCATCGCAGTCAACTGGTGCCGACGTGCATTTACCATTCAAGCAAGAATCTACGGTGCAAGCGTCCTTGTCGTCACAATCGGCAGCGACACAACATTCATTGGGGCAAGGCGCTGGGCGCCCGCTACCATCTTCGGTCTCAGGTGGCTGTGGAAACGGTACGCATCCTGTGATCACCGATGCCAAGCTGATGATGAACGTGACCACTGTCATGAGTGAACGAGAACTTTTCCTCGACATATTGATAGACTCCTGATCTGAATGCCTAAACAAATACGCAATTGCCGCAGCCAACCATCCTCTTTTCCCGAATCCAACGGATTGAACTCAGAATCAGCAATCGTCCAATCGAGAAGCTGATGCCAGCGATGGACGACGTGCCACAGCGCAATGATTGCACAGACCCAACGATTCGATCGAGGTTAGCGACAATTGGTAATAACAAAAAATGCACCGCGACGGATAGAGGGGTGCTTGCGTTTGAAAGTATAAGAAGGTGCGGGGCCGTTCGGGGTGGATTATTCCTTGCTATTCCCCAAACTTCCCCACAATCTCAACTTTCGACTTGCCCAGTATTCCAAACTTCTTTCCGATTTTGGTGAATGCAGCAATAGCCTGATCAATGTGCGTAACCTCATGCGCTGCCGACAGTTGCACTCGAATCCGCGCCAGTCCCTTGCCAACCACCGGAAAGTAAAAGCCGATCACATAAATGCCTTCGTTGTACAAATCGCGGGCCATGTCCTGACTCAGCTTCGCATTGTATAGCATGATCGGCACGATCGGATGCGTGCCCGGCTTGATGTCGAAACCCGCCTCGGTCATCCCCTTTCGGAACCGCTTCGTATTGGCTTCGAGCTTATCCCGCAGCGCCGTCGATTCGCTTAGCAGATCGATCACCGCCAGCGACGCGCCGACGATCACCGGGGCGACCGTATTGCTGAACAGGTAAGGCCGCGACCGCTGCCGCAGCAGTTCGATGATTTCCTTTCGGCCTGACGTAAACCCGCCCGAAGCGCCGCCGAGCGCCTTCCCCAGCGTCGACGTGATGACATCGACGCGGCCAATCACGCCGCAATGTTCCGCCGACCCGCGACCCGTTCGCCCCATGAAGCCCGTGCAGTGACAATCGTCCACCATCACCAGGGCGCCATATTTGTCCGCAAGGTCGCAAATGCGGTCGAGCTGCGCCACTGTCCCGTCCATGCTGAACGCACCGTCCGTGGCGACCATCCGAAACCGCGCCCCCTTCGCCTCCTTCAGCTTCGCCTCTAGATCGGCCATGTCGTTGTTGGCATAGATGAGTCGGTTCGCCTTGCACAGCCGGATGCCATCGATGATCGATGCGTGATTAAGTTGATCGGTGATGATCACATCGTCGCCGCCGAGCAGCGGCTCGAAGAGTCCGCCGTTGGCATCGAACGCCGCCGCGTAGAGAATCGTGTCTTCCGTGCCGAGGAATTCGCTGATCCGCCGCTCCAGCCGCTTGTGAATGTCCTGCGTGCCGCAGATGAATCGCACGCTGCTCATGCCGAACCCGTGGCTCTCCAGTGCCGCCCGCGCCGCTGCCAGCACCTTCGGATGCGACGACAGGCCGAGGTAATTGTTCGCACAGAAGTTGACGACCTCTCGCGGCGCCGCGCCGATCGGATATTGCACGCGAATGTCCGCGGCCTGCGGCGTCAGAATCTGCCGCTCTTCCTTGTACAGACCGGCCTCTCGAATCGAAGCCAGCTCCCGCTGCAAAAAGTCCTTCATCGCGCCGTACATGATTTCACTCCGCCAAATACTTGGATTCTGCGGACTATCTTCGCTCAACCGCAACGAGCCGCGAACTTCAGTTCGCGCGGAGACCAGAACCAAAACAGGCACCTGGGGCGCCGGGTTTCGATCGGTGCAAATCCCCTGATGAGACAAGCTCTTCGTCTTCCATTCACGACGCTTGCACCGAAACCGCTCAAATTGCGATTATCCCGCAACGAAGACGCGCCGACAAATGAACGACATGGCGCAACGAGCCGCCAGCTTCAGCCCGCGCGACCAGCAGGATTCCCGCGAACCACCGTTCATCCTGAGTTTGCACAAGAATCGCCACCGGCGTTCCGGTAATTTTCTTGCAAAATGTGAGGTCGTACCCGGACGGTCAAATCAAACGTCCGTCCGGCCTTCGCGACTCGCCGCCCGAATTCACCGGCCCGATGCCGCAACAGCGGAGTCAATGAAATCGCGCAATTGCTCTGCGAATTGATTCGAGTACATGAATCCGCCGCTGTTATGATCGCCGGGCGTCTCCACGAACTGTTTCGATGGCGCGGCAGCCTCAAATAACGCTCGACCGTTTGCAATCGGAATCAGCGAATCGTCCGTCGAGTGAAAGAACAACTTGGGACACTTGATTCTTCCGACCCTGTCGATCGAATCGTATCGGTGGCGGAGAATCCAGCGCACGGGGATGAGCGGATAGTGTATCGCCGCGATGTCCGCCAGCCGCGTGAAACTCGACTGAACGACCAAGGCGCCGGCGCTGACGCGGCTCGCGAGGTCGATCGCCACGGCCCCGCCGATGGATTCGCCGAGAACGACGATGGAGCTTGCCGGGATACCGCGCGATTGGGTCAGGTGGTCCCAGGCCGCTTGGGCGTCGAGGTAGGTTCCCTGTTCACTCGGATGGCCGTCGCTTTTTCCGAATCCTCGATAGTCCACGATCAACGTGGTGAACCCAAGGGAATGAAGCGTTTTGAGTTCAGCAATCCGGTCGCCGTTGTTCCCGGCGTTTCCGTGAAACAACAAAACGGTGGTCCGGGCGTCGTCTCGCGGTACGTACCAGGCCGAGATTCGCACGCCGTCCTCGGTCGCCAGCATGACATCATCGTAGTTCAGCCCGACATCGGACGGAGTCCGTTCCACGAATCGCGACGGGAAGTAAATGAGCTTCGATTGGAAGAACCCAATGAGCATAACAACCAAAATGTAGGCGCAAACCGCGATGATGGGCAGGCGCAGCCATAGCCTCTTGTCAAAAGGTGACCGTCGATGCGTATCTTCAGATTCTCCCGCTTCCCGTTTGTCAAACATGCGACCACTCCGAGATCCCGGAAGCAAAACGCTTTGGGTCGCTAATCAGGCGTCCTGCACGATCATTGAAGCGCACAAGAGTCTCAATCCACGAACGTCACGCAGTCGATCTCGATCTTCGCGTCGGCCATCACCAGTTCCTTGACCACCACCGTCGATCGTGCCGGCGGATCCGTCGGAAAGAACTCCGTATAGACCTTGTTCATCGTGGCGAAATCCGAGGCCTCGGTTAGAAAGCACGTGCACTTCAACACCTTGTCGAGCGACGACCCGGCCGCCTCGACCGACGCCTTCAGATTCGCCAGCGCGAGCCGGCATTGCGACTCGAACTCCGACGGAATCTCCTCCTTGGCGTCGTTCCGACCCAGTACCCCAGCCACAAACACCAGCCCTCCGTACTCCACTGCGCGGGAGTAGAATCGAGAGCCACCGGCGATTACCCGACGCCGTTTCTCTCCTGTTTCGGCGCGGACTACGGTCGCGTAGCCTAATCCACCCAAGGACCCGAAAACCATCGCGATTGTCCCAAAAAAACTTCGACGTGCTTGATTCAGCATGACTTTAACCCTTTCATCGATAATTGTTTATAGCTTCTTTCGAAGAGCTTCCGTTCATCCCGCGAATCGCAAAAAGTGATGTTTGAAACTCCATTCACATTGCGGTGATTCCGTTGCAGCCATACGGTCTCAATGTTAGCGGACGAGCTTTGAAGCGAAAAAAAAAGATTTTGTGCTTGTAACTTCGGCAGTCAACCGTCAAAATGGCGGGTTATTGGACGGCGGAGGGGCGAAGCCATCTCAAGCACCTCCTCTGTCCGCGTTGGTGGGACGAGGAAGAAGTTCGGCGCGGTCGGTTTTCGCGACTGTTTTCCACGCCGCATCTCTCATGTCGTTTCTTCGACGCACCCAAAGGGAGTGGAATGCCGTTGAGAGTTTAATGATCGACTTTTCATGAACGGTAACATGGGATGAGGCCAAACGAAGCAAACTGTTACGAACGGGAATCTTGGGAGCAGAGGGAGGCTGGGACGAAAATGAAGATGTCAAGATTGGGAACGAAAAGAGTGTACGGTTGGCTGGTTGCTTGTGCAGCCGCGGCTGTGGTTCTGGGAACGTTGGGTCTCGCCAACGCCGCGCCGGGAGGCGATAAGGCAGTCCAGATCAGCGTTGTGGGTATGGACGGCAAGGCGCTGGTCGATGCCCAGGTGGACGTTTCGCTGTACGGCGGAAAGCCGCTGAATGCGTTTCGTGCCGACAAAGGCACTTGGGTTCTGAAGTCCGCTCCCGATAAGTTGACAATCCGCGTGCGCAGCGGTCACGTAGGCGGCACGGTCGACGTGTCCATTCCTGCTGGCCTCGCGGAAGCGAACATCGTCGTCACGGTGGATGGCCGCAATGTCAGGGCCGAAGTGGTGTCCGACGCGGTCACCACGCCACAGGCTCCTCCCAAGCCCGATCTGAGCGGGATTGATCGATCACTTCAGACGAATTTTGATTCGGCGCTCCAGTCCGCGAGGCCGGCCAAGGGCCTGCCCCCCGCACGGAGCAACGCTTCCGTCAAGGACTTGTTCCATTTGGCGCCTCCCGCCAATGACAATTGCGTTGACGGGGCTCCGGTTGGCGCGCTTCCGGCCAGCGTTGCCGGCACAACAGTTGATGCAACGGACGATATTGTCAGCGGTCAATCCTGCGGAGTTTCGTCCGGCCCGTTCAAGAACGTCTGGTATACGGTGGTGGGTACGGGTGAAACGATTACGGTTTCGACATGCAATGCGGCCACGGCGGTTTCCGACACCAAGATTTCCGTTTTTTGTAATGACTGCGGTGATAAGATTTGTGTCGGCGGCAACGATGACGCTTCGGGTCCCTCATGCACCTTCGGTTCTTTCAAATCTCGGTTCAGCTTCTGCTCCGAACTTGGTCGAACGTACTTGATTACGGTGGGCGGATTCTCGGCAACCACGGCGACCGGCGCTATTCAGCTGGACGTCACGAGTTCGGGCACGTCGTGTGCGACGCCGCCGGTTTGTCAGCGCCCCGCCAATGATCAATGTGCCGGGGCGACCCCGGTAGGTGCGCTGCCCGCGTCGGTGGTCAGCAGCAACGCCGGCGCCGCGAGCAACGTCGCGACGTCCTGCGGAGTTTCGACGGGTCCGTTCCGCGAAATCTGGTTCAGCGTCGTGGGCAACGGACAAACGCTGACCGCTTCGACCTGCAACGCCGGAACCGTCAACGGAACTGGCAACTTCGACACAAAGTTGTCCGTCTTCTGCTCGGATTGCGCTCTGCCGACCTGCGTCGGCGGAAATGATGATGCGGTGCCAGCTTGCGCTACCGGCTCCTTCAAGTCCACGTTCAGTTGGTGTTCGGAAGCGGGTCGAACTTATTTTATCGCGGTCGGGGGCTTTAGTGCCACGACGGCCGTGGGCACCATTCAGCTGGATGTGACGGCCAATGGCACCACTTGTGCTACCGCGCCCAACTGCGGTCCGCCGATCTCCAATTGTCCGGGCGAAACCTGTGCGTCGGCGGCGCTCATCTCCGCGGTTCCTTTTAACGGCACGGGCAACACATGCGATTGCTTGAACGATTACGATTCGGCGTGCCCCTACACCGGCTCCACATCGAAGGACACCGTGTACCGCTATACTCCATCGGCGGACCAGTGCGTGGACATTTCATTGTGCAATGGATCCGCGTACGACACAAAAGTTTATGTTTATCAGGGCAGCTGCGCCGGCACGGCGATAGCGTGCAATGACGACGCGTGCTCGTCGCCCAACTACTCCGGCGGCGCCTATGTTTCCCGGCTCACCGGTCTCAATCTATTGGCCGGTCAGACGTATTACATCGTCGTGGACGGCTACGGCGGTGAGTGCGGCGACTACGTTCTCGACGTGACGCCGTGCGGCGGTCCGTGCGTGACCTGTCCGGGAGGCGCGGTTGCGGAGAACGAGGCGAACTGCGGTATCCCGACGGATACAACCAACGGCGGCTGCAATTCTTCGCCGACCGTGTTCTCGCCGATCGCGTGCGGACAGGACGTTTGCGGAACGGCGGCCTGGGACGGCACAAATCGCGACACGGATTGGTATCAAATCACGGTCGCTGCTCCCACGGAGTTCACCTGGACGGTGACAGCCGGGTTTGATTTCGTGATCGGTCTGGTGAAGACGTCGCCCGCGGGCAACCCGGATTGCGCGACCGCAACTGCGCTCGATCCGTTCGCGGTCGGTGCTTCCTGCGACACAACTGGCGTGGTGTCAGCATGTCTGCCGCCGGGAACATACTGGTGGTTTGTCGCGCCCGACTTTAACGGAGCGACGTTTGCCTGCGGCGGCCAATACACCGCTCGTCTCGATTGCGTGGGTTGCACGCCGCCGACCTGCACGGGCGATACCTGCGCTACGGCTCAGGTCGTTCCGTCGGTTCCGTACAACGATACCGGCGACACCTGCATCTGCGGCGATGATTATGATGAAATCTGCCCGTTCGACGCAGCCGGCTCCGCGGATCGCGTTTATGCCTATACGCCTGCGCAGGACGAATGTGTTTCGATTTCGTTGTGCAACGGCTCGGATTATGACACGAAAGTTTACGTTTATGAGAATTCGTGCGGCGCCTATCAGTCGGGCACGGCAATCGCCTGCAATGATGACGATTGCACGTCACCGAACTTCCCTGACCCGTTTGTTTCGTTCCTCGACTCTGTCAACCTGACTGCCGGGAACACCTATTACATCGTGGTGGACGGCTACGACGGCGAATGCGGCAACTACGTGCTCGACATTGGCCCCTGTGCCCCGCCGTGCGATGTGACGTGCGGTTCCGGCGCAACCGCCGAGGGCGAGGCCAATTGCGGCATTCCGGATGATCCGATCAACGGTGGATGCAATACGGATACGGTCAACCCACCGACGTCGCCCGTCGCGTGCGGTCAGGAGTATTGCGGCACGGCAGCGTTCGACGGCAGCCTTCGCGACACCGATTGGTACGAGGTCGTCGTGGCGACGCCGACACGGTTTACTTGGACGGTCAATGGCGAGTTTAACAGCCTCGTTGGTTTGATTGAAACCATTCCGGCCGGTTCGGCGGATTGCGCCGATGGTACGGGGTTCATCGAGCCGGCGGGGTTCCCAACCGAGTGCACGCCGGGCAGCGTCGTAACGGAATGTTTGCCGGCGGGAACTTATCGGTTCTTCGTCGCGCCGACCTTTGATGATCCGGTGACGTGCGGTGCGGAGTATTCGGCTCGGCTCGATTGCGAAGCCTGCACGATCCCGCTGGGAGCTTGCTGCCGTGCCGACGGAAGTTGCGATCCGGATGTCGCCGAGGCGCAATGCGCGGCACCGGATACCTGGCAAGGCGAAGGAATCCAGTGCATTAACGTGAGTTGTCCGCAGCCGCCGCCGAACGATTTGTGTGACGATGCGATCGCCGTGGCGGTTCCGTCGGTGACGGCCGGCAGTACGGACCTTTCGACATTGGATTCCGGCTTCCCGACGCCGTGCGGAACATCGGTAACCACGGCGGGCGTCTGGTACGTTGTGACTGGCACGGGCAACACGATTACGGTGGATCTGTGCAATGGAGCGACATCATACGACTCCAAGATCAGCGTCTATTGTCCGGATTGTGCGACGCCGGCCTGCGTCGGTGGGAACGACGATTCCTGCGGCTTGCAGTCGTCGGTGAGCTGGTGCTCGCAGTCGGGTCAAGCGTACTATGTTCTCGTTCATGGCTTTGGCGGGCAAACAGGCCCGTTCGAATTGACCGTAAGCGATGATGGAACAGGTTGCGCGAATCCAGCTTCTTGCGTGGTCACCGGCCCATGCGGCAGCGCGGGCGATTGCTGCACGGCTCACGCGACTCCGGGATGCGAGGACGAGGATTGCTGCAATCTGGTTTGCGGCTGCGACTCGTTCTGCTGCGATGTGGAATGGGACATCAACTGTGCTGAGGACAACATCTTCGTTCCCGGCTGTTCAGCTGCGGACCTTTGCGATATCTGCGGTTCCGCACCGCTCACGGGCGGATGCTGCCTGAGTCAGGGTTGTGCGATCCTGAGCGCTGCAGACTGTTCAACGCAGGGCGGCCAATACCTTGGCGACGGTACCTCATGCAGCGGACCGGGCGCGGGCAACCCGACCGTGTTCGTTTCAGACCCGAATGTGGCCATTCCGGATGCAGGTGGACCGGCCAATCCGGCGACAGACACGATCATCGTTCCAAATTCAATTATCATCGGCGATGTGAACGTGGATTTGATTGTTGCCCACACGTGGGTCGGCGATTTGATCGTCGAGATTGAACACAATGGAACGACGGTGGTGATCGTGGATCGTCCGGGATTTGCGGGCACCGGGTTCGGTTGCAACAGCAACGACCTCGATGTCATCGTGGACGACGAAGGTTCGGGCGGACCAATCGAAGCCCTTTGCGGTCCGAGCGACAATGATCTCACTCCGACTTCGCCGCCGAATTACGGGCCGAACAATCCTCTGTCGGCCTTTGACGGCATGGATGCGGCCGGTGCGTGGATCATCCGTGTGTCCGACAATGCGAGCTTCGACACTGGATCGCTGATCCACTGGTCGCTGCACATTGACGAGCCGGGTCCAAGCCCGTGCGTGGTGACCGGGGCGTGCTGCACGTCGAATACGGCGTGTCAGGTCGCAACGGCAGAGGATTGTGCTACCGCCGGCGGTGTGTATCTCGGCGACTTCACGACCTGTTCGGCAAGCGGTCCGGTGACGGTGTATGACGCGGATCCGGCCTTGGCGATTCCGGACGCTGGCGGACCGGCCAACCCGGCGATGCACATGATCAACGTGCCGGATTCCTACACGCTTTCCGATGTGGAAATCGATCTGGTCGTGACCCACACCTGGGTCGGCGATCTGATCGTCGAGGTCGAGCACAACGGTACGACGGCGATTCTCGTCGATCGGATGGGCTTTACCGGTACAGGATTCGGTTGCAACAGCAACGACCTGAATGTTGTGATTGACGATCAGGGTGCGGGAGGCGCGATTGAGAGTCTTTGCGGAACGGGTGACAACAACCCGACGCCGACCTCGCCGCCGAACTACGTTCCGAACAATCCGTTGTCGGTCTTCAACGGCATGGATTCGGCCGGTGCGTGGATCATCCGCGTTTCGGATAACGCGAGCTTCGACACGGGTACGCTGGATCACTGGTCACTGCACCTGCACCGACCTGGGGCCAGCCCGTGCGAGGGTACTTTCCCCGTGTGCGGAAACGGCGTTGTCGAAACGGGTGAGGAATGCGACGACGGCAACTCCGACAATACAGATGGTTGCGTCGAAGGCTGCCTGAACGCCACCTGCGGTGATGGATATGTCCAGGCCGGAGTCGAACAGTGCGACGACGGCAACACCAATGACAACGACGCATGCAGCAACAACTGTACGCAGGGTTGCGGCAACGGCATTGTCAACACCGGTGAGGAATGCGATGACGGCAACGCCAGCAACACCGACGCGTGCACGAACGCATGCACCAATGCTCGTTGCGGCGACGGATTCACTCAGGCCGGTGAGCAATGTGATGACGGCAACGCCAATGACAACGACGCGTGCAGCAACAACTGCACACAGGGGTGCGGCAACGGCATCGTCAACACCGGGGAGGAATGCGACGACGGTAACGCGATCGACGAGGACGGCTGCACGAATTCGTGCACGTTGCCGTTCTGCGGCGATGGCATCGTTCAGGCGGGCGAGGAGTGCGACGGCCTGAACAACGCGGCGTGCGACGGCGAGGAATGCCTGGCGGATTGCACCTGCACGCCTCCGCCGCCGACGGATATTCCGACGATGTCGGAGTGGGGCCTCGTCGTGCTGACTTTGCTGCTTCTGACCGGAGCGAAGGTTTACTTCGGTCGTCGTTCGGCCGTGGCGTAGTTTGAATCGCTGAGCGCTCGGTGGCCTGAAGAGGCTGCCGGGATAGGCGAAAACCAATGTGGATTCGGGTCGCCGGCGACCATGGCGTCGCCGGCGACCTTTTTTGGTACAAGCGAATCTCGCTCCCGTTCCGAGCCGCGATTGTGAGGGAGCAGATTTTTCGCCCGATCATGGCACCCACCGCTTGCCCACACGCGCGGCTCAGTTCAAGTCTGACCCGTTCCGGTCGCGGATCCCCCTCGCCCATTGCATCGAGATGTTATAAGCTTCAGAAATGCTCAGGACATGTTCATTGAGGTCCGGATACCGAAACTGGAGTTGCTGTATTGAGTGCAGCGTTCTTCACTTCGACCGGCGGAAGATTCGCTGCCTCGGGCGCGTCGTTTTGGTCGGGATGCCGTTCTGCTTAATGTTCGCCAGTTGCGCCGCGTCCGGCAGCGCGACCGCCGGACCTTCCGGTGGCAAGGGCGCTCCTTGGACCATCCTCTGTCTCGAACTCTTCGGCGACACCAGAACACGCGACGCCCAGCGATTTGCCGAAACCCTGCGAAACACGCCGGGCATCCGGGCCAACGAGGTCTACTTCCACGACGATTCCGACGGATACACGCGACTTTACTACGGTGACTATCGCTGGCCGCCGCCCAAGAACGGCAAGCCGGCCCCGATGCCGCAGACGTTGCGCAACGACCTTACCGCCCTGCGGCAACTGGGCGATGCATCAGGTCAGCGTTACTTCCTTCGCGCCGTCGCCGTGCGCAAGCCCACGCCTAACGTCGGCAATCCCGAATGGGCCTTGTCCAACGCGCAGGGGTTCTACACGCTGCAGGTTGCTGTCTTCGAGCCCTTGGGCGATTTTCTCGAGTTCAAGCAGGCCGCCGCTGAGTACTGTAAACTGCTCCGCGAGAAGGGGTTTGAAGCTTATTACTACCACGCCAACGCGGCCAGTTTGGTGACGGTCGGCGTTTTCGGGGCCGATGCCGTCATCCAACCGTCGCGCGATGCCGCCCAAAAGGAATACATCACGCGCGGTGTGGTGGCCTTGCCTGTATATAGCGCCGAGGTCCGCAAGCTCCAGCGCGAGGAACTGCTCCAGTACAATCTGCACAACGGCGGCATCCGCTACAGCCGCGGCCCGAACGGTGAGCGCGTTCCCGAGGTTTCCCAATTGGTCGAAATCCCCCGTACTGCCTCCCTGACCAATGTTCCCAAACCATGACCAAACCAATGCTGCTCATCGCCACCGGTAACCCGGGAAAGTTTAGCGAAATCGCATGGATGCTGTCCGAATTGTCGGTCGAATTGGTCAGTTTGCGCGACTTTTCAAACGTTTCAGAAGCCGTCGAAAACGGCGCGACCTTTGAAGAAAATGCGCGCATCAAGGCGCTCCATTATGCCGGCCAAACAGGCGTAATGGCACTCGCCGACGACTCCGGCCTCGAAGTTGACGCCCTCGGCGGCGCTCCCGGCATCCATTCCGCCTATTACGCCGGAACCCATGGTGACGACGCCGCGAACAACGCCAAACTCATTCGGGCGCTCGCCGACGTGCCTTCCGTACGCCGAACGGCGAGATTCCGTTGCGTCGTCGCCCTTGCGAAAAACGGTGATGTCCTCGCTACGGCCGACGGTTCGTTCGAAGGGCTCATTGTCGATTCGCCGTTAGGTCAAAACGGTTTCGGTTACGACCCACATTTCCGGGTGCCGGAACTTGACCTGACCGCGGCGCAACTGCCTGCCGAGCAAAAAAACCGTATCAGCCACCGGGCACGGGCGATTCGCGCCCTGATTCCCGAATTGGCCCGGATCGTTTTCGCGAAGTAAACTAGGTGATCAGGTTCAAACCTCCGTCACTTCGACTGTGCCGGGAAGCTGTCGTCCTATAATAAAACGCCTAGCGATCAATTCATGGTCGTTGGTAAGAAACGCCGGCCGGAGCGTAACAGTCTTTTCCAAGCGAATCAGCCAAATGACTATAAGAATAGATAAAATGGAGATTTTGGATAAAGCATACGAGTTACATCTGTCGAAACTACCCATATTACGCATATTTACGTCCCGACGCATCAAGTCGATGCCGCTTGGCGGTGTCGAATGACGGCGGTGCGGTCACCGTCGATCCGGGGCGTTTTTGTCAACCATGGGAGTGTGACGAATGCCGAAGCGCGCCGAGCTGTCCATCGACAAGATGTGGAAGAGCTATCTTTCGAACCGATCGGTCACGATGCGAAATAAGATCGTGGTTCATTACACGCCGCTGGTGCAGACGCACGCGGCGCGGCTGGCAAGAAAGCTCCCGTCGCAGGTTTCGTATGACGAGATCTGCAGCGCGGCGTTTGATGGATTGATCGAGGCCGTCGAAGCGTATGATCCGGAGCGGAAGGCGAAGTTTGAGACATTCTGCCAGCAGCGAGTTTCGGGCGCGGTGATGGATTGGCTGCGAAGCCTTGACCCGCAGAGTCGAACCGTGCGAACGTTTGAGAAGCGGCGGATGATGGTGAAAGAGGCCATGGGAAGCGACCTGCAGTTTTCGCCGTCGCAAGAGCAGCTCGCGCGGCGAATGGACATGAGCCTCGATCGGTTTGATTTTCTTTCGCGTCTTTCGCAACTCGGCAAGGAAGTCCACTTCTCGGCGATGGAGCCGACGTCGGAACATCGGCAGGCCGGCGGGAATCACACCTGGGACGTTCGCGATCAGAAAACCGAAGACCCGGCCGTCAAGGTGACGCGACAGCTGCTGGCGGATCATCTGACCAAGGGGCTTGCACGCGAGGAGCGACTTGTGCTGATTCTGTATTACTTTGAAGAGATGACGATGGCCGAGATCGGCAGCGTGCTGGACCTTTCGGAATCGCGTGTGAGCCAGATCCACAAGGAAATCCTGCAAAGGCTGCGGGCGCGTTTTCGCGGGACGCTGTGCGAGGAATTGGTAGCGTAGAGCGAATCGCGGCCTCGCTACTCTTCGTGCTCAACCTCACGGCTTGGGTCGATGGCATCCGCGTTACGACGGCCGGTCGTTTCTTGCCGACGGAACCGCTTGCCGCTCGGCAGCGGTCCTATGATTGCGGATCGAAACCCATGCTCCGACTAGCAACAGGGCGGTAAACATCACGCCAAGGCCGCCTAGTCTAAGCGTCGGAATGATCGGCTCTAGCGCATTCAAAGACCAAAGTTCTCCTCCTGAGGTTGCATTCCATGCTTCAAAGAAGAGTCCTGTCCCGACTCTGGTCAACAAAATAGGGCCTGCTGACTCCGGACCGGGCCAGATGTCGGCAACTAGGAATGCAACCTCAAATTCGGGGTTGTAGCACCACAATTCGAGGCCATGCACGCCGTCATCCGCGGCAAAAAAAAGCTTGTTGTTAACGGCAACAAACTCATCGGGAGTGAATTCAATTGAAGCCGGTACGATAGTGGCCGTCGGAACCGTACCCTGAGGGGTACCATCCGATTTCCACAGTTGCCACCCCGCTAGCGTACCAAATCGCCAGAAGTAGGCGACGCCGTCAAGGCTCGTGAGGCGAGATCCACCTGTGCCGTCAACCATGATCGTGCCTTCTTCGGTTCCATCGCTGACCCACAGTTCGTAGGGCCCGGCGATTTGTCTTCTTGCGTTGAAAAACAGCTTGCTGCCGGCAGCTGTCAATTGAGAGGGTCGTGAGGCGTTCTGCCCGGGAAAGATATCCTTGACACGATACGTTCCTAACGTTGTGCCATCGCTCACCCAGAGTTCTCTGTCCGGCGGATTCCCCGGATCATTGCTGCCGGTGAAGAAGACTCTCCCATTAACATTTGTAATTCCTTCGGCTCTAACGCCCGGGCCGACCAAAACCGTTCCGATCTCGGTGCCGTCACTTTTCCAAAGTCCGGATGAAGTTCGAAAAAAAAGAGTGCCGTTGACATCCGTGAATTCAGTAGGAGAAGACCCGGGAGGAATCCCATTGAGGTCTTTTACTCTCCATGTTCCTTCAATGGTTCCGTCGCTTCTCCAAAGTTCGTCGTTGTAGTGGTAGCCAGGGTCAGAACCCCGAAAAAACAACACGTCTCCGATGCCTAGGGTGGCAGCGGAAGGAGGAGTAAAGGCATTCAAGAAAAAGGTCTGCTCGGCGGTTCCATCCGAGCGCCATAATTCCCGTTCATCCAGGTTGCGGGGCAAGGTGAAAAACACAAGGCCATTCGTACAAGTAATCTGACGGGGATATTCACCTGCCGTGCCCGGCTGCAAGTCGCTGACCATGTAGGTTCCAGCTTCCGTTCCATCACTCACCCATAATTCAGGCCCGTAGGTTCCATCGTTGGCACCGAAGAACAAACGCGCGTCGCCGTCCGCAGCCATTCCGTAGTGAATCAGCGACGAGCCTGAGCCGGGGCTGATTTCCTTCACAAGATACGGACCGACGGCCAAGCCTATGCCGGGGAATGCGTGTTCGAATACTATCGCTAGCATCATTACGCACTGGAGAAATCGATGGTGACGTTTGTGGATCGCTTTCACGACGAACACTCCGCAGCAAACACTGTTCGGCCATCTTACTATAGGCGGGTCGCAGGTTTCAAAGAAAATCCGTCTTGATATTTCGGTATGTACTGACCGCAATTCTTCGAAGCCGGGTGCCCCGCTGTCGCCGGTTCCTGGCTCAGCGCCTTGCCATTTGGCGAAGCGTCGGGAACGAAACGCCCTCGCCGGCTGTTTCGGCGGTCGCGCGAACTAGAGTTCGTAGCTCGCTCTGATTGGATTGAGATTGGTCTTGCCACGTTCGGCGCCGAGTAGACCAGGCAGTTATACACGTGCACGCTGGATCGTCGATGGAGTAATACGTCGCTCCAACACCGGATTCTCTGAACGGATTTGCCGCGGCTGAGTGGTCGTTCCCCGTCTTTGCTTGCAGTCAAAACTTCCATGAGTTTTCCATGTGGAGAAGAATTAGGCATTCGTCGCGACGCAAGACCTTCGTATACAATGGGGTTGATTGCGTCGAAGGGCATTCAGGTTGAGAGAAGCTGCAAAGGACTCCTTAGAGGCTCCCATGAAGTGAGCCAAGTCAATAGTATAAGTCCTTTTGTTCGTGGAGCTTG
>CAZAMB010000009.1:199823-202405 GCA_964486335.1 uncultured Phycisphaera sp. | reverse complement strand
GAAGGTCGGCGATCGGTTGTTCTTCAATGCCGACGACGGGGTTCACGGACAGGAGTTTTGGGTCAGTGACGGAACCGAGGAAGGCACCTGCATGGTGATCGACCTCGTGCCCGGGTCAGATGGCTCCATGCCTCAATGGTGGATGGCGGACCTGAACGGCCAGTGCATTTTCTATGCAGACAACAACGATGACGGGTTTGATCTTTACCGAAGTGATGGAACGCCGGAGGGAACTGTCCGACTTGGCGACGTGAACGAGGGTGACGACCCGATTCCGCCGGGACCCTGCACGTTTTCATTTTACTACATGGTGGAGGCCGGAGGCCGAGTGTTTTTCATCGGCGAACACGCCACGACCAACCAGGAATCGTTGCGGATGACGGACGGTACGGCGCAGGGAACGGTCAAGCTAAAGGATGTTGACATCAATCAAATGAGACCGGTCGGGTCCCTGCTTTTTTTTGCGGGATCAGGGACAGGCCAGTCGATGCCGGGTTTCGACATATGGGTGAGCGACGGCACGACGGCGGGCACGGTGATGCTCAGGGACCTGGGCGGGGCGATCTGGCTCACGGAATCCGGCGGCCTCGTCTTTTTTAGTGGCGAAGGCACGCAGGCCGACGATGAATTGTGGGTGAGCGACGGCACGCCGGAAGGCACTCGACTCGTCAAGGACATCAATCCCGGACTCAACCCTTCCGATCCGTTTGAGCTGACCGACGTTAACGGAACGCTCTATTTCACGGCCTTTGCGGCGGGTTTTGGTCGGGAAATCTGGAAGAGCGACGGAACCGAGGAAGGAACGGTGATGGTCGTCGATCTGAATCCGGGTTCAGGCAGCGGCGGCGCGTATGAACTGACCAACGTCGACGGGACGCTCTTTTTCGGGCGGTTCGACTCCGCGCAAGGCTGGCAACTCTGGAAGAGCGACGGGACGGCGGCGGGAACCACGTTGGTCAAGGTCATCGGGCCTCCGACGGTGCCGTCGGGCCGGCGCCCGGATTATCTGGTTGCGGCGAACGGCAGGCTCTTCTTTCGCGCCGACGACGGCGTGCACGGCGTGGAACTCTGGGTCAGCAACGGATTCGACTGGGGGACGTTCATGGTGGCGGACACCAACGTCGGCGCGGCATCGACTTTTCCTGAAAGTTTCGTCAATGTTGGAACGACTCTTTTTTTCCGAGGGGGCGGGGCGCTGGGTGGCGCCGAGCTGTGGGCGTTCGATACGACTGACCCGATCATTCCGGCGACGCAGCCCAATGGGCTTGTAGGCTTGGGAGCGCTGGTGTTGTTCGTGGGAGTTTTCGTTTTGAGAAGGGGAGACCGGCCGGCAGCGCAACTGCAGGCATAAGAACTGGGAGAATCAAAATGGTTCGAACACGAACTGCCGGAATTTTGTTGATAGTGTTGCTGGCGATGGTCAATGTCGGTTCGCCTGTAGCAACTCACGCGTCGGCGCACGATCAGGAATCATTGTCGGCGGCGGTTTCGGATCGAACATCAAAAGATGACTCCGCGACCCGACCGCAAGTCGCCATTCCGTTGAAGTTTGTAATCGTGACAGACGATAACGGGACGAATCCGGCGGCAACGGAGGCGGACGTCTCGCGGCAATTCGAGATGATGCAAAACGACGCAGCCCCGTTCGGCATCCGCTTTGTCAATGCCACGGCGGTGTTCTTGCCCGACACCGCACTTCGACACGTCGATCCCGCCTCCATCGTTCGCGGGAACCACGGCCCTGCCGGCGCCTTTCCGACCGATCCTGATGTCGTGGTGGTCTATGTCACCACGATCAAAACGACTCCAACTTCGTCAACCGGCCTCGTCATTCGCAAGCCGAGCGAAGCGTCGCAACGACCGGCGATCGTGGTTGATGCACGCCATTTCGGTCGCCCGACCTGTGGGCCCGACGAAGCGCACCCGTGCCGCTGCTTGTTTCACGCGCTGGCCGGGGCGGTTGCGACACCTGACGCGGCAGAGGTTGAACGGCGGCAAGCACTGCGCGGATTGCATCGTCTGCGCGAAGTACTTTCCACACCGCCGGAGGAATGACCGGGGCCGGGAGTCGGGTCATTTTCAATCCGTTGCGAAGCTACATGTTCGTGCGGTTACGAGGGAAGGTAGCAATGAGGCAGTGAGGCAAGGGGGCAAAGGGGACGGGCGGTCGCGGAAGGGCGTTGGATGAGATAGACTGCGCGGGCGCGGTGGATTCGACGATATCGAGATTTGATCGGGAGCGTGCTAGCGATATGAGTGAATCGAAAGAGAACGCAAAGGCCGAAGGTTCGGATCGGCGCGGCGGGCCGGACTGGAGTGATCCGACGATACCGTGCGGGAACTCGCCGCCGATGGCGCGGTGGCCGATGGTGCTGGCGGGCGCGGCGTGGATGGTGTGGATCGGGTTTCTGGTGGCGATGCTGGTGCTGGCGTTTCGGACGGCGACGTGACAAGGATGACGTGGTGATTTAGTGATCGGATAAGATCTATCCGAAAACCGAGTGAACACAATCCGGAGAACATTCAAACTCGCCATGTTTCGTTTGAATTCGCCGGGCCGGCTGAAGCCTGCGGCTCGCCAC
>CAZAMB010000009.1:0-199723 GCA_964486335.1 uncultured Phycisphaera sp. | reverse complement strand
GATTGGAGTGGGATTGCTCTAGCGTTTTGCGAGTTTGGAAACGTTTGATTGGCGCTAGGCGTATTCATTTGTGCCGGATTGACCCCCCTGTGTCCCCCCTTGCCAAGGGGGGAGGCATCCGCGCGGGCGGAATCCCGGGGCTCGCGACGATTGGAGTGGGATTGCTCTAGCGTTTTGCGAGTTTGGAAACGTTTGATTGGCGCCAAGCGTATTCAATTGTGCCGGATTGACCCCCCTGTGTCCCCCCTTGCCAAGGGGTGAGGCGTCCGCGCGGGCTGAAGCCTGCGGCTCGGTTTGACGGATCGGCCTCTGCTTCATCGAGAGGCGCCGTCGGACGGCCAATCGGGACAATTGAGAAGTCGGGCGGAGACAAGCATTGCGTCAGACGTCGGTCGATTATTATCAACTCAATTTGAAGGCGCTTCGCAGTCGACAGGCGCTGGTTGCGGACATTATTGACAATGCGGTCGTGCCGGAAGGTGTGGTGGAAGCCGTCGGGCGCGACGGAAGTCGAACGTTTCGCGTTCCGGCGGACCTGCGCGGCCAACCTGCGCCTACGTCTTCCAAATCTCCTGTGCCAGCAAGCACAACTGGCGACGTGCCGCGAGACATTCGGCAAGGCACCAAGTCCGTACAAGTGGCCGAGGCAGGCAAGAGGTGGTTCGGTGGATCATCGATGCCGAGGATCAGCGCAGAGGAGATGTTTTGCAACGTCGGCGCGGGCGGAGGGTCGGTGACGCTGCCGGGGATCCTGACGGGCGCGGAAGCCGTTGAGATTTCGCGGCGGCTAGGGCCGAGGCACGCGGTGTTCGTCATGGAAGAGTCGCCGATCAACTTGAAGCTTGCGATGCGGTTGCACGATTATGCGGGGCTGATCGAGCAGGGACGATTGGTATTCGTGCCGGCGGATGACACGGTATCGCGGATGCGGTTGCTGTTCGCGGAGCATCCGGGTTATGAACTGCCGGGGCAGTTGTTCAAGGTTCCGCAACGAACGGCCGGGCAGATCGCGGAGATTCAACGGAGTATTGAGATCGCGGGCGGCGAGGTGCTGCGGGTTCAAGCTCAATCGGTATCGCGGTCGGTTGAGGCGCTGCGCGCGAAGAAGCAAAAACCCATATCGGAATCACCTTGTGTCGCGATCGTGGGCATTGACGACGCCGGCCCGGCGGCGGAACAGGCGAATCGGCTTTCGCAGGCAATGAATCGACTGGGATGGCGACATTCGGTTTGCGTTCCGGAGCGGCCTGATCTGCGTCATGTTGCGGCTCGGCTTCAGTCCATCGTGGACATATCGGCGGACATGGTGATTTATATCGGCGGAGCGCCGGCCGCGGAGCGAGCGCTGCTTCCCGTCGAGATGCCGGTGGTCCATGTCTTTGTCGGCGACGGCGTACCGCGAAGTGCGGTCGTCGAGGGGCGCGGACCGTTCGATCTTTTTCTCGCGGTTTCGCAGCCGATGCTGGTCAAGCTGTTGGAATCGGGTGTTCCGAAAGGCCGGGCGGGTCGAATGGAACCGGCGTGCCACGCGGCGACGCTTTGCGCTAGTCCGGTGGGGAATGAAACGGAGCGGCGCACGGCGGCCGTGATGATGGACCTTCCGGATGATCGGCCGGAGGCGAGCGGCGTGACGCTTCCGAGCCAGATCGCGTTGTGGGAAGCGATGCAGCGAATCGTGCTGCGAGACGCCGACCGATACGATGACTCCACGGCGGGGGAGGTTCTCGCGCGGGCGCAGGAGGAGTGCGGCACTGCTTTGAGCGATGAGGGTGTTTCGGGGATGTTTCTTTCGCTGCTTCGATCCCGAATCGGGCCGGCGTCGGTGGCGCGGGCGATGGCGTCGGCGCTGGTGCGACGCGGAAGCGCGGTCTCGCTTTGGGGGGAGCACTGGCCCGCTATGGGGCGCGGAGGTGATGGGCGGCGCGGGCCGATTCCACGAAGTGACGAGATGGAAACGGCCGTCGGGAATGCGTTACTGGTCGTGTTGCCGTGGTATTCGCGTGCGTCGGTACAATTGGCGGTCGACGCGATGGGGCGAGGAGCGGTCGTGGCGATGCGGGGATCGCACGAGGTTTTTGCGCGTGGTTATCCCGACCTGGCAGTGGCCGGTCAATCGGTCAACTTCTTTCAACGCGGCGATGAGTTGACGAAGCTGGCAGACGCGGTTCGCAGCGATGAGTCACGATTCGCGGAAGAAGCGATGGACGGGATGCGAGAGGTTATGGCGAAGCATACGATGGAATGCCGCCTCGGACAGATTGTCGAGAGAATCAGAGAGTTGCAAAGGGAAACGGGCTTTTTGCGAGCGAGGTCGCCAGGTGAGAAGGCCGGGGTGGAGCGGGCGTCATGTGGTCCATCCTGAGCGGAACGATTGTCAACGTGGCGACGGTTACAGTGGGGAGCCTGATCGGTTTGGCGGTATCGGGCGGACTGCCGGAGCGGTACCGGGTGATCGTGCTTCAGTGTCTGGGGTTGGTGACGGTGACGCTGGGCGTGGACGCGGGGGTGCTGCAGTTTGCGCAGGCGGTTGCGCAGTACAAGCCGCTGATGAACGAACCATCGACGTACGGCGCGCGGCTGGCGATGGTGGTGATCGGATCGTTGCTGATCGGTGCGGTGATCGGCACGGCGCTTCGGCTTCAAGAGCGGATTGAGTCGCTGGGCGGGTGGATTCACCGGCGTTTCACGAGCGGAGATGGCGGGCGGTTCGCCGAAGGGTTTCTGACGGCCAGCGTGATCTTCTGCGTTGGGCCGCTGACGCTGATTGGGTGCATCGAGAACGGAGCGAGGGGGAATCCGAGTTTTCTGTACATCAAGTCGCTGTTGGACGGGTTTTGCTCGCTGGCGCTGGCGTCGTCGCTGGGCTGGGGAGTGTTCGCCAGCGTGCTGACGGTCGGAGTGTTTCAGGGCGGTTTGTCGGTGGTTTCGTATTGGGGCGCTCAGCCGCTTGATCCGCTTTCGATCGTGCTGATGAGCACGGTGGGGGGGATCGCCCTGCTGGCGACGTCGCTGATGATTCTCGATCTGAAGCGAATCGCGGTGGCCAATATGCTGCCGGGGGTTTTTCTTCCCCCGCTGATCATTTGGGTCGCGGAGCGAATCAGCCCTGGATTGTTGTTGCCACTGGCGTAGCGAAATTCGTACAATAGCATCTTCCATGAGGCCATCTTCGCCAGTTCCAGAAGTCGTTTCGCCGTTGCCCTCGGTTGCGGACGGGCCTCGATTCGTGTCGATGGAATCGCCGTGCCCTTATCTGGCCGGGCGGGAGTCACGACATCAGGCGTGCGTTTTCGATGCGCTGGACGGAAAGACTTACGAGATGTTGCTCGGGCGAGGCTATCGACGAAGCGGACGGATCGTCTACCGGCCGACGTGTCGGAGTTGCAACGAGTGTCAGCAGCTGCGTATTCCCGTTGATGAGTTTCGTCCGACCGGGTCGATGCGGAGGGTGTGGCGACGAAACGCGGATGTGTGGATTGAAACGGGTCGGCCCGTCTCAAGCGATGATCGCTTCGAGGTTTATACGCGATACCTGGACGCCCAGCACGATGAAACCATGGCGAGGGAGCGAGAGGGGTTTGACGATTTTCTGTACGACTCGCCGACGGACACGATGGAGTTCGTGTATCGCATTGGAGAGCGAGTGGTGGGCGTGAGCATCGCCGACTGTGTTCCGAACGGGTTGAGCAGCGTGTACATGTACTTCGATCCGGAGTTTGCGCGGAGGAGCCTGGGAACCTACTCCATTCTTCGGGAAATCGAATTCTGTCGTGAGCAGCGGTTGTCGTATTACTACCTCGGGTATTACGTCGAAAAGAGCCCGACCATGTCCTACAAGGGACGGTTTCGTCCCTACGAGCTTCTTGTCGGCGATGGTCTGTGGCGCGGGAACGCCGAACGGGGTGAGGCGTGACGGGCCCGGACCGCGCGCGAGGGTCGTTATCTGCGCGGTCGTTCTCGCGCATTCTCTTGATCAAACCGAGTTCGCTTGGCGACGTTATTCATGCCTTGCCGGTGCTACACGGGCTGCGGCGTCGATATCCATCAGCGCGAATTGACTGGCTGATCGGGTCGGCATTCGCGCCGCTGCTTGAGGGACATGGGGAGATCGATGAACTCGTATTATTCGATCGACGTCGATTCGGGCGAGTGGGGCGGAGCGGGAGTGTGACGACCGAATTCCTGCGGTTTGTCCGCGCATTGAGAGCGCGGCGCTACGAGTTGGTCATTGACCTTCAGGGACTGATTCGGACTGGGTTTCTGGCATGGGCGAGCGGCGCGGGAGTGCGCATCGGATTTGCCGACGCACGCGAAGGGGCGTGGGTTTTCTACAATCATCGGATCAAGGGGGTGGCCGGCGAGACTCATGCTGTTGATCGGAATTGGGGGGCGGCGGGATTGCTCGGTTTTTCCGACGAGCCGATGGCGTTTCCCTTGATGATCGATGCGGGTGCGCGCGACGAAGCGCGGGCATTGCTGCGGGAAATCGGCGTGGAAGCCGGGGCCGCGCTGGCGGCGATCGTGCCGGGGGCGCGATGGGAAACAAAGGTCTGGTTACCGGAGCGGTTCGCGGAAACAATCGACCGATTGCAGGCGGATGGAGGGGTGCGATGCGTGCTCGTGGGTGGTCCGGAAGAAGCGGGGCTTTGCAAGCAGATTGCAGAGTTGTGCCAGTCTCGCGTCGGGAATCTGGCCGGGCGGACGACGTTACAACAAATGGCGGCCGTGCTAGAGCGAGCGGACGTTGTTTTGTGCCATGACAGCGCACCGATGCATATCGCAACAGCGCTTGGTCGTCCGCTGGTATGCCTGATCGGTCCAACGAATCCAATGCGGACCGGGCCCTATCGACGCCCCGAGGATGTGCTCCGTGTTCCGTTGGCGTGCTCGCCGTGCTACTTGCGGAAACTGTCGAAGTGCGCCCATGAACACCGGTGCATGACGGAGCTGTCGGTGGATCGCGTGTGGGAGGCGGTGCGCGGCAGGCTTCCCGAACGTTGCCGGATGGGGGCGGTCATGTCCCCTTCGTGAACAAATGGGATGAAAGCAGAATCGCCGACTCCCGGCTAGCCCTATCACGCAATCATAAGCGTTTGGTAGCGCCGGTCGGACGTCGGAGCTTGATTTTCATGTCACGGCGCGGACTCTTGCCGTTGTCGAGCACCTTCATGGCCTTCTTGATATCGGGCACCTTGAGGACGACGTTGGTCTTTCCGCCGTTGGCACCGCTGGTGCAGTACATGTAGCCGACGTTGATGTGGGCGATGGAGAGTTTTTCGCACACATCGGCGACCGCGCCCGGGCGGTTGGGCAGGGTCATTTCCAGCACTTCGGCCTCGCTGATGGGGATGTTGAGTTTCTTGAGCACGGGGCGGGCTGCGCCGGCATCATCAACGATGAAGCGCAGGACGCCGTGTTCCATGGAGTCCATCATGGCGACGGCTTCAATGTTTACCTTCGCCTTGGCGAGCTCGCGAAACACCTGCGAAAGGACGCCGGGCTTGTTGACGAGAAAAACCGAGAATTGGATGTTTCGTTCCATGAGAAACTCCCGTGGTTATGGCGAAGCCGCCGGCGCAATCCGTTTTGTCCGGTCGGCGTTGGTGTCCGGTTGTCCGAAGCCCGATCGTCGACCGCGTCCGAACGGGTCAACGAGGATCAGTATAGTGGGGAGTGAAGCAGAGTCCAAGGGCGAAGTCTAAGAAGAAAACGACGCCGAAAGCCGCTGCTGAATGGCGGTAAAAGAACCGCTACCTTGGTCGTTCTTCAGCGATCGATTTCGGGTTTGGTCTTCGTCGGACGATGAAGTATGCACCGGTCACCAGCTTCTTCCCCTTCAAAGTAAGCGAGCTTTCCGGGAACACACGAGACGAGGTTGCCCTCCCCTGAACCTATAATGGCCTTAAGCGCCATGAGCAGCGGAAGCTCGCACGCGTCTAATACGGTAGCGGTCGAGACTACCCAGCAGGTGGACGGCGCGCCGAGTCGTTGTAGGGCTTCGGCGATTTGATTAGGAGTATGAGCGTCGGAAGATAAACGAATCACGTAACGAGTGTTCAGATCCCGGCAATGATAAAGCGTGTTCAACGCTGTTCGTCGTCGTTTCGGATTGGCAAGCAGAGAAGTCAACCTCTTTTGCTTGCTCGCCACAAAAAATGACCTAATCAACTCCGCTTCGTGATCCACCATACGACTCCGGCATTTCTGGGCTTATCATCGGCAAACACGACTTATCGACAAGCATGGAGAATGTGTATTAAAAGACGTATCCTCGGAAACCTTTCAGCGGCTGCGCAAGATCGCCCGATTAGTCTGCTAAATCAATGGCCAGGAAGAGCGGACGTCGGGTGACGGCCGTTGCGCTTGGATTGTCGCTCCAGGAGCGGTTTGAGTTTCGTGTATTCGGCGGCCACCGGACGATCGGCCAAGAGCGTTGTGATCTGGTCGCCGACACCGATGGCCGATTCGAAGTTGCGACTTCGAACATGTGCCGAGAACTCCGAACGAAGCCTTTGCTCGACCCGGTCGGCCAGCGCGGCGATTTGTTCGCGCAAGGGCACGACGGCTTCTTCACCCGCCGTGTCAATCAGTGCCGAGAGGACCACTCGACAGCCGACCAAATCACCTTCGCGCAGGGCGATTCGCCAATTCCGCAATAGGCTCTTGATCGCCGGGCCCGCAGCGCCGGCGAATTCGTCCACGCCTGCCGCATCGGCCGCGGATCGTGCGGAGGCGTCCGGTCGAGCGGATTGCTGGACGCGCCTGACATCGGAGATGGCTTGCGCGGGCGGTTCCTCTTCCATGGTGGCGACGAGGCGAGGATACACATCTCGGTCGAGCGTGGCGGCGGCGAGCACAGAGGGATCGCCGATGCCCATTGTCGACAAGTCGAATTCGGCGGCCTGTGTTTTTTTTTCCGAAGGCGGGAGGCGAATGCCGCGAATCGAATCATCCAAGTGATCGAGTCGGCGACGGAGATCGTCGAGACTGTCACCCATGGCCGAAATTCGGACTCCGAGGTGGAGGGCCGCTCGAAAAAGGAGGCCCATGACCAGCGCGCCGCTGATGATAAGAAAACCGAGAAATGCACCGAGCCGGTCGCCCTGAATGGCCGACACCAGAGCCATGACGAAGCCGATGGCAACGTAGAAGCCGGCCACGAGGTACAGGGTCTTTCGCGCGTGGCGTGCGGACTGAACGAGTTGAGCGTGCGGCGTCATGGTCGAAGTCAAACCGACGGGCGGCAACGGCCCGAAGCACCTGATGATATCCGATCCCCACCCGCCCCGACGGTCTTGTCGGGGGTGAAAAGTTCAATGAACCAAGATTGTAGCAAGGGTGGTTAAAAATGCACGTCATCCAATGGGTTTCCTTGCCCCGTGTTTGTTGAATGGCGGGCAGTCTTTTTGCGGTTCTTGGTCTGATTCGTCGAATCCTAAGCTCGCAAGCCTGCTGAAAGCCATTGACCGTCTGTTGAGAAACGTGTGGCTTGGGTTCCAGCCCCTGTGTGCACCAGTCAAAAACCGGTGCCCCATATCATTGGGTCGCTTTTTCAACAGGGTTTTAGGGCTGGTCGGGGGAGATTTCGGGATCAGGAGGTTGGGCAGAAGGCTGGGGAGGCGAGAGCTTGACCAATTCGAGTCGAGCCTCGCGGAGGAGGTTTCCGTTGGAAAAAAGTTGCACGCGGTACTCGCCGGGAACGGGAAACGTCAGACCGTGGAACTGAAGGAACAGATTGGCGATGGAGCGGGGGTCCTTGAAGTGGACTCCCCCTTTGCCCTCGACGATGGGCGGGCGGGCGTCATTGGAATCGACGATGCGGATGGTCAAATCAGTCTTGCCGTGGCCGTCGGTGAGGGCCACGAACACGCAGAGCTGGGCATGGGTCGCGGGAAACCCGATGGCATGAATCCGACTGAACATGCCGATCAGCGACTGCTTGCCGGTGAGGCGGTCGGTGATGATCTGGTCGCAGACGAGCATGGCCAGTACGTCGGGCGACGGTCGATTGATGGTCATTGGTTTCTCTCTGACTCACGAATCCGTTTCGATGAAGCATATCGGATGGATGCGAAGACGAACAGGGGCAGCGGGAAGCGAGGGTCTCGTCGGGTGCGTGACATTTGCGGCGAGGAACATGGCGGGCCCGGAGCGCAGACGACGGGCCTTGGTTCCCGCGACGCATCATTATTCGAGGCCCCGCGCTGGCGCTTGGGGTTCGGATGGGCGATGCGCGCCGCCCGCCCAATGTGTCACGGGACCTTGACGCGATCGACAATGGTCACAAAGTCGGTCAACTGCTTGAAGTAGCGCTGGGCGTCGGATTCGAATTCAAGCGAGTGGCGAGCGGATTGGTGCCAAGTACAGGTGACGTCCGGCCAGTCAAGGCTATCAAAAAAGGCGAGGGTGCGATCGTTGTCGACAATTCGCTCATCGCCGGCGAGGAACAGATGTACGGGGACCGGTGGAGCGTCCTTGAGTCGGGCGACGATTCGATCCATTCGGCGGGAGGCCAGATAAAAGGCGGCGGTGCACTGCCGGAGCGTGTGCGGATCGTCGCGGAAAAACTCGGCCCAAGTCGGGTTGGTGGTGAAGAGCTCGGGATCATTCAGCGGGATGTCAAAAATCCGCGTCGGTTCGTAGAGCATGGCGAAACCGATGCGGGCCATTTCGCCGCGGGAGACGCCGATTTTCGGAAACAAACCGGGCGTGACCAACGTGAGGCTTCGGACGTCGGCGGGATGATCGACGTAGGCCGCAACAGCGAGCTTTCCACCCCAACTGACGCCGACGACGTGGTGGTCTTTTCGCCCGGACCGGGACGATAGGTGGCGATGGGCGGCGCGAGCGTCGGCGATCAACTGTTCGGCTGATTCGGCGTGCCCTCGGTCGACGGTGTTGCGGCCGCTGCCGCGACGGTCAAACTGGAGCACGTCGTACCCGGCGTCGGCCAGGGCAAGAGCGGATTGTTCGTACCAGCCGCAATGGGATTGAATGCCATGATGGTAAAGAACGGCGCCGATGCTCCGGTCGGGCCGAAAATGGCGTGCGTAGGCGGAATAACCGTCGGAGAGCGGTATTCGGAGTTCTTCAAATCTGGCCACGGGAGGATCATAGCCGGAAAGGACCGTTGCTTCACGCGTAGAAAGGAGGATCATGGGAAGTATTGAGGCACGGTTGGATGCGGGCATTGATCACTGTGTGCTTGTAGTATCCGTGCGTCAGGAAGAAAGCAGGCTATCGTGATCGACGCAAACGATGATCGAACGAATTTCCATCAGCAGTTGTTGGCGGACCGCCTGCTGGGATTGCAGTTCGTGCCGATTCCGGCGGCCGCGCTCGAATCTCGATCGCGGAACGTCGCACAGGCAAGCGAAAGGCAGACTCGCACTGCGGCTGCGGGGGACTCGAATTCGAACGGCGAACGATTGCGGAAACTCGATGAAGAGCAGGTGAAGACGTGCCGCAAATGCGCACTTTGCGAAAAGCGTACGCAGACAGTGTTCGGACAAGGCAACCCGGTGGCGCGGTTGGTGTTCGTCGGCGAAGGGCCGGGATATGAAGAAGACAAGCAGGGGTTGGCGTTTGTGGGGCCGGCGGGGCAGCTACTTACAAAAATGATCGCGGCGATGGGGCTGACAAGGGACGATGTGTATATCTGCAATGTGGTGAAATGCCGGCCGCCGAACAACCGAACGCCCAGCGCGGACGAGATGCTGGCCTGCGGTCCTTACCTGCGTGAACAACTGGCGATCATCCAGCCAGAGATGATCGTGGCGCTGGGCGCGCCAGCGGCAAAGACGCTGTTGAACACGGCGGAATCCATTGGAAAACTGCGCGGGCGGTTTCACGAGTATTATCATTCGGGAGCGGTGGGCGATGGTCCATCCGTCCCGGTGATGCCGACCTATCATCCCGCCTATCTGCTTCGCAGCCCGGAAGAGAAGAGCAAGAGCTGGGACGATCTGCAACAGGTGATGGCGGCGATGGGTTTGAAGCGGGGCGGTTGAACGGGATCGGAAAACGACATCGCTGCGGCGATCCGTGTCGTGGCGAAACTGACGGGGAAGCACGTGGCGATTCATCCGACGGCAATCATTGACCGCAACGCAGAGATTGACCCCAGTGTCGAGGTCGGTCCGTTTTGTGTCATCGAGGGGCAAGTTCGCATCGGGCCGAATTGCCGATTGTATCAGGGCGTGTATCTGACGGGGTGGACACAGATTGGCGCGGATTGCGAGCTTCATCCGCACGTGATCGTGGGTCATGCACCGCAGGACACGAAATACGCCGGCGAGCGAAGTTTCTGCCGTGTGGGTCGGGGAACGATTCTTCGGGAAAACGTCTCCATTCACCGAGGAACGATACCCGAATCGGAAACAGCGGTGGGTGAAGAATGCTTCCTGCTGGGCGGGAGCCACGTCGCGCACAACTGCGTTGTCGGAAACCGGGTAACGCTGATCAATAACGTGCTGCTGGCCGGTCATGTTGAAGTCGGCGACCGTGTGACGGTTGGCGGCGGGGCGGGCGTCCACCAGTTCGTGCGCATCGGCGAGCTGTCGATGATCATGGGCGGCGCGAGGGTGGCCATGGACGTTCCGCCGTTCATGTTGTGTGACGGCGAAGGTCGCATCGTCGGGCTGAACCGGGTGGGATTGCGGCGGGCCGAGTTGCCCTCCGAGGACGTTGCAGAGATTCGCGAAATGTTTCGTGTTTTGTACGGCGTGGGGCGGGCGAATCGAAGCGGCTTCAAGGAGCTGATTTGCCGTCTGCGGACTCCTTCGGGTTTGAAACTTCGGCAATTCCTTGAGGCGGAGTCACGTCGGGGCGTGGCGGGGCGACGGCAGCGACGATCGTCAGCGGTTGAAGGCGAGGCCGGCGGAACATCGGGACCCGGCGAAACGAGAAACACATCGGCTTGATGAATCGTCCGATTTTTGCTATGCTGCCGGATTCAGCCCGGGGGTGAAATCGGGCGACCGCTTGCCTGCGCACATTCCAACCGGCGATCGAACATCGCCCGCGATTGTCGATTGCTGAGGACTTTCAGGGGGAGATCGGATCGCGCGACTGATCGATGGTTTCATGCGTAACTCTAAAACACTGTTATCAACGTGGCACTCGCTGGTTTGGGTGATCGCATCGCCGGTGTTTGGTCAATCGGTAATCGATGAGCGCGAGGTTGTCGGGCGCGTGTTTGTCGGCGGGGGTGCGGGCGAGGTCGCTTCGGTTGCGGACACGTTGGTCTATAGCAATACGTTGGGAAGAACCGCCGTCGGATTTGGATCGGGGTCGGCACTCGCGGACGATTTGATTCTCAACGTCTCGGAGGGTTGCCTGCTGAGCCGGTACGAGTTGATGGTGAACGGAAACAGTGACGGCGCGGGGAGCGGTCCCTTCGGGGTGGACTTCGCGTTGTACAACGGGTGTCCGCATGACGGTGGAACACTGATCGTCGGAACCGAAGGCCACGCGTCGCTGCCGACGCCGGGTATGTTTCAGATCGTGTTTCAGGTTCCCAGCGAGGCAGTGATTCCACTTCCGTCGACCGTGTGGTTGTCGGTCGTCTTTGATCGTGAACATGCGGGGTGGGTTGGCGGGGCGCCGGCGCTCGTTGGGTTTTCCGACGATGTGTTCGACCATCCGCAATTGGGGTGCGTGTTTTATTTCGGCGGATTCCCGGCGGGTCCGCACGCGAGCTTCAACGCAAATCTATACGTTCGCGGCGAATGCCCGACTCGGCATCTCGGATACCGCGCGGCCGTGCCGCGGCGCGGCGCGTTTAACCCCGGTGACGGAGTGCGCATGGCCGACGACTTGGGACTCGGCGTGGAGCAATGCCGGATGTCGGGCTATGAAGTGACGGTTCGCGGTCCCGGAGTGTTCGATATGGACCTTCGTGTCCCCAATGGCAGCGTTGAAGGATTGCCGGGCGATGTGGTTCCGGGTACCGAGCGGTCCATTGCGTACAACTCCAGCCGAATCGGGACTTTGCGTGTTGCGTTTGAGCCTCCGATTACGATTCCCCAACAGGCCTGGTTTACGATTCAGGCGTCGAATCCACTGGGCCGCACGTCCATCACGGGATTGCCGGCGCGTGTCGGCGCTTCGGATGTCGGGTATGCCGAGTATGACGGCGCGGCATGGAGTTCTCGGGAGTTTTCAGGAGCGTTCTTCAACGGGTCGCTGGATGTGTCCGTATTCTGCGACGGACCCCCGCCGATGGGCGCCTGTTGCGACATGTATCAGCTCGACGCGGAAGGCGAAGCGGTTTGTCGCGAAGTTCCCGCGGCGAATTGTCCATACCCGGGTCCGGGAAGCGACTTGCTGCCAGTGTGGAAGGCTGGCGCGACCTGTGGAACTGATCCGTTTGATCCGCCGTGTGGAACGGCAGCCTGCTGTCGCGCAGACGGCGCGTGCCAAAACTTGACGGCCAATCAGTGCGCACCAGGCGGCGTATCGTGGACTCGTGGCAAGTATTGTCAAACTCCGGGGGTCACGTGCGAGTTTGTTTGTCTGGCAAGCGACCAGTCGTGCTCGCTGCCGCACACCGGTCGCGGATGTATCGATCCTTTTTGCTGTGCCGCGGTTTGCGTTCAGCCGGACGGCGCGTTTTGCTGCCAGGTCGAATGGGACGCTGTTTGCGTGGAGCTTTCGGCGTATTTGTGCAACATCCCGCCGACGAACGACGAGTGCTTCGGTCCCGGCGCGGGGGACGGAGCTCGTGTTGTTTCGGTTCCCAGCGCGACGGAAAGCGACGGGATTCACGCGACCGAATCCGCGAATGATCCCGGGTTCTGCTGTCACGTCGATACGTTTGCGGCGCAGGGCGTGGGGACGGTCTGGTACCGGTTCACGGCGACAGCGACTTCGGCGCGGATCGGCACATGTCAAAGCAACCCGCCGGCCATCGATTCTCTCGTTCAGGTTTTTGAGGCAGGTGATCCGACGACTCCGGCGACGGCTTGTTCCACGCTGCGTTCGATCGGGTGCAGCGACGACGTTGCGGGCTGCGGGTTCAGCGGCAAGAACTCGCAAATGTGCCTGCAAGCCCTCGTGCCGGGCAGAACGTATTATGTCGTTGTCGCGGCCAAGACGGAAGCAACTCGCGGACTTTATCGACTGCGGATTGATTCGCCCTGCACGCAGGCTCCGCCGGTGCAATGTGGATGTCCGGCCGGACCGGTGCAGTGGATTGATCCGCCGACGATGGTCGTGGACGCGCGAAGGCCGCATTCGTCGGCGAGCGCCGCGCCGATCGAGGGCATCAGTCGAATGACGGCGGAGGCACCAGGCGGATCGGATCGCCTGGACTGCTGGAAGCTTTGCGAAACTCAGCGTTTCGGAGAGCCGAACGCGATCTCACGCGTGACGGCTGCAGGCGGAGGACTGGTCACGATCCTATTGAGTCGTCCGATTACGCCCGGAGCGGCCACGACGATCACGTACAACAATGACGTGACAACGACGGGGGTCTTCTTTTCGCATCCGGCGAATGTCAATGGAGACGTAGCGGCAGGGCCGTCGGACCTCCTGGACCTGATTGATGCGATCAACGGCGTGAGGGTTCTTCCCTGGGGTGCGTATAGCGGTGACATCGACCGAAGCGGGTTGATTGCGCCGGCGGATATTCTCGAAGCCATAGACCTTCTGAACGGCGCGGGCGCGTTTGCTTCGTGGAACGGTTCGCCGCGGCCCAGCACCGCGCCCTGTCGGTAGTTTTTCGTCTCGCAGGGTTATTGATCCGTCGGCAAATCCAATGGCTCTTGCAGTACATATTTTTCACAGCAGAAGAACACGATCACCACGGGAACAAGTGCCACGAGGCAGGCCGCCATCAAAGGGTTGGCCCAAGTCCCGGCGAGCGACTGGTACATTCGAAGGCCGAGCGAAACGGGAAATGTCTGAAAGTCGGAGAGATAGAGCAGCGGATCGAAAAACTCCTGCCAGTGGTAGACGAAACTGAGCATGGCGGCAACGGCGACGGCGGGTCGAGCCATGGGAAGCAGCACGTGCCAATAGACCCGCCACGGCGTAGCGCTGTCAAGGCAGGCGGCGTCGTGCAATTCTTTCGGGACGCGGTGGAGTCCGGCGAGGTCCGACCCATTCCGGGCGCTGGAGCGCGAGCGTGTTATCGCTTTGAGTCAAGGAAAGCACAAGGGAGCAAGACATCGTAATCATGGTGAGCGCAATAGCGCCGATCGCCAGGGCGAAAGAAACCCCAATTCAGAACGGGGATGGGGGTTTAGTTATCGTCCTCCTTTGTTTCCCCGAAGGCCCGGATGAGTTCTCGATGGTTCGCGAGAGATTCGAGAAGCTGGTCGGCGCGAAAAGGTAGCGTGGGATCGGCCGCGTTGTTGAAATGGCGGTTGATGATCCGATCGAGCGCGTCAAAATTCGGCAGAATGGGCTGCAGCCGGGAATGAGGCAGCGCTTCCACAAAGTGCCGGCGGCGGGCGGGGTCCGGGCGGGTGAACTCGGCGAGAGATTCGCGCCGCGCGGGCAGGCCTCGTCCCAACCGCGCGAGGCGGTCTTGCACTTCGCGAGAAAGGACCCAATCCATGAACTTTCGGGCAAGTGTCTTCCGGGCAGGAGGCAGGTCCGACGCCATGACGACACCATCCCAGGTCATGCGGGTCGCGCGACCGGCTGGTCCCACCGGAATGGGCGCGATGATGTACGCGTCCTTCAGGTCCGTTTTATCCAGGAAAGGCATGAACCACGGGCCGTTCACGCACATGGCGGCTCGGTCGCTGAGGAAACCTGTGTCCTGAATTAGCTGCGGCACTTCCTCGTCGCGAGGGGACACACGATCGCCGGTCGAGAGTTGCCGGTAGAACCGGAGGGCGGATTCGGCGGCCGGCCCCGTGAGCGTCCATTGGGTTGCGTCGGCGTTGGTCGGCTGGCCGCCGAACGACCAGATGAACGGAAGAAAGTAAATCCATCGGGGGAGCCAGAATCCGAATTGATCCGTTCGGCCGTCGCGGTCGAAGTCGCAAGTGAGCATTTCGGCGGTTCGAAGGAAATCGGTGATGGTCCAATCATCGGAGGGCAACGGAACGGGAGTTCCGTGGAACCGCGCGGCGCGCTCGAAGCATCGGCGATTTGCGAAGATCAGCAGGTTTCCGCCGGAAAAAGGAAGCCCGCGCTGAACGCCGTTGGCGCGGAACGCGGAACGCCCGATCGGATCGAGCGAATCGGAGAATGCCCCGTCTTTCGCAAGCGGACCGAGGTCTTCAAAGTGGTCGGCCAATTCGTGAAATGGAAGGAGCTGAATCAACGCGACATCGGGCAGCGTCCGGGAGAGAACTTGTTGGCGCAGTTTGACGTTGTACTGATCGCCGAGTCCGACGATGTACTCATGGATGACCGTGACGCCCGGGTGGTCGCGCTCAAAATCGGCGATGACGCTCTGCCAGAACTCGTAGTCCTCGAAGGAACCGAAGTGGGCAAAACGCATCTCGCTTTCCGAAGGGGATCGACCGGAGTGCCGCCGAATCGTATCGGCAAAGAGCCACCAGGCAACGGCCAATGCGACCAGGACGGTCATTATCCGACGTAACCACATGGCCGGATTGTTAGAGGGAAGTGGTCTTTTGTCGATTGGCGTCGGTCGGGAGTCTGCTCGAAACGCCGGATTCGCGCTCCGGTGAGCGCGCAGGGCAATTACTTCGAAATGGCTTCGAGTCGGGCGATGGAGGTTCCGTCGTCGACCACGAGCAGCGTGATTTCACCGTCGAGCTTACGAAGTTTTAATCGTCGCAACCAGAGCCGGTCTTTCTTCCCGTGGGCGAACCAGCTCCCTGTGGGCAGTTCTTCCCACGATTCCACGACGCCGACGGTTTCGACCTCGACCGGCTGAGCGCGGCGCCAGGTCTCTTGTGTGACTTTGACCGGGGTACCCGAGGGGAACAAGGTATAGGGCAACATCGAGGGTCTCGCGGCTACCATGGTTCGTTCATCTGCACATTCGCGGATCATCAACACGCCGCAGCGTCCGCGAGTGATCGCAGGTCGGGAAACACCGCATCGGCGCGTATGCCTTCATCGGCCGGGTCGTTGTAACGATTGATCCACGCGAACGCAATATCGAGTCTGTTGGCGGGTCGGCCGTCGTGGAACTGACTTTGCGCAACGTGGAGCCACGCTTCCTTGTCGGCGTGATCGGCCAAGCAGCGTTCGAAGTGCGGCAATCCGGGTTTGTAGCAGCGTACATCTTCGGCGGTCACGACGAAATCGAACGTGACGGGAAAATGGCGGGCTGTTCCGGCGAACTGGTCTCGATCAATGTTGGACAGGATGCCGAGGCGAAATCGTTTCTTCAGGCGCAGTAGGGCGTCGCTGGTATCGGCAAACGGAGTCCAGGTCGGAAGCAGGTCCGCGAGGATGCAGCGCCGATCCTGTAGGAGCGGGAGGTTCAACTCGCGAGCCAATCGCTCCAGAACGAGAGCGAGCAAGTCGCGATACGATCGGAAGGGGCCGGCTTCGAGGTCGGCCTCGATGCGTACATAGGCGTCAAAGAGTTCCCGACGTCGTTCGGCGACGGACGGGCCGAAGGCGGCTGCAAAGGACCGAAACAGGCCTGCGTCCCAGTCGATTAACGTTCCGTAGCAATCAAACGTGATCGTTTTCGTTCGGGCGAGGATTGCATGAAAGGAGTCTTGATTGTGGCTCATGGTTCTGGAAACTGCACGAAAAGCGGGTACTCGTCAACCATGAGCCGCGCCGCAGGCGTCAACAAACGGAATCGTCGATGAACACGGCAAGAAAAAACCGCTCCCTCACCCTTGACACTTCGCGTCAAGGGCAGGTTCTCGCGGCTCGGTTAAACGACAAAGTTCACGAGAACAAAGCGAACAGTGCGATTCGCTTCCGCGGAGTTGATTCTTTAGAATCGGGTTTTCGGCTCGGCTTGTTGTCTGGCTCGTTGGACCAGCATGGGAAGAACCGGACTCGTATTGGATCACCGATTCGAAGCGCACGACGCCGGTCCCGGGCACCCGGAGCACCCGGAGCGGCTTCGTGCGATCGCGAACGCATTCCACGCCCGAGGATTGATCGGGCGATGCCATCGCATTGCGGCCACGCCGGCCGATTTGGGCCTCCTGCTTCGTAACCACGACGAGGAATACATCAAGCGAGTCCGGGGATGGTGTGCCTCGGGTCGGACGCGCGGCGACACGCCGGACACTGGATTGTGCGCGGAGAGTTTCAACGTTGCCTTGCTGGCCGCGGGCGCGGTCGTGAATGCCGTGGACGCGGTGATGGCAAGCAAGGCGGCCAATGCGTTTTGCGCGGTTCGTCCGCCGGGTCACCATGCCGAGCGCAACCGCTGTATGGGCTTTTGCCTGCTGAACAACGCGGCGATCGCCGCGAGACGGTTGCTCGACGACCATGGATTGGAACGCGTGCTGATTCTTGATTGGGACGTTCATCACGGCAACGGGACGCAGCACAGTTTCGACGATGATCCGCGCGTTTTCTACATCAGCCTGCACGGCCATCCCGGCATTCTGTATCCGGGAACGGGGTATGCACATGAACGCGGCCGCGGCAAGGGAGATGGATTCACGCTGAACGTACCGATCGTTCCACCCGGAGGAGACGGCGTCTGGCGCGCGGCGTTCGATGAACTTGTACTTCCCGCGATCGATGGGTACAGGCCGCAATTCGTGCTTGTATCGGCGGGTTTCGACGCTCACCGATTGGACCCCTTGGGGCCGCTGGAGCTGGAGTCGCAGTCGTTCGGCTGGATGACCGAGGCCATGCTGTCGACGGCACTTCAGCATTGCGGGGGGCGTCTTGTCAGTGTGCTGGAGGGCGGATATGACCTCGCGGCGCTATCGGAAAGCGCTTGTATTCACATGGAGCGGCTTCTGGCGGCGTCCGGTGAATTTTCTTCGAAACCCGATCAATAACAACTCACATCGTCGTCCGTCCAAATTTTCCGATCAAGAGGAGTTCAACCTTGGGTGTGGACGAGAAAACGCTGGCATTGAACGTGGCTCTGCTGATCGGCGGGGCCATTTTGCTCGGCGCCTTTGCCCTCTTTGCTTTTTCGACGATCACTGCGGCCAAATGTGTGTGGTGGATTCGGAATCGTCGAAAGGCCGAACGCGAGTTTCGCGCGAAGCATCTCCGGGCCGACGGTCAGCGGTTTCCGCCGTTCATGGAAGGCGTTTGCGGCGAATGCCACGAAGGCAACGGAAAAATATTCTTTACGGACACCGGCGAGGAACTCTGTCCGCGCTGCTATGAACGATTCTGGCGGCGACAAAGGACGGGCGCATCGCCGACCTCCGTTGAAAAGGGTCAGTTGCCCGCCTGAGCTTCGGTGATCTGCCCCCGAAGCTCGCCGTCAGGAAACTGGCCGGTGTGGAGGTTGATGTAGAGCGCGCCGGCCTCCAGGTCGGTCAGTTCTGCGGCACTTAGCGTCCACTCGCCCTCGATCGAAACCTCGCCGTTTACTTCCGACAGAAAATCGGCGAGGTTCAACGTCACGCCGCCATCCTGTCCGGCCGGTGCCGTGTGGATGTGCGCTGCGGTGACGGGGCCGCTTAAGCCTGAAGCGACGATGTCAAACGATAGCACATCGCCTTCGAGCGTTAGTGTCGCGCTGCCCGTACCCGTGGAAGCGATCGGCGGCACTTCCTGTGCCCCGTCGAGCGTTGCGCTGAACTCCTTTGACGTGTCGGAACCGTTTCCTCCATTTATCGCCTGAGGACAACCGCTCAAGAATACCATTGTTAGAACGGAAAACGTCGTGGTAAAGAATTTTCGCGTCATCATGACTTGATCCCCCGACTAAAACCCGAGACGGGACTCTCGACATTCGAGTTCGAAACAAGACCCGGCCGCGACGACAACATAAACGCCCTTATCAGGTTCATCAAGTTCGAGTTATGCGGCGTTCGAGGTGATACATCGCGTGGCTGAAAACCAGAAACGACCTTCGATAATCGGTATGAAGGATGTTCAGGCCAAGGGCGTCAAACAGAGACCTCCAACCCGCGTCGTTCTTGTTGGTGTGCGGATGGCCGAAGAACTCGGCGTTGAACAGGCTGTCCATGGCGAACGTCGCGTATTTGTGAAGCTGCCCGGAGTAGATGTCCTCAATGATGATGAGTCGACGGCAGACGCGCATGGCTTCGCGGATGACGGCTTCGGGATCGGGCGTGTGGTGCAGGACGGTAATCAGCAGACCGACATCGAAGTGGTCGTCGCGAAACGGCATGGTCCGGCCGTCGTAAAGCGTCGGCGTGATACTATCGACGAAGCTGAGGTTTTTGACATCGAGCGGCGTTACATTGAAACCGCGGTCGCGGAGTATTTCGACGATGTTGCAGGTCCCACTGCCAATGTCGAGGACGGATTCGTGCGGTTGAACCAGCCCGATGAAGCGATCGACCAGTTCCGTGCAGCGGATCGACCCGGTCCAGTGGATGAGCCGGCGAAGCGGTCGCGTGCGTTGGCAAATTTCCGCAAGCAAGGCGATCCGTCCGGCCTTTTCAAACGGTGACCCCGCTCATCGAGGGCACACCGACCAATCGTTAACTCGTCGCCAGTGCGAGCGATCGGGATTTTCTCGCCGAACGTGACTTCGACGCCCTGGCGATGGTCGCCGTTGTTTTCGATTTCCAGGAACTCTTCACGGGTTTTGCTTTACGCTTAGTCTTGGCCGTTGCCTTCTTGGGTCTTGCGGTTCTGGACTTTGCCGGCTTCGGGCGCGACGGCGAGCGCTTCTTGCCGCCACGTCCGCCGGGCGAACTGCTCGAAGCGATGGTCGCTTGAGCGGCCGCGAGCCGGGCGACAGGCACACGAAACGGACTGCACGAAACGTAGTCGAGTCCGACGCGTTCACAGAAGGCAATCGAATGCGGATCGCCGCCGTGCTCGCCGCAGATGCCGAGTTTGATTTTCGGGCGGGCCGATCGACCTTTTTCGCAGGACATTTCCACGAGCATGCCCACGCCGTCACGATCAAGCGTCTGGAACGGATCGTGCGGGAGGATCGAGCCCGATGATACACCCGCCGGTTGAGTGACGCTGATCTGTCGCGGCGACCCTTCGGAATCGCTGTGGTTGCTTGAGAACGATCTTGTGAGCTTGGGCTTTTCGGCGAGATAATCAGGCAGAAAGCGGCCAGCGTCGTCACGCGAAAGTCCCATCGTGAGTTGGGTCAAATCGTTGGTGCCGAAGCTGAAGAACTCGGCCGTAGCGGCCATTCGGTCGGCTAGCAGAGCCGCGCGCGGCGTCTCGACCATTGTGCCAATCAGATAATTTAACTTCGTGCCGTGCAGCTTGACGATCGACTCCGCGATCGTGCGGGTGCGCGCGATGAGCCAACCAAGCTCCCTCCCGTCGATGCTCAGCGGAATCATGATCTCCGGGAGCACGTCCACGCCCTCCTCCTTGACGCGAATCGCGGCTTCGATGATCGCCCGAACTTGCATGTCGAGGATTTCAGGAAACGTCACGCAAAGGCGGCACCCGCGATGACCGAGCATTGGATTGGCTTCGCGAAGCTGATCGACGCGCCGGGCGACATCTTCGACGCGAACCATTCTTGCTTCGATTGCCCGGCGTTTGTCTGAATCCCAGTATTCGACGCGGGAAAGCTCGTCGCGGACGGAAGCATTCAGTTCGTCGGCGATGTCGCGCTGGCCTTCGGGATTGTCATGATGCGGGAGAAACTCATGCAGCGGGGGATCAATGAGACGAATGGTCACGGGTCGTCCGGCCATCGCCCGGAAGATTCCGGCGAAGTCTTCAATCTGAAATGGCAGGATTTTTTCGAGAGCTCGCGCTCGGGCTGCGTCGTCGTCGGCCAGGATCATCTCACGAACCGCGCGAATCCGTTGCGGCTGCGAGGCATCAAAGAACATGTGCTCGGTGCGGCAAAGCCCGATGCCCTCGGCCCCAAGTTCGATGGCCTTTATCGCATCGGCCGGTGTGTCGACATTGGCGCGGACGCGCATGCGCCGTCGATCGTCGCACCAGCCCATGAGGGTGTCGTATTCGGCAGGCGCTTCAGGCCGGACGAGGCTGATCGATCCGTCGTAAATCCGTCCGGATGTGCCATCGAGGGTGATGGAATCGCCGCGGTGCAGCGTTCGACCGTTCATTCGAAACCGATTCTGTGCGTAGTCCACTTCCAATTGGTCGCAACCTACGATGCAGCACTTGCCCCAGCCGCGAGCGACCACCGCTGCATGTGACGTTTTGCCTCCGGTCGCTGTCAGGATTCCAACGGCCGCGTGCATGCCGCCGACGTCTTCGGGCGAAGTCTCTTTGCGAACGAGAATGACTTTCGCGCCCTGGGCCGCGCGGGCCTCGGCGTCGTCAGCGGAAAAGACGATTTCGCCGCAGGCGGCGCCGGGAACAGCGCCAATGCCCTCGCCGAGGCGACGACGATTCAATTCGTCGGACTTCATGGACGGATCGAGCACAGGATAGAAAAGCCTTTCGACGTCGGCGGCTGAAACGCGACCAATCGCCTCGTCGCGCGAAATGATGGGTTTTGAGGCGGCTTTGGCGTATTTGGCAGGAAGATACCGTTTGGAGACAAGCCGCTTTGCCACGGCCGGGGTCATTAGCGGCTTTGTGGCTTGATCGACCGCGATCTTGAACGCGGCCTGCGGCGATCGTTTGCCGACGCGGCACTGCAGCATGTAGAGCTTACCGCGCTCGAAAGTGAACTCGAGATCCTGCATATCCTTGTAGTGCGTTTCGAGGATGACGCGCATGGCCTCAAGCTGCTCGTACACCTTGGGCATCATCGTTTCAAGTTCAGAGAGCTTGAGCGGTGTTCGCACGCCGGCCACCACGTCTTCGCCTTGAGCGTTGATCAGGAAGTCGCCGTAAAAGACGGATTCGCCGGTGCTCGGATCGCGGGTGAAGCAAACTCCGGTGCCGCTGTCATCGCCCATGTTGCCGAAAACCATTTGGCAGACGTTGACGGCCGTGCCGGTCAGACCGGTGATGTTCTCGACGCGGCGATACGTCGTTGCCTTATCCGCCATCCAACTGTCGAAGACCGCGTCGATCGAGCCGCGAAGCTGTTCGAAGGGGTCCTGCGGAAACTCGCCACCGCAATGCTGACGGTAAATGTCTTTGAAGCGAGCAACCACATCGACGAGTTCGTCCTCGTCCATTTGTGTGTCGGCGACCTTCGCGTCATACGGCAGGCCAAGGCGCGACCGAGTGCGATCTCGCTTGACGGCATCGAAGGCATGATCGAACAGTTCACGCTCGATGCCCTTGGCCGTCGCGCCGTACATCATGATGAGGCGTCGATAGGCGTCGAATGCGAAACGCCGATTACCGGAAATCACCGCGAGCCCTTCCACCGATTTGTCGTTGAGGCCAAGATTCAGGATCGTCTCCATCATGCCGGGCATCGATCGCGCGGCACCGGAGCGCACCGAAACAAGAAGGGGGTCTTTCGCGCCGCCGAGCTTTTTGCGACAGGCGCGTTCAAGCTTGGCGATCATTTGTCGGACCTGCTTTTCGAGACCCGCCGGCCATTTTCGTCCGCGATCGTTGTACGCCGCGCACGCTTCTGTCGTAATCGTGAATCCGCCCGGAACGGGAAGTCCGATGCGGGTCATCTCGGCGAGTCCCGCGCCCTTGCCGCCGAGCAATTCCTTCTGGTCGCCGCGTCCGTCCGCCTTGCCGTTGCCGAAGAAGTAAACCCACCTTGTTGCTTTGGCCATGAAATCTTCCTTTCCGTCTAGCGCTGCGGTTCCCGCCCTTGTCGGGTCGCGCGCCTTAGCGCTCCTTGACCGCTTTGGAGCCGATCATAATCCAGTGACATGCACCGTCAAACGAACGAAGGTCCCGAATGGAGCATCGGCAGCAGGGTCGCCGACCGTTAACGACCCAAAAAACCAGCGTAATTCCCCGGTTCTGGCGAACACAATATGGTTACAGCGTACGTCGCACCGTGCTCGGCACGAGTCGGTCGGCCAGGCGGGGTTCGCGTCCCATGAGGTGAGCGATGTGGTAATTCAGCACCGCGAAAGACGCGACAATTCCCGGCGGTGGTTGTGAACCAGGAGTGGCAGGCGAGATTCGTGACGCGCAGGGAAATCCTTCGGCGACTGCAACTTCGTCGCTGGTCATCGATGGGCTATCGGCGGGCGACGCGGAATCACCTTCGCCCATCCAACGAAGCACGGCGATCGACTCCGGACCAATTTGCCATTTTTCCACGCGACCGGGTTCGCAATGGCGACACACGAACCCGCCCTCAAAGGAAGAAAAATGCGTTAAGTCGCTTTCGCGGCCGCAAACGACGCAAGCATCAAAGCGGGGAAGCGATCCGATTTCGTCGAGCAGCTTGTGCTGATAGCGCAGCGCGACGAGGAGTGCGTGGCACGGATCGACGACAGCCAACAAACCAAGTGTTTCAGTCAGCGCGTCAAACAGGGTCGGATGCGGGTCCCAGTCCTCAATCAGGTGCGCAGAGATTTCGGCGACATATTGGGCCGTGTGGATACGCTCCAACGATTCACGCAGCCCCGAGAGGCTTCGCGTCTGCTTCCATTCCGTCATCGTGGCAAGCGACTCGCCTCGCTCCTGACGATTGCCAAGCACAACGCGGCCAAAGTCGAGGAGGTCCACGCCGACCGCGAATCGCGTCTTGGTGCTTCGTTTTACACCCTTGGCGATCGCGCGAACCTTGCCATGGTCGCGCGTGAACAGCACGAGGATTTGTGACGCTTCGGAATAGTCGAGACGGCCGAGCACGACGGCCTCATCATTGATGATCGGCATGGCGTCATCTTACCGCGCCGAGGCATTCATCGCGCACGGCTTCGATCACGCAATGGCTGGCTCAGGAAATGCGGCTTAGGTATCGGTCGACTCGGTTGTCGTCGAGCAGCACAAAGGCGTTTTCGTCACGGTCAAACGCCAGCACGTCCAGGCGTCCGATGTCAAACCACCAACCATGAAGGCGAATTCCCCGCTCATGCATGGACTGCTGCACGATGGGATAGGTCTGAAGGTGTTCAAGTTGAAGCAGAACGTTGATCTGCGAAAGGCGGTCGTGCGGCGGTAGATCGCCCGGTTTCGATCGTTCCTGCTCCAGTCGCGACAGCGCTGGCCGCGAGTGTCGAATCCAGCGTTCAACATGCGGCGCATCGGGCATTGCCCTCTTCGAATGCAACGCGTGCATCGCTCCGCACTCGGAATGTCCGCAAACGATAATGTCGGATACGCGCAGCGTGCCCAGGGCGAATTCGATCGCAGCCGCTTCTGAATCGTCGCCCGTGGACCGCCCGTCGCCTCCGCACGGGCAAATAATGTTGCCCACATTTCGCAACACAAACAGGTCGCCCGGTTCCGTGGAGGCGAACAGGTTGGGGACCACGCGGCTGTCGGAACACGCGATAAAAAGCGCATCTGGCTTTTGGCCGAGTGCAAGCCGCGCAAACGTTTCGGCGTACTCCGGCCGGCGCGTGCGTCGAAACTCGGCGATCCCCGAAAGCAACTTCTTCATGGTGCGAAAAGAATACCGAATTGGTGACCCAGAGGCCAGTTATCTCAAGGTCAAGCCAAATGACCAACCAGGACCTTAGCCCTTGATCACCCCGACGGGGCGGAGGCGGGCAACTTTATGGCTGATGCCGGCAGCGTGGAGTACGTTCACAACGCGGTTGACATCTTTGTAGGCGTCCGGCTGCTCCTCTTCGAGTCCGGTCCGGCCGCGGGCGCGAGCGATCACGCCGCGATCAAGAAGCTCCTGACGAATCGATCGACCCTTCGACGCGCGAATGGCGGCTCCGCGCGACATGCAGCGGCCTGCACCGTGGCACGAACTGCCAAACGTGTGCTCCATCGAACCGGGTTGACCGACGAGAACGTAGCTGGCACGGCCCATGTCGCCGGGGACGAGCACGGGCTGGCCGATCGGTCGGTAGCGGTCTGGAAGTTCCGGATGACCGGGCGGGAAGGCCCGCGTCGCCCCCTTGCGATGCACGCATAGCTGTGCCGACTTGCCGTCGACTTCGTACGGCTCCATTTTGGCGATGTTGTGCGCCACGTCGTACACGAGGTTCATGCCGAGTCGCTCGGGAGAGAGATCGAAGACGCGAGAGAACGCCTCGCGGGCGAGGTGGGTCATGATCTGCCGGTTGCACCAGGCGAAGTTGGCGGCGGCGCGCATGGCCTTGAGGTAACGCTGCCCCTCGGACGAGTGCACGGGGGCGCAGACGAGCTGTTTGTCGGGCAGGTCGATGCCGTACTTGGTCGGCGTGTTTTGGAGTTCCTTGAGCGCGTCTTCGCAAACCTGGTATCCGAGTCCGCGTGAGCCGGAATGGATCATCACGGTGACGTTTCCTTGTGCCAACCCCATGACACCAGCGCTCCGCGCGTCGTCGATGTGATCGACAAACTGCACTTCGAGAAAGTGGTTGCCGCTGCCGAGCGTCCCGCACTGGTCGGAACCGCGCTCGAGCGCGCGATCGGAGACGAGATCGGGATCGGCGTCGTCGATGAGGCCGTGGGCTTCGGTGGCTTCCACGTCACTGTCCCAGCCGAACCCGCGCTTGACCACAAACCGCGAGCCTTCGGTCATGAGCTTGCGAAGTTCGGATTTGTTGAACTTTACGACACCGCCCTTGCCGACGCCGCAGGGGACGGTGTTGAAGAGTTCGTCGACCAGCCGGGCCATGCGTTTTTTGGCGTCATCGATCTTGATGTTCGTGCGGATCAGCCGAACTCCGCAATTGATGTCGTAGCCGACGCCGCCGGGACTGATGACGCCGCCCTGTAGTGGATCAGTTGCCGCGACACCGCCGATGCAGAAGCCGTATCCCCAGTGAATGTCGGGCATGGCGAGCGAGGCACGGACAATACCCGGCAGCGTAGCGACGTTTGCCACTTGTTCGGGCGATTTGTCCTGCTTGATCGCCTCGGCCAGTTGGTCGTCGGCGAAGATGATGCCGTCGACGCGCATGCCGGTTTTGTACGACTTTGGGATGCGCCATCGGTTGGCGTCGATGCGTTCGAGCGGACCTGAGTACGATTCAGACATAAGAATGGCCATCGTGCGAAGGTCAGATGTCCACGATTAGCGTGGCTTCAAAACCGCCGTCAATTGCTCGAATTTTCAGCTCATGATACGTGATCGCCTTGACCTCGCGGTGAAAAACACTGCGATCCACGTCCACAGGCGAGGCGAAAGCTGCGACTTTCAGGTACGATTCCTCAAACTCGACCGATTCCATGCCGGTCAGCATCCGTTTTTCGCGTTCGAACAGCATCAGCACTTCGTTCAGAAAGTCTCGGAACAGGACTGCCCGGTCGGCGCCGTCGAGCGAAATCCAAATCAAAGCGGACTGGGTCGCTGGGACGAGTTCGCCGATGGCGGCGTACAACCCGTCGACTGCCGGATGAATCAATTCTGCCAGCCGCCCCGCACGCACGCGGATGCCCATGTCAGCCGTGTGATCGAACAGTTCAAATGCAGGCTGCACAATTTGCATCATATCAGGGTTTAGGTTCGAAGTAATGCTCCCGCGCCTCGATGGTGATGGACACCTGAAATCGAAGGATGTTGGACTCGGCGTGGTAAATGGGTCGGGCAGGCACGCGAGTAACCGATTGACATGCTCATCCAAGGTAACCTCGCCATGCAGGCTGGCGTGGCGAAAGAACGATCGTACAATCGCGTGAGTCGTTGGCGGACGGCAGGAACATGACTTTTGGGAGCAACGCGTTGCAGAGCATAGATTACGTTGTGTTGATTTCCCGTTGGGTGCACATCGGGTCGGCCATCGTGGCGATCGGCGGAGCCGTCTTCATGCGATTCGCGCTGCTTCCGGCCGCTTCGAGCACGCTTGATGAAGATGCGCACGAGCGACTTCGGGAGGCGATTCGGGCGCGCTGGGCACGCTTCGTGCATATCAGCATTGTGTTGCTGCTCGTGACCGGCGGTCTGAATTTCGGCTTGCTCGCGATTCCGCCGAAGATTCAGGCCATTCCGTATCACCCGATATTCGGGCTGAAACTCGTGTCGGCCTTGTTCCTGTTTTTCGTCGCCAGCGCGCTGGTGGGGCGCGGAGAGGGGACGGCCGAAATTCGCGCCGATCGTCGCAAGTGGCTGTCGATACTTCTTGCCATGGCCGCCGGGATTATCTTGTTGTCGGGAGTGCTCAACCAGATTCGCACGCATCAGAAGCCCAAAGTGAGTCCCGAACCGACAGAGCAGCAAGCCGCCACGGAATAACCTGAACTGGTTTCGACAGTTTGACGTTGCTACGATTTCCCCGTGACTGCGGCCATCGTTCATCGCGTAATCGTACGCCCGCTAGAAATTCCGCTGCGCTCGAGCGTAGAGCACGCAACGTCCCGCCGTGCAGTTTCCGACACGATCATCATCGAGTTGGAACTGACCAACGGGGTGGTCGGTTTCGGGGAGACGCTCCCCAGACCGTATGTATCCGGCGAAAGCGTTGATTCGGTCCTCGAAGCCGTGCGCGACGTGTATGCGCCCGCCCTGCTCGGCTTTCATCCGGAGTCGTTTCCGCAGGCGCTGGAGTTTGTCGACGCCTTGCCATGGGTCGGCGCGAAAGGTCGTCCGTCGCCTGCTGCCCGAGGAGGGGTCGAAATGGCGCTTCTCGCGGCGTCGCTGCGGTATTTCGATCGCACCGTTGATGACATTGTGGCGTGGATGGGGTTGGGGGGATTCGGTCGACCCGGAAGCAGCAATACGATTCGATTCAGTGGCGTGCTGGCGTCGGACGACATGAGCGCGATGATGCGCCGACTTCGGCTCATGTACTGGGCCGGGCTTCGCCACTTCAAACTCAAAGTGGGTTCGCCGGGCGATGTTGAACGACTCCGTCGGACGGCGCGATACCTGCGGAGAGCGATCGAGGCCGGTCGGGCGAGCCTTCGGGTCGACGCCAATGGAGCGTGGTCGCTCGAAGAGGCCGAGGCGTGGCTTTCGAAAGTGCAAGATGTTCCCATCGCCGCGGTTGAGCAACCGCTTCCGCGCGGAAGCGATTCGCAGTTGGCTGAACTGCGCCGACGATTCGATTGGCTGTTCGTGCATGACGAGTCGTTGATCGATGAGGCGGATGCCCGCCGTCTGATCGACCTCGGCGGTGCAAGTGTTTTCAACATTCGACTCAGCAAATGTGGTGGATTCATGCCGGCGCTGCGGCTGGCCGCTTTGGCTCGACGGTCTGGCGTGGGCGTTCAGCTCGGCTGCATGGTGGGCGAGACCAGCCTTCTCTCGGCGCTTGGGCTGCGATTCCTCGAAGCCTGTCCAGGAGTTCAATGGGCGGAGGGTTGCCTGGGGACATGGCTGCTTCGTGACGATATTACGGCAAGGAGTTTGCGCTTCGGATTGGGCGGTCGGCCCCCGAAGTTGCCTTCCGGTGAACCGGGCGTGCAGGTGGATGCCAATCGGCTCTTGCGCCTTGCAGGTCGCCAACCGCAAACGCATCAACTGTAGGACGGGAGCATCGACGATGAGATTCATTTTGATCACGGCCACAATGATTACAGTCCTCGCCCTGGCACGGATGGATGCGATCGCGCAGGACACAATGAGGACGGAGCCGCGGGCAACGCTCGGCGAGCTTTCGGAATCGCAACTGATTGAACACATTCAATCTTTCAAGACTAGGGCAAACGCGAAGGCGGATTCGACCGAGCAATCCGATAAGCGCGAAGCGGCGCTGGCATTGCTCGACGCCATCGAGGCACTGTTGACTCGATTTCCGGAAACGGGACTCCGCGACGAAGCTCAGATTACAAGGTTGGAAACACTGGCGAGGCTGGCCCGCAGCGACTCCGGATTCGTCGGCAAGCTGCTGGAACTCACCGATTCAATCGCCGCATCGAAGCCCAGGGGAAACCTCGCTTCGGAGAATGCTTTCTATGCGGTGCAGGCATTTGTTCTCGGCGCGAGACTTGAGCAGATGCCTGAGGATCGGCGGCTGCGGGGTACGCTCGAACGCTACAAGGCGTTTGTCGAGGATTTTCACGACTCGCCGCACCGACCGGTGATGTGGGCCAGCTTGATTCGCAACCTGATCACGCTGAAGGAAATCGACAGGGCCAAACACGAGCTGGCTGAACTTCGGTCGGCGTATGCCGATCACGCCGCTACGCGAAGGGCCGCCGGCGAGGTTTTTCGCGCGACCTCCGTCGGACGACCCTATGCGGCGACGTTCACTCTTTCGGATGGATCAGTCCTGCAAACTTCCGATTCCAAAGGCAAGGTGCTCGTCGTGCACTTTTGGGCGACGTGGAGCAAGCCGTCGCTGAAGGAAATCCCGCGGTTGATCGGTCTCGAAAGAGAACTTCGCGATCGCGGCTTGCAGTTGATCGGCGTCAATCTGGACACGATCTCCCCGATGTTCGAAGCTGCGGGCGTACGATTCAACATGTCCTGGCCGCAGTATCACGATGGAAGAGGAATGGAGAGCGACGTCGTGATTGATAGCGGTGTTTTGACGCTGCCGGCGTATATCGTGCTCGACCGCGAGGGAATCGTTCGTTATGCGGAATCCGGGGAAGGATTGAATGAATTGCTTAAGGAACTATGCCGTTCGTCGTCTACGTCCCAGCCGGATATTGTCCCGCCTTGATCATTCGCCAAGGGTCAGTCTGGTTGCTGGGGCAATTGTGACGTCTTTCGGCGACTGGTCCCATGCATTTCGGCAAAGGTGATGAAGCCGAGCGTATCGGACTCAAACCAGGTCCATTCGAGTGTATCGTCGTCAACATGGTGAATCGTGCCGCGTCCGCCGGTTCGCTGCCCATACTTGACGCCGGTGGCCTTCATGTGCCACGTCCGCGTCCGATCGTTGTACGTCACCACCGCCTGCGATGTCTCGCCGAGACTGTCGAACCACCACATCCGGTACTTTCCAATCGAATCGTCCCAGGTCCAGAGCGTCTGCCCGGTCACATTGCCCAGTGGTCCCATGTCCAGTTCCGCGTCGTCCACCAGAACACGGCGATCAAGCGTCCATTCCGCCCGGTTTCGGCCCTGTGTGTGGATCGGTTCGTCGAGCACGGCGAGGTGAATGATGCCGGTCGTTTCCCACTTGCCGAGAAGCTGATCGAGCCGATCGAGTTCCACGGGACGCGGCGGCTGGGCGTTGCGCAGTTGATCGGTCGTGAGCTTGGGCAAACAGCTCGGCACGCCTGCCAGGGCAAATATGATTGTGCCGCCCAGTAGAATGGGTCGCCTAGCTAGGCACTGTCTCATCATCGATTCCTTCATGGCACGGTGACGATGCTATCCATGCCCCTTCATGGAAACAAGCAGGGCAAGCCGACGTCGTCCGCCGACAGCCAGGGGACCGATTTGTGCAGTCGCTTCGCAATGGGCGGCCGATTCTGATTCCTCTGGCTGCCTCGCCTCTGTTCGGGTAGAACCAACGCCCATGGCACGGAGCGAGATTCGAGATTCCGATCGCGAGGAAGTGGCGCGGTTCATCGAAAAACACTGGCGCAGCCGGATTGTAATGAGCGGCGGGAAGGCGTTTCAACCGCATCTCGGAGACGGATTCCTGGAGCGGCGCGACGGCGATATCGTTGGTTTGCTGACTTACCACATTGACGAACGAGGCATGGAAATCCTGACGCTGAACAGCGTATTGGAAGGGCAGGGAATCGGATCATCGCTCCTGCTCTCCGCCATCGACCGCGCCCGCGACCGAGGATGTGAGAAAATCTGGTTGACTACGACGAATGATCGACTTCGCATCATCGATTTTCATCAGCGCCTGGGGTTTCGTATGATGGCCATTAACTTGGGCGTCGTCGACGAGGCGAGGAAGATCAAGCCGCAGATTCCGCTGGTCGGCGAGCGCGGTGTGCCCGTCCACGACGAAATCGTGATGGAACTCGAAATCGAGCCTTATCTCGATGCAGCTGATCATTGATGGCCTTGAACAGCCCGCCGGGGGACCCTTTGCGCTGTTACTCCACATCGGCGATCACTTCGTCCGATAGTCTCCTGTGCGGTTATGATTCAGCAACGCGAAGAATCAGCGAGGAGCCTTAGCGAATTGGATTCTGTCGGGTGAAAGACCGGCTTACAAATGCAAAGATGCGAATCCGGGAACGTTAACTCTTAAAATGAACGACTTTCAAAAAGAGCATGAGCCGACTGATGAACGGCGCCGTCGGCGCGGTGAGGCCATTGAGCAGTTCGTTCGCGAATACGCTCCGTGCGAGAACGAAGACCTGCTTCGCGAAATGCTGGTGACGATTTGTCGGCTCAGTGTGGATGAGGTCGATCGCGGCGACCTGAAGATTTTGAATACGGCACTTAAGGAACTTCGATACGCGTTTAAGGTCTTTACTCCTTACGAGAATATTCCGAAAGTCAGCATCTTCGGTTCCGCGCGCACCAATGAAAATCACCCACAATACATGGAGGCCAGGAAATTCGCCGAGCTGATCGGCCGGGCCGGATGGATGGTTATCACCGGCGCGGGCGGGGGAATCATGCGTGCAGGGCACCACGGAGCGACCCGCGAAGCCAGTTTCGGCGTCTCCATCAGTTTGCCCTTCGAGCAGGAAACCAACGATGTGATTGCCGACGACCCGAAGCTGATTAATTTCAAATACTTTTTCACGCGGAAATTGATGTTCGTGAAAGAGGCCGAAGCGATCGTCCTGTTTCCCGGGGGATTTGGAACCCAGGATGAAGGCTTCGAAGCGTTGACTCTGGTCCAGACAGCCAAAACCGCCCCGATTCCAATCGTCCTTTGCGACGAGCCCGGCGGAACGTACTGGCAACATTGGCGTACCTACGTCAAAGCCGAGCTGTTGGGCAACCATATGATTGACCCGGCCGACATGGACTTGTTTTTTGTCACGGATCGGGCGGAACAAGCGGTGGCCGAGATTCTTCGCTTTTATAAGCGCTATCATTCCATGCGGTATGTATGGGACCAACTGGTCATCCGGATGAATTCTCCGCTTTCGCCGCAGGCCGTGTCGGAGTTAAACGGACGATTCGCCGATATCCTCACCAAGGGATGCATCGAGCAGACGGATCAGCCGCTCGATGGCGAATCGGGCGCGTGCCCCGACAAGGTGAGGCTGGTGATGGCGTTCGATCGGCGGAGCACGGGACGACTGCGGGCGCTCATCAATTACATCAATGACGTTCCCTGAATCAGAGTTTGTGAGTCATCCGTTTGGCGGCGAATAGCGCGGATCCCAATGATGTCAGATGAACCGATGTCGAATGAACAGGCAGTGCGCGGCGAAGCGGACGACGTGGCCGTTGTTGAAAAACTGGTCGCGTCATACGATCGGCTGAGAAGCCAGATCGCCCGCACGATCGTCGGGCAGGAAGCCGTCATCGAGCAACTCTTGACGGCCATGTTCTGCAACGGCCATTGCATTTTGGAAGGCGTTCCCGGCCTCGCCAAAACGTTGTTGATCAGCACCTTGGCGCGACAGCTTTCGTTGAGTTTTTCGCGCATCCAATTCACGCCGGACCTGATGCCGTCGGACATCACCGGCACGGAAGTCATCGAGGAGGACCGCGGGTCGGGCACGCGGTCGCTGCGGTTCGTCAAGGGGCCGGTGTTCGCCAACGTCGTGCTGGCCGACGAAATCAACCGCACACCGCCAAAGACGCAGGCGGCACTCCTGGAGGCAATGCAGGAGAATCAGGTGACGGCGGCCGGGTTCCCCCACAAACTACCTCGTCCGTTCTTCGTTTTCGCAACCCAGAATCCCATCGAGCAGGAAGGAACTTATCCGCTGCCCGAAGCGCAGCTTGACCGTTTCATGTTCAAGGTTCAGGTTGGTTACCCGTCGGAAGACGAAGAGTTTCAGATTATCAAGATGACGACCACCGCGGCGGAGACGCCGACCGATCGGACGCTCAACGCACGTGAGGTCATGGACCTTCAGGAGATCGTCCGGCGGCTTCCCTGCGCCGATCACGTGATGCGCTACGCCATGCAGCTTGTTCGCTCGACCCGCGTGGATCAGGGCGGCGTGCCCAAGTTCGTCAAGGATTACATCAGTTGGGGCGCCGGTCCGCGCGCTTCGCAATTCCTCGTCCTGGCGGGAAAGGGGCGGGCCATCCTCAAGGGCCGATACTATGTCTCCACCGACGACATCCGCGCCGTGGCGTTGCCCGTTCTTCGACATCGCATTCTGACCAATTTCAACGCGGAGGCCGACGGCGTCACCAGCGATTCCATCGTCCAGCAGCTGATTGAGACGATTCCCGTTGATGCCTCCACCACTATGGATCGCGCCATGGGAAGCCGGGTGTTCGCAGCCGATCGGCGAACAAAGTGACGCTCAGCGGGACGTTCCGACATGGTCTGCGTCCTTGGCATGGCGACGAGCGGTTTCCATTGTGATCGCCCCGAGGGATACGAGCCGACCCAGGTCCTCATCCAGTGAGATCATCGCGTCGCGCTTGCCGGTCTGGATGGCCGACTCGATTGAATCGACTTTCCCAAACCGGATCGCCGCCCGCACCGGCTGATTCACATGCAATACCTCCAGCGCGAGAGCACGCCGACGATCAAGCTTCGCGTGTGGGATCAGGTGCTGGCTGACCACTGATCGCAAACTCAGGGCAAGCTGCGACCGAATATCATCCTGGGCTTCCGGTGGGAAGAAATCGACGAACCGCGTGACCGCGCCCTTGGCGTCGCGGGTGTGCAACGTCGTCAGAATGAGGTGTCCGGTTTCGGCGGCGCTGAGGGCCATCGCGGCGGTTTCGCGGTCGCGGATTTCTCCCACCAGTATCACGTTGGGGTCCTGTCGCAAACCGTACTTCAGTCCGTCATGAAACGACTGCACGTCGCGGCCAACCTCACGCTGGGTCACAATCGTCGAGCTGATCCGCCGATGCACATATTCGATCGGTTCCTCGACCGTGATGATCCTCAGTCCGCCGCGCGTGTTCATCATGTTGATGAGTGCGGCCAATGTCGTCGATTTTCCCGATCCGGTGACGCCGGTGATGATGACCATGCCGTTAGTGTGCGAAATCAGTCGCTCCGCGAGCGCCTCCGGAAACCCCATCCATTCGAAAGACGGAATCTCGTTGGGAACATGCCGCAGGCAGACGCACCAGTGACCGTGGGCCTTGAAGACGTTGGCACGGAATCGCGCGGCCTGCCCTTTGTGATCCACCTCGACGGAGCAATCGACGTTCAGTTCGCTCGCCAGCCGCGCCGCGACCGCCTGGGGCAGCAGGGCCATCGCCATTCGCTCCGCTTCCTCCGGCGTGAGCGGTGTGTCGCCGAACGGGACCAATCGACCGTGAATCCGAAAAGTCGGCGGGTACCCGGCAATCAGGTGGATGTCAGAAGCACCGCGGTCCGCGGCGTCATGCAAGAATCGCAGCAAATCGCATGAATCTGATTCCGGAGTGCCGGGGGAAGTCGTCATCGATCATGTTATATCCGAAAGGGTGCCGCTGGCTGCATGGTTCCAGTCGAGAATCGGTTCGAAACCATGCCGGAGAATAGGAGTTATCGGTCGGGAAATTTCAACGAGGCCGACGGGATTCGAACCCGCAACCACCGGCGTGACAAGCCGGTACTCTAACCAATTGAGCTACGGCCCCTGGAAACGGCGACAACCGCCGTTAGCAATCCGCGATGCATCGGACAATCCGATCACCACCGCCAAAGTTGCAGGGCGGGTATTCTTATCCGTTGTTTCAGTCGCCGTCAAGCGAGGAACGAACCACGGTTCCATTCAGGTTTTATTGTAGCCGACGACCGAAATCATCGTCGGCGAAGAAATGGGCAGCCTGAAGATCAATTCCCAGCCGAACCCGGCCTCCGACGGAAAACGTGCGATCGGAGGACGCACGAACGATCACCACCGATCGCTCGCCGCACGAAACATGCACATTGATTCGATCTCCAAGCGGTTCCACGACGCGAACCACCCCGGCCACACTTTTTGAGCGTCCGTCAGTTTCTTTGTCGTCCAAACGAATATCCTGCGGACGAACCCCGAGAATGACATCCTGACCCGCGAGATTCGTCAGGCTGTTCGCCGCTTCCGGAAGAAGCAATCGTCCGATGTCGCCGACGAACGACGCCGATCCTGATTGTGATTCGATTCGCCCCGGGAAAAAATTCATCGACGGCGAACCAATGAACCCGGCCACGAAGCGGTCGGCCGGACGGTTGTAGACGTCGAACGGCGAACCGAACTGGTGCAGCAGGCCATCCTTCATCACGGCCAGTCGATCACCGAGCGTCATTGCCTCCTCCTGATCGTGCGTGACGTAGATCATCGTCGTTTGAAGTTCTCGCTGGAGCGCGCGAATTTCCGTCCGGAGCCCGCCGCGAAACGACGCGTCGAGATTGGAGAGCGGTTCGTCAAACAAGAAAACCTTCGGATTGCGGACGATCGCGCGGCCGACCGCGACGCGTTGTTTCTCGCCGCCCGACAGTTGCGACGGCTTGCGATCCAGCAGGCGCACCAATCCCAGCCGTTCGGCCGCCGCGCCGACTTTGGCCTTGATTTCACCTTTCGGCGTGCCGCGCATCTTTAACCCGAAGGCCATGTTGTTGAACACCGTCATGTGCGGATACAACGCGTAATTTTGAAAGACCATGGCCACGTCGCGGTCCTTGGGCGCCGCGCGATTCACCACCTTTCCATCGATGCGAATCGTCCCGCTCGACGGTTCCTCGAGCCCGGCGATCAAACGCAGCGCGGTCGTCTTTCCGCATCCCGACGGACCGACAAGTACAACCAGTTCGCGATCGGCGATATCGATAGAGAACTCACGAAGTGTGTGCACAACGGCCTTTCTTGTGCGGTAGGCGTGCGTCAAATGTTCGATGGAAATTGATGCCAACGGTGATGGTCCTTACGTCCGAACGGTCGAGGGTGACGGTCGGCTCCTGTTCTCCGCCGCTTGCGGCGCTGAACACATCGTGTTGTACTGTATCGATTCGATCAAGGGTAGCATGGCCTTGGTCACGGATGTCTTTTTTTTCGGCGGTGATTGGTGACGAACGAGCTATTCGATGTGGCGGTACTGGGGGCGGGGCCTGCAGGCGCTTCGGCCGCGCTGCTGCTCGCCCGCAAGGGACACTCGGTCGTCCTGATCGAACGCCAGAAGCTCCCGCGAACCGTGCCTTGCAGCGGCTGGCTGAATGTGCGGGCGGCCGAGTTGCTCGACGAGTGGGGCGTGAAGTTCAAGTCCCTCAAGGATGCGACCTTTACCGACGTGACCCTGTTCAATGCCGACCTGACAAAGAGTGCCAAGCCCAAGTTCGAGGGGCCGGTAGGTTATCTCGTCGATCGTTCCGCGTTTGACAATGCTCTGACCGACGCCGCGGTCGCCGCCGGTGCGACGCTCATGCAGCCCCATGAGGCAGGGGATCTCCGCCTGTTGGAATCGCAGGTCGCCATTCAACTGGTCGGTGACAAAAAGGTGTCGAGCCGCCTTCTGGTCATGGCGGCCGGGCGCGGATCGCCGTTGATTCAGCGGCTTGGTCTGACGGCGCGGACCAGCGAAACGCCGATCTGTAGCGCGCCGGTCGAGGCCGCGTTGCCGACCAAGACCAAGGTGGCGTCGCCGCGCGTTGCGGTGATTCTCGGTCTCGACGGGGCGGCCAGCTTCGCTTTTTGTTGTGTGAATGCCGAGCGGGCCTCGCTGTGCGTCAACTGGTTCGGCGATACGACCGCGGCTGTATCCTCGCTAGTCAAACTCTGCAAGATCGCCGCCGATCAGGGCATCGTTCCCGTCGATCTGTCGTCAAAGGCGGCGTCAGTGCGACCGATCATGAGTCCCGCTGCGGCCGCGCTCGACATGGACACCCATGTCGCCAAGCACGCGCTGCTTGTCGGCGACGCGGGGGGGTTCGTCTCGGCGGCGAGCAACGAGGGAGTTTTTCCGGCCATGTGGTCGGCGCGAATCGCCGCCGACGTGATCGACCGCGCCCTTCAAAGCCCCTATTCGCAGGACGAACTCATGTCGTTCGACTCGCTTTGGCGAATGGAAATTGCCGATCATCTTCGTTCGCCGCACACCGACTTGCGGTTCCTGCTGCCGCTCATCTTCTCCAACCAGCCGATGGCCGACCGCATGGGCGCGGCGTTTTTCTTCGGCGAGAATCTTTGATCGTTCGACTTATTTCGACCATCGCTGCCTTTCGTTTGTACGGCTAACAGGAACGGGTGTGACAATTACGTCACCCCGTGTTGAAATAATGGCTGTGTCAACACCTGCCGACGTTTCCGATAACGCCGCGATCTGCCTCCAGTGCCGATATCCGCTGATTGGATTGAGCGAGTTGCGCTGTCCGGAGTGCGGCTGGACCTTCGATGCCGAATATCTGGCTGATGCGCCGTTGCGACGATTTCTCTTGCCTTGGGAGCGGATTGAAGATGGTGGCATTGTTCGTCGAACGCTTAAGACGCTGTGGCTTGCCTGGGTTCACCCGGGAAGATATTTCAGCAATGCACGTGCTCGATACGATCGACGCATTGAGGGGGGCTGGAAGTTTCTACTCGCCTGCGTAGCAGCTTCCTATTCAATTAGCTTTGTCGTTTTTGTGATCAATCAAACAATCAATTGTATGGCTCTTTCCCTGCGGCGGGGCCAGATCTTGCGAGCATTGGACACTTCAATTCAAACATTTTTTTATAGCCTTGCGGTGGAATGGTACTTCCCAAGCGTTTTTGTGCTCGCAGGTTCAATCGCTGCGTTGAGCTTGGCCGCCATACTTCCGCTGATAACTTCCCGCCAAAGAGTATCATCCGGGTTTTCCAATCTCATTGCACTGCTCAGTCCGACGATTCCTATTAGCGGCTTCACTTTTGCACTCATCATGTTGGTGGCAACGCTCACTCGTTATTCGGCCATGTGGGTTTCGTATGCAATGGGCGTCGTTCCTCCCATGGTGATGATCGTAATTCTTTGGCAGTGCTGTCGTCGCTATTTGCTTGCCGGGCGTGCATGGTCGGTTGTGATTGTGATTCTTGCGCTCGTTCTCGGGCGATTCTCAGAATGGATCGCCTTATCGTTACTATCTCCGATCTTGAGCTTTCTGATACCGATCTAGCCTTGTAGTTATCTGCCAATCAGGTCAATCCCGTCAGGCAGGCCCGTCAATCGTTCTGAAGTCGCGTGGTAGATGAAAGGCCGGTGAAGCGGCGAGAGCCCTAGTGCCGCCTGCCGGAGACCCAAGGGCCAGATGCTCAGCGAGACGCCGAAGTCGCCCTCGGCTTCGTCGAGCTGGAACGAGAGCGCGCTGAACCATCGCGGATGCTTGCGGATCAAAGCGACGGTGAAGTCGGCCGTCTGCCCGCGATCGAGGTCGAACATCTCTCGAAACGCGATGGTGTGCTTTTCGGTCAGGCGATAGTTCATGTCGAAGCAGAGCAGGTTGGAATCGGTCTCGTCAATGAAACGATAGCCGATGAGGTAGCTGAATGGAGGCGTACGCTCGACCGCAAGCGAGACGTTGAGAATGTCCAGCTCGCCGTCGTTGAGGTCGTAATTCGCCTCGCTTAGGAGTGCCGTGCGATCGTTGAGCCGCCAGACCGTCGATGAATTGACGTATTTGCGGGCGATGCTGTTTTCCGGCCGGCTGTAGGAGGTGTAGCCGTTGGTCACGGCGTCGCCGTTCGCATTATCGAAAGAGCCGATTTCGAGATCGTGGGTGAAGACATCGACGTTTCGTCGATTGTCGCCTCCGCTGCGCCGACGGCCGACTTCAGAATGTAAGGCGACTTCTACCCAAGAGAAACCTCCGCGATCGCCGATAGGTTGATCGTGCGGGGATCGATTGATTTGAATGGAGGTTCGCCGCTGAGAACGCCTTTTGGACGTGTCGTTGTTCGAGAGTTTCAGGTTCCGCTCCACCGTGTCTCACGCGAGCTCGATGGTCTGCGCATCGCCCACGTTTCCGATCTTCATTTTCGCGGCTGGAACGACACCGTTCACCACGCACAAAGTCTGCTCATCTCGCTCGACTACGACCTTCTGTTGGTCACCGGCGACTTCGGAAACTTCCGTCGGCATTGGCCGCACGCCGTGGAAATGACCCGGCGGTTTTTCGACCCGCTCGCGGCCCGCGGACCCATCTGGGCGGTCCTCGGCAACCATGACCATCCGCGCATCGCGGAAGCCGCCGACATGCCGTTGAACTTTCTGCGCAACGAATCCGTGCGAACGCGAGTGAACGGCGGTGAAATCAACATCGCCGGAATTGAACAAACGGTTCCGCGAGGCGGCGATCTGGACGCAACCCTGTCCGCAACTGACTCATCCCTGCCGACGATTCTCCTGGCCCATTATCCCTCGACCGTATGGCGACTTCCCCCCGGCCGGGCCCAGCTGGTGCTGTCGGGCCACACTCATGGTGGGCAGATTCGGGTTCCCTGGTTCGGATGCCTCTGGCCCAACGACGCCATCCCGCGGCACATGGTCTGCGGTTTGCACCGGGTCGCGGAAACCCACCTCCACGTCAGCGCCGGAATCGGTGCTTCGCTGCCAATCCCGATTCGATTGAATTGCCCGCCGGAAATCACCGTTCTGACCCTCGTACTTATCGCCGACAGCGCTCGACTCCAAGCGGCCAAGTCCGAAAATGACGAAATCTTTATGCCCGCGATTACAAATGTTTGACCCGACTTTTAGCTGCCGATATATTCGACGGTGGAATAGCAAGACTGGGCAGGCGACGGGTTATTTTCATCGCCGATACGCGCAATTATCCATAACCCCCGCTTTTTCATGCCGTCACCTGCCGAGCTTGCCCGATCAGTTAGTCGTGGGTTTCTTGGTGGTCGTGTTGAAATCACTGGCAAGTTGTTGCGCATACCTGCGCGCAAACTTTCGATGATTTCAGAATTTTCAGTTTCTGTTTAAAATGGCGACGGGTTGAGCTGGTGTCCGTAGACATTCCAAATTACAGAATCATTGAAAAGCTGGGCGTTGGCGCTCAGACGCGCGTCTACCGTGCGCGGTACATGCCAACGGGCAAGGATTACACCGTCAAGATTGTGAAGCTTGTGAACCCCGAGGACGCGGGGTTCATCGAACTGCTCAAGGCCGAACATGCCATCGGTTCATCGATCGATCATCCGGTGATTCGCAAAGTGTTCGAGATTCGCATGTTGCGACAGCGGTTTCGCGTTCGCGGGGCGATCCTCTTCATGGAATATGTCAATGGGCACACGCTGGCCGAAAAGGAGACTCAGCGACCGCTCGATGACATGTTTCGCGTATTCGGGGAAGTGGCCCACGGCCTGCAGGCCATGCACATCGCGGGATGGGTTCACGCCGATCTGAAGCCAAGCAACATCATGGTGACGCACGACGGGGCGGTGAAGCTCATAGACCTTGGTCAGAGTTCGCGGATTCACGAACCAAAATCGAAGATTCAGGGAACCGTTGACTATATGGCTCCCGAGCAGGTTCAGCGGAGCAAGCTGGATCATCGCACTGACGTGTTTGGACTGGGCGCGACGCTGTACAAAGTGCTGACGGGAAGCGTGATCTCGACGGAAATGAACCGAACAGTCAACCTTCAGTCCCTCAATCCGGTGGTGCGCCGGGCGGAAGAGGCCAAAGCCTCGGTGCTCAACGGTCTGCCGACTTGCGTCACGAGATTGATTGATGATTGCTGTCGAATCGATCCGGCAGACCGGATTGCGGACATGGCAACGCTGATTGAGCGAATCTCGCTGGCGCGGGCTATCATCGCAAAGAAAAGCGCTGACGACGGACACCAGGCCGCCGAGCTACCCGAGCATGACGAAATGGAAGCGTTGGGCGACGAACGTGGTGAAGACCTGGCTGCGATCGTCGAGGGGCTCGGACTCGCCGATGACCAAGATGAACCGTTTGACTTTGGCGATCCGGAGGGCGACCGGCCCAACGGTTGATCGCCAGACCCCGGATCGGAGTCCGCGGTGTCCTATTCATCAACATGCCGACGAGGATCGGCGCCCTGTCGCGATTGACGCAGCAATCGACTGTTGAGAATTCGAATAACGACGCGTGGCCGGCTATTTGCCTAGCTTGGACCGATGGGGGTGGCCGTCCGTCAGCAAGTCGATCAACCGGAGCACGTCGCGCGCGTTTTTTTCCCCGTCTGCATTGAGATCGGCTTGAAAATCCGACAGCACCGCCGCGCCATTCAGGCCGCGGAGCAGGACCATCAGGTCATCGGCATCGGCGCGACCGTCGTTGGATGCGTCACCCGCCAAGCGACCGATACGTGTCGAGCTTCCGCTGGCCTTGTGCATGAAGACAGTCCACGTTCCGGGCCGAATGCCGCGATCCAGCATCAACGTCGCTTCGGGTCCGATGATCTTCACATCGATGATCTTCGGGGGTGACGAGCTACCGTCTTCCACGACAAAGTCAGACGCCGAGAGGTTTGCCGCGGGACCATTGAAATAAAGTTTGATCGATTTCCAAGCGGGATCATTCTTGCCGGTCGGCGTCATGATGATCCGGCCATCGATGGCCCCGCTGGGTGGATCACTGGTCTCGATTCGAAACCACTTGGCGTCCGCCTTGATTTCCACGACCAGCGGTTCATAGCCGATTGGGATGATCAGGTTGTTGCCTGGATCAAGCAGTCCCGTAGTGGACGGCTCTTCGACAAACCCGATCGTGAATGTGCCTGAGGCATCCGCCGAAGCCTTAAGACGCAACGTGGCACAATTATACTTTACGCTATCCTGGTTGCTGACGGGACCTTCCTCCGCCTCGAGAAGGACGTTGAGCCATCGATAACTTTCCGAAGCGGCGTCCGTCAGCGGAATCGATGCAAGCCCTTTGTGGACGTAGTCGGGATCATTCGTATCGATGAATGCGTTGGCCTCATTGTTGGTTCCGGGCTCAAAACCGACCGGCTGCACGGTGCCCGCCGTGCCGCTTCGGTAGCCGATGGGGTCCATCTGCGCCTGAAAGCCTCGCAGTTTTTGGCCGTTCGGCGACCAATTCCGAATCTTCACTTTCGCCACAATGACGTCGCCCGGTGCGACCGTGACCTTGGCCGAAGATTCCTTTGGAACTGGCACGGTGTTGACCTCAACGGCTTCAAGCGAAAAAACCGGCATGAGCAGAATTCGGTCTTCGGACTGAGCGGCAGCGGTTGCCGACAAGCAAGCGATGATGATGAATGCCATTGCGATTTCGCGAATCATTACTGTTTCCTTAACAACCCTTAGAAAGAGAAAAAGAATCGGCCCGGCGGTGTTACTGATCAGCACCGACGGGCCGAAAAGTCTAGTTCGCCGTGGTCCTACGGGCAAGGGGTCGCGCAAGGATAGCCGATTCCCTTGAATGCGTTCACCGCGTATCCGATGTCCTGAAAGTCGATGATGCCGCCGGGCACGCATACGGTTTGTGTGGATTCCCCGACCAGGTCGACGCGAGTCGCGGGAAGGGCACCGGGCAGATTCCTGAAACGATCCACGATCGCGGCAATATCCGCGAAATCCGGTTGAACCGTCGCCGATGGAGGATTGAACGGCTCTGTCACATCTCCCCACCGTCTCGTGCTTGCTTGGCCTGCCGCAGAAAGAATGGGAACACCCTGCGGGCCGCAATCGACATGAACACCGTAAGAGGCCAAAGGAACGACGTCCGCGCCGGTAATGTGGACCGTTCGACCCCACTGCTTCGAGGTCAAGCGGGCGGCATTGGCCGGATTGTCCAAAAGATGAGCGATGTTGTTGGGCCCAAAGGGAGTGCCGACATATCGTTCAGGGGCGGTTGGGCAATCAGGTGCTACAACCAGCGCGTAAGGATCAGGGGAGGGAGGCGAAACGACCGAAATGTACTTGGGCGACTCGCCAACTGCCGCGGGAATCGGTGGCGCGATGCGATAGACGCCGCCCGTCGTGCCAAATGGGCCCAGCGCGGTCGACGCGAGTACATACAGTTCGCCATCGGCGTCCTCGCCAAGCGATTTCAGGAAAAGACCGAGCGGTGCGTTGTTGGGCGCAAGAAAGAACTGGCGTCGTGCATAAGCGTTTGGCCCGGTCGTGTCGAAATAATAGAGCCTTCCCCCCGGCGAGCCGAAGGCCGACGAAAAGTCGCCGAACACGTACTTGCCGACGAGCGAGGGACATTCCGAGCCTCGATAAACATATCCGCCACAAATGGAAATGCCGCCTTCGTTTTCGCATTGGCCTTTCGCTTCGTCACAGCCCAAGCCGAAAACGGCGCAGTTGGCGTCGGACGTGCATGCGACCGGATGAATGTACTCCATGACCGGATCGATGAACGGTTCGCCGAGTGCGCCGGTGGTTGCGCAATTCGCGGGCGGCACGAGCGGCGCCAAAGGGTTAAAGCAATGGGCACCTTCGCGAATCACCCAACCATAGTTGCCGCCGATGACGCCGATATTGACTTCTTCAAAGAGATTTTGGCCGACGTCAGGCAGCCAGAGCGTGCCGTCGCCCCCGGGTCCGTCGTCGAACGAAAATCGGAAGGGGTTGCGGAGCCCGTAGGCGTAGATCTCCGGCAGACCGTCCACGCCGTCGGCGAAGGGATTGTCCGCCGGAATGGCATACGGAAGCGGCAGCTGGGGAGGGCTATCCACATCGAGGCGGTGCATTTTGCCGAGCTTAGCGAATCGGTCCTGTCCGTTACCGATGGGCCCGTGAGATGGGGGAACATCGGCGAGACCGTCGTGCGCGCCGCCACCGTCACCCAGTGTAAAGTAGAGGTATCCGTCGGGACCGAAAGCAACCTGACCGGAGTTGTGATTGAATTGCGGCTCATCGGCCGTATAGAGAATCACCTCAGAGTTCGGGTCGGCCAGATTGGGATCGGCAAGAGAAACCTTGTACTCGGCCAAGACTTCGAAATGGCATCCGCGGCTCGTGCCGAAACAAGGTTCACCGGGCGCGCCTGGTCGGGGAGCGCTATACCTGATGAAAAAACGGCCATTGGAGGCGTAATCGGGATGGAAAGCCATTCCGAGTAGCCCGCGCTCGTCGAAGAAAGCATTAAGAACGGGGAGCTTCGCAGTAACGTCAAGGAATGGTACGGGCAGCAGATTTCCCCCGGAATCGACAATTAGAATCACGCCGGTCTGATCGACGATGAAGATGCGTCCTGAGTTGTCGTTGGGGCTGGTCAAGTCGACAGGAGACGATAATCCGGTGACCAGTGGTTCGAGCGAAATGGAAATCGGTGAATCGCAGGCCGGATTGATTGTCGCGCAATCGGAACCGTCTCCGCCATATCGGAAACCGTCGGCCTCGCAGGCGGCCTTCGTGCGACCATTGTCGCACTCACCGCGAAACGGATTGCAACAGGCTCCGGTCGCAGGCGGCAGGCAGGGCGGATTGATCGAAACGCAGTTCGAGTTGTTGCCTCCGTAGCGACCACCGCCGGATTGGCACGCGGATTGGGTCTGGGCTTCCGTGCAGATGCCCGTGCCGTCGTTGCAACAGGCGCCGGTGGGGGCGATGCAAGGCGGGTTGATGGTTGCACAAGTCGAACCGGCGCCGCCAAAGCGGCCACCGCCGCCTTCGCACGAGGCCTGCAATTGACCTTCCGTGCAAATGCCGCTCGTATCGTTGCAGCACGCACCGCCGCCTCCGAAGACGGTACTGACGCTGGTTAAGTAAATGATGTCGCCAGTCGAAAAGAAGTCGTTGTTGATGGCGTTGCCCGCGGCCCAGAAGGTTAGCGCGCCCTGGTCGGTCGCAGGGGCCTGCCACTGAAGATTATACGTGGCGGCGTTGCCCATTCCCGCCCAGCCGGCCACGGCATTGTTTACTCCGGTTCCGGTATGATTGACCCAGTTCATGTTGCCGAGGTTTTTCTGCGTGTTGACCGCGTCGGAAATAATAAGCGTTCCGCGGTGCGCGCCGGCGGCATCTTCGACGCTGATCTGAAAGCCAGCGCCCAACTTAGTGGCGTCGGCGACGCGTACGCTGATGTTATAGACCGTGTTCGGAGTGTAGGTGGTCGGAGCGCCGATGATCTGCACGGATCCTCCGCCAACGGTAATGCCGTGGCAGGCCTGGCAACTGGATCCGGCGGAGGCAGTGCTGCCATTGAAGCCTGCGGGAGGCCCATTGCGGAAGGCAAAGGTTGTTCCCGAAATGCTTCCCAAGAACAGACAAGAAATAATCACAGCGGCTCGAACATGCGCGGATTGCATCGCTTCTCCTCCATCATGGTGTGAATGAAAATATCCCCCGGCATCGCTCGGATTGACATGGCGGGGAGACGAATGAGTCAAGCCGAACATCGTCATCGTACTACATTGAGCCCCCAAATCCAACCCCGAAACCTTTGTATTGAAGAAAACGAACTCGTTCTTTGTGCAAAAAAGAACGAGTGAATGTCGGTCAGAGAGGTTTGGAAATAGTGGTTTGGGTCAAAAGTGTAGCGAATTCGGCCTCATCAACCCGATGTCGAAATGCCTCGCAGCCATTGAGGTGAGTAACCGGGATGTGATTTCCATACAGTTCGAACCAGTGTTCGTTTCCGGGCGCTGAAATATCCACGGTTTCGAGATTGAAAGAATGTCTTTGGCGGACTTTGGTGATAACAAACATGGCCGATCGGCAAAGCGAGCAACCCGGCTTTGTGAAAAAAGTAACGCAGTGCACCATGACGAAGGCTCCTCGATCAAATGCCGGGTACGATCAGCGCTTTGATCACGTTTCCCGACTCCACGGCATCGAGCGCTTCATTGGCGGATCGCAATCCAAACCGCTCCAGTTGCAAGGATGACCAGAAAGTTGCGACTCTCCTGACGCGGAGCATTTCCACTGCGCGGTGAAAGTGGGAATAGTCCGAGCCCCAACAGCCGCGAATGTCGAGGTGTTTTTTGTTGAGATCGAGATGCGGGTTAAAGGGCGTTTCACCATGGTCGGTGTATTGCCCGACGATGACGACCCGGCCGGCGTCGCGTGTGAAACGCATGGCGTCGGTGACGGCCGAGGGAGCGCCGGTGCATTCTATCGTCACATCCGCGCCGCGCCCGTTGGTGAGCGAAAGAATCCATTCGCGTCGAGCGGGAGAATCGTTGTCCGTAAAATCAAGCACGGCACTGGCGCCGACTTGCGAAGCCTGCTGTAGGCGAACGTGCGGGGCGCCGATGCAGAAAACTCGGGCCGCGCCGCGAAGTTGCGAGAAGGCGATCGCCGACAGACCGACCGGACCGGAACCGAGCACGAGCACGTTGTCGCCGAGCATGATGTCGGCGCGTTCGACGGCGTGAAGGGCGGTCGGCAATGAGCAGCCGCCAGCCATGTACAGTTCGCTCGATACGCCGTCCATGCGGATGCAACGAACTCCGGGCTTGAGATAGATATACTCGGCCCAGCCTCCAGTGAGTCCGTCGGAAAGTCCGTAGGTGATTCCGTAGACTTTGCGATGCGGACACCGCGTCGTCGCCTTGGCGACGAGACAATGCCAGCAGGCGTGACAAGTGCGATGAACATCGAGAAACGTGACGCGATCGCCTTCGGCGAAAGGTTTGCCTTCGATGTCCAGCATTTGACCGCGAATCTTTTCCAGAACGCCAACGGAAACGTGGCCGGGAATAATAGGGTAAGGTACGCCCGCAAGTCGCCCGTCGCGTAGGTGAACATCGGTGCCGCAAACCTCGCTAAGTTCGACTTTGAGCAGTGCCGAATCTTGCTCGAGCTCAGGCAAGGGGATTTCGCACAGCTCAACAGGCCTTCCCGAACCGGGCATGACGGCGGCAATTGAATATGCTATTGGCATACGGAGTCCGCGATTATTTTGGCGGTGCTTTGAGCGCTAGAAACAGTTCGTCAAGCTGTTTTTTCGAAACAGGCGCCGGCGCCCCGGTCAGCGGACACGTGGCCCGCTGGGTTTTGGGGTAGGCGATTACGTCGCGGAGGCTGGCCGACCTGGTGAGCATCATGGCCCAACGGTCGAGTCCGAAGGCGATTCCGCCGTGGGGCGGCGCGCCAAAGCGAAGGGCATCGAGCAGGAACTCAAACTTCTCGACGGCCTCCTCCGGCGAAATGCCCAAGAGCGAAAATATCTTCTTCTGAACATCGGGCCGGTGGATTCGGATGCTGCCGCCGGCCATCTCGGTTCCGTTGAGCACGAGGTCGTAGGCCTTGTCGCGGACTTTGCCCGGATCGGTTTCGAGCATGGCAATGTCCTCATCGAGCGGAGCGGTGAAGGGATGGTGCGTACTGTCCCAGCGGTTCTCCTCTTCGTTCCAAACCAGCAGCGGAAAATCGATGATCCAAAGAAGATTCCACTTATCCCTGGGAATCACGTCGAGGATTTGACCGAGCCTTCCGCGAATGTGGTTCAGATATTTGCAAACATCGGCATATTTGCCGGGCATGAAAAAGATCGTATCGCCGGGCTTTGCCCCGACTTTCGAGCAGAGCTTGGCGGTGAGCGGCTGAAGGAACTTGGCGATTCCAGTTTGGAACTCCAGCCCATTCGCGCCCTGCGCAACCTTGACGAGGGGCAATCCTGTCCCGCCAATGCCCTTGATTTCGTCGGTCAATCCGTCGGTAACTTTGCGAGTAAGCTTATCGCTGCCGGAAGCGACAATGCACTTGACCACGCCGCCCCTGTCGAGCGCTTCCCGGAAGACGTTGAAGTCGACGTCGCGGGCAAGATTGGAAACGTCCTGCAACTCAAGTCCGAAGCGAGTGTCGGGGCGGTCGATGCCGAATCGCTCCATCGCTTCATGTTCAGTCATGCGCAGCAACGGCAGGGGGATATCAATGCCAAGGGCATCCTTGAAGATGCGCTTCGCGCAGCCTTCGACCATGTTCATCACGTCGTCGCGCTGGACGAAGGCCATCTCCATATCGAGCTGGGTGAACTCGGGCTGGCGGTCGGCACGCAAGTCCTCATCGCGGAAACAGCGGACGATCTGGGCATAGCGGTCGAAGCCGCCGATCATGAACAATTGCTTGAAGAGCTGCGGCGATTGCGGCAGGGCGTAGAAGCTGCCCGCGCGCACTCGCGAGGGGACGAGATAATCTCGAGCGCCTTCCGGCGTCGATTTCGTGAGGAACGGCGTCTCGATTTCGATGAAGTTGTTGTCGTTGAAGTACTCGCGGATGGCGCGGGCGATCTTGTGTCGGGTGCGAAAAATCTGCTGCATTTCCGGGCGACGAAGGTGAAGAAAGCGGTAACGCAGGGCAAGCTCCTCGCCGGCCTCGAAATCCTCGTTCACTTGAAACGGAAGGGCGTCGCACTTACTGAGCAAATCCACTTCACCGACTTCGACCTCGATTTCGCCGGTCGGGAGCTTGGGGTTGACCCATTCGCCTCGGCTGATGACCTTTCCAGAGACGGCGATCACGTATTCGTTGTGCAGCGAGCGGGCGATATCGTGAGCCGCGGCATGTTCGGCGGTGAATCGCAACTGAGTGATGCCGGTATGGTCTCGGAGGTCAACAAAGGTCATGCCGCCGTGGTCGCGCGACGAATTGACCCATCCGGCGAGGGTGACGGTTTTTCCAATATCGCCGGAGCGAAGTTCGCCGCAGCGATGGGTACGCTTGTTGTAGGCAACGGGCACAAAACGCTCCTTGTAAACCTCGGTTGAAACGCGCGAAATCGAAGCCAAGTTGTAGGCGCAAACAAGTTCAAAATCAATCGAGCGAAACGGCTGTCGGCTTTAGCCCGCAATGTGTTCGCAGTGTCCCAACGTATGGGCGTTGGTGCTTTGTGGTACGATCAGGCCGACACGGGCGACGATGCGGAGTAAAAGGTGATGACAAGGGCTGGTCGATCGGCTTTTCGGTTTCGTCGAGGATTACTGATCGCCGGTTTGATCTTCGAGCTTTGCGCCGTCGCGTGGGCATTCGCGCCATACGTTCTTTGGCTCTTCAACGTTGATTGGAACGCGGCCGGTTTTCTCGGCACTCCGCTTTTCGTTCCCGAGAGCAGCGAAACTCTCTATTTGTGCAGTAGCCTTCTTGTTGTCGGTCTGCTACTCATTTCGCAAGGGATTTTCTTGCGGCCGGGTCGATTGCTTGCCATCCGATTGACTGACCGCGGAAGGCCGTTGAGAGGTTCGGTGATCGTGGCGGCGGCGATGGCGATGTTCTTGACTGTTGGTGCTTTCGCTCTGATTGCAGAAGGGTTTGGTTGGTGGGGGCGATTGCTCGAGAGAAAAGACAACTGGTCCACGGGCACGACGTTGCCGGCGATTTGGATTGGAATGGCCGTCATCTGGGCCATCTGGGCTTGGGTCTTCTTCAATTACTGGAAGAACGGAGACCGGTACACGCAACTTGGGCGAATGCTCCGCGCTTTGATCGCCGGCAGCCTTCTCGAAGCGATCGTTGCCGCGCCTGTCCAAGCCTATGTTACGCATAAGGACAAGTGTTATTGTGAACGAGGGAGTTACACGACGCTGGTGTTCTCCGGAATCGTGCTGTTCTGGGCGTTCGGACCGGCGATCGTGCTTCTGTACCTCCGAGAGCACTATCGCCGTGCGAGATTGTTCCCGCATTGTCGCACATGCGGATACGATCTGCGCGGCGGACAGGCGATTTGTCCGGAGTGCGGGACACCGTTCAGCGTTGCTGACTTTCGATCTGAAAGTGACGGCAATGGTGAAACCTAACCCATCATTCAATGTCACTTGCCGGGCGCACCCAAATCCAAGGCCATGATGACCTCCTTGTCGCGCAGGTACATGGTTCGCCCTATAAGCGTCGGCGGGGTCCAAACCGGGCCTTTGAGCATCTTCACCCTGGATTTCACCTCGAGTTTTTCCGGCGAGGGCACAGCCAGCACGAGGTCGCCTTTATCGTCGAGAATGATGAGCTTGCCTTCAGGGGCGAGAACGGTGGTCTTGGAGAACCCTCTTTCGCTCCACAGCACTTTGCCGTCCTTGACGCTGATCCCGGTGAAAAAGGCCGGTCCCATCCCGGTATCGCTGGCGCCATAGAGGAAGTCTCCACTTCGGACCATGTTGCCGATGCTCGGACCCGATTTTTGGGCTTCCCACACTTCCTTGGGTTGGACCTTGCCGCCGGGTTTCCCGAACTTCAGGGCCCGCGTTCCGACGAAGCCGGATGAAACAAAAAGCAACCCGTCCGAACACCAGAGGGGCGAAGGTACGTTCATTTTTCCCTGGTTTTCGTGGGGAAAACTCCAGCGAACATCGCCAGAGATCGGGTCCAACCCGTTGACGGCGGTGCCGCTCATGACGATGAGGAAGTCCTCGCCGAGGATGTTTGCAATGAGCGGTGAGGCGTATAGACCCATGGATTCCTCGCCGAAGTCGTGCTTCTGCCAAAGCACCGATCCCGACTTGAGATCGAACGCGACGACGCCTGCGCCAACGCCGCCGACGACGGCCAGCAGTCGGTCCTTGTAGGCGACCGGAGTGGAAGCGAAACCATATTTTGGGGTCTTGCCTTTGACGTCACTCAAATAATTCTTAGACCAAACGATCTCGCCATCTTTCTTGCGTAGACAGTTCAGTTGGCCGGCGATGCCTACCGTGTAAATGAAATCGCCGAATACCACCGGTGTCGCATGGGGGCCCTTGCCGCCCGACGCATCCACTCCATTCGGAAAAGCCGCGCTATACTTCCTCTCCCAGATCGTCTTGCCGTCGGCGGCGTCAAGAGCGATGACGACTTCGTCGTCGGCACCCGGACGGTACATCGTGTAAAGCCGACCCTCGTCGACGATGATGGATGAGTTGCCCGGGCCGAGAGGACGACTCCATAGTTTTTTCGGACCGTCGTCGGGCCAGGAATCCGCGAGGCCTTTGGCGTCGACTGCGAAATCTCGGTTGGGTCCGCCCCATTGAGGCCATTGGGCGCGAGACGTGTTCGAATTGGACACCAAGCCAAGAACAAAGACCATGAACCAGGCACGTCGTTTCATTGCGACAACCTTTCAACAGGGAACAAAACGCAAAAGAGCTGGGAATCGATTCCGCTCTCCGTAGTTTGCAATCCAAACCGCGCAAGCCACCTCCACGCTCATGCTCATTGAAACCATCGTACCCTATGGACACAAGATACGAATGAGAGGTTAGCGTCGTATCCTTGCCATCAGAAACGATGCAAAGCCGCCGCGTTGGCCGAATGGGATATGATGAAACCGGGGCGAGAAATCGGCAGCATTTTCTTGGCTTCCTGTTTTCCTTCGTCGGCCGGATTCTCGACGAATTCGACGAGTGGCGACGGGCTGAACAATAGGTTTGGGTTGTTTCCACCTAGAGAGTCATGCGGATACGATTCGCCTCATAATCCGACGATTGGTTCGGGCTGCCGCGGATTGGTCAATGCTAATGCGAATCGGAACGATAGGACGAAAACGATGGGGTCTGATGGGCGATTCGATTGCGTGCTGATTGACTTTTACGGCACGATCGCGGCGGGGGATCGAGAGGCCGTAGAATCGACCTGTCAGACCATTGTGGAGGCGTGCGAATTGCCGGTGTCGGCAGCCGAATTCGCCATCGCCTGGGGAGAGCGGTATTTCGCGACCGTGGGGGAGTGTAACCATCATGCCTTTCGCACGCTGTATGAGTGCGAACTTGGCAGCCTTCGGGAGATGTTGCTGCAATACGGCGTCGTCGCCGAACCGGCACCGTTCGTCGCTTCGTTGGAAGCTTATTGGCGCGACCCTCCAATCCACGCGGACGCCGTCGAATTTCTGAACCGGATCGATTTGCCCGTATGTTGCGTTTCGAATGCCGACGCCGCTCCGTTAAAGGCCGCGATCTTAAAACACGGATTGCAGTTCGATGCGGTGGTTTCATCGGAAGCCGTCCGCTGTTACAAGCCGGATACGGGAATCTTCCGCCATGCGTTGAATGTGATGGGAGTGGCCCCCGCGCGGGCGATGCACATCGGCGATTCGTTGCATAGCGACATTGGGGGAGCATCCGCGACGGGGATCGCGACGGCGTGGATTCGCCGAGAGGATCGCATTCATGACATTGGAGTGGAACGACCCACGCACACCGTCTCCCTCCTTACGGAATTGTGTGATTTATTACGGTAATATCGCAAGGTTTGCACGCATTTTCGTTGACCGGACACGAGAATTGGCGTATCCTTCATGAAGAATCATGGTTCAAGTGCCCATGTCAATTGCGCTTATTGACTTGGCGCGTGGAGGCGAATAATGAACCGGTTTCGACTCGTCACTCGACTGAGCTGTTTGGTCTTCGCCGGGCTTGCCGTGTGGGCCCCTGAGACTTTCGCCCAACGCAAGGAGGCTCGCCCCACGTCGGCGGAGCGGCAAGCACCAAGACAATCTCCGCCTGCCAAGGCCGCGCCCTCAAGAACGCCATCTCCATCAAGACCTGTCGTTTCACGCTCGGCTCCGTCGCCCAATCGCGCTCCGAACAGCGCCTCATCGGCTCGTCACTCACCAACGCGGCGACCCTCAGTGCCCGCGTCAAAGTCCTCAAGTTCCGGACGGTCCATTGCAAACTCGCGGCTTGCCAAACCGCCTGCCACTCGTGCATCTTCGGGAAATCGGATCGGACCGTCTCATCCAACCCATTCGCCGCAAACCGCACCGGCCCGCCCTTTGGCGACGCCGTCGCGGAACGGCCCACAGACATCGTTTTCCCGAAATCCCATTCCACAGGCGCCGCAGGTTGCCGGATCGCCGCAACCGCGAAAGACCGATCGTCTGGGCGCAAGCCCGACGATTCGCGTCCCCGCGAGTCCTGGTCGGCGTCCCGCGTCGATCGACCGTCCATTCGGCCTCTCGACGTTTCCTTCGCGTGCGTATGGGTTGGGCCGAATTGAAGTTCGCGAAAACCGAGGTGATCGCGGTTATTACGACAACCGTTACCACCATCGGCCGTGCATTCACGGTTTGCCGGGATATTGCTCGCGATGCAATCCGTATTATTGGCGAAATGACAATCGCCGTTGCGATCGGCCCGTGTATTATTCAACTTATCCATACCTCGTGCCAACCTATGGATTCATGTACGGAACGACGGTCTATTCTTATCCCGATGTCGTCGCTCGATACGATTACGATCCGTCCTATATCGACGCCGTTCCGGCACAGCCGGTACAGGACTACGTTTCGTCGACTCCGGCCCCGGCTCCACTTGCCCCAATGCCGGTGACGGGAACTGGCACGGATTTTGGGCCGTTATCCGGCGAATCCGCCCACGGTCAGCCTGATCCGATGGTTGTTGCGGCCATTCAGGAAGGAAATGCGGCGTTTTCGGGCGGACGTAATTCCGACGCACGTCGTTCGTATGTGCGAGCCGTGTTGCTGGACGAGAAGGACGGAGTGGCCAAATTGCTGTATGCGCTGGCTTCGCTGGCGGAAGGCGATGTAAGCGTCGGATCGACGGCGCTGCACCGAGCGCTGGTGACGAATCCTGATCTAATTGAGTATCCGTTCAATATTGCAGCGATGTATCGTTCACCCGATCGATTCGCGGACCAGTTGGTGATCTTGACCAAACACATCGGCTCCCATCCTGAAGATCGCGATGCTGTACTCATGCTCTCGTATCTACATTATGCGTCCGGTGGTGCGGAACAAGCACGCGTGCTGCTTGGAGCCATGGTCGACGCCGATCCGAATGACGAACTTGCGTTGTTGCTTCGCGACGCCGCCGATCGGGCGTTGGCGCGGCCAGAGACTTTCGCGCCGGGAACATCGTCTTCGCCCGAAGAACCGATTCCCTAAGTGCGATCGACATCAAACGCGGGTGTGGACCCATCGTCCGCCCAGATATCGGGCCGTAGCGCCGATTGCCCGCCAGGTCATGTCGCCAAACATGCCCAGCCACGCGCCCAGCAAACCGCCGTCCAAGACCACGCCGAAGTAATAGCCCAGCGGCAGTCGAATGCAATAAGCCCCAATCATGGTGATGAGCAACGGATAACGTGTGTCGCCGGCTCCGCGGAGACTTGCGATGTAAACGATGGAAATGACCAGCAACGGCTGGAGCAAAGCGAGGACTCGAAAGGGCTCCGTACCAGCGGAGCGGACCAGAGGGTCGCTGCTCATGTGTTGATAAATGAAGGAAGCTCCGAAGGCAAAGATCGCCGCGATACCAAGCGAGAGCAATCCGCACTGGAGTACGCCTTCGTGGCCAGCGCGAATCGCGCGACGCGCATTTCCCGCGCCCAGAGCCTGCCCAATCATCGTGGCCGTGGCCGCGCCCCATGCGACGGCCGGCAGGTACGTAAATGCCTCGACCCGCACGGCAACGATGTGGGCAGCCAAATAGGCTTCTCCCATCGGATTGGGCGCGAGTCGAGCGACGATGAGCAGAAAGAAGAAATGTCCCGACCACATGACAGCTCCGTCGGCGGCGGCGGGTAGTCCGATACGGATAATGCGGCTTGCGCGGGTTGGAGTAATAGGCAGTTCGGCGCGACGGAGCTTCAGTCCGGCCCGCCCGGATACAAGCACGAACAAGATGATCAGCGTGCCGAGCGCGCGGGCAGTCAATGTTCCAGTGACGATACCGTTGACACCAAGTTGAGGCATGGGGCCGTACCCATGAACAAGAGAAACCGACGCAACCACGTTGACTGTGTTGATCACTGCGAAGACGAACATCGGGACTCTCATGCGTCCGATTCCGCGAAACGCGGCGCAGGCAACAAGCGTAACGCTCATCGGAAAGTGCCCGAATGCCTCGATACGCAGGTAGTTGATGGTGATTTCCTTGGCTTCGCCGGCCATGTTGAAGGCGGCGGCCAGCGACGGCGCCGCCGCATACACGAGCGATCCGAGTCCCGCTCCGACGATTGCGGCAAGGGTCAAGGACTGGTTTCCGAAATGATTGGCTTCCGCGTGATCTCCAGCGCCTTCAAATCGTGAAACGAGCGCCGTGGTGCCCGTCGCGACTAGCATAACCAGCATCGACACCAGCCAACTGACATAAGCCGCCACGCCGACGGCTGAAGTTGCCGTTGCGCTGATCTGACCCGCTAAATAAGTGTCCACGAGTCCCACGAGGGAATTCAACAGTTGTTCGGCGAGAACCGGCATGGCGAGCCAGAAGACCGCAGCGCGTATCGCGCCTCCCGTCACGTCCACGGAAACCCGCGAAGTAGATGACGTCGCGCGTAATTGTTGGTTGGAATTGATCGGTGTCACCGGCCCGCCATGGCTTTCAGGTCCAAACTCGACTCGAGAGATTGCAGGGTAGTAGTCGATCGCATAACGGTCAAAATCAGCTGTAGGGCAGGCCGATCGACATCGCGGCGGCGAATCGACCGAGCGCAATTGGATTGCCGGGCATTGAATCGGTATACTCTGTCGGCCGCGTCCGTCCCTGAAAGTATCCCGGACGTTTGATTCATTGGAGCACTTTCATAAGCGTCCTTTTTGGAAGAAAAACCAATGTCACTAGTTACCACACCCTCACCGCCGCCTTCGGATTCGGAGCTAAAGTCCGGCACACTTTTCATGATTGTCCTGCGGGTGGTCTTTCTATTGGCGCTGGCTGCGGTCGGTTGGAGTTTCGCCTCAGATGCAGAAAAGCGGGCCATCAGCGGGGCGACGGCGGGCGCACCCGACCTGATCTTGATCGGTTTCGTCGGTGTGGCATTGGTGGTGATTGCTCTGGACATCTTCGTCCCTCGCAAGTCGCTAGCGGCGATTTCGGGGCTTTTTTTCGGTTTGATCGTGGGCATGGTCATCGCTTACGGGCTGGCCTTGATTATTGATCTGTTGGCTACGAGCAACGCGCCCGGCCGAACCGACGCCTACATCCCAACCATCAAGTTGGCCGTGGGCGTCATCTGTTGCTACCTGGCGGTCAGCTTCATCCTGCAAACCAAGGATGACGTTCGATTCGTGATTCCCTATGTCGAATTCGCCAAGGAAATGAAGGGCGCCAAGCCGTTCGTGCTCGACACGTCGGTGATCATCGACGGTCGGATCGCGGACATTTCCAACACGAAGATCATCACATCAGAGTTGGTCGTTCCCCGGTTTGTGTTGCAGGAACTTCAGACGATCGCCGACAGCGGGGACAAGCTCAAGCGCGTTCGCGGGCGGCGCGGGCTGGACATGCTCAACAAGCTCCAGAGCAACGAACACATCGAGATTCGTATGCTCGACGTCGTTCCCGAGCGAAGCGCCGCCAACGCGGGCGTGGACGAGATGCTTGTGGACCTCTGCGTGCAGCTCAACGGCAAAATCATGACCAACGATTACAACCTCAACAAGATTGCCCAGCTCCGCGGCGTCCCGGTGATCAACATCAACGATCTCGCCAATGCGCTCAAGCCGGTCGTGCTTCCAGGCGAAACGATGTCGGTCAAGGTGGTCAAACCCGGCGAGGAAGTCGGACAGGGAATCGGCTACCTCGAGGACGGGACAATGGTGGTTGCCGAGGGCGCGCGAGAACGCATGGGTGAAATGGTGGAGTTGACGGTGACGAGCGTGTTGCAGACGTCGGCCGGGCGTATGATCTTCGGGCGAATGGAAGGCGTGGCGCCCACGGATCGTCGCCGCTTTCGCCCCAACGACCGTGCCTGACACTGGACGCTTTGCGACAAGCACCTAGACGATTGACGAAAGGCGAACGAGAGGCGTGGCCAAGTATTGCGTAATCATTCCGGCAGCCGGGAAAGCAGAACGATTTGGCGGCGCCGAGAAGAAAACTTTTGCCAAACTGGACGGGCGTCCGGTCTTCCTGCGGACCATTGAGCACTTCATCAACCGGACGGACGTCTGCCAGAGGATTCTGGTGGTCGCTCCGGAAGACCTTGAACAGGTCAAGTCATCTTATGGACCGAACCTCGGCTTCATGGGGGTTCAGTTGGTGGTGGGGGGGGAGCACCGCTGCGACTCCGTTGCTGCGGCGCTCGAAAAGGTCGCGGACGAAGCGGACTATGTCGGCGTCCATGATGCCGCCCGCCCGTGCGTTTCGCCTGAAGCCATCGATGCCGTGTTTGCGGAATCCGTCAAATCCGGGGCCGCGATTCTGGCGGTTCCGCTCGTAGGGACAATCAAGCGCGTCGGAGCGACGAGGATCGTCGAGGAGACAATCGATCGGGAAGGGCTGTACGAAGCCCAGACTCCGCAGGTTTTTCGCAAGGAATTGCTGAAAGGCGCGTATGCACGATTGACTCAGGAGCAGCGGGGGACGCCGACCGACGATGCCCAGGTGGTTGCACTGGCCGGGCACGCCGTGGCCGTCGTGTTGGGTGATCCCACCAATCTGAAAATCACCACCAAGTCCGATTTGTCGCTCGCCGCCGCCATTCTGAAGGCTCGTCCGGTCCGGGCGGCGCCGCGCATCGGGGCTTTTGAGGAGGCCCAGTGGTAGGGGGAGATGAACAGTCGGAAACAACACATGCTTGACCTCGAAGGCTCTGCGGGGTTAGACTCGCCACGCATTGAATAACGAAACTTGTTCCTCATCCCAAGGAGGGGCTTATGCTCGCCGTGACTCGGTTATCGATCGTGCTACCAGCTGTCAGTCTGCTCGCGGCGACAACCGCGTGCAACGTTGATTCCGGGTCTTCGACCCGTTCTCCAAAGGGGCCGATCGTTTCCGTGGCCGAGCGGACGCCGTCGATGGAATCGACCGAACGAGACGATTCGTTCAGCCGGCAATCCGAGGTTGATCTGGTCGAGGCGATGGTGGCTCATCGCACGGCCTATCTGAACTCCCTGCAAGGCCTGCGTGATTTTTATCGTGATCGCGGTTATGCCAGCAAGCAGTCATGGGCTGATTTTGAGTTGGAAGGTCTGAAGCGCGTCAAGACGTTTCGGTACATCATGGATGCCGAAGTTCCTCCAGAGGCACTTCGAGCGACGGAAGCGAATGCCGAGGCCGACGCCATGTACGACAAGGCCCTGGACTTGATGAAGAAGGGCGGTGCCGGAATACCGGGGTTCTATCGGCAGGGGCCGATGGTGGAAGCCGTCAAGGTTTTTCGGCAGATGATCGAAATGCACCCATCCAGCGACAAGATCGACGATGCCGCGTTCCAGCTTGGCCAGATTCACCGAGAGTATCTTCCAGATATGGAGGCCATCGCCGTGCAGTGGTATGAGCGAGCGTGGACGTGGGACCCGAACACTCCGTACGATCCCCGATTTCAAGCGGCTGTGATCAGCGACTATCGATTGCACGATCGCGACCGGGCGTTGGAACTGTATCGGCGGGTTCTTCAGGAAGAAACGCCGGAGCAACCATGCTCGAGCAAGTTGGCGCGTCGCACCAACGTGGATTTCTCCATCCGCCGTATTGATGAGCTGACCAAAGAGAATCGTACGGCCCGCGCCGGCGGATGATGCCGTCGCCGTTGGCTTGATTTGGCCGTCGCGCTTACGCTCATGCCTCGCATATTTGCTTGCCTCGTCGCGGCTGATCTGCTTTTGTTTCTGGCGACCGGAGCATTCGGTTTTGCGGCAGAGAAAGTCCAGGTGGAACGGCACATCCTGCTGGCCGTGACGACACTTGGGCTGAGTTGTTTCATTCAAGTCGCGGCGTTCACGTATCTGACAGTTACCGGCAAAATGATCGGCCAGGCGGTGCACCTCGGAAGGCTCGATCCGGCCACCATGGATCATGTGCGCGTCCTGAAACGCAATTTCACCGGTTGTCTCGCACTGGTGTTCTTACCGGCGGTCGTCCTTTCAGCATCAGGAGCGTCCGCATGGCGAAGCGGCGGTGGGGTGACATTTCATTATGCCTTTGCCGCGCTTGTTGTTATCGCCCACGGCTACGCCTGGTTTCGGGAGTTCGACCTGATCCGCCGCAACGCGGCCCTCGTGCAGTCGGTCCTGCGTCAATACGACGCCGCTCGGCATGGAAGGACAAACGTTTAGGACTGCCTTTGAGCGACCGGCGAGAATCACCGTCCGAGCCCCTTTCGACGTCCTATAATGTATGTTATGTTGCATTAGCCATGCTCCAGACGAAATTGTTCGGGCTAGTCTGTTACGGGCGCCCGCCTCTTGGCGGCGGTGGCTGGGCGGGCTGGCCGGGCGGCTGTTGACGGATCGCGGAAAGGTCCGCTCCTTGAAGCATGTCAATCGTCCCGCGATTGCCGTCGAAGCGATAGGCCAGCATCTTCATCGCGGGCACGTCGATCACGTAGACGAATTCCTCGTCGAGCTGAACGCCGACGCCCACGCTCATGATGTAGTCGCCGCCGGAAACCGTCATGCCCGACCCGAGCACCGGGCTGGGCCGCGTGATGACGACGACGATGCCGACCAGCAGGATGGCGGCCGTCGTCGAGAGTACACCAATCGCGAAATTGCGAGATTCCATGTCTGACTCCTCTCTTTATGGCTTCTGCTTGCCAAAATCCTTGTCCAATTCGCGCGGTTCGGCGTGGGCCAGTTGCCGCGACTGCGGCGAGCCCGGATAAAACGCGTGGAGCTTTCGCTCGGCCGGATCGATCATGAAAAGTACTTCATAGGTTCTTCCGGAGGGTTTGGCGGTCGCGCACACGAACCCCCCACCGCCACCGCGTCCGGGCTGGGCCCAGGCGGCCGGCATTGGCGACGCGAGCGACAGCAGAATGGCAAGCAAGCCCACGTTGAGTGCGGCCAGCAATGCGATTACGGCTTGTTTTCGTTTCATGTTCCGACTCCACCAAGTTCTGACAAGCAACAAGTGAATGGCCGCCTGTTTTTGGGCCGTCAATTCAGGTGTGATCGTTTCGAGCTAAGAAACCCCGTCGCGCAGACAATGACGGCCAGGCCGCCAAAAATGACCCATTGCATGTAGCCGCCGTCCTGTTCGGGAAGCCTGGCGGGAACCTGCGCCAATGCGGACGTGGTCGACGTGGCGAATGCGAACACAGCCGCCGCAAGCCCCCAAGGCGATCCAAGCCCCACGCACAAAAAACCCTTTGCGATTTGTTTCTTCATTGCGATGACCCTCACGAAAGCTACGATGGTCGATCCTGTTCAACCGAATGAACCCGCCGCGCAAACCGGATTCGCCAATTCCCGAAACCGCCGAAGCGGCACGCTCAGCGTCTGCCAGCTTGGCGATCGCGTCCGGGCCAACGCGGAATAGTCCGTCGCGGAGACGACAACGAACGCGTACAACTCGCCGCGAAACGCGTGAACGCTTGGGAACGATTCGGCGCCCATTCCGCCGCATAGCAGGTACGCAAACACAAACATGGTCTCGAAATCGGCGCCAAAAACGCTTTCCCAGCGGTTCAATCCTTCGAGGTCATCGCGCGTCACCCAGTTTTCCCAATAGCGGTAGTTGCCGCTGACTTCGTAAGGAAACTTGCGGCCCTTGATGTCAACCAGCCAAGGTCGGCGGCCCGGTGGGTAGACAAGAAAATCGAACGATTTCACCTTGTCGCCGTTGAAGATCGCCTTGCGATGCTCATCCACAGCAACATAGGGCCAACCTTGCGCGCGAAGATAGTCCTGGAAAGCGGCTTCATAATGAATGTGGCGTCGTGCCATCGTGCAATCCAATACCGCTACAACCTAGGGCGTCTCCAAAGTCTGAGTCACAGTATGACGTCGACCGGAAAGATCGTAAACGGTCCACTCTGCTTCCGTGGTTTCGGACTTGTTCAACTCACCGGCCGAAGGCGAGTAACGAATACGATACAGGCCGCTCTCGTCTGGACCTTCGACGACAAATCCCGGTCTACCGGGGCGATCGATATAGACCGCGGAACTCGATCCGTCGGCTTTTCGAAAACGCAACACTCCGGTGGCGGGATCAAGATCGTCCGGCGGTCTTGCCATTTGCATGTTCACCTGCGATTGGTAGATGGTCAGGCGAATCGAGTCTCCAGCCACCTTCTTGTCGGCGACGGAGTACGGACTGTCGGTTTCGAGCCATTGCTGCCCGACCCGAACGAAATCACGGCTGCCGAACTGCTGAAAGGCTTCGGATCGAACTTCGATGACGTCCCCGTCTCGAACGTGATCGAACCGATGACGAAACGCAAAATGGCCATAGGCATCCGGCTCGGCCTCGATCCTCTGCGCGCCCACCATCGTGGCGCAGTAGTCGGCCAGCCCTGTCGGGGAGACCAGCTGGTTACGCGAGTCTGAGAGAACAAAATCAAACGCGACCTCCTCTCCGACGTGGACAGCCTGCCGATCGGCATCGGACCACTTGGCGCCCGGCGGGAGCGGTCCCGAGTCGGTCGCCAGCGAAGCGGAAACGCACCCCGCCGCCGCCGCGCATGACAAGCTCACCAGCAGACCGACCACGCAAAAATTCCCGCTCGGCACGTTATGCGCTTTTTTGTCGAGCCATCTTCGACCGTCGTTTTGGCGCGGCGATGACGGCAGCGGCCGGGAGTTTTCGTCCTGTTTTTTCCTCGTAATACTCATCAATCTGGCTGGGGTGAGTGAATAGATTGTCATATCCATAGGCGCCGCCGGCATAGTCACATTCACCCGGATGGTAATCGCGGCAGATCGCGGGACGCTCCGCATAGATTCCGCATCGATTGTCGGCTTGCAGGTTCTTGCACCGCGTCTGAAACTGAATGTACCAGTCCCCATCCTCCACGAACACGGTGACGTTTTGGTGCATCAGGTACCAGCGAACGTCGTCGTAATCGCGGGCGGTCCGAGGACGATCAAGCGGCACGGCCACATAACGGCAACAGGCCGCCGTGCAATGTTCGCAAAGAATCGAACCCAATCGTGCGCTCCGAGGTTATCCTTCGTCTTGTCAAACGGCCACGACGCGTGGATTATACGACCGGTGCGCGCGCTCGGTCAAACAATTTCGTGAGGCGAGCCATGGATCGAAGCGTGAACGAGTCCTGCCGGTACCACTGTGGACATCCAACATGAGTCTTCGCGTCATCGGCGGAAAGTGGCGATCGCGTCGGTTGCAGCTGCCCAGCAGTGAAACGACGCGTCCGATGCCCGACCGAGTCAAGCAAGCGGTTTTTGACATGCTCGGCAGCCGATATGGCACGCCCGGAGAACTTCCTCCGCTGGTTGTCGCGGACCTTTTCGCCGGCAGCGGGTCCCTGGGCCTTGAGTCGCTTTCCCGCGGTGCCGCCTGGTGTGGATTCTACGAAAAGAACCGCCCTGCCCTCACAGTGCTTCGGGAAAACATTGTTGCACTTGACGCTCAGGGAAGCTCAAAAGTGTTTGCAAGCGATGCATGGAATATGATGGAATGTCGTCCCCATGGGAAGCCGCTGGACCTGATTTTTCTGGATCCCCCCTATCGCGATTCCGAGGATGTAACACCAGACGGGCGCGTAGCGCGATTTCTCGATCGTTTCCCTCGGCAGTCCGATCACGAATTGACGGTGGTGCTTCATCATTCCTCGCGCGCGCATTTTACAACGGCGTCCTCGGCGACATGGATCGTCGACGATCACCGCCTGTTCGGAAGCAGTGCGATGACTTTTCTTGTTCACCGGGTACCGTGATGTCCAACCGTAACGACTTATTGAGATTCACCCCATGACTTCGAACCAGACGGAGGCATGGAACGCAGCACTCTTCGTCATCCAGGCGCTTCGCGACGCCGGACACGCGGCGGTCCTGGCGGGTGGATGCGTTCGCGATCGGCTGCTCGGGAGAACCCCCAAGGATTACGATGTCGCCACCGACGCACCGCCGCATCGCGTGCGCGAGGTTTTTCCCAAGGCCCGCCTCGTCGGCGCGAAATTTGGCGTGGCGCTCGTCAGAAAATACGGTCATGACGTAGAAGTGGCGACATTTCGCTCCGACGGCGTCTACCGCGACGGACGTCACCCGGACAATGTGACCTTTGGCGGCGAAATCGACGACGCCCGCCGGCGCGATTTCACCATCAACGGACTGTTCTTCGATCCGGGAACCAACCAGGTCATTGATCATGTCGGTGGTCGTGACGATCTCGCGGCCGGAGTCATCCGAACGATCGGCGATCCGGAATCTCGATTCTCCGAGGATCATTTGCGCATGCTTCGGGCGGTTCGGCTGGCCGCTCGATTGAATTTTGTCGTCGAGCCGGCGACCGCCAACGCCATTCGACGACTGGCTTCGCATCTGCCTGCGATCAGCCCCGAGCGAATCTGGATGGAACTCGAGCAGATTCTCACGGAATCGACACGTATGGTCGGATGGTCACTCCTGCGATCGCTGGAACTTCGCGGGCAGCTCTCTCCAGCATGGCAGGTGAATCCAAGACAAGATGAACTGGTGGGACGGCGGTTGGCCGGCTTGCCGGCGCAAATCATAGATCATGCATTGGCGCTCGCCGCGGCCTTGCCCGATGCCGAGGATGGCACGGTCCTCAAGGTCTGCCGTTCCTTTCGATTGAGCAATCGCCTCACAGCGAGGACACGCTGGCTGGTTCGCGGCTTGAATCACATCGGCGATGCGGACTCACTCGAACTCGCTGATTTCAAGATACTGCTGGCGAATGAGGATTGGGAACTACTGCTTGACTTGCTGAAGGCCGACCTATTCGCCCACGATTGTTCGGATGAGCCGCTTTGTCGTGCCCGCGATCGTGCGGCCGGGATTGCGCGCGACGACATCACCCCCCCACCGCTGTTGGATGGTGATGAGATCATCGCGCTAAACATTCCACCCGGTCCTGCGCTGGGACGCGTCATGCGTGATCTTTACCGCGCTCAACTCAACGAGTCGATTCGCACGCGATCCGAAGCGGAGCTGTTTGTCCGGGAACGAGCCAGGCTTCCGAAATGAGGTCCAGCCCTATCCACCGCCCAGCGCGTCGATTCGCTGTCGGACAGACTCAATGCCCGTGACGCGCAATCCGAAATGCTCGCCAATCTTGACGGCCGCTCCACGCCCAACAGGGCGATTGCCCACGAGTAGAGTAAGTTCCGCGCCAAACGAAACCTCAAACTCCAGAATCGTTCCGACCGTGATTTGAAGAATGGACTCGATTGGCAGGTCGCGCTCCGCCAGGACCACGGAAACGGGGACGTTGATGCCCAGAACTCGCGCGATCTCGGGATTGCGTTTGGGCGGAGTTGATGTCTTGGCGCCTCGAGCGCCCTTTGCTGCTCCGACGCTCGGCTTGTCTTGTTGAATTGCCTGAGTCATCTTCGTCCCGAATCCTAAACGCCTCGCTGCGCGCACCTCTTCCGCTTTGCTGATGCATTCCTATCGACCGGGGACCCCCCTCCGCTTGAACTCTGAGGGTCACGACTTCAAATGAAACAGGATCATTCGAATTTGCGAACAACAATGCAGGCGTTATGGCCGCCAAAACCGAAAGAATTGCTCATGGCGACGCGCACCTTGCGATCGCGAGCGACATTGGGACAATAATCTAGGTCGCATCCGTCGCTGGGGTGATCGAGGTTGATCGTGGGCGGCACGACGGAATTGCGGAGCGCGCAGATCGCGGCAATCAACTCGACGCCACCGCTGGCACCCAAGGAATGACCGACCGCGCTCTTCGTGCTGCTGACAACCAGCTTTTTCGCCCAATCACCAAACACGCTCTTGATCGCGGTGGTCTCGGCGATGTCACCGAGCGGCGTGGACGTTCCATGGGCGTTGATATAGTCGACATTGTCGGAACTGATTCTCGAATCGGCGATCGCAAGGCTCATCGCGTTCGCGGCGCCTTCGCCCTGCTCGGACGGTTGCGTGATGTGATCGGCGTCCGAGGTTGATGCAAACCCGATCACTTCAGCCATGATCGGGGCGTTTCGCTTCCTCGCGTGCTCCAATTCCTCGAAAACCAGCGCGCCTGCTCCTTCAGCCAACACAAAACCGTCCCGGTCACGATCGAACGGGCGACTGGCTTTCTCAGGCTCGTCGTTACGCGTGCTTAACGCTTTCATGGACGCAAACGCCGCCAAAGCCAACGGCGTGAGCGCTGCTTCGGATCCTCCGGTGAAAACGACATCGGCCTCGCCACGCCGGATGCACCGCAATGCTTCGCCCATGGCATTCGTGGCCGAGGCGCAAGCGCTGCTTACGGCCAAACTGCTCCCCTTGGCGCCGTAAGTGATTGAAATATTTCCGCTGGCGGCGTTAACCATCAGCTTGGGAATCGTGAACGCGGAGACCTTGCTGGGCCCCTTGGTCGCCAGGCGCGAAAACTGTTGCTCCAACTCATTCATGCCGCCGATTCCCGATCCGAAAATCACGGCAATTCGATGAGGGTCTTCGATTTCGCATCGCAGCCCTGATCCTTTCACCGCCTCGTCGAAGGCGACGAGTGCGAGTTGAGCGTAGCGATCGAGGCGCTTGACGATGCGACGGTCGATGCAAACTTCAGGGTCGAAGCCGGGAATCTCGCCGCCAATTTTGACATCAAACTCGGCGGGATCGAACAACGATATGCGCGTAATGCCGCTGCGTCCTTCGATCAGTCCGTCCCAGAGGCGCTCCACGGACAACCCGAAGGGCGTCACCGCCCCCATGCCAGTTACAACCACTCGTCGATCGACCATGTCCGCTACGGCGCCAATTCTTAGGACTTCACGGAGAGCTGCGTCTTAATGTAGTCGATCGCCTCGCCGACGGTCTTCAGTTTTTCGGCGGCATCGTCAGGAATCGTCAGATCGAATTCGTCCTCGAGTTCCATGACCAATTCGACGGTGTCAAGGGAATCGGCGTTCAAATCGTTGACAAATGATGTGGCCCGCGTGATTTCGCCTTTGTCCACGCTCATTTGTTCGGCGACGATCTGAATCACCTTCTCCTCTATAGCCTGCGGAGTAGTCACCACGGTTCCTCCCATTTATGGTCAAATTGCATGCTCGGCGGCTCGGGCCGGCCCGTACACGATCGGATCGTAACTGGACATCCCCGGTTCCGCAACCGGCCTGCGCCGGGCAATCCGTCGATTTCAGCCAAACATTCGGCATGATTCTGACCGCCCACTCACATGTGCAGTCCTCCGTCCACAACCAGGACCTGCCCGGTTACGTAGGAAGATGCGTCACTCGCAAAAAAAGCCACCGCTTCGGCGATTTCGTCCGCCTCGCCAAAGCGAGCCAACGGAATCAGTTGCCTGACTCCGTCCTTGAGCGCTTCGGGCAGCACCGCCGTCATCTCGGTAGATATAAAGCCCGGCGCGACGACATTGCAGGTAATCTTACGCTTGCCGAGTTCCTTGGCGACAGTTTTTGAGAATCCGATCAAGCCGGCCTTGCTGGCGGCGTAATTGGCTTGTCCCGGATTACCCATGACTCCGGACACACTTCCGATATTGACGATGCGCCCATATCTGTTTCGGATCATCAGGCGACTGACCGCGCGGGTCAGCCAGAACGCGGATCGCAGATTGGTCGTCAGGACCGCGTCGAACTGCTTATCTTCCATATTGAGCAGCAAACCGTCCTTGGTGATTCCGGCATTGTTGACGAGAATGTCGATGCGACCGAATTTGTTTCCGATCTTTTCTACAACTGCGTCAACAGCTTCGCGATCGCAAACGTCAAGCACCATCGGTTCGATGGCCCCGGGAAGGTCGCGTTGCCGCGCCTCGGCGGAGAGTTCGTTCAAGGCGGTTTCATTGCGAGCGCATGCCACCACCGTCGCGCCTCGCTTGACCAGGGCGAGACAAATCGCCCGGCCGATCCCCTGACTACCGCCCGTGACCAGCGCGATTCGGTCCTTCATCGTCTTGCCTCCGAAAAGTCAGGACGTTGCGGGCGCGCCCAGCGCCGCCGCCAACGATTCGGCCGAACTCACATTCTGAACGTTCACCAAACGATTGATTTTGCGCATCAAACCGGTCAGAACACGCCCCGGCCCGATTTCCACAAAGCGATCGCATCCGTCGGTAATCATTCGTTCGATGCATCTCTGCCAAAGCACGGGTTGCGTGACTTGCTTGGCCAGAGATTCACGAATCGACCGGGCATCGCGATGAAACTCCGCGTCCACGTTGGCGATGACCTTGATCCGCGGGGTTCCAAATACCGTTTGAGCCAAAACTGGCTCCAGTCCTCGAGCCGCCGCGGCCATGAACGGCGAATGAAACGCTCCGGCGACCGCCAGCGAAACCGCGCGACATCCGAATTCGTCGGCGAGGGCAACCGCCCTTCCGCAAGCCGCCTTGCTGCCTGCAATGACAATCTGCCCCGGACAATTGAAATTGGCCGGACCGAGAACATCGTTCTCGCGGGCCTTTTCGCACAGCGCATCGGCGACTTCGGGGGCCGCGCCAACCAGCGACACCATCGCGCTGGGCGTTGAAATAGCCGCGGCCTGCATCAATTGGCCGCGCCGCCGCACAAGACGAAGCGCGTCACCAAAGGACACCGCTCCAGCAACATGGAGCGCCGTATATTCACCGAGGCTCAGTCCGCCGGCAGCGGCAAATGTATCCGCCGATCCTCCTGCCTCTAGTAACGCTTCCCAGATGGCAACGCTGGTCACGAAAATAGCGGGTTGTTGAATGTCGGTTTGTTCAAGGCGGTCGGCCGGCCCTTCAAAGCACAAACTCGCAAGATCAAAGCCAAGGATCGCGTTAGCTTGTTCATACACCCCGCGAGCACGATCGCTTCCTGCCGCGATGTCCTTGCCCATGCCGACGGCTTGAGCGCCTTGGCCCGGGAAAATGACGACAGATTTCCGCATAACCGTTAAGTCCTTCAATTGGCCGCAAGATTAGACAAGAAACCACTACAGTCGAGCGACCATCACGCCCCAGGTCAAGCCCGCCCCGATCGCCAGCATCAGAACATGATCTCCGGATTGTAGCGATCCGGATCGCCGAGCATCGTCAAACGCCATGGGAATCGACGCGGCGGAGGTGTTTCCAAATCGATGGATGTTGATGGCGATTTTCTCTGGCGGCAGTCCCATCCGCTCGCGCATGGATTCGATAATCCGCAAGTTGGACTGATGGGGAATGACGAGTTTGATATCCGAAGCTTGAAGCCCGGCCGCGCTCAGTGCGCGGTCGACGAGTTCTTCCATCTTAAGCACGGCGAACTTGAACACATCGCGCCCCCGCATTCGCATGAAATGCAAACGCTCGGCCACGGTCATCTCCGAAGAAGGAAGGCGCGACCCGCCGGCCGGAACCCAAATGTGTTCCGCCTTGTCGCCGTCACATCCAAGTTCGGAATAGAGGATCCCCTGCTCTGGATTGTGCGCCCGACTCAAAACGGCCGCACCCGCGCCATCGCCAAGTAGGATCACAATCGACCGATCCTGCGGATCGGCGAACCGAGAAAGCGTCTCCGCCCCAATAACGAGGACGTTCTTGTACATTCCCGAGGAAATGAACCCAGCGCCGACGGCGGTCGCGTAAAGAAACCCCGCACATGCGCCGGCAATGTCGAAGGCCGGCACCAAACGGCAACCAATTCCGTGCTGAACGTAAGTCGCGGTTGCCGGAAACTGTCGGTCACCCGTCGCGGTTGCGATGATCACGGCGTCGATATCGCCAGGCTCAAGCCCGGCGTTTTCAATGGCCGCCTTCCCCGCTCGGATCGCCAAGTGAGAGGTGGCCTCATCTGCCGGCGCAATGCGCCGTTCACGAATTCCGGTTCTCGTGACGATCCACTCGTCGGTCGTGTCAAGGTATCGCGAAAAGTGCTCGTTGGTCAGCACTTTCTCGGGCACATAAGCCCCGGTGCCCGCGATTCGAATTGGCATTCGTTGGGCCATAAGGACATTCCGCCGCACGCCGGGCGGCTAATTGAGACGGGCCTCGATGGCCGCGCCGAGATTCTGCTCGGCGTATTTTCGAGCCGCCCGCACCGCGTTGCAAATGGCGACGTCGTTGCTTCGACCGTGGCAGATAATGCACACGCCGTTCACGCCCAACAGCGGAGCGCCCCCATACTGAGCATAATCATGGCGGGCCCAGACTCGATCGAGAGCGCCATTGAATTTCAGTCGGAGTTCTGGGGCTTCGTCGATGAACTCATGGGCAATCGTCTTGAAAAGCCCTTCGGCGAGTCCCTCTACGAATTTAAGGATAATATTGCCGACAAACCCATCGCATATCGCCACGTCGCAATGGTCTTCAAACAAGTCCTTGCCTTCCGCGTTGCCCACGAAATTGAGTCGCGCATCAGCCTTGACCAGTTCAGATGCCTGTTTCACCAAACCAGTTCCTTTGCCGCTTTCCTCGCCAATCGACATTACCGCCACGCGAGGCTCTTTGATCGCAAGCACGCGTTCCGCGTACAGCGAAGCCATCGTGGCGTATTCATATAGATGACGCGGCTTGGCCTGGATATTCGCTCCGACGTCGCAAAGAACGAATGGTCCGTAAAACGAGGGAATCGTGACCGCGATGCCGGGGCGCGAAATGCACGCCAGAGGTTTCATTAGAAACTGAGCCGCCGCAGCGCAAGCCCCCGTGTTTCCCGCGCTGAGCACGGCGTCCGCCTCTTTTTTGGCCGCCAGTTCGGCCATTCGAACGAGAGACGAATCCCTTTTGCTTTTGAGTGCGTCGACCGGCGCCTCATCCATGCCGACGACTTGCGAGGCGTGGACTATGCGAATCCGCGCACTTTCGGAGCCGGAGCCGATCGCGGAAAGTTCGCGATGGACAGTGCCCTCATCGCCGACCAGAATGACCTCCAGATCAGAATCTTGCGCGATTGCCTGAACTGCCCCGCGAATAATCGCCGACGGTGCGTGATCCCCCCCCATGGCGTCGACGGCGACTCTGATGGCCATCAGGATTCTTTCTCGCCCACCGTGAGCATCGTCTTGCCGCTGACATATCCGCACACAGCGCACGACGCATGAGGCAGTTTGGGCTTGCCGCACTTTGGACACGCCACGAGGTTAACCGGTTGCAGGGCATGATGGGCGCGCCGTGAGCGAGTGCGCGTTTTGGAGATTTTCTTTACGGGATGCATTGTTGATCCTTCCGTCCGCACAAGGCACGGACGCTGTGCACGTTCAACAGGCGAAACTCTTTTGTACAGTAGCTCTTAATTCGCCCGCGCCAAATCCTCGAAGACCAATGGGCAAACTAGCGAATCAACGGGGCGCTGTCAAGAATTATGAACTTGTTTGTTTCGCCAACCTGGACATAGATTTCGACCCTCAAAACGCAAAGGCCGCTTCTGGATCAGGCATCGCTGTTGCAACTTGGACACTCCTCGGTACAATACCCACAGGTTGGATCTGACGACCGGCTTCAGGGTCGTGGCGCTCGTATCAGGGCCTCACGGCAATTGCCTTTCTCGCCGCTCCTGCCAATGGGCCGTCTGTTCGGCCACTTTCACGATGACCCTGAAAGAAAACGCCGGGTCGTATCGCCCCTGTTCGGAGAAATCTACGATGGGCAAAAAGTTGTATGTGGGAAATCTAAGTTACTCGATGACAGACGCGGATTTGCAGACGCTGTTCTCACCGCACGGCACGATTGAATCGGCCCAGGTCATCATGGATCGCGACAGTGGCCGGAGCAAGGGCTTCGGCTTTGTCGAGATGAGCTCGAATTCGGAGGCGGAGGCCGCCATCAATGCATTGAATGGCCAAGAACACGACGGTCGTGCGCTGACGGTCAACGAAGCCAAGCCCAAGGAGAGCCGCAGCGGCGGTGGTGGCGGACGCGGTGGCTACGGCGGCGGCGGCGGTGGCGGATATGGCGGAGGTGGTGGTGGCGGTGGTAGACGCCGATACTAAATAATGAATGTCGTTCATAAGGGGAGGGGCTGCATTCGCGGCCTCTCCCTGTTTTTGTGTTCCATCTAACTCACCGTGCGGCAGAGCCGGTGAGACGGCTGTATTGCTCTATTGTTCAACGCGAGAATCCATGGTTGATGACAGCATCGTCGTTTCGGCGCAGGCAACTCTATCTCAACGTATTACGACCTTTTTTGGTGTGCTGATCCCGTTTGCCGGCGTGGTTGTGGCCATAGTTGGCATGTGGGGCTGGGGATTCAGCTGGGTCGAGTTTGGCCTTTTGGCTGGCATGTACCTGGCCACCGGTCTCGGCATTACCGTTGGCTTTCATCGCCTTTTCGTGCATCGGTCCTTCGAGACGGTACGCCCGTTGAAGTTCGCACTGGCCGCCTTGGGAATGATGTCCGTGGAAGGTCCAATGTTCAAATGGGCGGCGATCCATCGCTGGCATCACAAGAACAGCGATCAGGCGGAAGATCCGCATTCCCCACATGGTTTTGGCGGAGGGACGCTGGGCGTGCTCAAAGGCCTCTGGCATGCGCATATGGGGTGGATGTTTACTCCCGATCCGCCGAATCTTGGTCGATTGGTTCGTGACTTGTACCGAGACAAACTCCTCCGTGTCGCCAATCACCTTTGCCCTCTTTGGGTCGTGCTTGGGCTTCTCATTCCCACCGTGCTCGGCGGCGCGATTTCCGGGACCTGGCTTGGTGCGCTGCTAGGTTTTATCTGGGGAGGACTGGTTCGTATTTTCCTCATCCACCATCTGACGTGGAGCATCAATTCGGTATGCCACCTTTGGGGGCAGCGTCCATTTCAGAGTGACGACGAAAGTCGCAATAATGTTATCTGCGGCATTCTTGGACTCGGCGAAGGTTGGCACAACAACCACCATGCTTTTCCGGCCTCCGCTCGCCATGGCTTGCGCTGGTGGGAGTTTGACTTAAGCTATTTCGTCATTCGATGCCTAGAACTTGCGGGTCTTGCCTGGCGCGTGCGTGTCCCTAACGCCAGGTCAATGACATCCAAGCAAAAACTCCTTGCGTAAACCGGCCCGCCGTTCACTTTGGTTCTGAGAATCCGGCGGATGCAATTGGTCCGTGTCCTTGTCGCTCATCGTTCAAACGCCGTGACAGATTCCGTCGGCTTGTGAAGACGATAAATGGAAACGCGGAAACGAGTACAGGCGGACGACTCCAGGCTCCGATGAAACAAGCCGTGTCAAGGTCGTAAGTCGATGTTATCGTGAGACCTGCCCAAACTCCTATACCCGATGGCGCTGAACGGCGGCACTTGTGGCTCACCATTGCATCGAGTAGCGTCGATTGGCTCGAAGAATGCCACCGTAGCTCAGTTGGCAGAGCAGCGGTTTTGTAAACCGCAGGTCGTCGGTTCGAATCCGACCGGTGGCTGTGTACAATTAGTATCGACGACCCCGAGGTTTACGGAGTCCTGCCGAAAAAAAACCACTTATCGACGACGCGACGGGCGCGATTAAGCCATTGTGACCCTTACCGATTCGGTCACTCGCAATCGCCGGGATTTCCTTCGTTGAGCCAAGAGGAGTTACGACAAGGGCGAGCGTCAATCGTTACGAATCATACAGGTGCTGATCGGCCGCTATCGCGGGCGAACGCCTTCCTCGACGTTCGGCCGTAATGAACTCCGCCTGCTGCGCGAGGAGATGATCCGATGGGATTCATTGTTGATTCGGTTGCCAAACCTGGTCTCCGTTCGAAAGGCAATGGCACCAGCTGGCGATCCCAACCACTCTGCGTCGCCACCCGTTGTTGGTGGCGGGAAGTTCCGTGCGTCGGGAACATGTCCGTAGGCCATTTCCGTTCCTCAGGTTCAATGATAATCGCGGCGCGCCTCGTATCTGGAGATTCCATGAAGAACATCCCATGTTATAATTCGGTTGCAGACATTGAACTTTCTGAGTACGCGAGACGAACTTCTAGAGGATCGCCGACGCATGCAGCTGGCCGTGCTTTCGAAACAGGCTGACCCGCCGGCTCGGCGATTGCCGCCGTGGCTAAAAAGACCGCTGCCACGCGGAGATTTCGGGCACACGGTCGACGTTGTGGCGTCTAGCGGGGTGGCAACGGTTTGCCAGGAAGCCAAGTGTCCAAACCTTTCGGAATGCTGGTCGAAGCGTCACGCGACGTTCATGATTCTGGGCGACAAGTGCACGCGGCGGTGTCATTATTGTGCGGTGGAGACAGCCAGGCCCGACCCGCCCGCCGCGGACGAGCCGGATCGGCTGGCTGGTGCCGTGGCGAAGCTGAACCTGCGGCATGTGGTGATTACGGCCGTCGCCCGCGACGATCTGAGGGACGAAGGCGCGACGCATTTTGCCCAATGCGTGACGGCGATTCACGATCGATGCGCGTCCACGACGGTCGAAGTGTTGCCGGCCGATTTTCACGCGCGCCGAGAATGCATCGCGGTGCTGTGCGAGGCCGCTCCGGAGTTATACAACCACAACATCGAAATGGTCGAACGATTGACGCCGGCATTTCGTCCGCAGGGCAAATATCGTCGATCGCTGGACGTGCTGCGGATCGTGAAGGACCTCGCGCCGCACATTTTGACCAAGTCCGGGCTGATGGTCGGATTGGGTGAGACGATGGAGGAATTGCGTCAGACGTTTCACGATTTGCGCGAGGTGGGTTGCGATGTGCTGACCATCGGCCAATACTTGCAGCCGACGCTCGACCGTCACGCGCCGGTGGTTCGTTATTATCACCCCGAGGAATTCGACGAGCTTGGGGCAATTGCCCGCGACCTCGGGTTTGTCAGCGTCGCGTCGGGGCCGTTCGTGCGATCGAGCTACAATGCGGCGGAGGTTTTTGAGGAGAGTCGACGTCGGCTCACCGTTGGCTCCTGATCGGGATTGATCCGCGTTCCTGACGTTAGCACCATTGAAGAGTTCTCGTGCCGGGGAATGACGCCATTTTCAAGTCGCTTCGCGGTCGGTTCATCGTCCTCGACGGACCCGACGGCGCGGGAAAGTCCACGCATCACCGACGGCTTGAATCCGATTTGACCGCTTTGGGGGTCGACGTTATTTCGTGTCGCGATCCGGGCGGGACACCGATCGGTGACCGAATTCGCTCGATTCTACTCGATCACGACCTCAGTACGATGGACGTGAATTGTGAGACGATGCTGTTCATGGCATCGCGGGCGCAGCTCGTCGCCGACGTAATTCGTCCGGCTCTTGCGGCCGGCAAGACTGTGCTCTGCGATCGGTTCGTGTCTTCTACCTGCGCGTATCAGGGGGCTGCGGGATTTGATCCGCGCCGAGTAATTGAACTTGCCCGTTACGCGCTGAACGATCTCTGGCCGGATGTGACGTTGATTCTCGATGTGGATCCGGAAAAAGGGTTCGAGCGCATCGGCCGCAAGGCGCAACATGTCGGGCGCAACCGAAAGGCCGACGGCGATCAGTCGATGCTGTTTGCCGGCGCTTCACCCGACGCGATGGAAGCGAGACCGATCGATTTTCATCGGCGGGTGCGCAAGTTGTTTCAGGAGCTGCCGTCGTACTATCCTCGACCGGTCATCGTGGTGGACGCGTCGGGAGACGTTGAGACCGTGTATCGGCGAATCACGGAGGGGTTGAGCCGTGTCGCTGGCTGACGTTCAACATCAGCCTCATGCCCGGCGACTCATTCAGCGAGCGATCAGACGCGGTCGCCTGCCCCATGCCTATATTTTTCATGGCCCGGACGGGGTCGGCAAAGAGTCGTTCGCTCGCGGTTTCGCTCAATTGGTCTTGTGCGCGCAATCCGTCGAGCGGACTTCGGACGGCGTAGACGCCAAGCCGATCGGGGACGGATGCGGCGCGTGTGATGACTGCCGAATGGTCGTCGCCGAAACCCACCCCGATTTGCATATCGTCTATCGACAACTTAATCGAGAACATCCCGACGCCGACGTACGCAAGCGGAAGGGACTTGATCTGGGCGTAGACGTTTTGCGGCATTTCGTGATCGAAAAAGTCGGCCTCACGCCGATGCGCAACCGAGCCAAGGTGTTTCTTCTGCGCGAAGCCGACACGATGACCGCGCAAGCGCAGAACGCCCTGCTCAAGACGCTGGAGGAGCCGCCCGGCAGGACGTTTCTCATACTGCTTGCGGTCTCGCTGAATGAATTGCTTCCGACGACTCTGTCACGATGCCAGGTGATACGATTCGATGCGCTGCCGACTGGCTTCATCCGCGACAAGCTGTTCTCGCTTCGTCCTAACCTCTCGAATGCGCAGGTTTTGTGGTGCGCCGCCCATGCCGATGGAAGCCTCGGGCGGGCAGTTGAATGCGCCGATGACGAGCTCTTTTTCCTTCACGAGCGCGTCGTCAAGCTTCTCGATCGGCCCGATCGATTTCGTCCCGTCGCTTTCGTAGAGCTCGTGACCGGCGAGTCCAAAACGGCGGGTGAGCGATTCCGCAAACGCGACCCGGACATCACTGAAACCGAAGCCACGCGGCGCGGACTTGGCGTCGTATTTCGGCTGGTTTCCGACAGGTTCGCGGAGTTCCTTCGGCATAATGCCGACGGATCCAACAAGAATTGGATGCCGAATGAGTGTATCGCCGCCATCCATCGGATCGCCGAAGCCGAACGACAGCTCGGCCTCAACGCCAACGTGCAACTCGTCGTCGAGTCCCTTGCCGGGGACCTGGCCCAAAACATCGCATCGTCTCAAAGAGTGTCGCCGGTCCGTTGAATGACGGCTTACAAGGCTCGAACCAATTCGACGAAATGGGCGCCTCGCTGGGTGAAATTGACGTAGCCATCGAAACTCGGCGCACCCGGCGAAAAAAGCACGACATCGCCGGGTCGAGCGGCACGTTTCGCCGCTGCGACCGCTTCGTCGAGATCGTTGGTCTCGATCACGCGGACGGAGTCGGCGGCATCCGCCGGCATGGCGTTTCGTACCGCAGCCGCCATGGCCGGACCGGATTCGCCGCAACAGATGACCACTCGACAAACGTTCGCGAGAAGATTCGAGCATTCAGTCAGTAAAACATCCTTCCTCTGACCGCCGACAATGACGATGAGTGTGGCCTCATCGGTCCTGTGCCCGACGTGATTCGTGCCTCCGCTGATCCGTGGGTTGGACTCGGCGACCGCTTCGACGGCTGAGATCGTCGCCGTCGGCGCGGTTGACTTTGAATCATTGATAAATCGAATGCCATCGACCGTCCGCACCATTTCGAGCCGGTGCGGCAAACCACGAAACTCCGTCAGCGCATCGCGAACCAGTTCATCGGGCAAACCCAGCGTTCGGGCAATCGTCCAGGCGCAGGCGGCATTGATTCGATTGTGTCGACCCAAAAGCGAAAGCTGAATCGGCGGCGTGGGATGCTCGACGCGAATGATTCTTGTCATATCCCCTACCGCGTCGCGAACCCAAGGCTCCGCATCAGCCGCGACGTCACCGACTATCACCGGGAAGTCCGCGGCGCGTCCTCGCACAAGGTTCAACTTCGCTGCAACATAGGCCTCGAACGAACCATGCCGGTCGAGATGCTGTGGGAACAGATTGGTTATTGCGGCCAGCAGGGGTGACCACGGAATCGCCGAAATATCCTCAAGTTGGGCGTTGGACATCTCAAGCACCACGAGATCCGTGGGGTGCATGACATGCAATTCGCCTAACAATGAGCGGCCGATATTGCCTCCCAAGTGCACGCCGGAATAGGATGCCTTACCTGCCGCTTGAACCGCTTCGAGTACCTCCGCGAGCATCGCACAGGTCGTACTTTTTCCGAAACTTCCCGTGATTCCGACGACCCGTGCCGGGCAGCGCTCGCAAAAAAGATTCATTTCGGTGGTCCACGGGATTTTTCGGCGCAAGATTTCCGCAAATAATCCCGACGTAGGTTTGTGGACGGCCGGATTGATGACGGCCAGATCGAATTGATCGAGGGCAAGGTTGCTGTGGGTTCCGATATGCAAATTGAGCGACAAATCCGCAATGGCGTCGAGCGATTCGACGAGGGAGTCTGCGGCGGCCTGATCGGTCACCGTGACCTGTGCCCCCTGCCCCACGAGCCAGCGCGTGACCCCGACGCCGCCGCCGAATCGCCCCAGACCGACGACGAGCACTCGGCGACCGTCCATGCGGATGGGAGTGGGCAACGCCTGGGCGATACCGATGACTGTCCGATTCGAAGGAATAACGAGACGCCTCGAAGCGACCAATTCACAACGCTTCAACCACTTTTGGCCATTGTAGTTCTCTTCCATGAAGTGACAATGTCGGCGGCATGGCGATCGTTGTCGCTCGGAGTGATACAAAGCGCAGGCTGTCGCATGGTTTCGAGGCAGTTTCGGTTGACAGGTCGCTTGGCGAACCCGTATAACTCCGCAGCCCGTGAGGGTCGGCGGCGGAGTGGGAATTGCATCCGCACACGCCGAATCACAGGCAAGCTTCGGATGTGAAGCATAATCGGTCTGCCCCGCGTTGGCGGGTCGTCCCGGTGAATCACGCCTTGCGATCTTCGGAGTAATGAGGCTATGAAGTTGATGCCGCTGAAAGTTGATTCCAGGTTCGGACGACGCGCCATTGCGGCGTCGTTTTTTCTATTGTCGCTCACCATCGGGGGTTGCCCCGGGTTTGGCGTCGTCCCTCCGCCGGATAATGACAACGGAGGGGGCGACGGCGGAAGCGGGAGCGGCGGCATTCGTGCCGAAATCGTCACGCCCTCGTCAAGTTTTGGCGTGTCGATGCTCGACCCCCCTGTCCAGGTGCGCTACAACGTCTCCACCGGCGCGACCGACGTTCGAGGTTTTCGGCTCCCGGTGGCCGACTTGAGTCCGGGTGGCGCTCCGATTGGCGATCCCGCGATCGTGGCGACGGCACTCTTGACCGGCACCAATCGATTCTTCGACTTTGACCCTGAAGAAGCCGGGGTGGGTTTCTTCCGCGTTGGCATTCTTTATGTTCAAGACGGCGTTGAAAAAAGGGCCGAGAGCCAGGCCGTCATTCAGGTGCAGGGATCGCCCGATCCGGCGTTCATTCAACCGGTCGACCCGGTCACGGTTGTTCAGCAAGGAACGGCTGTCACCGTATCCTTCGATTGCCGGGACCCCGAAGGCCAGGTTCAGTGGCGACTGTTCTATCTTTCCAGCGGCGATTCGAGAACGGTCCCGCCCGATCGGCTCGGCACGCAAATCGCCGTGGGAAGCGGCAATGTGGGCGCGTTTACCCTGCAAACAACGGATTTGGATTCGGATGATTACACGCTCGGCTTGGCGGCAACGGACAGCGGTTCCTCGATCTCGGCGACGGTGGCCGCGGGTCAGACTGATCGAATCGTGACCTTGCCCGGTTCTACCGGCACAACGCCGGTCATCCGTGTTCGGACCGCCGACGGCGTGACGCCGCCGACCATCTCGATCACTGCTCCAAACACGGATGTATCGTTGTATCGGGATGATCCGTTCACGATTCGATTCGTCGGCGCGATCTTTGAGCCGGGCGCCAGCGGAACGATCGAGGTCTTTTATGATGCCGATACGAATGTCACGAATGGATTCACGCTCATTGATGACGAATTGCCCAGCGCCACGACAAGCTTGGCGTTTCCGGCTGGCGTGCCGGCGGGAACCTATTACATCGGAGCGACGATTCGTGATGGCATCAACAATCCGGTGACGGCCTATTCGGCGGGACGCCTCACCGTCGTACGCAACGTATCGCTCACAGTGACCGATCCGAATACATCGCTATCCGTCGCCCCCGGCGCGGCAGTCAACGTCAAGTGGACATCCAATGCGCCGAGCGCTTCCGGGACGGTTGACGTGTTCGCGCAAACAGTGGACGCCTCGGGGCTGCCGTTTGGCGCCGAGATCTCCGTTCTTCAGGGCGCCGCGATCAGCCTTCGCGCCGCGACCTTTTCAAGCGCCAACCCAGGACTTTTTCAGCTTACCGTGCGTCTGAATCTCAAGGACGGCGCGACGGTGCAGCAGACTGCTCCGCGGAATTTGCGGGTGTCCTCCCTGCCGCCCGTCATTTGGCTGGGCGCCATTGCCGAAACCAACCCTCGTGTCGACGGGGCGGTGTTTGGCGGCGTGAACTTCGAGGACAACGCCGGCACGGCGTTCGCTTCGGCGGGCGATCTTGATGACGACGGGTTGGACGAATTCGTGATTTCTGCGCGATACGGCAAACCGTTTTTCGTCAATCCCAGTGGCGTGGGATCGGGTGAGGCGTATCTGATCTACGGCGAACGGGGCACCAAGCGATTGAAGGGGCTGTTCAGCCTTAACTCGGTCGGAACGTCAACGCTACGCGGCGTGACGCTGACGGGCGTGCGGACCGTTGGGAACTCCAGTGAAACCGACGGTTTGGCCGACGTGACAGCCATACCGGATGCCGATGATGACGGGCGAAGTGAATTGGCCTTCGGGTTCCCGCGGACGAACTCCCGTGTGCAGGCGGTCGAATGCCTTCCCCCGACGGTCGGCGCGCAATGCCGACCACTGGAGTATTCCGGGCAATTCCTCACCGGCGGTGTGGTGATTTTGAGTAGCACGAATGGATTGCTGGAAGATCCGACATCGGGGATACCCGTGATCAACCTTGATTTGGTCGGGCGCAGATTCACGAATCAGACGGTAACGCCCGGTCTGGCAGCGAACGCAATAGAAGATCGGAGGCGATTCAACGCCGGCAATCCGGGCGGCACGCCGCCGGTTCCGGCCGGATGCGAAAACGGAACGGATACCGTCGCGGACACCATTGTGGGTCCGGGTGTTGGATTTAGCGCGCTGCTCGCGCCCCCGCTATGGCAGCAGGTCGGGTTCACGCCCGTTGCCGCGGGTGCCAATGAATCAGCCTTGAATTGCCGCACGCAATATGCGATTCCGGCCTGTATTCCCGCCGGCGAAGACGCCGTCAGCCCATTTTTTGAGCTTGATGCCGGTTCCGGTTTCTATCCCACGACGGGTCAGCCGCTCGAACCGTTCGGCGCGAGGATCCTTGGTTTCGACGTGGGCGACCGGTTGGGTACGTCGTTAACCGTCAGCTTTCCGTCCGGACCTGAACAGCGGTCGGATCTCATCATCAGCGCTCCGGGTCGCGCGGCCGAGCCGTTTGAAGTTGAGGGTGTCACGAGCACCATTACCGGCTCTGGTCTCGCCTACATTACCAACAGCCGCAATCTGTGGGGACCCGATCCGGCGTTTCCAGGCACCCCTCCTCGTCCGCATCAATATGTTTGTGGGTTTACCAGCCATTGTGGAGATGGCCGGACTGAGGCTCTTGGAGCCACACGTTTGGCCGGTGACACGGGCGACAGCATTCAGAACCTCTTGGCCATCGCAGATTTCAACGGCGATTCGCGTCCGGATATAGCCATCGGAGCACCGAGCGCCAGCGGAGGACAAGGGCGCGTTTATATTGCGTTTCGGCGGGCACCCGGCGAAATCGGCGGTCTTGAGGGTGCTTTCGTACTCAACAAACTGGGCTTGGCGCCGAACAACCCGGACCGTTTGGATGGGCTTTTGGTGACCACCGGCACTCCCGACGGACTGGGTGCCAGCCTGGCGGGCGGGTTCGATTTCAACGGAGACAAAATTCCCGATCTGGTCATCGGCAGTCCCAATGCCGACGGCGGAACCGGTGAGGTCATCATTCTTTTCGGTGGAACGGGGATTGTCAGTCAGGCTGGCGGCGCGACGGTGCAGGCGCTGCTCTCGCAAAGCCGTACCGCAAGCGGAGGTCCAGTAGCCGCTCGAATCAAGGGTAACACCGTCGGCGGAGAAAGGGGCTTGTTCGGCTTTAATGTCGCCAACGCCGGCGATGTGGATGGTGACGGCATCAGCGATCTGCTTGTCGCGGCGCCCGAGGCCTCGCCCCGGTTCGATGCCGATCCCAACGACGGCATGGATGCACTGAATACGCTGGGGGTCGATGTGGATCTCGACGGCAGGCGCGACGAAGTTCCGGGCGACGACGAGCTTCGCCAAGCCGGACTCGTTTACCTAATCTACGGCAGCAATCGATTCGATCAGATTCGTCGGTGCGAGGGGACGACGACCTCGTGCACGACTTCGTCGGAATGCGCAAACGGCGTTGCCTGCTCTCTTGGTGATGTCACGATCGGTGTGGATCAGCTTGGCACGAGCCGATTGCGCGGACTCATCATCGCCGGGCGACGGGCGGGAGACCGGATCGGCGGAGGCGACGCCGGCGATCTCGCCGCGGGCGGGATCACCGCCAAACAGGGTCGCGGACGCTCTCGTGGACTTGGAACCGCCGGAGACGTGGACGGCGACGGACGGGCGGATTTGCTCATCGGTTCCGTTCTGGCCGATCCGCGACGTGATCCGAGTACAGGAATCGGCGTGCAAAACGGCGGCGAGGCGTTTCTCCTCTACGGCTCGAACGTTCCCTAACGACGTGGGCGGCGCTTTTTCGGACCCGGTTGCGGAGGCGTAGCCGGGAAAGTCGTTGTCCAATCGTGGCCTTTTCTTGTCGCGCAACTGAAAAGTGATGGTACATGACGGAGCGCGCACCCGATAACCTAAGTTGCGTAGCCGCCTATCGTTAACGAAGTCCGGTTTTGGTTGACAGACACGTGGTTGGAGCGATAGGATTAGAGCCGGGATGAGGTCAGCGGCCCTGCGGCCGACCCGTCGTTTCGGGGCAGGAAGGGTCGACGGGGACGCATTGGTCTAGTAGTATCGAGGAGCCGATCACGCCCCTCTCCCCAGCGTGCCCTCGCGGCATGACCCACCCGAACCATGGACAGCATCGAAAGGCGACGGCCAAGGAAAAACCGTCGCGATGCCCGTTCGCTCCGAGGTTGATATTTGATGGATCGATCCGCCGAAGTGAAAGTGATATTCCCAAACAGGGGTGCGTGCACCGAAAGGTAACGGTTCGATGATGCGGTGTTACATGCAGCGAACGAAGGGTCTGAGTCTCGGCCTTGCCATGCTCACCGGCGGCCTTCTCGGCCAGTTGTCGTCCATGGCGCAGGCCGGTGAGCGCAAGTTTCTGGTGATTCTGGCCACGTCGCCTAAGCAATACAACAACGGACTTCCGCCGGGCGGATTGCCTAACCCTCAACTCATCCGCAATCAGTATTTCGACAAGATCAATCCGGGCATCGATTCCTTTGCGGAATATTGGGAAGAGATCAGCTATGGGGACGTGACGATCACCGGGAAAGTCACGGATTGGATTTCGCTGCCCTGGGCGATACTTCCGCGCGTTTCGCCGGGCAATTTCGTCGATCTGGATTTCGACGGAAACTATCAATACGGCCGTGGTGAAAAGTTTGACAACAAAAAAGCGGCGGTCATTGTCGACCTAACCGGTAATCCCGAGGGCGCTGACGATGGTCCGTTCCTGGTAGACGAGAATCCGGCCTATGCCCGGGGCGCCGAGCTGAAGACCGTGAGAGGGGATGATGTCTGGACTCCGGGCGAGCGCTTTCTCGACATGGACGGCGACGGTCGTTGGGATGGACTGGACGAGGCCACTAACTTAATGGACTGGAACGAGGACGGCCGTCCGGACAATCTTGGTCCCTGGGTCGACCTTAACTCCAATGGCATTCCGGAGAATGCTCAAGATTGTGTTTACTTGCGCGATTCGGATAACGATGCCAATCCGGATTGTTGTCCGAACGGATCGAATGCACCTGGATGCAAGGCGTTTCCAACTCAAAACGCCTGCCCCCCGACGTTTTGGAACATCCGGAATAACATCCTCGTCAACGACTGCAATGGGAATTTGATTCCAGACGCTTGTGATATTGACTGCGGATCCGCAGCATGCACGCAAACCGGATGGGTTGCGGCCAACGACCCGGCGAGACAGTTTTGCGGCAAGAGTTTTGATCGCAGCCCGGTTCAGGCAACCGGAGACGCTTGCGTACCAACCGCCGACACGATTCCCGACGAATGCCAGATTACGAGCCCCGAGAATCGATGCGTTGCCGGAGTCATTACCTGCGCCGGGGACAATCTTGATCCTTGCTGTGCCGATACGAATCAAGGGACACGCTGTATCCCGCTCAACCCATTACGTGTCCCGGTCGCTCGGTGTGAATATCATGACGCTAACGGCAACGGTGCTCTGGATATTGTGGAGCCTTTTGAAAACGGCGTGGCCGTCGCGAAGCCGGCCACACCGGTCTTGCCGACTGATCCGCCCGTGGTTTGCGAAAACCGCATCTCACCTACGATGGTGTCCGAGAATTTTCCCGGCCCCGTCGCCAAGGTCATTGGTTACGGAACGACTCGGACGATCGGCGGCGTGCATGATCCGTTGAACAAGGCGCCGCTGGAGTGCCTATGTTCCGATGGCGAACCGTGCCGCGCCGTGCCTTTGCCCGGAGGCGGCGTTCTGGCGAAAGCCTGCCCGGCAGGCGAACACGCTGAATACAATCCACCCGACTCCTGGACGGAAGGACCGAGCAACAAGATGCGCGTGCGCGTACCACTTCAGGTCTTGTTTACGACGCCGGAGCCAACCTGGTACAAATCCGCATGGCGCGACCGTTATAACGGAGCTGATCCGCCACGATGGGAATCGCGAGTGCTTGAAGCGACCCCGGCCACGCAAGAAGAACTGTCGCAGCGCCGGATGTTCCTGGCCAATCGAGGGGGAACCAATGGAAATGGAACGGGGTGGGTCGGGTGCGGTGCGAATGATCGTCTCGTTGCATTCCAGACAGGTATCTGCGGAAACTTCGAACAAACGTGCAATCGAAGGATTCTCCCGGAAGAATCCAATGGTATCGGGGCCGCTCTGACCGTTTACGACGGCTGGGTTGAGTTCGACGACATGCCGTCGTCCAAATACCACCGCAAGGGAGATCAGAATCTAGGAGAAGTCACGTCGCCGTTTAACGACAGCATTTTCGGTCATGATCGAGGTCGAAATGACGGTTCGGGCAGTGCCCCGGATGGGATCATCCCAGCGGCCGGGCCGTATGCGACCGGCTTGCACGGCAATCTTGGTCGCGACGCCGGAAACCAATTGCAGATTGAAGCGCTGACCTGGCGCACGGCTCCGCCATTCAACGACGGCACGGCTTGGCAACAGGCGTACGGGTATCATCCATACGCGAGTCCTTCGGGAGCCAACCTTGGGTTTCGCGACTATAACCTGGATGGTCTGATCGATCTCGGCGAAACCACACCACCGGGTTCTGAAAACTATGTGGCTGATCACAGTGAAGGAAGCACGACGCCGAATCGCCCAAGAGGCACGGGAACGGATTATCCGTGGAATCGTCGAAGGCTCCTGGAGGATTGCATTCAGATCCTGGACGATGTCATTGACTTTGATGACTTCGTTGACCCGGTCAGCCTGGATCGGGTGTATGGCGGAGAGTTTTTGGCCGGAAGCAGTGGGCCCAATGGCGGATTTCACTTGTCAGCGGTCAAGGGTCTTAACTCGGGCATTGTACTATTGCCAAACGACGCGCACATTCGATTTGATTTCCTGGAGGCACCGGGTTTTTACCCGATTCATAACGAGGACGGCCTGAACGATCCAAACTTCGTTGATTCGACGTTTCCGTCCGCGCCCGGAACTCCCCGGTATAACTGGAATATCTGGTTTCATGACTTGGTCATCAGCTTGAACGGCACGTCAGAAGGAAATGTAGGAACTGGTGGGTTCCAAAGCGCTTATTCAGCCCACGAATACCTGCATTCGTGGGAGAATTTTCCAGACCTGTACGATTACGACATTTATGACCAGCCTCCGATCATTGAAAACTGCCCGGTCGGAGCATGGGATATTATGGCAGACGGCGGGCTGGTTCATCCATCAGGTCCGCTGAAGGAACGCAACGGGACGCAATGGATTGAAGCCGTCGATCTGGCGACGGTGCTCACGCCGGGTGTAAGCAAGACGATCACTCTGCCAAGCGCCGAGTTCATTCGCGACAATAGTTACTATTTCTTCGAGAACGAAGATCGCGCTGGCGAGAAGTTTTATTTCTGGTCGGCGGGATTGGGTTTTGACGAAAACCTTCCCGGCGCGGGCATGTTGATCATGCACACCGATGTCGGATCGAACCCAGAAGCGCTTCCGGCGCAGCAGCGTATCGGCGACCGATTTCTTTACCATATCGTGCAAGCAGACGGATTGTCCCAATTGGACGTTTGCGACAATCGCGGCGACGCCGGAGACGTTTGGCCGGGTTCGACAAACAAGCGGGATTTCGATTGCAACACGTTGCCGGCAGCCGAGTGGTGGACCTTGAATTCCTGCACCGGGCTTGAGGTCACTGATATAGTTCCTGATGGCAACGGTTCCGTTCGAGCCACGTTTAATTGGACGCCAACGAGCATTCCGGGGCTTCGATTCGTCAATCCTCCAGGAGGAGTTACAGTCGGCTCCAATTTCCAGATTCGGTCGGAGGTTACAGACGTATTCGGCGGCACGACTGTTCGCTATTTTTACACGAAAGTTGAATCTTCGACCCCGAAGCAGAGCGACGGAACCCCGATCGGCCTTTTGAAGAAAACGAGCCCGGGCACATTGCTTCAGAGTATCAATTGGAATGTCGCCGGTCTGGCCGACGGGCGGTACTTTATCTTTGCCGACTTGATCCCGGGATCGGGGTCAGACGGTACGGAGTTGAAACTGACGACGCCTCGCGCCGGTAGAAACAACGAAGGAACGGCCAAACTTAACAAATCCGACGTCGCCGTAGACGTGTCGACCATCGCGAACGGTGTGGTGACGCATGATGGGAAGGCTCGCTCGGAAACATGGGTGGCGGAGTGTGTCGATTCGGTAAACGGTCGCTGGGTAGTCAGAAGTTCGCTGACGCAGCCAGTCCCCGACGGCGACGTGTCGGCCTCGCTTTGCAATGAACAACTGCCCGCGACGTGCGCCAATCGCGCTCGTTGTGCCACGACCGGGACGCAGTACACTTCTTGCGACGGTGAAGTAAAGTTCACTATCGCTGCCGGCGGAGGAGCGCTGGGCAAGGGAGCGGTAGGAGATACGTTTACTTTCACCACGACGGGGCTGACTGCCCCGAGCGCGGCTGTCACGCTGACCAGCGGCCAAATCTCGGAGAATCCCACGGCCATCATCGATGCATCGCCGTTGTCCGGCCTGCCGCCGCTGACTGTGACCTTTGACGCCCGGCGATCGCGAGACCCCAACGGCCAGCCACTGACGTTTACATGGAACTTCGGCGACGGTTCCGCGACGCAGACCGGCGCCCAGGTACAGCGGACGTTTACTCAGGCTCGCAAATACACGGTCGTTCTTCGAGCGACGAATACCGCCAATGGACGATTCGGCGAAGCTGCGGTGGATATTGAAGTCATCAACAATTCTCCGAAGGCGGTGATCAAGGGCACCCCATCGAGCGGCCCGGCTCCATTGACGGTTTCGTTCAGCGGTTCGGATTCCAGTGACGCGGAGACGCCCGCGTCCCAGCTGATTTACCAGTGGAACTTCGGTGATGGAATCACCGCCAACGATCAACGCACACCGGGCATTCTTCGTGAAACAACGCACTTGTACACGCGAAAGGCCGATGGAACACTTTGCACGAACGCCAATCCATGTCTGTTCACCGCGACGCTGACGGTAACCGACCCGGGTGGAAAGAGCTCGACGGATACGCTGGTGATCAGCGTGGGCAACACGAACCCCGTCGCGAACGTCACGTTCTCAACGTCACAAGGCAACAGTCCGCTCGTCGTGGTGTTCAATGCCAAGAACTCGACGGATGCGGAGAACGATACGTTATCCGTGGAATGGAACTGGGGTGACGGGTCGGCCAAGGAGACCTATCCCGCCAAGACGGGCAAGCCACCGGCCACCGACGGAAGTGTTTCGCACACGTATACACTGGCGGCCGGACAGACCTCGGCTACTTTCAAACCAACAGCGGTGGTCAAGGATAACCGAGGCGGATCCGCGACTTGGCCGGGAACCACGATCACGGTTTCATCAGCAGGTCAGACGGATTCGTCGCCGCGCGCGTTGTTTACGGTATCCCCGGCTCAGCCCGTGTTGAACCAGAAGTTTGTGGTGGATGCGAGCCAGTCCTTCGATCGCCCGACCGGCGGACGAATCACGAAGTACGAATGGGAATGGGGCGATGGAACGCCGCGTTCAACCGGTGTCACGGCTGAACATACGTACACGCTGGCTGGACGTTACACGATCACTTTGACCGTTTCGGACGCGGAAACGCCGCCGAACAAGGCGTCGTCCCAGAAGACGATCGTGATGTCCTCGGACTCGACACCGCCACCGGGAACGAATCGACCGCCGACAGCCTCGCTGATCGTCGTTCCGCTGGAGGGGTTTGTCGATGAGTTGTTCACGTTTGACGCGCGGGGTTCGGTGGATCCGGACGGCGACGACCTGACGTATCGTTTCGTTTTCGGCGACGGAGATGAAACGGCGTTCACGGCAACCGCGACGGCCACACATCGGTTTGCGGAACCGGGAACCTATCTGACGAGGCTCACGGTCCGCGACGAGGCCAACGCCTCGGTTGATCTGACTCGCTCGATTCGAGTTTTGGCGCCGGGTGAAAACCGAACACCAGTCGCCCTCATCGCCACCGGCCTTCGAACCGGAGTGGTTCCCTTGACATTGACCTTCGATGGTCGATTGTCGTTTGATCCAGACGCAGACCCGGTAACCTATGACTGGTCTTTCTCGTTGGACGGCGCGGTCGTTGAAACTTTGACGGGTTCGGTAGTAACGCGGTTGTTCGACGAGGTTGGGACGTATACAGTCGTTCTTTCGTTGACGGATTCGAAGGGCGCTGTCGGCTTTTCGAATCCGGAATCCGTGGTGGTCACTGAACGCGGCACGCCGATCGAGCCACCGCCGCCACAACCTCGACCGACACCGGAGCCGCCACCGCCCAGCTACACGCAGCGGCCGCCGACGGTTTGCGGAGTCGGCATGGCGATGGCCTTGTTCGGATCGTTGCTCGGACTTGCCACGATGAGAAGCGTGCGACGACGGCAGACCCCTCGGTAGCGCTTTGGACCGACGCGGCGACAGAAGCGTCGAAGTAAAGAAAGTAATCCCCCCGACCCCTGCCTGGCGGTTGTAAGACCAGCCGGCGGGGGTCGCTTTTGTAACGGGGCGTACCGTGTATAATCCGCCGCATGGATGAGTTCGCTTGGGTCACTTTTGCAAACGCCGGTCGCGGCGGGCGAATCGTCGCGACGGCGATCACGCTGCTCGCTCTGAATGGGGGAGCCAGCGCGCGACCTCAGACGATCAGTTCCTTCGAATCGTCCATTGGACAACCGACGGTCGAATCGGAGATTTTCTCCCTGCCTTCTCCGCATTTGCAATTTCAACAAGTGGAATCCTCGGCAATTGACCATCCGACGCGCGCGGCGGCCGGTTCCTCGGTGCTCATCGCCTCACTGGTGGATCCCGCCATGTTGCGAATCATTACAGTGGTTCGTATCGGCAGCCGCTTCGGCCCCTAGCGTTTCACCTTGCCTGCGGCCACCCAATCCATCGGGCAAAATCGATCCGGCAAAAGGAGTTTTTGCCCATCGGAAGCAAAGCGTCGATGATTGTCTTTCAAAGTGAGTGCCCTGTATGTCTATCGTCCAAGTCGCCACCAACGTGGGAAAACAAGTCTGGTCTCTTCCTCGAAAGGTCTTTGGGACACGCAATGACCGCGTGCTGAAGGTGCTTCAGCGACAGGTCGGCCCCATCAACGCCGAGGAAGGCAAGTTTCGCGACAGCTTTGATGTCCGCTTTTCGACGCGCATCGCTGGCGAAGTCGACGGGAGCGCGCCGCCGGAGGAGCAGGAAACAGCGCGACAGCGGATCCGAACTGAACTGAGTTCGGACCTTCGCGAGCGTGCAGAGACTCTACGCGCTACCTTTCACGATGCATTCGCCCCTTTGGAAGTATGGTGGAAAACTCTTAGTCCGGGTGAGCGGCTTGAGGAATACCGCAAGGCCGAGTATCGCAAACGGAATGTGAGAATCAACGAGGAACTGGATCGCCGGGGAGCGACGCACGAGGCATTCGCCCTACTTCGCGAAGCGTCGCGGCGGGCGAGAAACCATCGACATTTTGACTGTCAGCTTGTCGGCGGTCGCGTGCTGTACGAGGGACGAATCGCCGAGATGCGGACAGGCGAAGGAAAAACGATCGTTTGTCACCTTGCCGCTTTTCTCAACGTGTTGTCGGGAAAAAAGGTCCACGTCGTCACCGTCAATGATTATCTGGTAAAACGCGACGCGGAATTCGCGGCTCCGATTTTTGAACTGGTGGGCATCAGCGTCGGTTACATTCAGGCGCAAGTCGATTCGGGCGGGCGCGAGGGCATCCGCAAGGCCGCATACGCCTGCGATATCACTTATGGCACCAACAGCGAATTTGGGTTTGATTATCTCCGCGACAACATGAAGACGCAGTTGCAGGATCAGGTGCAGGGACCGCTGGATTTCGTGATCGTGGACGAGGTGGACTCGATTCTCATCGATGAAGCGAGAACGCCTCTCATCATATCCGGTCCGACGCACGACGACGTGACCCGCTATCCACGAGCCGACAAGGTCGCGACGGAGCTGGTTCGGCGACAGGCGACCTGGGATCGCAAGGTCCAAGGCACGGTCGCCCGGTATGAAGGCGATGACCACGGCATTCCCAAATTGCGCGATGCGATGTCCATCCTGGGTTACAGGGAGAAAAAGGCAAAGGAAAAGGCAACGGGCAAGAAGCTTTCAACGCCAAAAAACGTCGACAACGCGGTGGCGGCTTCCGACGACCTGCCCGCCGAAGGCGAGGAGTCGTCCGCGACGCTTGGTCCGGATTTCCTCATTGACGACCACGTCGAAGCCATTCAGATGTTCGAGAACAACATCCTTGAACTGCCGCCGGCTGATCAGTATCGCCGTTACTTCATTGTTCAAATGGAACGGAAGCAGGCAGCCGTCACGCATGAGGGCGTTACCATTGCACAGGAGTTACTCGATGTCGGGAGTCTGTACAGCGGCAACAACATGGAGTGGCCACACCTGATCGAGAACGCCCTTCGGGCCCACAAGGTGTACCAGCGTGATAAAGACTATGTCGTCCAGAACGGACAAATCATCATCGTCGATCCGTTCACGGGGCGACTGATGCACGGTCGGCAATGGTCGGACGGACTGCACCAGGCGGTGGAGGCCAAGGAGAGCGTTCGTGTCAAGGAAGAAACCCAGACGCTGGCAACGATTACGATCCAGAATTTCATCAAGCTCTATCGAATCAAGGCGGGCATGACGGGCACGGCCGCCACCGAGGCAACGGAGTTTGACAAGATTTATCGCCTCGACGTGGTCGAAATCCCCACGAACCGTCCGGTGAACCGACTCGACCACAACGATCGCATGTATCGGGACACCGAACAGAAGTATCAGGCCATCGTGGATGAAATCTTCGAAGTCCATCGGCGAGGCCGGCCGGCCGATCCGTTCGTCATGGCGGATGTCTTCAAGGCGCTGCGCCCGATCCTCGTCAAGCGCGGAGAGGACACGTCGAAGCTCGATGAAGCCATGAGGCTGTTCAACGGGGCCGAGTTCGGCGACCGTAAGGTCATCGCCTTTATGGTCGAGACGTACGACGAATTGCTAGGTGACCTCGTGCACGGACGACCGGTGCTTGTGGGTACGACAAGCGTCGAAAACTCCGAAAAGCTCTCGAAGGCGTTGACGAATCGTTATGGCATTGAACACGAAGTATTGAACGCAAAGAACCACGCTCGCGAAGCCGACATCGTTGTCAAGGCTGGCGAGACATCAGTTCCCACCAGCGGCAGCGATAAGAAGCCGCGCGGCAACGTGACCATCGCGACGAACATGGCGGGTCGCGGCACGGACATCAAACTGGGACTCAATGTCGTTTATCCGAAATGCAAGGTTCCGGCCCAGCTTCCGCCGGGGTTGTCGGCGAACGCCCTATATCCCCCGGGGGTTACGAAGTGTTGCATCCGGTGCGAGGAATATGATCCCTCGACGAACTGCGCCCATTGCTTCAAGCCGAAGCTCGATCCACGATTCCCGGAACTGGGCCGAAAGGTGTGCCCCGTCAACGTGCCGTGCGGCTTGCACATCATCGGGACCGAACGACACGAATCACGGCGCATTGACAATCAGCTCCGCGGTCGCGCCGGACGACAGGGCGATCCGGGTTCGTCGCGGTTCTTTCTTTCGCTGCAGGACGAACTGCTCAAGCTGTTCATGTCGGACTGGATGCTCAAGATGATGGAGCGTCTGGGGTTCTCCGAGGGCACCAGCTTGGAAGACAAGCGCCTCAACAAGGGAATCGAACGAGCCCAGCGAAAAGTGGAGGAGCGCAACTTCTCGACCCGGAAACACTTGCTCGAATGGGACGAGCCGATGGACTTCCAACGAAAGGAATTCTATACGGCTCGGCAGCGAATCCTCGAAGAGCGGGATTTGCCGGGGTTGATCTTCGATACAATCGACAATGCGATTGAAACGACGCTTCAGCAATTTCTCGGTGGATCCTACCGGGAACGGTGCGTGGCTGAATGGTGTCGCGCCAACCTCGACCTCACGATTGACGAGGACAGCATCAACGTCAGCGAACTTGAATCGGCCGTGGCGAGCATCCGCAAGGTCGGACTGGAAGAAGCGCTGGATCAGATTCGCACTTCCCTCGGCGAGTACATTGATGCGGAAGAACCACCGGCCAACTGGGACCTGGGCGGCTTGAGTCAATGGGCGCGTCGAGCGTTCAACTTCACACTCTCGCAGAACCAGATGCGAAAAATGGAGCCGAGGGAAATCGAGGAAGCGCTGATCGAGGCAGCGGAACATCACATTGAAAACCTCAATTGTGATGGGATTGCGATATTTCTCGATCCGATGCATCCCTATCAGGCGCTGGCGGACTGGGCGAAGACCAAGTTCAACGTTCAAGTCAGCGTACCGGACATCGTGGAAAAACCGATTCCCGAAATCGCGGCTATGCTCGACCAGCGCGTCCGTGAGTCCTACCGCGAGCGGGAAGTCAACTATCCCGTGGAATGGTGTCTCGAACGGACGGTCGGTGAGGAATCAACGGACAGCGCCGCCGCAGCGACGGCCATCGTCACGTGGGTCAATGGAAAATTTGGCGTTGGGTGGACGTTGAACGACATTCAAGGCAATACCGTCCCCGAAGTCCGGGAAAAGATGGCAGCCTTGAACCGAGAGTTTCTCGACGGCCGCATGGAAAGGGAAGTCGATGCTGCGATCGCGGGGATGGATCGGGACCGCGCGGTCGAATGGGCGAAGGGACGATTCGGGCGGGCATGGAATCAGGAGCGGTTCGAGGCCTTTGGAGAAAACTATCGCGACGCGATCGTAGCTCAGGGACGAGAGTTGCTTCGATGGGAGTTGACGCGGTTGGAGCAGTTCGTGCTGCTTCGCATTTACGATCAAGCGTGGAAGGACCATCTTCTGGAGATGGATCACCTCAAAACGGCGATCATGCAGCGTCCTCTCGGCGGCGATCAGACGCATCCGCAAAGTCAGTACGCGATCGAAGGACGCCAGCAATTCAACCAGATGTGGTCGCGGATCGCAGGTCGAGTGACGGATATCATCTTCAAAATTCGCGCGACGGGCGGCACCGAAAATGACGGAAGAGCGCCGGGTGGGAAGCCGGCCGCGCCGATGGTCTTTCGGCACGCCGACGCGACGGGAGCGGGCTTTGCCGGTGCTTCAGCCGATCAACAAGCGGCCATGCAGGCGCAGGGAACGGAAGGAAAAGTCGAAACGATCCGCCGCGATCAGCCGAAAGTCGGGCGCAACGACCCGTGTCCATGCGGTAGCGGGAAAAAATACAAACAGTGCCACGGACGTGGGCAGTAAGCGAATGTCACGCATAGGTGAACAGCGCCATTCGGTGGTAAACTTCGGGTGAAAGTCAGCTTCAGTGTTATCATAAACGCATGACCGCACCGCGATGGCAATTCGCAATCGATGTCGGCGGAACGTTTACCGACGTTGTCGCGCGGCGACCGGATGGTAGGTCTATCAGTGTCAAGGTTTTGAGCAGCGGCGCGATTCGAGGATCATGCGGGCCGGGTTCTACCCCCCTGTGCATCAGCGATCCGGCTCGAATCGGCGAACCCGACGGACTTTGGGTCGGATATCGCCTTGCGCTGATCGGCGATCAACGTACTGCAGTTCGAGAGGATGAGTCGCCTACGACGATAGTCACAGCATTTTCTCCCCTTGCCGGTACGCTATGCCTGTCGGCTCCGCTGACTGATTTTACCGGCTCAATCCGCCCAAGCTACGAACTTCGCAGCGGCGAGGTAGCGCCGGTCGTAGCGATTCGTATTCTGATGGGGCTGCGGCTTGATCAAACGATCGGCCCGGTCGACGTACGCCTTGGTACGACCCGCGCGACCAACGCTTTGCTCGAACGAAAAGGAGCGCGGACCGCCTTTGTTACGACGAAGGGTTTCGGCGATGTGCTCAAGATAGGCTATCAGGATCGACCGGAGCTCTTCCGGCTGGACATTCGCAAGCGCGACGAGCTGGCGCAAACGGTCATCGAAATCGATGAACGCATTTCCTTCGACGGCACGGTCCGTGTTTCTCCGGATGAGACCGTGATTCGCAGGCAATTGACGGAGGCTCGCTCAGCGGGAATCGAAGCATTAGCCGTCTGTTTCGTTCATTCCTACGTGAATCCGGCACATGAGGAACTGCTGGCCCGCATTGCAGAGTCCGTCGGTTTTGCACAAATCTCTTTATCGTCGCGATTTGCGCGACTCCAGAAGATCGTGCCACGGGGCGACACGACCGTTGTGGATGCCTACTTGAGCGGCGTGATTCGCGGCTATGTTGACGCGCTTCGGCATTCGATGCCGGATGCGCGAATTCGGCTGATGACCAGCAGCGGCGGATTGATCGACGGATCAACGGTCGGCGGAAAAGACACGATTCTCAGCGGACCGGCCGGCGGCGTCGTGGGCTGCGCTCATTTCAGTCGGGCGGCCGGTTTCGATCGAGCGATCGGCTTCGACATGGGTGGAACGAGTACGGACGTTTGCCGGATCGATGCGCTGCCGAAGGAGCTCGAATACCAGCACGAGACCGTTAAGGCGGGCGTTCGGATCATGACGCCGATGCTCGCCATCGAAACCGTGGCCGCGGGCGGCGGCAGCATCTGCGCGTTTGATGGGCGGATGATGACGGTCGGCCCGCACAGCGCCGGATCGGACCCCGGACCAGCCTGTTACGGTCGCGGCGGTCCGCTCACGGTAACCGACATGAACTTGTTGCGCGGGCGAATCGTGGAAAGTCATTTCCCCTTCGCGCTGGATCGCGACGTCGTCGAACAGCGAACGGGCTTGTTATGCCGCGAAGTCAATGCGGCCACAGGATCATCTCTAACACCCGATCAACTGGCGGAGGGATTTGTCCGAATTGCCAACGAGAAAATGGCGGCCGCGATTCGAAAGATATCCATTGCCAAGGGCTATGACCCGCGAGACTATGTTTTGACGAGTTTCGGCGGGGCGGCCGGCCAGCATGCCTGCGCGCTCGGGCGCATGCTTGGCGTGTCCAGCGTGTTGTGCAGTCCGCTGGCCGGCGTGCTGAGCGCCTTTGGCATTGGCGTTGCCGAAGACAAGCGAATTGCGGAGAGAAGCGTCCATCTGCCTCTGAACGACGAGTCACTGAAAGAGATTGTTGACCATTGGGATTCGATGGCCGCGGACACGCAGCAGCTCTTATTGAAGGACGGCGTCGCTCTGTCCGACATCGCACCGGCAAGGAAAACTATGGACCTTTGTTATGCCGGTCAATCGACATTGCTGACCGTCGGCGCTGGAACGAGCGCGTTGTGCAAGGCGGCTTTCGAGAATCAACATCGACAATTGTACGGGTTCGACCATGCAGGCCGTGCCTTGGAAATCCGCGTACTTCGGCTGGAAATGGGCACCAAGGGAAATCAGCCCGCAGTGACCGATTGTGGCGTTCGATCGCCGTGCGAGGCATCGAAAACCCCGAAGCCGCCTGTGGGCGAGCATAGCAAACTTTCCGGTACGCACATGATGGTGGTCGAAGGCAAGCCGTGCCGAGTCCCGCTGCACGAGTTCCACGAATTCGCCCTTGGAACATCCGTCGACGGTCCGGCCTTGATCGTTGCGGAAACCAGCACCGTCGTGGTCGAGTCGGGCTGGCGGGCCGAAGCCGCCGCGGATGGGGCGATCATCCTTCGTGACGCGGCGAGTTCGCGCCGTCCGCACGAGGACTCGACCGTCGAAGTCGACCCGATCCGACTCGAGGTCTTTAACAATCAATTCGCGGCGATTGCCGAGCAAATGGGTGCGACCCTCCAACGAACCGCCGTTTCGACAAACGTTAAGGAGCGTTTGGATTTCTCTTGTGCAATCTTCACGCCGTCAGGCGAGCTCGTGGTCAACGCGCCGCACATTCCCGTGCACCTTGGCGGGATGAGCGATTGCGTGAAATACCTGATGGAAGACGTGGGTCGCCTCGTGCCGGGCGATGTGTACATTACCAATGACCCGTTTCGCGGCGGTTCACACCTTAACGACGTCACAGTCATCACTCCGGTCCACGATTCAACCGGCAGGGAGCTTCGGTTTGTGGTCGCAAGCCGAGCCCACCACGCGGAAATCGGCGGCAAGCGCCCCGGTTCGATGCCGCCTGATTCCACTTGCCTCGCCGACGAAGGAGTGCTGATTCGCCACTTTCAATGGACGCGGAACGGAGCGATTCGCGCCAACGAGTTGCGTGCCCTGTTGGAGGCCCCCCCCTACCCTTCACGCTGCCCGGACGAGAATCTCGTCGACATCGCGGCACAGATCGCGGCCAATCAAACCGGCGTGCTACGGTTGACGGAATTGGCGGCAAGCCACGGGATTGGAGTGGTGCATGCATACATGCGTCATATTCAGGACGCGGCCGAAGCGAAAATGCGCGACGCGATTCGGCTGCTTGGCAACGGAATAAGGGTTTTCGAGGATCGGCTTGATGACGGCACTTTGATTCGGCTGACCCTGGCGGTAGGCGGCGACACGGCCAGGCTGGACTTTTCCGGTACAAGCCCCGTGCAACGCGGTAATCTGAGCGCCAATCGTTCCATCGTGACCAGCGCCGTGCTCTATTGTTTTCGGTGTCTCATCAATGAGTCCATCCCATTGAACGCCGGCGTGTTGGCACCGATCGAGATCGTTTTGCCGGAGTGCTTTCTCAACCCACGAAACGAATCCGATCCGCGGCGCTGTCCGGCCGTCGCGGGCGGCAATGTCGAGACTTCCCAGCGCGTTGTCGATACGATTCTCGGGGCGCTCGGCGTCGCGGCCGCGAGCCAGGGAACGATGAACAACGTGCTGATGGGTAACGATCGCTTCGGGTATTACGAAACAATCTGCGGAGGCGCGGGCGCAGGCCCCGGATTCCACGGAGCCGACGCGATTCACACCCACATGACCAACACGCGTCTTACCGATCCCGAAGTGCTGGAGTCTCGATACCCGGTTCGGTTGGTACAATTCGCGATTCGGCCAGGATCAGGCGGAGCGGGAAAGTTCCGGGGTGGTTGTGGCGTTGTGCGAGAGTTTGAGTTTCTCGAACCGCTGGACGTTTCGATCATCAGCCAACGTCGCACGACCGCCCCCTATGGTGTACGAGGTGGTGGTGCCGGACTTGCAGGACGCAACAAACTGGTTCGAGCAGGCGACGCTTCACCGGAAGAGCTGCCCGCCATCGCCGCAGTTTCTGTCGGCAAGGGCGATCGGCTAGTCATCGAAACGCCGGGCGGCGGAGGATGGGAAAGGGAATAAGGAATGTTCCTGGAAGGCAATCCGATGGACACGCGGCTTGCGATTTCAATGCGTCGGCTTCATGCGTACTCTCAATGTCGATTCCAGTTTCCGACCAACTCATGAATCCTCGCATCACATCCATGGAGAATCTCATCGCCGCTGACCCCGGTGGGCGAAACGTGTTCGGATTGGTTGTTCCCGATCAACTCCGGCTCGCGGCGCAGTCACTTCGGCTCGCACGTCGCGTCGCGATCGTCAGCGGCTTCTACATTCCGGACGCCACTGCCGGCGAGACCGATGGTCCGCCCGGCGCGAAAGCACTCGGAAACGCGCTGAACAATCTTGGCATAGACGTCGATTATGTCACCGATCCCTGGAATGCGCCGCTGTTTCAAGCACTCGGACTCACCCCGATTGTCGGCGATGAACAGTTCTTGGATCGCACACGACCGACACACCTGGTCTCGATTGAACGAGCGGGTCGAAGCCGCGACGGCCGCTATCGAAACATGCGCGGCGTGGACATCACTCCGACCACCGCACCGCTGGATAAACACTTTATCGAGGCCAGCCGTCTCGGCCTCACAACGATTGGAATTGGGGACGGCGGCAACGAAATCGGTATGGGTCGCGTCTTCGCGGAAACGCTGGCGACCATTCCGCACGGGAAAGACATAGCCTGTGTCGTGCCGACGGATTTCTGCATTGCGGCGGGAGTATCGAATTGGGGAGCATTTGGGCTGGTCGGTGCCCTTTCCGTTCTTGCCGGTCGCAATCTGCTGCCAACTCCAGATGAATGCTACAAAGACCTCGAACGCCTTGTGGCAGTTGGAGGCGCCGTCGATGGCGTTTCCCATCGACGTGAACCGACCGTGGACGGTCTCGAATGGTCTTTCACGCTTCGAATGCTGGAAGGCATTCGTCAATTGATCGTGCCGTCGCCGCTCGAACGTCGAGAGCCGATCACCGTCGGAATCGTGGGGTACGGCCAGTCCGGTCGTGCGGCGGCCACGCTGCTCTCCCGACAGGGACACCGCGTATGTGTTTCCGATGATCGCTCGCTTTCATTGAACGAGGGTCTCGTTCTGGCCGGCGTGGAAACGGGCGGGCATTCCATTCGCTTTCTCGGTCAATGCGATCTCGTCGTGGTCAGCCCCGGCGTGCGCGCGGACGCGCCCATCCGCGGCGAACTGCACCGACGAAGCATTCCCGTGGTCAGCGAACTGGAACTCGCCTTTCAGCTTTGCCCTTACGGGCTGATCGCCGTCACGGGAACCGTCGGCAAACGAACCTGCGTGGAATGGATCAGGCGGTGGTTCCAAGCCGAAGGACGCGAATTGTCCGTCGGCGGCAACAAGGGACTGCCGTTGTCCTCAATCCTGCTGCGGGAAGATTCGACGGACCCCGTGGCACTGGCGGTATCGAGCTATCAACTGGAGTCGATTGTACATTTTCGACCGCACATTGCCGTGCTGTTGAACATCGATGAAGCCCATCTCGACCGGCATCGATCCATCGCCGAATACGTTCGAATCAAGAGTCGAATCTTCATGAATCATCGTCCCGACGACGTCTTGATTCTTCCCTTCGACGATTCTCGACTGCGAAGCCTTGCCCGAAAGCACCATGGGAGGACGCTTTTCTTCTCTCGAACTCAGCCCGTCGATCGGGGCCTATGGCTTGAGCGAAACGCCATTCTGCTGAGAATCGATGGTGATACGGAGCATGTCGTTGTGAACGGCGATTGCGCCTCCTTTGAATTGCCTGATAGTTTTTTGACCGCGATTCTCGTTGCCCGGCTGAACGGTATCTCGATTTCCACGATGTCGGCGATCATCGCGAAAATATCAGACCCCGGAAACATGGCGATCGGATTCAGCACGAATCCTCGGCCAAGAAGCGGGGACGATGATGGGACATGAATACAACACTTGTTCACCTCGTCAGATCCGGGAACTTTGCCGAATCGGCTCGTTCGACGGCCCGACCGCAGGCGTCGCGCACGGCTATGCCCAGGCAAACCTCGTCGTGCTTCCTGCCGCCTGGGCAGTGGACTTTCGTCGGTTTTGCGAACGAAACCCCGAGCCATGCCCGCTCCTGGAAGTGACCGAACCGGGGCAGTTCGAACCGGTCAAATCAGCGCCGCTGGCCGACGTACGAACCGACCTGCCGCGATACCGGGTCTACCACGACGGCGTGCTGACCGACGAACCGAAGTCCATTCTGCACTACTGGCCGGACCGCGACCCGCCCTTTCCGGATCTCGTCGCCTTCCTGATCGGGTGTTCCTTTACTTTCGAAGCAGCGTTGCTGGATGCCGGAGTCCCAGTGCGACATATCGAAGAAAACCGCAATGTTCCCATGTATCGAACGAATATCGAATGCGTGCCGGCCGGACGTTTTCGAGGCCCGATGGTCGTGTCGATGCGTCCGATGACCCGACGACAGGCCGAAATCGCCGTGCAAATTACCGAAGGCATTCCGAAGGTCCACGGTCCTCCGGTTCACGTCGGCGATCCGAGTGCCATCGGTATCCAAACCCTTGCGCAACCCGATTATGGCGATGCCGTCACAATGCACCCGAACGAAATCCCTGTTTTCTGGGCGTGTGGAGTAACGCCGCTGGAGGCGATCCTGAACGCCAGGCCGGATATCGCCATCGTCCATGAACCAGGACACATGCTGGTCACCGATCTGACGGACTCGCAATTGCGAAGTTCGCCGACATGATCAAACCAGATTCGCCGGTTTCTTCTGCCTGCGATCAGGTGTATCTTGCATTGCCGGTATTCGGTCGGGTCCCCTTGGCGGTCCGTTGGAGTCGCTCATGAAACACAATATCGTGCGGTCGGCCTTGGCGTTTGCGTTCCTGCTTATTGGGCTGACGTTCGCCCAACAGGATTTTTCCAACGTTGAAATTAAGGCAACCCATGTCGCGGGCAGCGTCCATATGCTGGAAGGTAGCGGCGGCAACATCGGTGTTTCCGTCGGCGAAGACGGAATCCTGATCGTCGACGACCAGTTCGCGCCTCTGGCCGACAAAATCCGTGAAGCGCTTCGCAAGCTCGGCGGAGACAAGCCAAGGTTCATCCTGAATACGCATTGGCATGGCGATCACACCGGGGGCAACGAAGCCTTCGGGCGAGACGGAACGATCATCGCGCACACCAACGTGCGTCACCGTCTTGCCGTGAAGCAGGAGCTTTTCGGTCGTACGATCGACCCGCTGCCCAAGGTCGCTCTGCCCGTCATCACGTTTGACGACTCGCTCAGCCTTCACTTCAACGGCGAGGAGATCCGCGTATTGCACCTTCCGCACGGTCATACCGACGGCGACTCCATCGTCATTTTCACGAAGTCCAACGTAGTACACATGGGCGATCATCTGTTCATGGAAATGTTCCCGTTTGTCGACCTCGACCACGGTGGCGACGTGGAAGGTCTGATTCGGAACATTGCCAGAGTGATCGACAACGCCCAGCCAGGCGCGAAGTTCATTCCCGGACATGGTCCCCTGTCGTCGATCGACGATCTAAAGACCTATCATCGCATGCTTGTTGAAACCTCAGAACTTGTGCGAAAAGGAATCGCGGCGGGAAAAGGTCTGCAAGAAATCAAGGCGGGCGGCGTGCCCGAAGCATGGAAATCATGGGGTGAGGGGTTCATCAAAACCGACCGTTGGCTGGAAACTCTCCACCGAAGCCTGACCAGGGCCAAAGAGTAAGATTCGGTGCCGAGGAATCCCCATGGGCTCGTGGGAGTTTGCACGGCTGGACCGGCAGTCCCGATCTTGAATCGGCCCGCTCGCGGGCTTTTGGATGCGGTGCTACAATGGTCGTTCGCGCCGGGATTGGACTCGGGCGGAACTGAACTTTGAAGTCAAGCGAAGGAGCAAACTATGGTGCGTCGCACCGGTTGGATCGGGATGGGCGTGGTCGTGTTCGCGGCAATGAACGTCGCGCGAAGTGAGTCCGTAGACGACGTACAAAAGAAGCTGGTCGAAGCCCACGCCAAAATGAAGTCTTATTCGTGCAAGATGAAGACGGTCCAGAACATGGACATGGGCGGCGGGAACAAGATGTCGTCAGACTACACCGGGACCGTCGAATGGTCACGCAAGGGCGAGAAGTACCTATTCCGCAGCGAGATGAAGGGGAACTCGGTGCAGAACTTCGGCGGCCAGGAAAACAAGATGGAGGCGAGCGCCACCATCATCTGTGACGGCGACATGGTGTACACGCTCTCCACGCAAATGGGACAGACGATGGCCATGAAACAGAAGCCCGATGGCTCCATGGGCGGGGAACCGAAAAAAGTTTTTGAAGACCTGCTCGCGAGAAACAACGTCAAGGTCCTTGCCGATGAAAAGGTCGATGGCGAGTCCTGCTTTGTCCTCGAAGCGACACCGAAGGATCCGGCGGAGGCCGCCACCATGTCCAAGACGGTCATGTATTTCCGAAAGGACGTGGGGATCAATGTCAAGACGGTCGGCTTCGACAAGGACGGGAAGGAAATCTTCACGAACACGTCGACGGACTTCAAGTTGAACAGCGAGATCGACGCCGCCAGGTTTGTGTTCAAGGCGCCCGAAGGCGTTCAGGTCATGGACATGACCAATCAGTAGTTGCTGAGTCTTCGAAATGCAGGTTGATTTGCAGTCCTTTCACCGCGGGTTGAGTGATCGACCAATCCGCGGTGAAAGGCCATCAAAGAACAATGGAAGGTCATGTCGCCTCGTGGCACTGCATCGGAATCTTGCCATGTTTCATCGCATCATTCGAGTCGCATTGATTCTGGCCGGGTTGTCTTGGGGTCTGGCGACTTTGCCCCGCACTTCGGCTCAAACGCTGGAAGAAGCGGAAAAGCAGCTTCAAGAGGCGTTTGCGAAACTTCAATCCTATACCGCCCGCCTGAGAGAGACGAATGATCTGCCTTTGTCGGGCGGCGATTATATGAAGTCCGAAACTACCGGCTCCGTCGTATGGAAACGAAAAGGCGACCTCATCCTATATCGAATGGAGATTGAAGGAACGACCACCCAGCGGCACGGCGGTAAGGAAACCAAGGTCACTCAGACGTCCACGCTTGTTTCCGATGGTGAGCTGTTCTACACGCTGGGTGAACAACTCGGCCAGAAGCTATTCATCAAGCAACGTCGCGACTCCTCGATTGACGGCGATCTGCGCAGCATGATGAAACAGGTGGAAGCCTCCAGTAATGTGAAACGCCTAGCCGACGAGAAACTTGACGGCGACGATTGCTGTGTCTTTGAGATCATTCCCCGGCAACAACCGGAGGATGCAGATCCGATCCACCGAACCGTCGCGTGGTTCCGAAAGGACCTGGGAATCAACGTCAGGGTTGCAACGTTTAACAAGGATGGGAAGGAAACGTTTTCACACCGATTGTTGGACATCAAACTCAATGAGCCGATCGACGCCGCGCGCTTCGTGCTCAAACCGCCGCCGGACGCCGAAATTCGCGACCTGACCTCGCTCGACGACAAGCCCGCATTGCCGGGCAAGACACCCTGAGTTCGAACGCGGTAGGAATAGTACGTAGCAAGCCGATCGCTTCGGCCTGCGCGGCCCCGGAACGCAGGACAACTCGCGGATTTTATGGTTTGCCCCGTGCCGATCGGGTAGGTCTTCCGCGTTCCCGACTTGTATCCGGCGACTTTGTCATGCTCGACCGCATGGACACCACCATCGTGGCCGTATCGTCCGCCGCCGGCTTTGGCGCGGTCGGAATCGTTCGCCTTTCCGGACCGGATTCCCTGCGAATGGCCGAAGCATTGGTCGTCTCGCGGGATGGAATCCCGTTGCGAGGTCACGCTGGGTCCTCCATCATTTCGGGTGAGCTTCGCATGGACGACTTTACGCTACCGGTTCGAGTGAACATCTTTCATTCTCCGCGGAGCTACACTCGACAGGACATGGTCGAAGTATGCACGATCGGTTCTCCCGCCGCCCTGGAAACCGTATATGTCGCGGCGCTTGCTCTGGGGGCTTGCCCGGCTCGACCCGGAGAGTTTACCGCACGCGCTTTCTTCAACGGAAACCTGGACCTTGTTTCGGCGGAGGCCGTTGCACGACTCGTGCGCGCCCGAACCGATACCCAACTGCGGGCAGCACGCCGCATCATGGATGGCTCTTTGGCAAAAAAGATCGGTGAAGTCCGCCAAGACCTTATCGAGTTGCTTGCGCTCGTGGAAGCCGACATTGACTTTGCTGAAGAACCGATTGAGTTCATCTCACCCAGTGAACTTCGCTTTCGGCTAAACTCGATGGAATCTGCCCTGCATGCGCTCGTCGCCAATGCGAGGTCCGCCGAGCGACTAAGCGTTTTGCCGCACATCCTTCTCCTTGGACCGCCAAACGCCGGAAAGAGTACTCTGATAAACCAAATGAGCGGAACGAGTCGATCGATTTGCGCCGCCGTTGCAGGTACGACACGAGACGTCCTCTCCGTGCCGATTCGTTGTGGGCAGGGAGAGGCCATCCTTCTCGATGCCGCTGGAGTCGACGAATCGGATGATGATTTGCTTGCCCGGGCGCGCACGATGACCATCGTGACCGCCGAGCAGGTGGATTTGGTTTGTGTCGTCGTGGACCTTGCCTCAACGACGGCTACTTCCGAAGGATCCGACGAAAAAGACGATGCTGCTCAAGCCGCCAGGTCGCTGCTCCGCTTGATTCCGTCGGGCAGTTCACCGGCGATCATCATCGCCGCCAACAAATGCGACTTGCTGAGTCCCGATCGGCTCGAACGAGCCATAGGTCGGTTGCGAGCTGCGACCCGCCATTCGGTCTATCCGGTAAGCGCGCTTTGCGGCGATGGAATCGAGGAACTCCGCGACGCGTTCGCACGGGAACTTGATCCGCATGACACGACCGTCAGCGGTGAGGCCTTCGCGTTGAGCGAACATCAATTCGAGGCAGTACGGGAAGCCATGAGTTTCCTTGCCCGGGCGGCCGCACTCGCCGAATCAGCAAACGAAACGAGCGATCGCGCCGAACTCGTAGCCTTTGAGGTACGCGAGGCCTTGGATCGGCTCGGACTTCTGACCGGCAACGTGACGACCGAGGACCTGCTTGCGACTGTTTTCGCCAACTTCTGCATCGGAAAGTAGGGCTCGGGGATACGGCACGGACTATTGCCAAGCACTAATCCAGAAATAGAATACGGCCATGTCTCGCTCGGAAGAAAAATCCCGTGTTCGCGCCGCAGAGAACGTCGGTGATCGTATCCGTAGTCGACGAAAGGAATTAGGCCTGACCCAAACCGAGCTCTCACTTGCCGCCGGGGTAAACCAAGGCTATCTCTCCACAATAGAAAAAGGAAACGCGAACCCAAGGCGGCGGACCATTGATGCTCTCGCCGTTGCGCTCAATCTTCCGCAAGGTGTCCTGCTCGGTGGCAGCCTTGAGCACGACAACCCCCAGCCGCATGAAACGAGAGAGCTTCCCATTTTCGGGAATATCCCGGCCGGCCCACCGTCGGAGTCACAGGAGCAGGTCGAGCTCTTTCCCGTCCTTCGCCATCAGTGGTCGCCGAATCACTACTGTCTTCGACTCACATTCGACAGCATGGAACCGACGCTCAAGCCCGGTGATATCGTCCTCGTACAATACCGGCCAGGCGTGGAACCCGAACACGTTCAGGGACGGATATGCGCCTGCCTTGTCGACGGGCAACCAACGCTGAAACGCGTCACCGTGGAGTGGCGATCGGGAGAGCGGATGGTCATTCTCCGTGGTGATAATCCTCGTTCGTCTCCAATCCTCGTGGATGAATCTCGCGAATTCTCGATTCAAGGAATCGTCGTCAGAATGGTGTGCAGGGAACTGTGACGGCAAAGTCGGGCCGTTCCGGTATTCACACCGTTGCAATCCAATCTGCCACGACCTCGACGCCTTGGTCACGAATCGTGCTGACCCTGAACACACGCCTTGCGTCCCCAATCGAACTGATCAGCTGTGCTTCCGTTGCATCCGCGCCCGCAAGGTCGCACTTGTTGATGACGAAACAGCTCGCGATTTCCATGATCCCTGCTTTGGAGTACTGCACCGCGTCGCCGCTGTCGGGCATGATCAGAAGGACAACGCGATCGCAAAGCTCGCGCACGGCCACGTCGGACTGACCGGCCCCGACGGTTTCAACGAGGATGTAATCAAAACCGAATCCATTGATCGCCGCGACGACCTCACGAGTGCGCGGCGCCAGCCCGCCCTGCGCGTCTCCCGAAGAAAGACTTCGCACGAAAAACCCCGCGTCCGGCGATCCGCCCATCATCCTCAGCCGGTCGCCCAGCAGCGCCCCGCCGGTGACAGGACTGCTCGGATCGATCGCCACCACCGCGACACGTTTCCCTCGCGTGCGTAGCAACTTACCCAGCCGAGCGATGAACGAACTCTTGCCGACCCCCGGCGCGCCCGTGACGCCGATGACGCTCGCATTGCCCTTCGGCGCGGACCAGCCATCCAGCGACTCGCCTCGCTGCACGACGCTGACGAGTTGGGCCAGCGATCGCATTTCCGAACGTTGATACCCGCCGGTGATTTCATCGAATCCCCTGCGCCGTCGACTCGAAAGCATGCGCATGGTTTCAATAATCTTGTCGAGCGGCGAGCCGGGATTGAACACGGCCGCGACGCCAAGTTCCTTCAGTTTGGCGTGATCCGCATCCGGTACGATTCCACCCAGAACAACGGGAATGTCCTCGACACCGAGTTCCTTGCGAATCTTTAGTATTTCCGGCATGACCGTCAGATGGGCCGCCGAAAGCAGACTGACACCGACGACGTCAACGTCTTCTTGCATCGCGGCGTGCATCGTGGCTTCGCACGTCTGCCACAAGCCTGTGTAGATGACCTCCATCCCCGCGTCGCGAAACGAACGGGCGAGAACCTTTACGCCGCGATCGTGGCCGTCCAGACCAATCTTTGCGAGGAGAATGCGAGGATGGACTCTTGTTGCTGCTGGCATCGTTAGTAAGGGTAAGGGCGAAATAGCCATGACGTCAACGAGTCGTACCGACGCCCCAAGTGTAGTTGGACCGAGGGCAATTGCCGAGCGCCATCACCATTCCGGTCCTCCGTCGTACCGGCCGAAGACTTCGGCCATGACATTCATCATCTCGCCTACGGTGGCGTCCGCCTCGGCAGCCGCGATAAGTGCCGACATGACATTGGCGCCGGCGGCTGCATCGCGTCGGAGCCGATCGAGCGAGGCGGTGTGCCGCTTGGCGTCGCGGTCCTTTTTTAGCTTCTTGAGCTTTGAAACTTGTGCCCTCTCCATCTCGTCGGTGATCTGTAGGATGTCAATCCCGTGGGAACCCTCCTCAATGAAATCCGTCACGCCGACGATCTTCGTCTCGCCCCGATCGAGTCGCCTCTGTTGATCCAACGCCGACTCCGCAATCGACCTTCGAAAGTACCCACGATCAATCGCTTTCAAAACGCCGCCCATCGCGTCGATCTGATCAAAGATCCCATAAGCCTTGGCTTCGATTTCGTTCGTCATCTTCTCCACAAAATAGCTGCCGCCGAGCGGATCGACCGTCTGGGTTACGTTGGATTCATGGGCGATCAACTGCTGCGTCCGCAGCGCCAGCTTGGCCGCCTCGGCCGTTGGCAGCGCCAGCGTCTCGTCCATGCTGTTGGTGTGCAACGATTGCGTTCCACCGAGGACTCCCGCCAGCGCCTGCAACGCCACGCGGACGACGTTGTTCGTCGGCTGCTGTTCGGTGAGCGTCACCCCTGCCGTTTGACAATGCATCCGCAGCTTGAGGCTTCGCTCGTCCTTCGCGCCGAATCGCTCGCGCATCACGTGCGACCAGATTCGCCGCGATGCCCGTAATTTGGCGATTTCCTCAAAGAAATCGTTATGTACGTCGAAAAAGAAGCTCAAACGAGGCGAAAACGCATCGACATCCAAGCCCCGCGCCATCGACGCCTCGACGTAGGCGATCCCGTCGGCCAGCGTGAACGCCAGCTCCTGAGCCGCCGTCGCGCCGGCCTCGCGGATGTGGTACCCACTGATGCTCACCGTATTCCATTGCGGAAGGTGCTTCGTGCAATACTCGATCGTATCCACCACCAAACCGACGCTCGGCTCCGGCGGAAATACATACTCATTCTGTGCGTGAAACTCCTTGAGAATGTCGTTTTGCAGCGTTCCGCGAAGATTCGCCAGCGGAACTCCCTGCTCCTTGGCCACAGCAACGTAGAACGCAAGCAGAATCGCGGCCGGAGCGTTGATTGTCATGCTCGTGCTCACCTCGCCGAGGTTGATCCCGTCGAACAGCACGCGCATGTCGGCCAGCGACGAAACAGCCACGCCGCATCGCCCCACTTCTCCGAGCGATAACGGATCGTCGCTGTCGCGCCCCATCAGCGTCGGAAGATCGAACGCGGTGCTCAACCCGGTCTGACCGTGTTCGAGCAGGAACTTGAATCGACCATTCGTATCCGCCGCCGATCCGAACCCCGCGAATTGCCGCATCGTCCAAAGCCGATCGCGGTACATCGTTCGATGCACCCCGCGCGTAAACGGGAACGACCCCGGTTCACCCAGCGCGCTGGCCGGATCGAACGAGCCAAGATCGCTCGGCGCCACGAACGGTGCTTCGTCCGTCTCCCGTCGTTCGACTGTCGATTCCTTTGTCGTTCGCGGCTTCATCCGATTCTTCACTCCATCCAGCTTGCCGACCGCTTTTCCATAAACGCGGCCATTCCCTCGCGCGAGTCCTTGTTACGAAAACACTCCACAAACGCACCGAGGTCGTCATGATCCCGCGCCGCTCGCTTGGCGAGCGCGACCGACGCCGGCGCGGCCCGCTGAAACGTTTTGCAGAAGGCGGCCACCCGTGCGGGAACGTCTTCGGGCGAATTGACGATCTCGTCCACGAATCCCATTTGAAGGGCGTCCTCGCCCGAAACCGGTGACGCGCTCAAGTATACGCGTTTCGCCTTTGCTGGCCCCACAAGCTGAGTCAATCGAATTACCCCACCCCAACCCGGAATCAAGCCAAGCGTCACTTCCGGCAACCCCAGCTTGGCCGATTTCACGGCGATGCGAAAGTCGCATGCCAGTGCCACCTCCAGTCCGCCGCCAAGCGCCGCGCCCTGCACGGCGGCCACGGTGATCGACGGCAACGACGCAAGGTCCGCCATGATCGTCTGACCAAGCGTGCCATATTCATGCGCATCGTCCGGCTTGAACGCGGCCATCTCTTTGATGTCCGCCCCGGCGATGAAGACCTTCCCTTTCGCCTGAACGACCGCCGTTCGCACATTGGGATCCTTCCGGACCCGCGCAATGGCAGCTCCAAAACTATGCAGCACATCCGACGAAAGGACGTTCAAGCCATCCCCGGTCGAAAACGTGATCGTCGCGTGCGATCCCTCGATTTCCGCGTGAACCAGTGTCTTACTCATACTTGTAAAACCCTTGTTTTGTTTTTTTGCCCAACCGGCCCGCCGAAACCATTTTACGCAGAAGCGGGCACGGGCGATAACGGTCTTCTCCCAAATCGCGGTGCAGCACTTCCAGTATGAACAGACAAACATCGAGACCGATAAGATCCGCCAGTGCGAGCGGCCCCATCGGGTGGTTCATCCCCAGCCGCATGATATCGTCGATTGCTTTCGGCTCGGCCACGCCGTCCTGAAGCGTAAAGACCGCCTCGTTGATCATCGGCATTAGAATCCGATTGGATACAAACCCCGGATGATCGTTGCACTGGACCGGCGTTTTTCCCACCGATTCGGCATAGGCAACGGTCCGCTTTGTCGTTTCATCGCTCGTTTGCAGCCCGCGAACCACCTCCACCAGTTTCATCAGCGGCACCGGGTTAAAAAAGTGCATGCCGATGAACCGATCGGGACGGTCCGTCGCCGCCGCCAACTGCGTAATGCTGATGCTGCTCGTGTTGCTGGCGAGGATTCCGTCATCCGCCAGAAACTTCTGAGCTTGCTTGAGAATGTCCGTCTTGACGTCCGGCTTTTCCGTGGCGGCCTCGACGATCAACGCGCTCTTGGGCAATTCGAAGATCGCCTTCGTCGGCCGGATTCGCTTCTTAGCCGCTGCCGCATCATCGGCTTTGATGCCCCCCTTTTCCGCCGCCCGATCGAGCATCTTGCCGATCTGCTTGATTCCATCCTCCAGCGCCGCGGGGAAGGCGTCGAACAACGCGACCTCGTATCCCGCCTGCGCGAATACTTGTGCGATCCCCCGTCCCATCGTTCCCGCGCCGATGACTGAAACTACCTTCCCGGTCATGACTTCATCTCCTACGCCAGCCCACGCGCGATCACCAACCGATGAATCTCGCTCGTGCCCTCATACAACTCCGTAATTTTCGCATCCCGCAGGAACCGCTCCACCGGATAATCGCAGATGTATCCATAACCCCCGAACACCTGCACCGCGTGGTTGGCCGCCCGCGACGCCGCCTCGCTGGCGAACAGCTTCGCCATCGCCGCCGCCTGGCCGAATTCCTTGCCGCTGTCTTTTAGCCACGCCGCGCGATACGTAAGCAACCGTGCCGCCTCGACCCCCACCGCGACGTCGGCGATCTTGTTCTGAATCGCCTGGAACTTCCCGATCGGCTGATTGAACTGCACCCGAGTCTTTGCATACTTCGCCGCTTCGTACAAACATGCCTGCGCAATTCCCAGCGCCTGCCCGGCGATTCCGATCCGCCCGCCGTCCAGCGTCGCCAACGCCACGCGCATTCCCCGCCCGCGTTCGCCCAGCAGCGCCTCCTTCGGCACGACGCAATCTTCGAACACGTACTCCGCTGTTGAAGAACACTTGATTCCCAGCTTCTTTTCGAGCTTGCCGATCCGCAATCCCTTTGTCGGCTTGTCCACGATGAACGCACTCAGCCGCCGCTTTGGCTCGTCCGGATCGGTCACCGCGATTAGAACCATAACCCCGGCTTCCTTGCCGTTGGTCACAAAAATCTTCGTGCCCGTGATATGCCACCCGTCATCCTTCAATTCCGCTCGACAAGTGGCCGCCCCGGCATCGCTTCCGCTTCCCGGCTCGGTGAGCGAAAGACAACCAATCAACCCGCCGCTCGCCATGCGCGGCATGTACTTTTTCTTCTGTTCGGCCGACCCGAACCGCAGTATCGGATCGACGCACAGCGACGTGTGCGCGCTGAGCAGCACGCCCGTCCCCGCGCACGCCTTCGACACTTCCTCCACCACCAGCGTGGAGGCGACCGTGCCCATGCCCGCGCCTCCAAATTCCTCTGGAATCGCGATGCCGAACAAGCCCATATCACGGATCTGCTGCAACAGGTCGTCGCTCATGGCCGCCGACGCGTCGCGCGATTCCGCGCCCTTGGCCACTTCCTTGAACGCAAAGTCGCGGACCTGTTCGGCAAGCATTCGGTGGTCTTCGTCAAATGCAAAGTTCATTTGAGTCCTTCTTTCGAGCTGCGAATTTCGCTCGCGCGAAACGGATCGTGCCGACGATTGTCGGCGGTTCAATGGGATTCGAGGTAATCCCGTGCAATGATGATGCGCTGAATCTGGCTCGATCCCTCGCCGATCTCGCAAAGTTTCGCGTCACGCATGTACCGTTCCACCGGCACTTCCTTCGTGTACCCGTTGCCCCCGTGAATCTGAATCGCGTTCAGGCACGCCCGCGTCGCCATTTCGCTCGTATACAGTTTTGCCATCGACGCCTCGATGTTGCTCGGTTCGCCCGCATCCGCGAGGATGCCGGCCTTGCGCGTAAGCAACCGCCCCGCGTCAATCTCCATGGCCATGTCGGCCAGCATGAACTGAACCGACTGATGATCGAAAATCGGCTTGCCGAACGCCGTCCGCTGCTTGGCGTATGCGACCGACTCCTCCAGAGCTCCCCTCGCCAGTCCCACCGACATCGCCGATATCGTGATCCGCCCGCGCTCCAGGACCTTCATCGCGTCGACGAATCCTTCGCCAAGTTTTCCGCAAAGGTTTTCCTTGGGAATGCGGCATTGGTCGAACATCAGCCCCACGGTGTCCGAACCGCGCATCCCCATCTTGTCTTCCTTGGGACCGATCTCTAGACCCGGCGTGCCCTTTTCGACCAGGAACGCGCTAATCCCCTTGGCGCCGCCCATTGAATCCGTGCGCGCCATCACCACGAACACCCCGGCGTAATGACCATTCGTGATCCATTGCTTCGCTCCGTTCAGAACCCATTCATTTCCCTCGAGTTTCGCGCTCGTCGTCAGTGCGGCCGCATCGCTGCCACAACCCGGCTCGGACAACGCCCAAGCGCCGAGATAGTCGCCTCGCGCCAGCTTCGTCAGATACTCTTTCTTTTGCTCGTCGTTGGCCGCCCGGATAATGTGCGCCGAACACAAGGCGTTGTGCGCGTCGAGCATCAGAGCCGTCGCGCCGCAGTGCCGGGCGATTTCCTCCATAATGACTGACGCGGCCAGATCCCCCAGCCCTGCCCCGCCGTATTCCGTCGGAGCAAAAATGCCCAAGAATCCAAGTTCCGCGAGCTTGGTCACTACGTCTCGCGGAATGTCCGCTTCGCGGTCCCACTTCCGGGCGTGCGGCGCGATGTGTTCCGCCGCGAAATCACGAGCGACGTCCCGCAACGCCGCCAGATCGTCGTTGAGTTCAAAGTCCATTCGTCTTGTCCGTTTCGGTCCATTTCACGACTCGCCAGGGTCATCGGCGGTGGCGAAATCCGCTTCGGCACCCATCATAGGGCATCCGCGAAACCACGTCACTCTCAACCGATTGGACATTCTTTGAGATGGGAATCGGCGCGTAAAAAGCGGCCCGGAACGGAAAACTCCGCTCCGGACCGCTGCATGAAAACTCGTTAGGTCCTTCGGCGATTGCGCCGGACCACCGCGAATTGTCAGGACGATTGGGCCGCACTGGCCGCTTCGACAATGGCTCGGATCTTGGCCTGGGCAATGGCCAGCTTCGCAGCGCTATCTGTTTCAATTTCGCTGTCGCCGACGACATAAACGATCGGCTTGCCGCTGTCCTTCGCGGCCGCGCCGGCCATCTTGTCGCAGCAGAACGACTTCCCGTCCACCTTGTACGTCGACTTTACCGCCGCCGCCGCGTCAGCCACGAGCTTCACCGCCGCCTCGGCCTTGGCCTGATCCGCGAAATCCACGCCGCCAACCTTGTACGCGACCGTAGCTTTCGACTTCTCGGCCATGCTCTTGGCCGTTTGCGGGCAACCTGTGCTCTCGCCGTTCACCGAAAACCTGAGCGACGAAAGGGACTCGATCTCCTTCTCAAGCAACGCGACGAGCTTCACGGTCGCCTCGGCTTCGCTGCTGAAGACCTCTTCGCCAACGACGTACTGAATCGGCTTGTTCTCGGTTTTCGCCATGATGCCTGCGCCGTTCGGGCAGCAAACCGTTTGATCTCCCACCCGATACTTCATCGCCGGAAGCGAGGCCATCACGCTCTTGACCTTTTCATTCTCCGAAGCACTTCCGCCCGCCCCACCATGGCACGGCTTGCCGCACCCGCCCGAACCTGCAGTGGCCCCTTCGGCCTTCTTCCCAGCGCATTCCGGGCCGGCATACGCCGCCGAAACGCACAGCCCCAGCGCCGCGAACCCCACCAGACACAAACAGAATCTCTTCATCATCCTCTTGCTCCTTTTTCAACAGTTGAACCGGGGATCATGACCCCCACGCTTCCGATTTCTGGTCCGTCACCAGCCATTCACCCGCGATACTCGCATCGCGACGTGCATGTTTCCGCAACATTCACCTGCACAAGCGCTTCTAACATCGGCTTGACACGATCCCATATCCACCTGGCGATGTTCTCGGCGGTTGGGTTTTCCAGTCCTTCAACTTCGTTCAAATTGTGATGATCCAATTGTTCGTGCAACGGGTCAAAGCACTTCTTGATGTCCGCGAAGTCCATCAACCAGCCCGTTCGCGGATCAACCCTTCCCTCGCAAACCAATTCGACACGAAAGCTGTGTCCGTGCAGTCGAGCGCACTTGTGCCCCTCAGGAACAAACGGCAAGCGATGGGCCGCCTCAAAAGTGAACTCACGGGCTAAGCGAACACGTTGCTCCAAAAGTACGTCACCCCATCGCCTTCGTTACGATGGACCTATCCATCTTACCATTATCGCCGCCGCCGCTCAGTCCCGTGTGCGTAACACGCCCGTCGCGCACCCTTATTTGCTACGTTCTTTCGAGTCATCCAATGCAATTACGGCTGAATCAGCGGCGGAGTGAGATACACGAGTTCAACCTCGTAAAACAAGGTCGCCGCCGGTGGGACTTTGCCCGGTACCCCGTCCATCCCAAAACCCAGTTCTGGCGGAACGACGATCACCCGAATCCCGGATTCTCTCATCGTAGAGAGACCTTCACGCAGGCCGCGGATCAGTTGATCCAGTTTCACTGCAAACGGCCCATCGCCTCGACTCTCTGAGCTATCAAACTCGGCCCCGTTCACCAAAGTCCCGCGATAATTCAGATGAACCGTGTCGTCGGGGTTGGGAAAAGCGCCGTTTCCAACTTTTCGATCGATGTATTGCAGGCCGGACTTGGTCGAAACCACTGACGACTTTGCGTCATTCTCGATTTCGGCAATGCGAGTTTCGACGGACATCTCCGCCGCTCGACGATTGGATTCCGCTTTTGCTTCCGCCGCCGGACGATCCAAGGGAGACTCGACCGTCATCTTGGAGATGATTACCGGCGCTATCGGAACGTAGGGACTCAACCCGCCCGCGAAACCGGGTCGCGTCCCCACCGAAACGTCATTGATGCGATCCACGATGTCCATCCCATCGATGACCCGACCGAACACGGTATAAGCCGTACCATCGCGCAGGCGATCGAGCTGATCGTTATCGGCGGTATTGATGAAAAACTGACTTTGCGCCGAGTTAAGATCGTCGAAGCGACGGTATGCCGCGATCGTGCCTCGCAAGTTGAGCAACCCGTTCGCCCCTTCATAGCGAATCGGATCCTTCAGATCCTTTGATTTCAATTCGAAGCTCTGCGTGTAGCCGCCGCCGTGAATCATCTTTCCTTTCACGACGCGATGAAATACCGTTCCGTCGTAAAAGCCGCTGCCGGCGTAATCGAGAAAGTTCATCACCGTCACAGGGGACCGCTCGGCGTCCAACTCAACGATGAAACCACCGAGGTTGGTCTCGAAGCGGACCGTCGGCTGTAGCGAAGGCGGCTTTCCACCAGTTTCGTCGTCGGCCCCTTGACACAACGCTCCACTGACCGGAAGCGCGCACAATACCGCCGTCGAGTAAAGGGAAATCAATCGCTCACTTCTTCTCATTCACTCGAACTCCACGAACTTCGGAGAATCGTCCAGACCCGTAACCCGCGTGGGCGTTCGGCTACTTGATTCCCAGGAATTCAACGTCAAACACCAGCGTCGCATCCGGCGGAATGACAGGGGGCGACCCGCGCTTCCCGTATCCAAGGTCGCTGGGAATGATGAGCTTCCGCTTGCCGCCGACTTTCATCGTCGCGACGCCTTCGAGCCAGCCCTGAATCACGCCGCCCTTGAGGTTGAAGGTGAACGGCTGTCCCCGATCCACCGAGCTGTCAAACTTCGTTCCATCCAGCAACCAGCCCGTGTAGTGCACCTCGACCGTGGCGCTCTTGTCCGGAACCGCTCCATCGCCTTCCTTGAGATCGATATACATCAGACCCGAATCGGTCTTAGTGGCCGTCTTTCCGGTTTCTCCCTCAATCTTCTTCACATACTCAGCAAGTTCGCCAGCCTTGGCTTCATTGGCCTTCGCTTTCGCTTCTTTCACGACGTTCTCCGCATTCTTGGCGGCGGCTTCCAGCTTGGCGCGGTCCAATTCGCCCAGCACCGTCACCGACTTGATCAACACCGTCGTTTCGGGCACGACCGGACCACCGGGATACTTGGGATGTGTTGTGACCGCCGTATCCCGAATCTTGTCCACCACGTCCATACCCTCGACGACCTTCCCGAATACACAATACGCGGCTCCGTCGGCCTGCGGCGTATCCAGTCGCCCGTTGTCGACCACATTGATGAAGAACTGCGCCGAAGCCGTGTCGGGCGAGTTCTTCCGCGCCATGGAAATCGTTCCGCGATCATTCTTGAGCCCGTTCTTCCACTCATTGATGATCGGCGCCCGCAGTCCGTCTGATTTCTCGTCGAGATTCTCGAGATGACCGCCGCCCTGGATCATGAACGTCTTCATCACGCGATGAAAAATCGTGCCGTCGTAAAACTTCGCATCCGCATACTTGATGAAATTGTCCACCGTGATCGGCGCTTTGTCGGCGTTCAGTTCAAGCACGATATCGCCCAGCGATGTCTCCATCTTCACGCGAGGGTTCGCCCCACCCGCCTTGGCGTCTTCGGCCTGCGCAACCGGCACCAAAAGCCCTAGAACGACCGTGGCGAATACTCCTCCGAACAACCCGCACCGCTGTTTCATCTCGCTATTCCTTTCCGATTGAAAACGTAACGGCCTGCCATCGAAACTGGCGACGCCAGGCCCCTTTGTTCTGACCATTCCAGAAACTTCAAGATTACAGAGTTCCCCGGCGACCAGCAAGGCGAACCGTTGCCGATCATTCGTCGAACGTTACCATGCAGCGGCGGAATGTAAGGCAAGATCGTTGTCACTTCCGCGTAACGACAACCATTCGGGCAACCGGCATGGACACGATGCCGACGGGCTTCATGAACAACGCTGAACCCATTCTCGGCCGGCAAGCCCACCTGTTGCGGAATCACAATTTCATTCTCCTCTGGTGCGCTTACGGTGTTAGCGCTATGGGCGACCACCTCTCCGAGATGGCCATTCTCAAAACCCAGAATGCGCTCAATCCTGACGTGGACATCGCCCCGCTCAGCGCCCGCATGATGTTCATGTTTTTTGTTCCGTTCTTCCTGCTGGGACCATTGACGGGCGCGCTGGCCGATCGATACCCCCGCCGGACACTCATGGTGGTGGCCGACATTTCACGTGCAGCGCTGCTCCTACCGTTTGCCGCGCTCATTGCCTGGACTACGAATTGGGGTTCGTGGGGGCCGTTCTACCCGTTACTCGTGGTGGGTTTGTTCGCGGCGATTTTCTCCCCGGCGCGCATGGCCATGCTTCCCACGATCATCCGCCCGAACCAGTTGGTTCGGGCCAATGGGCTAATCGGCGGCCTGGGGGTCATTGCGACCATGATCGCCGCCTGGGTCGGCGGAATCCTCGCCGATCGATACCACCCGGAAATCGCCTTTCGCGCCAACACCGCGACGTTCGCAGTGAGCGCCGTCCTCCTTCTGCTGATGAAGCTTCCTCGATCACCGGCGTTGCTCCCTACCGAACCTAATGGACCCTCGACGTTCAAAAAAATCATTGCCGGGTTTCGGTACGCGCGTCAGCACCGTCGCGTGATGGAGCTTCTCGTGATCGCCGGGCTGGTCTGGTTTTGCGGGCCGCTGGTCAACAGCGTGATTCCGGCCGTGGTTCGTGACGTCTATCACGGCGCCTATTCGATGATCAGCGGTTACCGCGCGTTGTTGGGACTGGGGTTCATTTTAGGAGCAACCGTCATCACGGTACTTGGCGACGCGCTTCGGAGTGAAATCGCCATGACATGGGGATTGTTCGGCATCTCTGCGGGTATGGCTGTGTTTGCAATTTCAGCGTCCCTGTCGCTTGATCCGACGACGCTCTCGCGGATCGGCGGCGTCGGAATCGTGATTTCCGGCATGTGCGCTCTGGCCGTCATGGCAAGCTTTCAAACATTGCTCCAGCGAATCACCGCCGATCGATTTCGCGGGCGCGTATTCGGCGTCAAGGACCTTGTCTGCACCGCGGCGCTCCTTCTCGCTACCGGAACACTGGGCATTCCTCAGTGGACGCGCGTGGATCGCTGGGCAGGCGCGATCCTCGGCGCGGTCGCTCTCATCATGTTTGTCGCGGGAATGGTCACGGTTTCCATTCGCCTTCGCCGTGGTCCTCACCGTTGGATGCTCAATTTCTGCGAAAACCTTAACAGCTTTGTCGTCAAGTTCTGGTACCGTTTTCAGTGCATCGGCCGCCCCACCGTGCCGCGGACCGGCCCGGTGATTGTCACCGCCAATCATATTGGTCCGGCCGACCCGTTGCTTCTTAGCGCGGGCGCGCCTTACCGTGCGATTTCTTTCATGATCGCCGCGGAATACGCCAAATGGCCGATCGTCCGCTTTTTCACAGGAGCAACCGAGTGCATTCCGGTTCGCCGAGGAACTCGCGAAACCACCGCGATCAAACAAGCATTGCGACATTTGGAAAAGGGAAAGGCCATTGCCATCTTCATTGAAGGCGGAATTAATCCGCCTGGAACGCCGCCCCGACTAAAGGACGGCGTCGCCATGCTCGCACTAAGAACAGGTGCGGTTGTGATCCCTGCCTATATCAGCGGCATCCGGTATTTTGATGGCATCGTTCGCGGTCTCTTTGCCCGGCACCATGCCCGAGTTCGATTCGGCCCGCCGGTGAATCTCGATGAATTCCGCACGCCTGACGCTTCCCGTGAGACGGTCCGTGCGGCCACTAGAAAAATCTATTCGGCGGTGCTCGCACTCGGTCCCCAACCGCCCACCGTCGCCGCCTCCGATGTACCCCATACAGACTCCGACGTCTTGCCGAACCCCGACCAGGAGGATCAGCCGTGAACAACCGTGAACTCTGGCAGCGATACCGCGAAACGCTTTGTCACGTTCCCAGCCTCGGACTCCGGCTCGACGTGAGCCGCGCCGGACTCCTCGAAGAACACTTTGCGAACATGACGGCACCCATGAGCAACGCGCTCGCGGCCATGCAGCGCATTGAGCAGGGCGATTTGGCCAATATCGACGAAGGCCGAATGGTGGGCCACTACTGGCTCCGATCGCCGAAGCTTGCTCCGGATCAGAACATACGCGACGAAATCGAAAAAACGTTGTCGGCCATTCGTCACTTCACGGAGGGTGTTCATGCCGCAACGACTCGTCCCGAGCGCGGTGACGCGTTTGACGTGCTGCTGGTTCTCGGCATCGGCGGATCGGCGCTGGGTCCGCAATTTGTCGCCGACGCCCTCGGCGGTGCGGACGACGCCATGATCGTTCGATTCATCGACAACACCGACCCCGACGGAATCGATCGCACACTGACCGAACTCGACAGCTCCCTGGCACAAGCGCTTACCCTCGTTGTTTCCAAGTCAGGAACGACGCCCGAGCCGCGCAATGCGATGATGGAAGTCGCGGCCGCGTACAAGCGAATGGGGCTGAGTTTTTCTCGCCATGCCGTCGCCATAACCCAGGAGGCCAGCGAGCTTCACCGGCGAGCGGTCGACGAACATTGGCTGACGACTTTTCCGATGTGGGATTGGGTCGGCGGCCGCACGTCGGTCTTTTCCGCCGTGGGGCTTCTGCCCGCAGCGCTTCAAGGCATGGATATTGACGCACTCTTGGCCGGTGCGCGCGACTGCGACATCGCCACGCGTAACCCGAACTTACGCGACAATCCGGCCGCTTTGCTCGCCCTGGCCTGGCATGCGCTGGGTCAAGGTCGAGGCGAGCGAAACATGGTGGTGCTTCCTTATCGTGATCGCCTCCTGCTGTTCAGTCGCTATCTCCAGCAACTCGTCATGGAATCACTCGGCAAGGAACGCGATCGCGCCGGCGAGGTCGTGCATCAGGGCTTGACGGTCTTCGGAAACAAGGGCAGCACCGATCAGCACGCATTCGTTCAGCAACTCCGCGACGGACGCGACGACTTCTTCGTCACGTTCATCGACGTGTTGCGCGATCGCGAAGGCCCCTCGCCCGTTGTCGAGCCCGAAATCACCGCCGGCGACTACTTGCACGGCTTTCTGTACGGTACTCGATCGGCGCTCACCGACCGCGGAAGACCTTCGATCACGCTCACGCTTGATACGCTCGATGCTCGCGCCATTGGAGCGCTGATCGCGCTATTCGAGCGCGCGGTCGGATTGTATGCCGAGCTGATCAACATCAATGCCTACCATCAACCCGGCGTCGAGGCCGGCAAAAAAGCCGCCGGGGAATTGCTCGAACTTCAACGGCGTATCCTCGCAATGCTGCGGCAGTCGCCCGGCGAAAAACGGACGGTGAACGAAATTGCTGTAGCGATTGGATCGCCGGAACTCGTCGAGGCCGTCTTCCACTTGCTGGAACACCTCACGGCGAACCCCGATCGCGGGATGCGCCGCACACGCGGTGAGTCCCTTTTTTCGGCCCGATACTCGTGCGCCTAATCAAGAAAGTGCTCTACCGTTGCTCATCCGGCGACGGCGGCTTTGGTTCCATTTTGTCATCATCCGATTCATCCGCGCTCGCCTGTCGCGGTCGATTGGATGGTCGCGGTTTCTCGAGTAGCTCGCGCACGCGGCGATCGATGAGGTCGTCCCGAAGCGACTTCATCTCCGAGAGCCTCCCCTTCAATTCGACCAGTTGCGTTTCCATTTCACGAACTTCCTCGGCCCGACGAGCCATCCTGACCTGAAATTCGCTCGTCACCGCCTCTTCGAGCTTCTCTCGAAGATTCTCCCGCTGCGCGTCGTCCTTCGATTCGTGATATTCCATGGCCAATTGGTGAATCTGGAAGGCCACCTGCCGTTCGCGAATCATCGCGGTCCCACGGCCCGGATCTCGCTCCATCACTTCCATCAACCGGCGCATTTCCATGGCGATGCGCGTCATGCGCCGTTCGAAACGCTGCGGCGAAGTCTGGCGAAGCTTGTCCATTTCAACCGCAAGCCGCGGAAAATGCTCCTCGACAAATCGTTTCAGCCGAGCTTTTTCAGGTTCCGCCAATCGCTGCCATGGAACCGGACCACGACCGCCCGGTCCTTCCCCGGGGCCATCGGGCGCCCCTCGACGAAACTGCCCGCGAGGACCGTCTTCAGGGCCCGGACCCTCACCCGGCGGCGGAAGAGGTCGCCGAGCAGGCTGGACTGCCGCCGCTCCACTCACGCCCGACAGGAAAAACAACACCAATATAGATCTGAACACCATGATTCATACTCCCGACTCCCGGACCTGCCGACCAGCCCCCACAGGCCGATCGGCTCCCTCCCCGTCCCCCTCGGACGATTCCCACCACCCCCAGATGTCGTCGCCCTCCCCCGCCGAATCCGTTCCGGCATGGCGATCAAACGATGTCCCCAAGGCCTCGATCTTCTCTTCGAGCGCGCGCAACGAGCGATCAAAATCCTCCTCCGTCGGATCGGACTCCTCAAATGCCGTCAAAACAACAGAGCTGGACTCATCGACGGAAGCCGTTGATCCGCCGCCCGCCATCACAAACAACGCAACCGCCGCCGCGCTGCTCAGCAGCGAACTCGCCACCAAAAAGACTCGGCCGCGACCTTTCCAATGGACCGTGACATCGCCTGTCCCGTGTTGCTCGGCAATGATAGACCGCAGTCGATCACGAGTGACCCGAACCAGCGCTTCCGGCGTCCTGTCGTCGAACAATGGTGCGATTCGGCGTTCTTCGATCTCAATGCGCACGCGCATCTTGATCGAATCTGCATCCGGTACGACCGAATCGACCAGCCGATCGGAAAGCCAGCGCTCATCCTGCTCGATGATCCGCAACATGCTCTTCTCTTCGACGTTCACGAAGCACCCATCCATTCACGCAGTTTGCCGAGCCCCCGATGCGCCCGAGCCAAGGCCGTTCCCAGCGGCGTATTCATCATGACCGCGATCTCTTCAAACCGCAGTTGACCATAGTGCCGAAGAAGGACGACCTCTCGCTCCGCGGCGGGAAGGCGCTCCAGCGCCTCTTCGAGTTTCAATCGTTGCTCGTCCCGGTGCATTACGCCTTCGAGTCGCTCTCCCGGAGCTTCCGAAATGCATTCATCCGTCGCGCTTCTGGCGGCATTCAACTCCAAGATGCCTGGTCGCCGGCGATTCTCACGCATACGATCGCGGGCGAGGTTCACGGCAATTCGAAAGAGCCACGCCTCGAACCGCCCGTCGTCCTCGTAGGCCGAAATCATTCGCACGACCCGGACGAAAACCTCCTGAACCAGATCCTCCGCGTCGCACGACCGGCCCAGCTGTCGCCGAAAGTAACCGCACAATCGACCCGCGTAGGCGTCGACCAGCGCATCAAAGGCCTCGGCGTCCAGCTCTTTCGCGCGGAGGATGATCAATCCCCAGGATTTCGGATCGGGCGAATCGGCGTTTGAATCCATGACCCCATTGTACCGACCGCAACAACCGTCGCCGCGAACGATTTTCTCCACCCTTCGCGCCCGCTCCTTCGGCTCTTGACTGATCGCCCTTTGGAAAGTCATCGCGGCGTCAATCGTTCGTCATGGGCATCGCTCATTCACGCATCGCTGGAACGCGCCATGCGCGCGACGCTGGCATTCCTGCTCCGTTCCGCCGTGCGAAATACAGTCTTCAAGAACTCGATGAGCGGCTTCCCGACACATTCCTTCGCAATCTCCCGGTGGCGGCGGACAATGTGATCGAACGCACTGCTCCACGGCTTCGCGCGCGCGTTGGGCGCACTGCTCCTCGACGCCGCCTTCGGCTACACACTGCCGAAAAAGGCGCTGGCCCAATTCATGACAAGGGGCAGCACAATCGGGTGGAGCGCAATTCTCATGCAGGCAGTTCATCGCCGCTTGTCGGCCGCGCTCCCCACAGGCCTCCGCGTCGCCGCCGTTCTCCAGGCACGTCCGCACGACCCGTTCACCGACCTGATGGCAAAGCGATGGGCAATCGGGAGGCAGTCCGCAGACCTCCTCCACACATTGCGAGGCCGCCGCTCGGGCCTGCATCGCGCAATCCTCTTCCGTTCCTCCCCCTGCAATGCACAAGTCGAATGTGTCATGCCCCAACGTTCGGCATTCTTCAAGGCATGCCGCGTTTTCGGCACACTCCATCAGGCACGCCTCCCGAACGGATTGGGCGACTCCCCGGCACTTCTCCTTGTCTCCGCCGTCACTGATGCATCGCCGATAGGCCGCCTTGCCGGCTTTCTGGCAATGGTGCTGGCACCGGCCTCGAGGCCCGCCCGGCCCTTCACTCGCCGCGAACACCGGCATGCACAACGCAAGAAATGCTCCCAACATTGGTACTCGAATGGCCCCCATCATGATCTGATTCCTTTCTGTTAATCCGCCCTTTCGGCCTTGCCCGCTTTCCGGTACCAGAAACGGGACTCCCTTTTCCAAACGTCCACGTTCGCCGATTATTGCCATTATCTTACGCTCGGTCCCCGTACGCCATCCGATAACCGGCCATCCGACCGAAAAACTTGAACATCCGGGCGTGTCATCGCCCACTCGAGGAACCAAGAATAACGGGCCACGGGCTTCAGCCCAGGGTTCGTGGTTCCTGCATTTGAGTTTCCTGGCCCGTCCCGTTTGAATCATTAGGTCAGAAGAAACCGCTCCCTTACCCTTGACGCTTCGCGTAAGGGCAGGCTCTCGCGGCTCTGTTCAGACGACGACCACCCGAAGTTTCGAGAGTGACGATCTGCCAGACCTCCATTGCTGCATCCGATCGGTTCGGGTTCAATCAGCGACAGGGCATCATGCGAGAATTGCGGATTGCATACCTGGCGGCCGGTGCGGCCGGAATGTATTGCGGAAGCTGCATCCGCGACAATCGCGTCGCGGCGACGCTCAAGGCCGCTGGGCGCGACGTCACGCTCATTCCGCTTTATACGCCGTTGCGTACGGATGATGCAGATGTGAGCACGTCACGAGTCTTGTACGGCGGCCTTAACGTATACCTGGAACAACGATTCCCCTGGCTTCGTCTCCTTCCGCGATGGATCACTCGCCCACTTGACTCTCGATTTGTCTTGCAGTCTTTGTCCCGATGGTCCGGCGCCGTCTCTCCTCGATCCCTCGGCGCCCTGACCGTATCTGTTCTTCAAGGCCGACACGGACGGCAACGCGCTGAGCTGGAAAAAATGATCGATTGGCTCGGACCAATGCGACCGACGATCGTTCATCTGCCCAACTTGCCTTTTATCGGCGTGGCCGGCGAACTTCGGAAGGCACTTGGGGTCAAAGTGTTCTGCACAATGAGCGGCGAAGATATTTTTCTCGATGACCTTCCGCAGCCGTACCGAACGCAGGCGTTCGACCTCATTCGCACGCACGCCCGCGAAGTCGACGCCTTTGTCGCCACATCCGACTATTATGCGGATCATTCGGCTCATCATTTCGGGCTTCCGCGCGAACGGATCCACACGGTTCGTCTGGGTGTCACTATTGACGAGTCCGCGAACGAAGAACCTTCGCCAGACGGTCCGTTTACGATCGGTTATCTTGCAAGAATCTGCCCCGAAAAAGGGCTGGCCGACCTTTGCGAGGCGTTTGTCTTGCTACGCCGCGCCAAGCGCGACTGTCGACTGCGAATCGCCGGATACCTGGCCGAATCACAACGCCCATTCGTACGCGGCATGATCGACTACCTGCGGCAGCCAGCAACCTACGGTGCGGTGGATTTTCTCGGCGAAGTCGATCGAGAGGGGAAACAGAACTTCCTTCGCTCGCTGAACGTACTTTCCGTCCCGACCGTATACCATGAAGCCAAGGGACTCTATATTCTGGAAGCCATGGCCTGCGGCGTACCGGTGGTTCAACCGCGACATGGGTCGTTTCCCGAGTTGATCGACGCCACCGGCGGAGGCGTGCTGTATGATCCCGGCAGCGGCGTGCCGGGTTTGGCGGCGGCGATCGCTGAGCTCATGGACGATCAGACTCGATGCCGGGAACTCGGCGCGCGAGGGCGCAAGGCCGTTCGAGAATCCTTTACGGACGCGATCATGGCCGAACAGACATGGTCGTTGTATCAACGATTTGCTGGATAGCACTTGAACACAATGTCCAAATCAGACCCCAACCCCGCAAGAGTAAACATGACCAACCTCTCGAAGGCAGCCGAAGTCACAACTCTGCACGTTGTGGGCATCGCGAAATCCTATCCAGCCCGGGGGCGCGACCTGACCATCCTGAGGGACGTGAACATGACGATGTCGCCGGGACAATCCTCGGTTGTGATGGGGCCTTCGGGTTCGGGCAAGAGCACATTGTTGAACATTCTGGGAGCGCTGGAACCGCCCACTTCGGGGCAAGTGACCCTTGGCGGCATCAACCCATATTCGTTGGACGATCGTGGTTTGGCGCGGTTTCGAAATCAATCAGTCGGATTCATTTTTCAGGAGCACCATTTGCTTCCGCAATGCACGGTTCTTGAGAACGTGCTCCTGCCGACACTAGCGGGCCTTGCCACGTCGGCGAGTGGCGACGAATCGATCCGACAAGCCAAGCAATTGCTCGATCGTGTCGGGCTTTCCGCGCGGTTGGAACATCGACCGTCAGAAATCTCCGGCGGTGAACGGCAACGTGTGGCAATCGCCCGTTCGCTTATCAATCAACCGCAACTTCTTCTGGCCGACGAGCCGACGGGTAATCTCGACAAGTCTAACGCAGATGCGATCGGATCGTTGTTGCTGGAGGTTCATGGCGAGTGGAAGACCATTCTGGTGGTCGTCACGCACAGCGAGCGATTGGCCGAGCGCTTCGAGCAACGTTATGAACTGAATGACGCCGCGCTCGTCGCCTGTTAGGAGTTGCCGCGTGAGTCGCCTCGGCTACCACATCCGATCCGCCACCAATTACTGGCAAACAAATCTGGCTGTTTCGCTTGGCGCTGCAGTCGCAACCGCGTCGCTCACCGGCGCGCTCATGGTTGGCGATTCCATGCGCGGCAGCCTTCTCGAGATTGCAGTAGGAAGGTTGGGCGGCATCACGCATTCGCTTGTCGCCCAGCGTTTTTTTCGATCGGCGCTCGCGGCCGAAATCGTCGGTGAACTTCGCGGCTCCGGAGCGACCGCGTCGGCGGCACCGGCAATTCTGCTTCGCGGGGGCGTAAGCCACGCGGATCTTGAATCGCGTGTCGAGGGAATTGGCATTCTCGGCGTCAATGAACAATTCTGGCAGCTGGATTCGTTCGAGCATCCGATCGACGTAATCAAGCGAACTGATCGTTCTGTGATCCTCAACGAACCGCTCGCCGCCGAGCTTCAGGCGAAGGTCGGCGACGACGTCATTCTGCGGTTGGCGAAACCAGCTGCTGTTTCCACCGAGACGTTGCTCGGCCGGCGCGACGATGTTTCCTCTTCGATACGACTCGAAGTCGCCGCGATTCTTCCCGCGGAAGGATTGGCGGCATTCGGTCTCAATCCTCGTCAAACCACGCCCAAGAACGCTTTTGTGCCATTGAGCGTGCTTCAACGATCGCTTGATCGCGAGGAACAAATCAACGCCATTCTTGGTTCAATCGGGCAGCCCGATCAAGTGGATACGCATTCCCGATCGGACGGCGATTCCGACATGTGGCAGCGGGCCTTGCAGAAGACCGCGCGCCTCGGGGATGTCGGATTGCGGCTGCGGCAATGCGAATCACTGGGCTATGTTGCCGTCGAAAGCGATGCGTTGCTCATTCCTCCGGCTTTGGAATCGGCCATTCGCGCCGCGGCACTCGACGCCGGACTCACGGCGTCACCCATCCTGGCGCATCTCGCCAATACGATAGCCGTCGAATCGACCTCTCAATCAGTTGCGGCCCGCATTCCCTATTCCACGGTGGCGGCGATCGAACCATTGTCGGAAACCATGCGAAAACTGACGGCGTCCCTGAACACGGAAGTCATCCTTGCTCCCGGAGACATTCTGCTCAATCAATGGGCCGCGGATGATCTACGAGCAAGCGTCGGTGACCGCATCGCGCTCACCTATTACCTCATCAATGATCGCGGGACCATTGAAACGCATTCGACGACGTTTACGCTGCGCGGAATCGTACCGCTTGCCGGTGCCGCGGCCGATCCCGGGTTCATTCCCGAGTACGAGGGAATATCCAACGCAAAGAGCCTGGCGGACTGGAACCCACCCTTTCCGATCGACCTTTCGCTGGTACGAGACAGGGACGAGGATTATTGGAAGGACCATCGGACAACACCCAAGGCATTCATATCGCTGGTTGACGGACAGCGACTTTGGGCCTCCGAAAGCGAGCGATTCGGCCGAATCACTTCCTTTCGACTCTCGTCCACGGCAGCCGGCGAATCGGCTACGAATGGGAACCTCGACGCCGTGGTGGAGGCGTTCACGACGAGCCTCTCGCGGAACATGAATGTAGCCGACCTCGGCCTGCGGTTTCAGCCGATTCGAGAGCAGGTCGAATCGGCCGCCCAAGGCGGTACGGATTTCGGCATTCTTTTCGTCAGCTTCAGTTTTTTTCTCATCGCCGCCGCCGCGATGCTGATTGCATTGTTGTTTCGACTTGGCGTTGAACGCCGCGCACACGAGATCGGGATGCTGCTTTCGTTCGGATTCACACCACGGGCTGTCGGGCGCATTCTTTTGACTGAAGGCGCATTAATCGCCTCGATCGGCGGCGTCCTCGGAATCGGGGGAGCGTTGGGATATGCCTGGCTGATGCTCGAAGGGCTTCGTACCTGGTGGTCCGACGCGGTTAACGCGCCACAACTCCACCTGCATGTGCGTGCCGCTACGGTTGCCATTGGATTCCTCGCTGGGGTACTGGTATCGACGGTGTCGATCGTTTGGTCGGTACGCGGCCTGACGCATCTATCCCCGCGCCGTTTGATCGATGGCCGCCTTGGCGACTCGGACTTGACGGCGGGCAGGCATCAAGGCCGAACAAGCGCTGTCATTGCCGTGATCGCGTTCGCTTTGGCTGCGGGATTGGCCGCCACGGCGTTTTTCGTTGACACAAACACGCGAATAGCCGTCTTTTTCGCAGGCGGATCAGCCATGCTGGTTTCGTGCCTCGCAATCCAAGCTTACTGGCTTCGCCGGCGATCAATCGATTTGATTCATCGACCGGGAACGATGGCCCTGTTTCGCATCGGTACGAGAAACGCACGGCGCAACAGGGGTCGCAGTCTGCTCACGGCAAGTCTCATCGCGTCGGCGGTATTCGTGGTTGTTTCGCTGGAAGCCTTTCGTCACGATGCCAACGCGGGAGGCGGCGATCGCCAATCCGGCACGGGAGGTTTTTCAGTCGTCGCCGAATCCGCGGTTCCGCTCCCCTTTGATCCATCGACGCCGGAAGGGAGAGATTCACTGGGCATGACCGATTCGCGATTCGATTCAGGCGAAGCTGCCCGCATTTACGCGTTCCGCTTGCGTCCGGGTGACGAATCCAGTTGCCTGAATCTGTACCGCCCGACTCAGCCTAGAATCGTGGGGGCCGATGACGACTTCGTGCGTCGTGGCGGCTTTCGGTTTGCCGCAAGTCTAGCCGTCTCCGAGGAAGAGAAACAAAACCCCTGGACATTGCTGCACCACGCCTTTCCCGACGGCGCGATCCCCGCCATTGGCGACGATAGCGCTGTTACCTGGCAATTGCGTCTTGGGCTCGGCAAGGATCTCGTGATCGAAGACGACCGGGGACGCAGCGTGCAACTTCGCTTTGTCGCCCTGTTGAAAGGCAGCGTGCTTCAAAGCGAGATCGTGATTGGGGATGCGGCATTTAAGAACCTTTTTCCCTCAATCAGCGGACGAGCTTTTTTTCTGATCGACGCCCCGGCATCCGAAGCGACCGGAATTGAGCTCGCGCTGGAGCGCGAGCTATCGCCCTACGGACTTGATGCCTCTAACGCCCAAGGTAGATTGGCCGACTATTTCGCCGTTCAGAACACCTACATTTCGACGTTCCAGTCCCTGGGAGGACTGGGGTTGCTTCTGGGCACGGCCGGCCTGGCCGCGGTACTTCTTCGCAATATCTGGGAGCGCCGTCGAGAACTGGCCCTCATGCGCACCGTCGGCTTTGCTCAAACCCGGTTGTGTATCATCGTCGTTGTCGAAAACGCCGTACTTCTGGTCGCCGGCATCGTATCCGGACTGATCGCCGCGGCGCTGGCCACCGTGCCGGCGGTTTGGACAAACGCGCAATCCATTCCCTGGAAGTCGTTGATTACAACGCTTACGGCCGTGCTGGTCTTTGGTTTGAGCGCGTGCCTCGCTTCCACTTTGTCAGCGCTTCGGACATCGCTGATTCCCGCACTTCGAAGTGAATAATCGGTGCCCGTCCAAACAAGACCGCCAGGAGTGAGTTGAAATCGCGCCTCGCGGCGATCATAATCATTCAAACCAAAGCCCAAGCCGTCGAGACGGACGGCCTTACGATTGAGGAGGTCCATGACACAGCACCTCGGCGCGATCTGTGACGACTTTTACATCAATTGCCGCCTTTACTTGAAGCTGGACATGAGCCTGGAGCATGAGGCCGTGCTTCACTTCTTCGATCGCGTTCGCAAGGACTACCCGGGCCTGCGCAAACTTCGCCGGCGGGATCGCGGCGCTTTCACTCTGGAAGAAGAATCCGACGCCGAGGGTTCCCGTCGCTGGCTTCGGCTTGAGCCCAACGGCTTGCGGTTCGGCCACTTCGCGCCGACTGATCCGACCGACGTCCGCGCGTATGGCGACTTGATCCTGACTCAGGCCCCCTACCACCTGACGTTGAGCGACCTGGTGTACGACCACATGGAGGTCGTCTACGGTTTCGATCTGCGTTACCGCGGCAATCACGACCGGCTGATCGCCGAGACTCTTTTGGGCGACCACGCCGCCAGTGGGTTCCTGCTTGGCGATCATGCGTCGCACGTCATCGACGCGCATCCCTATTTCGGCGTAGCCTTGTCCGCCGAGTGCGACCTGCAGGCTTACGTCGAAATCAAGCCGCGAACCACCACGTACGAGGTTCGCGCCGCCAACTATGAGGGGGAGTCGCTCAGTGTTTATTTGACCTTGCGAAAGTACTGGGGGCTTGCCGGGGATTCCTCCCCAGCCGTCGCGCTTCAATCCCTTTGCGATGCCGCCGACGAACTCGCCGTCGACAAGATCGTACCCGCGTTCGTCAATCCCCTCGCGGCGGCGATCGCCAGCCGTCCTTGACCGCGACGTTCTCCGAAAGCAAAGTGACCGCCATGGCAGGCTCAGAGCTGAAAACACGCATGATCGTCGGGCTGGAGATACACGTTCAACTCGCGACGGCGACAAAACTGTTCTGCGCGTGCCCAGTGCGCTACGACGCCCCGCCCAATTCATGCACCTGCGAAGTCTGCCTCGGCCACCCCGGTTCACTGCCGGTCATGAATCGCCGCGCGTTTGACCTGGCCTTGCTGACCGGTCTCGCGCTCAACTGCGAAATCGCCAGGTTCACCAAATGGGATCGCAAAAGCTACTACTATCCGGACATGCCCAAGAACTATCAGATCAGCCAATACGATTTGCCGCTTGCTCATTCCGGTCATTTTGAATTCGATCTGGCCGGCCGCGCGAAACGCGTTCGCATTCGTCGCGCTCACCTCGAAGAAGACGCCGGAAAAAACATCCACGATTCGCCGGGCTGCACGCTCGTTGACCTCAACCGAGCCGGAACGCCGCTGCTGGAAATTGTTACCGAGCCGGATATCGGCTCGGCGGAAGAGGCCTACGCTTTCTGCGTCGAGTTGCAGCGGCTGATCGTCCACCTCGGCGTCGGCGAGGCCAACATGCAGAAAGGGCAGATGCGTTTCGAACCGAATGTCAATGTCGCCATCGAAGTTAACGGCGAGGAGTTTCGAACGCCGATCGCGGAAATCAAGAACCTTAACAGTTTTCGTGCAGTCCGACAGGCCATTGACTACGAATCGCGACGGCAAACGGATGCATGGGAACAGGACAACGAATATGTGTTTGGCCGTCGACCGAACGAGAACCGGGGCTGGGACGCCGATCGCGGCGTGACCGACTTTCAACGTGGCAAGGAGGCCGCTCACGACTATCGATATTTCCCCGATCCCGATCTCGTGCCTGTGCGACTCACTGACATCGAAATCGACGCGGTTCGAAAACAAGTGATTGAGTTGCCGGTCACTTGCCGCCGCCGCTTGGTGGCTCAGTTCGGCCTGTCCGAAAGCGACGCCGATACGATCGTCGATCATTTGGCGACCGCCAAGCACTTTGAACGCGTCATCGCCGCCGGCGCTCCGAGCGACATCGCGGGCAAGCAGTTCGTCAACGTCTGGCTCAAACTCGCCAACGATCGCGGTGTTCCCGTCACGGACCTCGGCATCGACGCCGATCGAATGGCCTCACTCGCTAAGGCGGCCGATCAGGGAACGATCAGCAAGACCGCCGCCAATCAACTCGCCGAGGTGATGCTGACGAGACCCGAGTCTCCGGAAGCGTTAGCCCGTGAACTCGGCCTCATTCAGGTTCAGGACGCTGACGCGACCTCGGCCTGGGTCGATCAGGCCTTCGCCGCGAACGAGCAGGCCGTTCGGGACGCGCTGGTCAATCCCAAGAAAATGCAGGCCGCTGCCGGGTTTCTCCGCGGGCAAGTGATGAAAACGTCTGGTGGCAAGGCCGATCCAAACCTTGTCGGAAAACTGATCGAGGAACGTCTGGCGGCCATTCGCGACGGAAAATGAGCCGATATTCAAAATGTGGCTGAAACTCCTGACATCCATCGCCGTACTCGCCACCGGCATTGCCTGCGCGTGGTTCTACCTTCGAGGGCCGACCGTCCGCCGCGATCCTGATTCGCATCCGTTTGCCGGCGATCGCCCCTGGCGACGGCTCGGTGCGGCCATTTGCCTGCTGCTCGCCGTCATGTTCGTCATCGGCATCTATGCGGTCGATATTCCCGATAGGCCGATCCCATACGCCCTGTATTGGATCATCATGCTCGGACTGGTCGTATGGCTATTCACATTGGCCGTCCGCGATGTAGTGTATACGCGCACGCTGATCCGAAGGTGGCGAGAAGAGGCGTCAACCGACGACGACCGAAACGACCCCTGCGATACGAAAGAGCAAACGATCCGATGAACTTCACCGCCCTGCTCGCCGTCGCCGTCAGTTTGACCTTGCTCCTGTACGGACCAAGCTGCACGCCGAGGCCCAACCCCGACGAACTGGACAAACTCGGCACCATCGACATGACCATCAAGGGCAAAGCGTTTCATCTTTGGATTGCCGACGACAGCGCGGAACAAACCAACGGGCTGATGTTCGTCACCGCCGACCGAATGGCCGACCTGCCCAGTGGTGCCCATCGCGGCATGATCTTTGTGTTTGATTACGAGCATCAGCTCAGCTTCTGGATGCGCAATACCATCATCCCGCTCGACATTGCCTACCTGGATTCCAAGGGCGTCGTCGTGAATACGCACACCATGGCCCCGCTCGACGAACGACCCAACCAGTATCCGTCCGGTAAGCCCGCACGGTACGCCATCGAAGTCAACGCCGGTGTTTTCATGGACCTTGGCCTGACTACCGGGGACGTTGTTTCCATTCCCAAGACGGTCCTCAAGCGCACTCGTTAAACCTCCGACGGACTATGGGGTTCAGGCGCGGCCGCCGATGCGGTCGCGACCTCGCATTGCGCGCAAGGCGCGAAGCGTTGCTCGAAGCGCCATCCATTTGGCGCCAACCGGAAACGCCATGCATTTGCTTTTTGTCAATCCGGATGCCGGTTCCATTCCCATTTCCCTCATGGAGCTGAATCGTCATGCCTGGCAGGTTACGACGACCGGAAGTTACAAACAGGCCGTCGAAGCGGCCCGTACAGGCGGCGTGGACATCGCCATCCTCCCGATGCCGGATTCAACACAGACCGGTTCGTGCAGTGCGACAGAGGCTGACTACCAGACCCTGACTCGGCTGATCGAAGCCCAGCGCATCGCCGCGCTGGTTTTGACCGACTCGCCGCCACCGCGCACCCCCGACTATCGTTCGCTGATCGAATTTGTTCCGCGCGATATCACATCGGCCGAGCTGCGCGGACGCCTCGCAATGATCAATCGATACCACGGACTGGTGAAGCGCCTCGAGCACGAACTGCACAACATGGAGCGGCTGAGCAAGCGCCTCAACCTGCACTTCCGCGAAATCGATCAAGAGATGCGACTGGCCGGTCGCCTTCAGCGCGACTTCCTGCCCGACACGCGCTCCCCCATCAGCAATCTGCGGTTTGCCTCGGTGTTTCGACCGGCCAACTGGGTTTCCGGAGATATGTTCGATATCTTCCGCATCGACGAGACGCGCTCCGGCATCTACATCGCCGACGCCGTCGGCCACGGTATGGCCGCCGGACTCCTTACCATGTTCATCAAGCGGGCAATCGTCCCCAAACGAGTCAACGAAAACGGCTATACGGTTCTATCACCATCCGAAATCATCCGCGTCCTCAACGATGCCCTGGCCGATCAGTCCCTGCCGCAGTGTCAGTTCGTCACGGCCAGCTACGCCCTCATTGATCACGAAACACTCACGTTTCAATACGCGCGCGGCGGCCATCCCTACCCGATTCTGATCACGCCGGACGGAATCGTGAGCGAAATGAAATCCCCGGGCGGGCTGCTCGGGCTCTTCAAGGGCGACGAATTCCCAACGTTTGAAACCCGGCTCAAGCCCGGCGACAAAGTTGTTTTCTATACCGACGGCGTGGAGATGTCCTTTCAGGCCGACCCCGAAGCCCCTCTCGACACTCGTTCTTACTTCCGATTCTTTGAACAGCACGCGGCCCTTCCCATCGATGAACTCATGGCGTGCATCGAACACCGCCTCGACAGCGAATCCGGTTCGCTCCACCCCCGTGACGACCTCTCAATCGTGGGGTTCGAGGTTCAATCAGGCCCTGTCACTGCGCCCTAATTTCCGAAGGTAGCCGGTCACGGTTCGGTGGGGAGGAGGAAAGGACTCGGCTTACCCTGGAAGTGGGCGAGAATGGCTTGGCGTAATTCCTCGTGTCCTGCCCCAGGGCTACGAAGCCGATCATGACGACCCCTTTCTCGACACCGACGAAGTGATTTCATAGTCTTTCGGTACGCCAACTCCACCAGCCATGAAGTGGTGACGTGCAACGGCGCCGTTGGAGATGACCTTTCGGGCCGCGCATGCAGTTGCACGGCTCTATAGGAATTCAGTAGAATTCCCTGCGATAGATGCGCAGTGTCGGAGAGTAGATCAGTGAAACGGACCATCATTTCAGCAAACACAGTTCGCTTGTTGACAGTGGTGATTGTCGTTTATTCTGGAAGTGACTTGTCTGGCGCGCCCGTGGCATCGGGAGGCGTTTCGATCCCTGTCAACAACGCAGGCTTCGAGAATGACTTCGCACCGCCGGGATGTTTCGCGATCTTCACGCCGACCGGCTGGACGGTGTACGACCCGGGCGGCGTCCTCGGGGGAAACAGTGCGGTGGGCGTCATCGACCCGACCGGGACTACCAACTTCCCAGCCGGAGCGCCCGAAGGCCTAAACGTTGCCCTTATTTTCCTGGGCGAGGACATGGGTCAGGGGCAGGTAGGGCTAACCCAAGTGCTCGGCGAGACTCTTCAGCCTCTCACTACTTACACGCTAACGGTAGAGGTAGGCAATATCGCCTCGGGCATCGGCCCGCCGCCATGCGACGTGTTCGGGTTCTTCGATTTGGATGGCTTCCCCGGCTACCAGGTGCAGCTGCTCGCAGGCGGAGTCGTGATCGCGGAGGACGAAGACTTGCTGCACGGGGCAATTCCCGAAGGTGAATTTCGGCTCTCCACCGTGACACTCACTACCGGCGCGACGCATCCGCAGCTTGGACAGCCACTCGGAATCCGACTCATCAACCTGAACATCATTGAGACACCCGCCGACCCGGGCATCGAAGTGGACTTTGACGACGTCCGCCTCACCGCCGCCCCCGCCGCCAATATCCCCGCTGCCTCCCATTGGGGTCTGTTTGTGATGATTCTCGTCGTTGCCATTGCGGGGACAATGCAGATCCGCTTCAACGCTAGGGCCGACTTCGGCTGTGTCTAAGTGCCTATTCCTTGAAAGCCATTCCGTGAGTACGGTCTTCAGCTGGCAAAGCCTGTTCTACGAACAGCACGGCGATTCGGGTCAACGGCAACGGGTGAATCCATGTGATAAGGTCAAACGAGTCGTGGCAAAATCACCCCTGTTCGGAACCGGGACCGTGAAAGGGGCTCGGACGCGAGGCAGGCAGCTGGTTGCATAGGCGCGAGCTCATTCCCAAGTAAATCAGTAACGTCAGACGGAATTCGCTTGACAACGACTATGTTCATGGTAAGTATCGGCCCATCGTTCGGCTTGACAAGTGAATAGGTCGCGATCGCCGGTGTCCGGGTGTTGCCCGGGCCAATGGGGAAGGTGGTGCGAATCCACCGCGGACCCGCCGCTGTAATCGGGGACGAACGCCGCAACAGGCCATTCGCCGCAAGTCGACCGTGCATCGCACGGCCTGCAAACGACGGAGAAGGCGCGGTTAGTAGGACGAACCCGTAAGCCAGAAGACCTGCCGAAGATCGCTGTGTACTGGAGTGGCGCTTTCGAAGGTGAGGCGTCGCGATCCGAATCGTCCACGGCCCGCCAATTCTTCCAAACCGAAGGCGTGCTTCCCTGACGTATCCGAATCCCGGCGTTTCTCCCCGAGGCGCCGGGTTTTCTTTTTTGTTCGATCGGTAGCGGCGAGGCTCCGTGCTGATCGGCGGAAGGAGGCGCGAGATGTCTCGCATTTTAGGGAGGATTCGTCATGGTCTTTCGGGCTTTGGGGCGGTTGGATTTTTTTGCGTAGCGGTGCTTCCGGAGGGGGTGAGGGCGGATGCGTTTTCGGATTATCAGTTGATTGCACGGTTTTCACTGCCGTCGGATGTGACGGCCATCGGCACCTTGTCGGACGGGAGGATGATGACGCTTTCGGGCGCGGACGTGCTCGTCGAGACTGCGCCCGCGTCTCATACTTTTTCCACGGTCGGAACGCTGGCCGGCGCGGACTTCCCGTCGTTCGGGGCCGCGTTTCTGATCGTTTCACCCGACGGCACACGCTTCGCGGTCGGCAACAACGGCGGAGCTTCTTTCAACAACTATCGCGTTGGCGTTTTCTCGGTGTCCACACTGGAAGGGACTTGGTTCGCCGCAGCCCATTTTGACGCAGCGTGGATCAACAACGACCGGATCGCCATCACCGCCGGCGATTTTGTCGATCCCAGTTACATTTCTGTTCTGAATGCAAACAGTCCCGATCCTGAGAATCCTGAGAATCCAATGGTCATTGACGGAATCGGCGGAGCATCAGCGGGGGTGGCGATTGATGCTCGTGGTAACCTCTTTACGGGCAATGGGTTTACGTTCGGCGGGCCGAGCGGGACGGGGCTGGTCAAGGCGTTCCTGAACGCCGATTGGACGACCGCCTTAAGCGGCGGGCCGATTCTCGATTTTGAGAATGATGGTCTATCTGTTGTCGATTTGCTGTCAGCTTCGCCGATCGGATTCGACGCCGACGGCAATCTCTTTCTTGGCGGAGGGGATTTTGCCAAGGGCGGTCAATACGATTTTGTCGCGGTGGTTCGCGCGACGGCGGTTGCGGACGCGGTGTCGGGAATGGGGCCGGTGGATCACAATGACTCCGCGCTGGTGCGCCGGCTGGATCCCGATCCGGGCAATGACTCCAACTTCTTTTATGTTGCCTACAACTCGCCGCTTAAGCGCCTTTACGTCAAAGACGTCGGGAGCACGCGGGTTCACGTCTATTGGGATACGATGGGCATCCCGGCGGCTTCCACCTGGGGACTGATCGTGATGGCGATTTCGACGATGACGTGCGCGAGCCTTGTGGTTCGTCGCCGGAATGTCGCAGTCGCATCGATGCTTGTCGGGCCTTCGACCCAACAGGGATTTTTCGGAGTTCACGGGGCCGCGCGAGCTGCCGGCCAGCCGGTTGGCCAAGCTCGCGGCTCGCAGGGATGGACGGGTGAGGTCGCGAGGACTGAAGTCCGCGACTCGCGTTGTTTCCGTGTTGATTCCGATTTGCGGGTGTCGACGCGATGAACTCGCGTGGCATGAATGTCTTGGTCACTTTGGCGATGCTGAGCGCGTCAAGCCATGCGGAATCGCCGTTCGCCGACCGAGTGATACAGTTCTCACCGGCGCCCGGACAATTCGTCAATACGCCGGAGTTCAGCGATCCCATGAAGGCACTCGGAGCGCCGGTCGGCGGCGGGACGATCCAGCCAAACAATCTCTCGGTCGTGTCGTTGGGCGGGTTCGGCGGTTCCATTACGCTAGGGTTTGATCACACCGTGCTCGATGATCCGCTGAATCCGATGGGGCTGGATGCCATTGTGTTTGGCAACGGGCACTGGGTCGGCGGCAATCGTGACCGCCGATGGGCGGAGTGCGCGACCATTGAAATCAGCCGCGACGTCAACGGCAACGGAGTCCCGGATGATCCGTGGTATTTGATTCCGGGATCGCATATTGCAGCGCCGGCGCAGCACGTCACGGCGACATGGGACGACAACGTGAACGACTTGACCTATGCGCCGCATCTTGCGTCGTGGATTCCGCCTGGGCGGTCGGGGGTCTGGACTACATTGGCGTTTGCCCTGCCTGAGGCGTTGTTTGGTGCGGTGGTGCTGGTGAATCCCCGATCGGGCACGGGAACGGAGGGCGTTTACGGTTATGCCGACCTTTCCCCGACCCTCGTGCTCGGCGATCTGAACGGTGACAACATTGTGGACGATGCCGCGATGACCCCTAATGAGTTTTACACGGTTCCGGATGATCCGTTCGCAAGCGGTATCACGCCGCAATCAGGAGGCGGCGATGCGTTTGACATTGCTTGGGCGATCGTTTCGGAAACGGGCGAACTCGCCAATCTGACAGGGTTCGATTTCGTGCGAATTTCCTCGGCTGTCGGCACGGTGTCACCCGTCTTTGGAGAAAAATCGGCGGAGATTGACGCCGTGGCCGACGTTGCCCCAGACAAACACGGCGATCACGATGACGACGGCGATATCGATCTGTACGACGTGGCGGGCCTTCAACGATGTTTCGGGTCGTGGGTAACGAGCGCGACTGATTGCGAAGGGCTTGATCGGAAGGGCGACCGTGGGGTTGATTGGCGGGACGCGGCGTATTTTCTGTTGCGAATGACGGGGCCGATATGAGCGCAAGTCGTCCAACTGGGACGCCGTCAGTCGTCGAGAAGACTTCTTCGAGATGGGAGACGGAGTTGTGGTTTCGCACGGCCGCGCGAGCTGAAGTCCTCTACTCGCCGGTTCGAAGGCACGAGTTTGGACGGAACGATGGCGCTGCGACCCCCCTGTGTCCCCCCTTGGCAAGGGGGGAGGCTGACGGGGTCGCGCGGAATGGCGGCCGGGCGGCTGTACAAGTCCGCGGCTCGCGGGGGTTCACGCTGATCGAAGTGTTGACGACGCTCGGCGTCATCGCTCTGCTGGTCGGATTGCTGGTTCCCGGTCTCCAGCGAGCGCGGGACCAAGCCAAGGGAACGGCTTGCCGTTCCAATCTTCGACAGCTTGCCATGGCGAACACCTTCTATACTCAAGATTCCGGCGGGTATTACGCTCCGGGGGCGGCCGAGTTCCTTGCCAATCTTCGTCGCTGGCACGGATTGAGGAGCTCAGTCAATGAGCCGTTCGAGCCGAGTCGTGGACCGCTTGTTGATTATATGGGGCAGGATCGGGCGATTCGCGCTTGTCCCGAGTTTGTCGCGGAGAAACCCGGATTCGAGTCTGGTTGCGGCGGATACGGGTACAACAACGCCTATATCGGGGTGCAGACGGCGACCTGCTGCGCAGGAAAAACGCAGATCACCAGCGATCGGTCGGGTGCGCGGCAACACCAGGTGAAACGACCGGCAGACACACTGATGTTCGCCGACACCGCCTTCGTTGACGGGCAACTGATCGAATACAGCTTTTCCGAGCCGCGATTTCACCCGGCGCTGTCCTCGCGAGCCGACCCATCGGTTCATTTTCGACATTTGGATTCGGCGAACGCGGCCTGGTGTGATGGCCACGTGACATCGGAGCGACAGTCGTTCACGTGGTCGAGCGGCCTCTACGAGGGGAGCCCGGATCGGCACGGCATCGGCTGGTTCGGATCCGCCGACGACAATTCTCTCTTTGACCTTCAGTGAATCCCATCCCAAGACCGAACGACCGGACTTCTCGCGCAAATCCGATAGGCAGGCGCGTCCGGGCATTGCGGCGCCGCGCGAACTGAAGTTCGCGGCTCGCGAGGTCTGGGGTTCGGTCCCGGTACCGCTGTCTTACCCAGAAGGTCGATTGTGTCGGCAAAGGCGAACGGTAAGATGGCCGATCGTTCAACCCAAGGAGTACGATCGCCATGCGAATGGTTTGGTTTGTGTTGCCGGCGATGATGACGGCGGCCTGTGCAAGCGGGAACGCCCATCGAGCTTCACAGTCACTCGACTACGCGGCCGGCGGATGTGCCGATCCGACGTTTCTTGAGCAGTATGCGGCCACACGCCGTTTTTCCTCGGGTTTTCCGACTTCAATCAAGATCGTTCCTGACGGAAGCGAAGTGCTTTTTCTGCGATCCGGCCCGCGTAATAACGTACAGGACCTATACGCGTTTGACACGACGACCGGGAAGGAGCGCGTTCTTCTCACGGCTGAACAGATTCTTGAAGGCGCCGAGGAAAAGCTTTCCGCCGAGGAACTTGCCCGGCGCGAGCGCATGAGAATGTCGTCTCGCGGTATCGCCACGTACCAACTGAGCAAGGACGGAACACTGATTCTCGTGCCGCTTTCCGGACGATTGTTTGTGATCGAGAGGGCATCGGGAAACGCGCGTGAACTCAAGAGTGATTATGCAACGCCAATCGACGCCCGCTTTTCGCCGGACGGACGATCCGTGGCCTGCGTCCGCGACGGAAACCTCTTTGTCATCAACGTCGAATCCGGCGAGGAGCGGCAACTCACAACCGGAGCGGACGCCAAGGTTCAGTTCGGCCTGGCGGAGTTCGTGGCACAGGAGGAAATGGATCGGCGCGAAGGCTACTGGTGGTCGCCGGACAGCGCGTTCCTTGCGTATCAGCGCACCGACACACAAGGCATGGAAACCATGCACATCATGGATGCCATGCGTCCGGAGGTCGCGCCGCAGAAGTGGCCCTATCCACGCGCAGGGCAGACCAACGCCGTCGTCCAGTTGGGCGTGGTCTCCGTCGCGGGCGGAGAAACGACTTGGATTCGGTGGGATCGTCAGCGGTTCCCTTACCTGGCGACGGTTCGATGGAGCGAAAAATCACCGCTGACTGTTCTTGTGCAGAATCGCGCCCAAACCGAAGAAGGACTGTTGTCGGTCAACACGGACACCGGCGCCACAACTGAACTTCTTATTGAGCGAGACGAGGCATGGCTCAATCTCGATCAGAAAATGCCCAAATGGCTGAGCGACGGAAGCGCATTTCTTTGGACGACTGAGCGCGACGGCGCGTGGCAGCTTGAATTGCGCTCGAGCGACGGTTCCTTCGACCGTACGTTGACGAAAGAGGAGATGGGACTGAAGGGCTTTCTCCACCTGGATTCGAACAATCGCAACGTGTTTTTGTCGGCAAGCGACGACCCCACGCAAACGCACGTCTTTCGATTGTCCATGGATGCGAGTTCGGCGGATGCTCTTAACAGGATGACCTCAACGCCCGGAGCGCATTCGGCCATTTTCGCGGAAAAGAGCGGTGTGCACGTCCTCACGTCCAACACGCTTGATGGTCAACGGACCTTTGAAGTGCGCGATGCGTCGGGTACGACGATCGGCCGGCTTCGATCAGTCGCCGAGGACCCTCCCTTTATTCCGAACATCGAACTGACACGGGTTGGAAGGAATCCCGATTTCCATGCCGTGCTCATTCGCCCGAGAAACTTCGATTCGGGCAAACAGTACCCCGTGATCGATTCCGTGTATGGCGGTCCGCATTCTCAAACCGTGCAGGCGGCCGCGCGAAACTACCTGTTGCAGCAGTGGATCGCTGACCACGGGTTCATCGTCGTCTCCATAGACGGTCGGGGAACGCCGTCGCGCGGACGAGCATGGGAGCGATCGATCAAGGGAAACCTCATCGACATTCCCCTCGCGGACCAGATCGCCGGCTTAAAGGCCCTGGGCAGAAAATACTCGGAACTCGATCTTTCCCGTGTCGGTATCTACGGATGGTCATTCGGCGGATATTTTTCCGCAATGGCGGCTATGCGCCGACCGGACGTCTTCTCCGCGGGCGTGGCCGGCGCGCCGGTCTGCGATTGGCGCGATTACGACACGCACTACACCGAACGATACATGGGACTTCCGGATGAAAACGCTGACGGCTACGACAGGTCATCGGTGCTCAGTTATTGCAAGGAGCTTTCCCGACCGCTGCTCATCATCCACGGAACGGCGGACGACAACGTGTATTTCATGCACAGCCTGAAGATGTCCGGCGCATTGTTTCGCGCGGGTCACGACCATGAGTTTCTGGCGCTTTCCGACTTCACGCACATGGTGGCCGATCCGCTGGTGACGTCGCGGCTTTACGCGCGAATCGTGGGCTTCTTTTTGCGCCACCTGGTCGGAATCGAATCCTAGGTGCGTAGCGGTTCAGACTCGCCAGACGGACCTTCGTCGTTGCCCGGCGTGCCTCGCTCCGTTACAACGTTCTTCGATAGCGTATATTGTAGCGGTGGTGGTGCCGCGTTTGAACCATTCGCGAATCGGTTGCGTAAGAACGCTGAGGATTTCAGGGAGGTTGGATCGTGGCAATCCGTTGGCTGGCGGCGATTGTGGCGATTCAGGCGACTTTTTCGCCTCAGACAAGCCACGAACTTCCAATCGATGCACAATCCCCTTCCGAAACGCAACCGGCTGACTCGTCGGCGGTTCAGCCGAGCGATCAGTCACAACAGTTGCAGACATGCCGCGAAGGCATCCTGGACGCTCGAAGCCGCATCGAGGATCGAAAGCGTTGGGCCGATCTTCTGCTGTCTTATGCCAATCCTCAGGCTGACCAACTCGTCGGCGAGTTGCTCTCCCTCGCGGATCGTCCCGAGGTGATTCGGACCCTTTGCACCGCGATCGCGGAACGTGGGCGAACCGCGCCGGCTCGATTGCCGGACGCATTTGTCGAACCGTTAATTGTTGTACTGGGGTCGGAAGTCGGGGAGCTAAGGACGGCCGCCGGAACAGCCCTGGCTGAGTACACCGGTGCTGAAGTCCCCGCCAGACTCGCGGCGATTGCCGCGGAGCTTGAAACACCGATGTCCAAACGACTCGCCGCCGTGGACGCTCTTGGTTTGGTCACGCATCGAAGGGAAGTCGTAGAGCAACTGATTCGGCTCCTTAACCTTGACGTTCCCGAAATCACCGCCAAAGCCGTGGCCTCGCTGGAACCTCTGACCCCCCAAACCATCGGTCCCGACAAGGCCGCGTGGCAGCAATGGTGGACGCGACAGTCAGGAATGGGACTTGAAGCTTGGCTCACGGATCAAGTCCGAATGCACCGGACCCGCGAGAAAAAACTGGCCGCGGAGGTTCAGGCGTGCAAGTTAGACGCGGACAAGGACGCCGTGGCGACCACCGCACGATTGCGTGACTTTCAGCGCGACATTCTTCGCGCTCTCGGATCGGAACAACGCGACGCGAAACTCGTGGAGTGGCTCGATGATCCGCTCCCGGCGGTCAGACTGGCGGCGCTGTCCATTGTTCGAGCGCGCATTGCCGACGAGGGAAAGCGGCCCGAAGGTGAAGTACTGGCGGCGCTGATTCGAATGCTTCGCGGCGGCTCCACGGCGCTTCGCCGTGAATCGCTGGAAATCGTCCGCAACCTGGACAACAGCACGGTTGTCGAAGCCGTGATTTCGCGCCTTGCCGAAGAGAAGGACCCCGCGACGCGGATCGCGGTACTCCAGGCCATCGGGAAGCTGGGGAGCGTTCAAGCGGTTCCCGCGCTCATTGCTGAAATCACGGACGCCTCCAGTCGGACGGAAAGTGTTCGAGAGGCGGCGATGGCGCTCGCATTGATCGCATCGAAACCGGACGCTAAACCGCATCTCGCCAATGCCGTGGAACCTCTGAGGAATCGGATGAGATCGACCGCAAGAGACCAGATCGCATTGCGCTCCGCGTTGTTGTCGGCGATGGCGGCGATCGGCGATCCGGCCTTCAATGACGAGTTCCTTTCGGCCATTGAATCAGAAGACGCCGGTCTGCTTCAAGCAGCAGTGCGCGGCCTGGCGGGACTGGACGATTCCTCCCGTAGGCCCCGTTTCCGGTCTCTGACGCTTCATTCCGACGCGAGGGTCCGATTGGCGGCGGTGGAAGCCTTGGGAAAACTGGGGCGCGAAGATGCGGACGTCGAGCCTCTTCTGGCCCGCTTGAATGTGACTGTCGAGCCCAACGAACTCGTCCGCGAAGCGTCATGGCGCTCGCTGCGCGATGTACTCTCCAAGCACGCGCTGCGTGATCGAATTCGCGCCGCCGAACGTCTTCGCGAATTTCCTGAACTCGAAGCACGGTATCTCATCGATTTGATCGGGACCGCGTCGGCGTCGGATGAGAAATCCTCCGAACTCGACGAGCTGCGAGATCGATTGGCCTCAATCCTGGTCGGATTGGGTCGGCATGCCGAAGCCGTCCCTTACTTGCGCATCATGTTCGAATCGGCAATGGCCCAGTCTTCGCAGAAGGCGACCGCGATCGGGATTCGATGGCTGGAAGCCGCCTTGCGCAGCACGTCTCAGGAGGACATTGCGACGATCGTTAAGAGGGTCGTCAACGCAACGGAAGATCACTCGGAAGAAGCCCAAGTGGTTGAAGCTGTATCCCGATTTCTGGATTCACCAGGCGCTTCCGAGGAAATCGCCAGGAAAAAGCGAATTGTCGGCGACCTGAAATCGGTCATATCAGATCTTAAAGATGAAAGATGGTCCGAGCGCCTCGCGGAGTGGACAAAACGATTCGACGCTCCCGTAAGCAACGGGAAGGACCCCAGCTGACCGGCACGCCCCACTAGGCGAAATGTCCTGCGTCGACGAGCGTCCGCTCGCGCTCTGCCAGACGCATGTCCGAATCAACCATCATGCGACAAAGATCGCGCATGGTGACCTTGGGCCGCCACCCGAGCAGGTTTCGGGCTTTCGTGGCGTCGCCGTGCAACACATGAACCTCGGTCGGTCGCAAATAACGCTGGTCGAATCGGACGTAATCGTGCCAATCCAGATCAAGGTATCCGAACGCCTCCTCTAGAAACTCACGGACCGAGTGCGACTCTCCGGTCGCAACGACGAAGTCGTCCGGGTCTTCCTGCTGAAGCATCAGCCACATCGCTTCGACGTAATCTCCTGCGAAACCCCAGTCTCGCTTCGCGTCGAGATTTCCTAGATACACGACGTCCTGGAGTCCGAGTTTGATTCGCGTGGCCGCTCGCGTGATCTTCCGCGTCACAAACGTCTCTCCGCGCCTCGGTGATTCGTGATTGAAGAGCACGCCGTTGCAGGCAAAAAGTCCGTACGCCTCGCGGTAGTTGACCGTCTGCCAATAGGCCTGAACCTTGGCACAGGCATAAGGGCTTCGTGGATAAAACGGAGTGAACTCGTTTTGCGGCACCTGGGCGACTTTGCCGAACATTTCGCTGCTCGATGCCTGATAAAACCGAACATCCAGTCCCGTGGCGTCGCGATAATCGCGAATGGCTTCCAGCAGGTGCAACGTGCCGATTCCGACCACTTGCGCCGTGTAGACCGGCTGGTCAAAGCTGGTGCGGACGTGCGACTGCGCGCCGAGGTTATAGACTTCGTTCGGCTTCACATCGCTGATGATCCGCCGCAGACTGATCGCGTCCAGCAGATCGCCGTAGTGAAGGAAGAACCGCGGGTCCTGCTCGTGGCGATCCTGGTACAGGTGGTCGATTCGCTCGGTCGTAAACACGCTCGCTCGTCGAACGACACCGTGAACGTGATACCCTTTGGCGAGAAGGAATTCCGAGAGGTACGACCCGTCCTGTCCCGTGATTCCGGTGATGAGCGCGACTTTGTCCACGAGCGGTCCTTTCGATTCCAGTCCGCCGTCAAACCGGCAGAACGCACAACGAATCCACTTTCCTTTCATCGGAACGAGATCGGCGGCCGAAAACATCGCCCTCGTGAAATTCCGTTTTTATCGGCTTGGAAAACCACGAATGGACTGGAATCCGCGTTTTCAGCATTACGAGTGCGGCCGTGCGTGCCGCGTGCACCGGACTCGAGTCGCTCACGATCACCGCGTCCGGGTGGGCAGCGATCGCCTGCGCGACCGGCAAAATGGGAACGCCCCGATACCGTCGTCCGGGTACTTCAAAACGATCGTCGGCGATCGACAAGATGTCGATGCCCGCTTCTTCCGCGAACCGGCGAAACGGATAGACGTTCTTTCCCAGTCCGGCGAGGACTACTCGCTTCACCCCATTTTGTGCCAGGTTGAACATTCCTCGACGGATCTTCGACCAACCGAAAAACTGTTCAAAAGCCTCGGCCGACAATCTTCTGCCGGAATAGGTTATCCGTTCAAGCGCTCCGAGAACGGTGCCGGCACTTTTGCCTCGACCGAACGCCCGCAAATGCGAAAGTCCTTCTCGCCGGGCGAGCCAGCCATAGCGCTGCAGACAATCTTCCTTGTACATTCGCGCATACGCCGCGGGAATGTATCGGGCAGTGACACGCAGGTTGTTTCGCGTGTCAAAATAAGTTGTCCGTTCGTTTCGACGAGCCTGCTCGGTCTTGAGGTGCTCGACGTGAAGATCGTCAAACACTTCGACTCGCCAACCCGCAACGGCCAATCGAAAGGCGAGATCATATTCCTCGGCCTGCATGAAGAACGACCGATCCAGCCCCCCCACCGATCGATAGGCGTCCGTTCGCAGACCGATACCGCATCCGACAAACACGCCGGGCAGCGCTGCGCCTTCGAGTTGCCCGGACGGCAGGTGCACTGTGAACCCAGCGGCCGCGAGGCGCGAATCGCCCTCGAACTGCTCGATCATCCGTTCAAGCGAACCCGGCCGGGGAAAGGAATCGTCATCTAGGAATAGCAGCAACGTCCCGCGGGCGACGTCGACGCCGAATGCCTTGGCGGTGCTGCCCGCGTTCTTTCGCAACGGCACAAGCCGATTCACCCGATGAACGACGGCATCCGCCGTCCCGTCCGTCGAGGCGTTGTCCACTACGATCGTCTCGTAATCCGCGCGGTCCAGTCCGCAATCATCAATCTGCGCAAGCGTGTTCTCGACAACCGCGCGACGGTTGTGTGTAGCGAGTATGATCGAAACGATGGGTCGTTTGCGTATGGCTGCCATTGGGTCCGTGCAGGGTATATCGGCTGCGATGGGCCGTTCGATTGAGGTCACCCTTCCGGCCGGACGCGGGATGACGGCTATCGGGCTTCGTGGCGCGACCCTGATTGCGCCTTTGCAAATCGCCAAGCTTATGGTTCAATATGTGCTATGGAGGAATTCAAATGAAATATGTAGACGGATTCGTGCTGCCTGTCCCAAAAAAGAATCTGAAGGCCTATTACGCCATCGCCAGGAAAGCGGGCAAGGTCTGGCGGGATCACGGCGCGCTGGAATACAACGAGAGCGTCGGCGACGACTTGAACGTACACTTCGGCATGCCCTTTCCGGACTTGGTCAAGCCAAAACGCGATGAGACAGTCGTTTTCTCTTGGATCGTCTACAAGTCGCGGGCGCATCGGGACAAGGTGAATGCCGCCGTGATGAAGGATCCGAGGTTGACGGAAATGTGCGACCCGAAGAAAAAAATGCCCTTTGACTGCAAACGAATGGTCTACGGCGGGTTTAAGATCATGGTGTCGGCCTGACGCTAACGACAGCAACCTATCGCTGACAAAGTGTTCTCCATGACCGGCACGATCAAACCACCTTCTTTGGAACCCGCCATTCGGGTGGTGATGATGCCCCGTGACACCAATGCCGAAGGGACCATCTTCGGTGGTGTCATCCTTTCGCTGATCGACCAGTCCGCTTATGTCGAGGCCGTCCGCCAGGCCCACCACCGCTACGTCACTGTGGCCATTCACGAAGTGGAGTTTCATCAGCCTGTCTTCGTCGGCGACGTGCTCAGCCTCTACGCCCACGCGATCAAGGCCGGTCGCACCTCCCTTACGATCAAGGTCCGTGTCTGTGCCCGCCGACGCCACGACCCGGACCAGCTCATCAACGTCACCGAAGCGGAGGTGGTCTTTGTGGCCGTCGATGAGGCCGGAAAGCCTGTGCCGGTCCTTTCCGGCTGATCGTTGTCCAAAACTGTCAGTCCGACTGGCGAATGGTGCAATGCCGAGGTAGGATGGCGCGTCGAATAATGGGGGCTTGAGCGCCCATTGCGGTTTGCACGCCGAGTTTGCTTCGGGACCGCGCACATTCACCCTGCCATAGGAAAACTGTCATGAATCGAAACGAACGACGTTGGATGAAGTGGATTGCATGCACGCTGTGCGCAGCCGCCTTGGCTCCAACCTGGGCCAGGGCCGAAGCCCAGCCCAAAAAAGTCACTAGCGTCGAAGGTATTACGGAGTATCAGTACGACAACGGACTTCGGCTCCTGCTCTTTCCAGATCCGTCCAAACCGACCGTCACGGTCAACGTGACCTACTTCGTCGGTTCGCGCCATGAAGGACTCGGCGAGACGGGAATGGCCCACCTGCTGGAGCATATGGTGTTCAAGGGCACGCCGACCTACGAAAACATCTGGGGCGTGCTGGAAGATCATGGCGCCCGGTTCAACGGTACGACGTGGGTCGATCGCACCAACTACTTCGAAACGCTTCCCGCGTCCGACGAAAACCTCGAATTCGCCATCAAGATGGAAGCCGATCGCATGGTCAACAGCTTCGTTCGCAAGAGCGACCTCGATACGGAAATGTCCGTCGTTCGCAATGAGTTTGAAATGGGAGAGAACAATCCCATCGGCGTACTGTCCGAACGAATGATGTCGAGTGCCTACATCTGGCACAATTACGGCAAGAGCACCATCGGATCGCGCGAGGACATCGAGCGCGTCCCCATCGAGAACCTCCAGGCCTTTTACAAGAAATATTACCAACCCGATAACGCCATGGTCGTCGTCGCCGGAAAGTTTGAGCCGGACAAGGCCCTCGGATTGGTCAGCAAGTATTTCGGCGTGCTCCCGCGCCCCCAACGAACCTTGTCGGGAACCTATACAGTCGAACCCATTCAGGACGGCGAGCGGCAAGTGATCCTTCGTCGCAACAGCGACGTCGGAGCGGTGGGCGCGATCTACCATATCTGTGCCGGTTCGCACGCCGACTATCCCGCGTTGGACGCGCTCGCCCACGTTCTGACCAACGAACCCTCGGGCCGGCTCTACAAGGCCTTGGTTGAGTCCGGTTTGGCCGCCTCCATCTATGGGAACGCGTTTGGCTGGGCCGAGCCAGGCGCGGCCGAATTCATGGCCGAAGTCCGAATTGAGCAGGATCCACATCCGGTCTTGAAGAAAATGACCGAGGTTCTGGAAGGGTTCGCCGCCCAGCCTGTCACGCCCGAGGAGGCCGAACGGGCCAAGGCCAATCTGCTCAAGAACATTGAACTGAACTTGACACGAAGCGATCGAATCGGCGTGGAACTTTCCGAATGGGCGGCGATGGGTGACTGGAGACTGTTCTTCATCCACCGCGATCGCATCGCCGCGCTCAAGCCCGAAGACCTCCAGCGCGTCGCCACCCAGTATTATACGCAAAGCAACCGCACGTCGGGTGTTTTCATCCCGACGAAGGATCCGATTCGCACCACCGTGCCTCCCGCTCCCGATGTCCTCGCTCTCGTGAAGGACTACAAGGGCAGCGGTGACATCGCCGAAGGCGAGGCCTTCGACGCGACGCCCGAGAACATTGAAAAACGCACCAAGCGATCGGAGCTTCCCGGCGGCTTGAAACTGGCCTTCCTTTCGAAATCGACGCGCGGCAACGCGGTTCGAGCGCGGTTGACGTTGCGCTACGGAACCGAGGCCGACTTCAAGGGCAAAACCACGATGCTGGGTATGATCCCGGAAATGATGATGCGGGGCACGAGCAAGCATACTTATCAGCAGATCCGGGACGAATTCGATAAACTCAAAGCCCGCGTCGGTTTTGGTGCCGGTGGAGGATTCGGCGGCGGCGCGCCCGGAATGGTGTCGGTCGGGATTGAGACGACCAAGGAAAACCTCGTTCCCGTGCTCAAGTTGGTCGCGGAGATCCTGCGCGATCCGATCTTTCCGGCGGATGAACTGGATGTCATGAAAAAGGAGCAACTTTCGCAGCTCGAGCAGCAGCTTTCCGACCCGCAAGCCCTGGCGTTCGTGAGCCTTTCCCGCAGAATCAACCCCTACACGCCCGACAACATCCGCTATGTTCCGACGATTGCCGAAACGATTGATCGCGTGAAAGCGGTGACCGTCGAACAGATCAAGGACGCCTACAAGCAGTTCTTGGGCGCCAGCCACGGCGAGTTCGCCGTCGTCGGAGATTTCGACGAAGCCGCGGTGAAGAAAACAATCGAGGAACTCCTGGGCAATTGGAAGTCGCCGGGCAAGTTTGAGCGCGTCGTCACGCCGTTCCGCAGCGACATCGCCTCCGGCGAGGAACTGATCTATACCGCCGACAAGAAAATGGCCATCGTCGGTGCGGGCTTGAACCTCGAACTCCGCGATGACGAGCCCGATTTCGCGGCCATGGCCGTTGCCAATCACGTCCTCGGCAGCAGCGCCAAATCGCGATTGCTCAACCGGCTTCGCCAGAAGGAAGGCCTGTCCTACGGCGCGGGGTCGTTCTTCTCCGCGGATGATCAGGACCGCCGCGGCGTGCTGATCGGGTTCGGCATTTGTGCCACCGAGAATGCTCACAAGGCCTACGACGTCCTGCTCGAAGAGATCAATGGCTGGTTCAAGGACGGAATCACCGACGAAGAGCTTGCCGATGCCAAAACGAGCATGGCATTGAAAACCAAAAACAACATGGCCAACGACGTGTTCGTCGCGGGTCAGCTGGCGAGCGGATTGTTCAACGGCCGGACCATGGACTATCACGCCAAGCTCGATCAACAGGTTCAGTCGCTGAGCCGCGAGCAGATTCAAAAAGCGGTCGCCAAGTACTTCGACCCGAGCCGATTGGTGAAGGTCAAGGCCGGCGATCTTCAAAAACCCAGCGAGCCCAAGGAAGCCAACCCGCCGGAGACAAAGTCGCCTTCGTAACGCGGCTTGAACATCGAACAAGGCCGCCCGTGACGATCAGGTCGCGGGCGGCCTTTTTGATGCGCATCTCCCCGGATTCACCCGCGAGTATCGCCCCCGGCGGCCGAATTTCCTGTTGCCTCAAGACTTCCAGAACTCATGGAGAGAATCGGCGAATTCGCATCTTCAATCCATGACGAATCGCAAGGGTGAGACCGTCAAGTAGGCCGTGCTCCTTTTAGGGCGGGCACTGCCCCCGCGAGCCGCGAACTTCAGTTCGCGCGGCCCCAGCGCCATCCCCCTTCAGTTCGCGCGGCCCCACGGCCTTCCGGAAAAGTCGTTCGACCAGATTGTGCGTAAAGAGCTCGTTGTTCGATTTTGAAATAGCCCCACATCGCTCACAACGCAGTGCCACTCGCCGCCCCTCACCCTCCCGGCCGTGCCACCGGCTCTCATGTCCGTAGAGAAGGACTCGCGCTCGCAAGTTTGACGGAGATCACCTTTCGGCATCCAAAACGGCGCGCGCCTCTGCAAGCAATGCTTCGACATCGTAGATCTTATCGTCGTCAGGATAGTAGACGACCGCATTGCACGACTTGGCCAGCGCCGCCGACGCGATCAGGACGCAGGCGCACTCAAGGAAATCTCCGCCCCAGCGAAACGAGATGCTGGCTTCTCTTGCTCCGACTGCCTCTTTGAGTTGCGGGTTCCCAAAGGTCAACTCCGCCGCCGATTCGTAATAAATCTCGAACCCGGACTCTTCGTCTCGAATGAGACAAGGCAGAAATCCGGAAGACTCGAAGGGAACCAGGGAAGGGTCATTGGACAGGTCAAAGCCCAGTGCGTCGATCGCCGACTGCCATTGCGCCCGAGTCGGCACGTCCGATCTTGCGATGAAAGCATATTGTTCCAGCGACATCGCTGATTTCCTGTTTTGGCTCGATTGTCGCCTGACGGGCCGATCCCCGCAACGGATCGATGCACACGGAACTCCCGAAGCCACGATCCCGCCCGAATCAAATCACTACCCACAAAGCGGTGGCATACGCCGCCCCTCTTGCTCCCAATAGCATCACCACAGCGTGATACGTCATCAACGATTGATGGTACGGAGTTCAGGATTATGATTTTGAATGAACGAAGTAACTTCTTCACATAGTTTTCTGGCATCCATTGAAAGATCATCGACTGAGTTCATGGCGGCAATGGCCTTGCTCGCAAAGCCAAGTTTGTCTTTTAGTGTTCCCGACTCGGCAGCGTAGGCACCCTTGTTGCCTATGGCCTGTGCGTTACGCTGTCTCTTGCTTTTCAGATTATCCGGTAGAACGCTATCTTCAATAAAAGTCCCGAGGTAATCGTCGCGGTAGTCATTTTGCTCAAAGTTCTTTGCGAGGTTGATGTCATCGACGCCTTCGTATGACGCTACAACGCGTTTGATGACCGTAGGGGAGAGCAGGTTTTCCACTTCTCTGCAGCCAAGGCGGCGGAACCGGTCGCCGAGCTTTTCTTGGAGCTTGGCGTGCCGTACATCCTTCCCTTTGTCGCAATCGACTATCAAGAATAGTTCGCCGCAAAGTCGTTCTGCATCGATCGGATGGGGCTCATTTTCCAGAAACGACCAGTGCGTGATGCACGCCCCGCCGTATTCCACAAAAGCAAAATGAATGCCTTCGACGTAGCTTTGATTAGTATGCGCCCAATAGAGTTCGAGGTATTTTTGGAAGTACAGTCGGTCGGTAATCCCCTCGACCCAAATCGTGCAGTTGGCGAGCATGACCGAGGAATTCGTCACGCCGAGTTCACGAAGAAAAGGAAAATCTTTGTTCGATAGCGGCTGGATCGAAAATGCCGGAGTCACCTCCTGTTGATTCGATGGCAGCGGATACTTGCGAAACCTGAATACGGAGATTCGACTCTCCTCGAGCGTAATGTCAAGAAAATGATTGGAATGGGTTGCCACGAATGTTTGCCGAGCTATACCCGGCGTGTCGATCAAGGCCCGAATCAACTTTCGCTGAAGACCCGGATGCAGGAAAAGTTCGGGTTCTTCGATGAACAATAGCAGGGGCTTGTCAGCGAGTAAGAAGATCGGGAATGTCAGGATGATGATCTGCTGGATGCCGTCCCCCAGATTGTATATCGGTTGCTCGGCCTCGTTGCCGATCTTGACGTGGACAACGTCGTCGTTCACGCGAGGGATCAGAGTAACTCTTTGGCCGTCGAAAAACTCGACACCGAGGAACTCTTCGAATTGCCGTATCTTTTCTCGTTGCTCAAAACTCCCGAGCAGGTAATCATGAATAAAAACATAAAGATCAAGTCCTGCAAATATTTCGTGTCGAATATTGGATGAAAGCAATATCCCTTGATTGCGCTCAGGTGCAACGTGCCCCAGCTCCGTGGCTGCAAAATGATCTTTTTTTGCTCTCGCCCTAAACAAATCCCTTCCGTCGCTTGGGTGGCGAAGACCTCGAAGCGCAGGGATGTACCAGCGGGCAAGGGAGTCCATTGCAGGACAGGCACTTCTGAGTCTTTCCAATTGGGGTTTCAATTGTTCCGCGTACTTCTGGTACTCAGTGGCATTTTGCGGATTGGGTGGCTGTCTGGTTGTAGATTGGCAATTGGAGAGTACAGAAACGGCGTTGATGAATGGTTGCAATATGTCGGCAGCCTGTCGAACGACGCCAATGTCCTGTAGTTGATCTAATGTAGTATTGAAATTGCGATCTGTAGGGGCACCATATTGAGATTTCAGTTCATGGATTTTGGCGCGTACTTCACTTATCAACGCATTGTGCTCTTTGGCGATGAACGGTAGGAACCTATCCTGCTGCGACGCAAATAGTCCACGCAATAGTCGAGATTTTCCTGAATTGTTGACACCAATGAATACATTAAGAGACGAAAGTCTCTTGAGCGGTTCCCCGTCGGTCAATTCGGGATAGGTGTCGCGCAGCGGTGTCTTTGCGCAAAATAGTTCTTCGAACAAAGGCGGTGCAGGCCGTGGCATTTCGACTACTGGCGTTTCCGTTGCTGTATTCATGCCAAGAGCATCTGAATCGGTCTTGTCATTCGGCAGGTCTTGCTCTTTGTCGGGCGGGCTTCGCCCGCCGCAACTTTTTCTCAAATGGCGGGCACTGCCCGCCCTACAGTGACCGATACCGATCGCACGATGAGAATATCGCCGGCGCGGGACCGCATACCCGCGCCGGCGCTGTGAATGGTGTTGAGTTCGGAGTGACTTGCGTCACTCCCTTCGGCCCTCTTTTGGTAGGGGGACCGGCCCGTCTAGTTTCCAGTCTCTGGTTTCTAGACTACATCATGCCGCCCATGCCACCCATTCCGCCCATACCTCCCATGCCCGGGTGACCGTGGCCTCCGCCGCCCTTCTTCTCCTTTTCCTTGATCTCGCCAATGATGCAATCGGTGGTGAGCAGCAGGCTGGCGACGCTCGCGGCATTCTGAAGGGCCACGCGCTCCACCTTGGTCGGCACGAGCACGCCCATCTTGATCATGTCGCCGTATTCGCCGGTCATGGCGTTGAAGCCGAAGTTGGCGTCGTTGCTCTCGCTCACCTTCTGCCAGACGATGGAGCCTTCCTGTCCGGCGTTTTCGGCGATCTGCTTGAGCGGCGCGGTGATCGCCCGGCGAACGATGTCGGCCCCGGTCTTCTCATCTCCCTTGAGCTTCTTGGTCAACGCATCGAGCACCTTGCCCGCGCGGATGACGGCCACGCCGCCGCCCGGCAGGACGCCTTCTTCGACGGCCGCTCGACAAGCATGCAGCGCGTCCTCGACGAGGGCCTTCTTCTCTTTCATTTCGATTTCGGTCGCGGCACCGACGTTGATCTGCGCGACGCCGCCGGCCAGCTTGGCCAGACGCTCATCGAGCTTCTCCTTGTCGTAGTCGCTGGTGGTCTGATCGATCTCGGTGCGGATCTGGGCGATGCGGGCCTTGATGTTGGCCGTCGAGCCACCGCCCTCGATCACCGTGCAGTTGTCCTTATCGACGCGAACCTTCTTGGCGCTGCCGAGGTCCGAAAGACTGACATTCTCGAGCTTGACGCCAAGGTCCTCGAAGATGGCCGTGCCGCCGGTCAGGATGGCCATGTCTTCGAGCATCGCCTTGCGGCGATCGCCGAAGCCGGGGGCCTTCACCGCGCAAACCTGAAGCGTGCCGCGGAGCTTGTTGACGACGAGGGTGGCCAGTGCTTCGCCTTCGATCTCCTCGGCAACGATGAGCAGCGGACGTCCGGACTGCGAGACCTTCTCCAGCACAGGAATCAGGTCCTTGATGGCGCTGATTTTCTTCTCGTGGATAAGAATGTAGGGCTTCTCAAGCTCGCACGAGAGGTTTTCGAACTTGTTGATGAAGTGCGGCGAGAGGTAGCCCTTGTCGAACTGCATGCCCTCGACGAGGTCCACGGTTGTGTCGAGCGTCTTGCCTTCCTCGACCGTGATGACGCCGTCCTTGCCGACCTTGTCCATGGCCTCGGCGATGATCTTGCCGATCGCCGCGTTCTGGTTGGCCGCACATGTGCCGACCTGGGCGATCTGCGCGGTGCCTTTGGCCGGAGTGGTGAGCTTCTTGAGTTCCTCGACGATCGCTTCGACGGCCTGCTCGATGCCGCGCTTCAGCGCCATGGGTTCAGCGCCGGCAGCGACATTCTTCAAGCCCTCGTCATAGATCGCCTCGGCGTAGACCGTCGCGGTTGTGGTTCCGTCGCCCGCGACGGTGGACGTCTTGGACGCGACTTCCTTGACCATCTGGGCGCCCATGTTTTCGTAGACATCTTCGAGTTCGATTTCCTTGGCGACGGTGACGCCGTCCTTGGTCACCGTTGGCGCGCCGAAAGATTTTTCGATGACGACGTTTCGCCCGCATGGGCCGAGCGTCGCCTTGACGGCGCGGGCGAGTTGCTTGACGCCGCGTCGAATGGCCTCGCGGCCTTCCATTTGATACGCAATCTGTTTTGCAGCCATTATGTTTTCCTCTCTATGGCGAGCCGCGGACTTCAGTCCGCGCGGACTCGCATTCTTTGATTCTTATTTGCCTGTTGCAAACCTCGTGATGTTCCGTCCTCTGAAGCTCCGCGCGGGCTGAAGCCGGCTCGCTATCCAATGACGCCGAGGATATCAGACTCGTCCATGATGAGGTAATCGTCACCGCTGATCTTGACCTCGGTGCCGGCGTAGCTGGTGAAGAGCACCTCGTCGTCCTTTTTCACCTGCATCTCTCCGCGCTTGCCGTCGTCGAGCAGACGACCGTTTCCGACCGCAAGCACGATGCCGCGCTTGGGCTTTTCCTTGGCCGTATCGGGCAGGACGATACCCCCGGCGGTCTTCGCCTCGGCCTCGACGCGTTTTACGATCACTTTGTCCCCCAACGGCTTGATATTGAGCTTGGGCATATTCTTCTCCAATCCTTTCCTTGGACCCAGGTTGAAACCAATCAGTTTCGATCAACTCAGTTCATCGGACGCCGGCAATCGCTTGCGGATGGCGTCCGCCAATTCATGTGCTCCGATCGCCAGCGAGAAGACGCTTATCACGCGAAGCGAGAGCGCAACCTCGAACGTCTGCCGCCGCGTGTCGTGCGTCAGCAACCAGCAGGGAAGAATGTTGTCGACGGACCGGATGATCCGAAGCAACGACAGTCCGTCGATATCGCGGTGGTTCTCGACGACAACCGCGGCCGCCAAACCGCCTTCCTCGACTCGACGGATGGTTTCCGGTCCGGTACGGGCCTGACAAAGGTCGAATCCCGACGGACCAAAAGCGACTTCCGCCTGGCGTACCCAGGTCGCTCCACCTGAATCCTCGCCGTGGGCCAGCAAGATTCGTCGACGGGACGCAGGTTTTTGAAAGGACGCTAACACGTTTCGAATCCCGGACAGACCGTTCCTTGAGGTTGTTACCCTCACGGGCCATGCCACGATTCAGGCAAAAAAAAATGAACGGATTGTTCAACATAAGTTGTTTTCAAATATCAAGTTAAGATTACGGCGCGGCATCGAGCCAAAAGGCATGCGACCGGAATACCGACTGTCATTTCCGGCGACCGGTTATCACCAACTGCCAGATTGGCAGAGAACCACATCTATTCCATACCAAGTTAACAGTCGCTTGCTAAATGACTTTCGCTTGGTTGCCCATGTCGGCACTTCTCGTTGACGCGTTTTGAAGCGCTGCCCAACCCACTCCATCACCTCGATCGCCCACGTCCGATCCCCCTTGGCGTACGATTACGTCACGTCGCCCATGAATTGAAAACATGGCACAATGGCATTCATGCAGCCATCGAACCCGTTCGGAAAGTTGGCGAGCGTTTTTGAAGGCGCTCGAGAACTGGATTCCGAAGCCCAGCGGGCCTACCTCGATCGCGAATGCGCGGGCAATTCCGATCTGCGCGAACAGGTCGAGGCCTTGCTGATGAGGCACGCGCGACTAGGGCTGTTGGACCAGCCGGTTCATGCACAGCCGGGATTAAACACTCCGATTCCGGAGCGAGTAGGCCGTTTTCGAATCCTTCATCGCCTCGGCAGCGGAGGAATGGGCGTCGTCTACCGGGCCGAACAGGAAAAGCCGAAACGACAGGTCGCGCTCAAAATGATGCATGCCGGATTCGTCAGCGAGGAACTCCGGCGGCGGTTTGAGTTTGAGACCGGCATTCTCGCGCGGCTTCAGCATCCGGGCATCGCACAAATCTACGAAGTTTCGACGTGGGACGACGGCAGCGGTCCGAGACCGTTTTTTGCGATGGAACTTGTGGACGGCCTTTCGCTCGACAAGTTTATCAAACAAGGTCATCCGACGGCACGAGAAAAGCTGAAGCTGTTCGTTGCCCTGTGCGACGCGGTCCAGCATGCACACCAAAAAGGCATCATTCACCGTGACCTCAAGCCTGCAAACATCCTTGTCACCGCCGTCGGCGCGCCGAAAATCCTCGACTTCGGCGTCGCCCGCGCGACGGACTCCGACCTTCAGGCCACGATTCACACGACCCCCGGCCAGTTGATCGGCACGCCGGCCTATATGAGCCCGGAACAGGTGGGCGGAACGACTGAACGGCTGGACACGCGGTCCGACGTGTACGCGCTGGGAGTCATACTCTTTGAAATGCTGACCGGCGAACTGCCATACGAACTCGCCGACCAGTCATTGACTCGGATGGTGCGCGTGATTTGCGAAGTTCCGCCCCGGTCGCTTGCGTCGGTCGATCGCGCATTTCGCGGGGATTTGGCGACCATTACGGCGAAAACGCTTGAAAAAGAACCCGAGCAACGTTACGCATCGGTTTCGGACCTGGCGGCTGATGTCCAAAGGTTTTTGAACGATGAGCCGATCGCGGCCCGGCCGGCAACCACGATTTATCAGCTTCGGAAGTTTGCTCGACGAAACAGAGGACTTGTGGCCGGCGCGAGCGTTGCGTTAATGACCCTTGTCGCAGGGGTCGTCGTCAGCGTGACTCTTGCGGTTCAGCGCTCGCGCGCGCTCGAGGAGGCCAATCGGCAGCGGGACATTGCCCAGGCGGTGAACCAGTTTCTCGACAGGGATATCCTGGCCAGCGCGAATCCGTCCAACGAACCAAATCGGGCAATCACGCTTCGGGAAGTTGTCGATCGGGCTTCAGGAAAAATCGCCGAGCGTTTCAAGGATCAGCCGATGGTCGAGGCGTCCATCCGCACGACGCTGGCCAACACGTACCGTGGATTGGGTGAATATGCCTTGGCGGGTGGCCACGCCAAAGCCGCGTTGGAGCGGCTCAAGAGCATCTCAGATAGGCCCACTTATGAGTTGCTTCTGACCATGAACCGCGTCGCGTCGCTGGAGCAACTTCAGGGGCATCAGGCTGAAGCTGAAAGCGTATTTCGAGAGGCTTTGCGACTAGCCGAAGACGAGTTCGGGCCCGAGCATGAGACGACCATGTCAATCACGAACAACCTGGCATTGCTGTTGCAACGGCGGCGCAAACTCGCGGAAGCGGCGGGAATGCTGGAACCGCTGTTGGAGCGCCGGATGCGCCTGCTCGGCGAAGAACACCGCCACACGATGATCACGATGAATAATCTGGCGCTGCTGTATTTGAGCATGGATCGCTTCGACGACGCCGAACGATTGCATTTGCGGGAACTTGAGCTTTCTAAACGCGTGATGGGTCCGGAGCATCCCGACACGCTGATTTCACTTGGAAACCTCGCGTCCCTCTATTTGCGCCAGAAAAAAGAAGCCAAGGCCGAGCCGATCAGTCGGACCGTCGTCGAAACGGAAGAACGCATCCTTGGTCCAAACCATCCGCGAAACATGGAGAGCAAGAGCCTGCTTTGCCTTATTCTGACACGGCTCGGGCGCTTGGATGAGGCGGAATCGCTTGCGAAACCGCTCTTGCCGCTGGTAACGGAGAAGCTCGGCGCGGATCATCCGAATACGCTTCTACTTCGTGATCGATTGACCGAACTCTATCTTGCGATGAATCGTCTGGCGGATGCAGAGACGATCGGCAAGGAGACGTATGATACACGGAAGCGAGTCAACGGAGAGGAGAGCGTCGATACGGCCGTCACAATGGGACTGCTCTCACGCATTAGACGGGAGCTGGGAAATCTCGAGGAAGCAGAAGCGCTTGGCCGACAAAGCTATGATATTTTGAAAAAATCGCTGGGCGAGGAACACTCCAGTACTCGTGAATCTGCCGGGCAAATGGCGGAGCTATACGAGCGGATGGGTCGCTCCGACGCCCAGCAGGAATGGCGGTCCCGAGCCGAGCCTGTGCGAGATTCTGCGACGAATGATTGAGCGCTGCCTGGCGGCTCGGAATGGATCAACTTCAATGTCCGATCAAGGACCATTTACTGGAGGCGAATTGCCTCGGCTAGCCCAGGAAGTGTACGACGATCTTCACCGGATCGCCGGAGACTATCTGCGCCGTGAACGAGCCGATCACACGCTCCAGCCCACCGCGCTGGTACATGAGGCCTATCTGAAGGTCGCCGGACGGGAGCAATGGAAAAGCGCGACCCACTTTCGCGCTGTCGCATCCAATGCGATGCGGCAAGTGCTCGTGGATCACGCACGACGTCGTAATCGTCAGAAGCGCGACGGCCGTCGGGTGATGCTCACGACGAACGTGGGAGTCGAAGATGAGCGCGAGATCGACGTGCTCGCCCTCGATGATTCGCTAAACGAATTGGCTCGGCTGGATGATCGCAAGGCCCGCGTCGTGGAATTACGATTCTTCGGTGGTCTGACCTCCAAGGAGATCGGTTCGACACTGGGCATTTCTCAGAAAACCGCCGAAGCCGACTGGTATTTCGCGCGAGCGTGGCTTCACGAGCGATTGGACCCCAGCACATCCTGAACTAAGCCGATCACGGTCGCAAGCCGTCCTATAATACCCCCTGTTTCGTCACGTCCTGATGGCGTTTTTTTCTTGAGCAATCCATAGGAAAAGCGGCCTTGAATGTCGCGGACACTTCTCGGGGGACGAACACGTCCTGTTCGAGGAGATTTTGGAATGAGAATGCACTTGAGAAAACGTACGCTCACGCCGATTGGCAAGTTCGGGCACGGCGCGTTGATTGCCGGAATGCTCGCGATCGCTGCGCCCGGCGGCGTCGATGCCGTTGCACCACTGGGCACGGCGTTCAGTTTCCAGGGCCAGCTCAAGGACGGCGGCGCGCCTGCCGACGGCGAATATGACCTCGTCTTTCGTTTGTACGACGCCGCTAGCGGCGGATTGCAAGTCGGTTCATCCGTTGTGATCAACGACTGGGCGGTTTTCAACGGTCTCTTCTCCGTGCAACTCGACTTCGGGGCGAGTCCTTTTGACGGTAATGCTCGTTGGCTTGGCGTCGAAGTGCGCCCCGGAAACACCACCGGAGCCTACACGGCGCTCTCCCCCCGGCAGCCGCTGACCGCGGCGCCCTTTGCCATGTATGCCATGAACGGACCGGGACTGGCCGGGTTTTGGGCCGCTAACGGCAACAACATTTACAAGTCCAACAGCGGAAACGTTGGTATCGGAGCAACTGATCCACAAGCAAACCTGGAAGTCCGCTCCTCCGGTACACCACGACTGCGCGTGGCCAAGATCCACAGCGGCGGCTTCGGCGTCACGGCGCCGGCGGTGTTTGAACTCAAGAGCAACTTCTCCGGATCGGACGGTCCCTACGGCAAGCTGAACTTTCTTGACGGCAACGACACCGTGCAAGGGACCATCGAATACGGCAACGGGCCGGGATTGCTCCAACCGGTTAGCCTCCGGCTCGGAACCGCAGGCCAGACGCGCATGACCATCACCGATGCCGGCCTGGTGGGAATCGGCACCGTGGCGCCGGCATACGCGCTGGATGTCGTGGGCCGCTCGCGTATCCAGCAAGTAAGCGGGGGCGCCAGCGCCGGACTCTGGTTTTATCAGGCCGGGCCGGCCGAGGACCGCGGCTTTGTCGGAATGCGTAACGACAGCCAACTTGGCTTCTGGGGTTCGGAGGGCATCGGATGGGGAATGGTGATGGACGTCGCCAATGGCAACGTCGGCCTTGGCACCACCAGTCCTGGCTCGAAGCTGCATGTTACCAGTGGAACCGATACGGCTCCCGGCGGCGGCGGATATATCGTCACGGGAGAGACAAACGGCCCAAACATCTCCATGGACAACAACGAAATCATGGCTCGCAACAACGGAACGACTGCTCCGCTCTACCTGAACGCCAACGGCGGAGACGTTCGAATGGGTGAACACGGCATCCTTCCGGCCTATGCGTATGGCAGAATCAGGGCAGACGGCGTTGCCATCGCTAAGTCCGCAAACGTGATCGCAATCCACGCTGTCGCAGGAAGCTCAGTGCTTGAAATAGAAATCGCCGGCGGAGTCGCGTCATCGGACATTTCTGTAGCGACGGATGGGGGCGACAGAGATGCGTGCATCATGCAGGTGCGGCCTTGGAACGGTCGACTCAGGGTCTCCGCAAATTGTGAAGTCGAAGGCTGGAGCCGCACCGATTTTTCGTTCGTTGTTTACCGCCCCTGATTTTCCGCGCTTGTCGCACCTCACGCAACGGAGCCGGAACAGGACGCAATACGATGATTAGGCAGGGCGGTTTGGACTTGTTGGAGGGCAACATGTTGAGCTCACGATCCATCTTGATGCTTGCTTTATGCGTTATCTTCGCACCTGACTTGGGCAATGCGGCCCCTGGACCGGCTAACTTTAGCTATCAAGGGCAGCTCAAGTTCCTCGGTGTGCCCGCGAACGGTGAATACGACTTTGTCTTTCGCCTGCACGATGCAGTCAGCGGTGGATCACCGGTAGGTTCACCGGTCACGGTCAACGACTGGCCGGTATCCAACGGACTCTTCTCCGTGCAACTCGACTTCGGGGCGAGTCCTTTTGACGGTGATGCTCGTTGGCTTGGCGTCGAAGTGCGCCCCGGAAACAGCCCCGGAGCCTACACGGTGCTGTCCCCCCGGCAGCCGCTGACCGCGGCGCCGTATGCACTGTATGCGCTCAGCGGTCCCGGCGGCACGGAATCCTGGACCCAGGCGGGCAGCAACATCCACAACACCAACAGCGGAAATGTAGGAATCGGCACGAGCGCTCCCACTCAACCGCTCCACATCGCCAAGAGTGTGCCGGTTCTGGTCCTTCAGGATTCCGATTCGACGACCAACCAGGTGGGGTACGTGGGGTTTAACGACCAGGGCGGCGTCCAACGAGGGTGGATGGGCTTTGGAAGTTCCGGCAACGCCCATCTTAGCCTGATGAACCATCGTGCCGGTGGCAGCACGATCCTGGGTAGCGCGGGCGTCTCAAGACTGGTGCTGGACGCTGCCGGCAACGTCGGCGTCGGCACCACAGCGCCGGCGGATCGATTGCATGTGAGCGGGAGCGTCCTGGCCAGCGGTTCGTTGCGTTCGACGAGCCCGGGCGGAGACGCCGAAGTGTTTCTCGGGTGGGGCGCCGACTCGGTGGGTGCCGACATGGCCCGAATCCGCATCGGAGGCAACAGCGGGGGTGCGTACAACGGGCTGGAGATTCAAGCGGTCGCAAACCGCAGTCTCCTGCGCATCACCAACGCCGGCGACGTGGGAATCGGCACATCCGACCCCGCCAACCGATTGAGCGTCGTCGGATCGGCGAACATCAGCAATCGACTCGGTGTGGGCTTGAGCAACCCGCTTGCGCCCGTCCATGTGGGCGGCGGCAGTGACGCGTCGCCATCCGGCGGCGGCTATGTGGTGACCGGCGGTACCGATGGACTCAATATTGCCATCGACAACAACGAAATCATGGCCCGAAACAATGGAGCGGCGTCCACGCTCTACATGAACAACGACGGCGGAGACGTTAGCTTCGGTGCGGGCGTGATCATCGGATACCAGATCGTCACCGGCGGTGGCTCGGCAACCTGTCCGGCGGGCACCAACGTCATCGGCGGCGGATGCCGAATCGTCGGCAATGCGGAAGTACGGGGCAGCTATCCCGCCAGCAACCGCTGGAACTGCGAAGTCGGCGACCAATCCGGGTTCATCGAGCTGAGTTCCTATGCCATCTGCGCAAGAGTGAAATAGTGCGGCCTTCCAGTGTATTTCGAGCGGGCGTTGGTTGATGCGAAACGAAAGAAAACAACCATGAGAATTCCAGGAAAATCGTCGCTGGCAGCCCTCCTCGCCATCGTTGCAGGATCCCTCGCATGGGCGAACGCGGATGAATTCGAAATGACGCGATCCACGATCGACGGCGGGGGAATCATGCAATCCACGGGAGGCAGCTTTGAACTCTCCGGCACAATCGGCCAACCCGACGCCGGATTCATGAGCGGTGGATCATTCGATTTGACCGGTGGTTTCTGGTTTGCCGTCGAACCGGCCGACTGCAACGAAGACGGTTTCGTCGGGCTGTCGGATCATGCTGACTTTTTTGAGTGTCTGTCCGGTCCGGGATTGGTTAGCCCGCGCGGCTGCGAGTGCTTTGACCTGAACCGCAACGGAACCGTCGATCTTTTTGACTTTCGCACCTTGCAGGCGACGTTTGCGTCCCCTTAGGAAGACTCGATGTTTCAAGATTCTGTGCCGTGGAGACTCCCAATCATGAACCCGCAATTTGAACTTCGTTTCCTGATTGCCGTTGTGACGGCGCTTGCGCTGATCACGTCCGGAAGTTCACAGGCTCGCGCGGATGTCGGCCCGAGGGTCGAGATTAAGATGCCGGCGGACACAAAACCGGCCATCAGTGGCAGCGTCTACAGCGGCGTTTTTGAGATCCGCGTGTTTCGACCGGGTTCGGTCAGCGACATTCAGATCGCGGGCGAGGGGTGGACGATCCTCGCCGTGGAGATTCCCGAAGGCATTGCAACTGCCGCTGCGGGAACGATTCGTATTCCGTTCAAAGCCGTGCCGACCGATGCAAACAAGCCCATCGGACTGACGCTGAACTATGACGGTCGCCGAGTGACGAAGCGATATTCCGTCGGTCCTGATTATTTCGAGAGAGTCAGCAAGGGCTTTCCCTCCATTTCGCGTCCGGGCACGACCGGATTGCGTCCCGGGTCCACAGCGGCCGCGGGCGATGATTGCCGTTGCTCAATCGGAGGACTTCATCTGGTTCGCGGATTCGGGCGGATCGTGTTTACGCGTCCCGACGGCAAGAGGGTCGGCGCCGACCGGATCAGAGTCGAACTCCGTGACAATGACACGATCGGTCACGATCTTATCTGGGCGGGTTACACGGATCAGAACGGTTATTTCGACACCGACTGCCGGGACGGAGATGTAGATGGCGACTCCAACCCGGATTTTATCCTGTATTACGAGACCAATAACGGCTGGGTCGATGTGACCGACAATTCCATCCTGGAAAGCACTTACTGGTCCGAAACGGGCGAGATCGAGAATTACCCGTTCGATTGTTATGACTTCGGAGAAATCACCCCGGTCGACAGTCAGATGCACAATGCGTTGCATATTTCCAACGTCATTACCCGCGCCCGTCGCTACCTGGACCAGCTCGGCGGTTTCGCGCCTGGCCCCGTTCAGGTGGAGTGGCCCGTCGAGGAATGGACGCATTACGAACCCGGTCCCGAGGAAATTCACCTCAAGGACATACATGAGTGGGAAGAAGGAACCATGATCCACGAATATGGTCACCACTTCATGTACTATTTCGGCAATCCACCCAACACTGACTACTGCAATGGCTACTGCGATCCGGACCCGCCGGATGACTGCGGCCATTGCGCGTGGTGTCCGGAAAACGACCACGACGCCTTTAACGAGGGCTTTCCGAACTGGATGGCCGATGTCATCACGCGGTCCTTCGCCGAGACCTACGAATTCTCGCCCGGCGTTCCGTATGAACCATTCGTGGAAGACCGACCCGTCAACACCGAGTCGCCGCGCCTCTGCGAAGACGGAACATTCGGTGACGCAATCACGACCGAGGGATTCGTCAGCTTGCTCCTGCGCGACATCGAAGACGAGACCCAGGACGATCACGACGATGATCCGGACAATGATGTCGTCCTTCGCGATGGCATTTCTGATATCATGTGCCTCGGCGCTCAGCCAATCTTCCAGACATTCGTCATCAACACACCGACGACCGTGCTTCAGTTCATCAGCGCGTTTCGCAACCGCTATCCGGATGAAACCGGCGACCTGTGGGCGACGGCGTACAACGTCGGCGGACCGGACTATGTCGTCGGGTTCCCCCCGGATACTCAGCGGCCCGGTCCCGTCATGGTTTGCGATTCGCCGACGCACCCGATCGGGGTCGGCGCGGCGGATTCGTGCCTGACGATCGAATGGGACCCGGCGACGGACGACGCGACCGGCGCCAACGTTTACAGCTATTTCTTTCACCAGAATCCGGCCGGCATCGAGCCGGACGAAGACGAGGATTTGATCCGGCTGACCGATCACTGCTTGCTCAGCGCGCCGGCCACGGCATGGGAACTGGGCGACTGGTATTTTTCCATCAAGGCGCGCGACAACTCCGGGAACTGGGCGAACGACTGGCGGACGTTTGGGCCGTTCGGAATTCTGGATTGCAACAACACCGGGTTGCTGGACATCTGCGATATCAGTTGCGACCACACCGGAGTGCCGAACGGCGGTATCTGTGAATTTGCCTTGTCGCCGTGCACTGGGCGGGAAGGTTGCGGATTGTCCTCCGACTGCAACACCAACCTGCGTCCTGACGAATGCGACATCGCGAGCGGCGAAAGCGAAGACTGCAACGCCGACGGCATCCCCGACGAATGCCAATCCATGAAGCACTGGTCCGGCGAAATCGACAACGACTGGGGGAAGGCCGGCAACTGGCTCGAAAATCAAATCCCCCAGACCGACGACCACGTTTGCATCGAATCAAAAAGCCCGGTTCAAGTTTCTTATCGACTTCCTTCCGCCACACTGTCGACCCTCTCTAGCCATGAGAACGTGCTGATTACGGGCAACTTCCCGCCGTGGCCCACCATGACGCTGAACGATTCGTCGTTTATCAATGGAGAATTCACTTTTGCCGGCGGCTCATCGTCGCTCACCGTGAATGACTCGCTAACCCTTAACGGTTTGTTTCGATGGAATGGCGGTATACTTCGTGGGACCGGGGTAACCGACGTTCGTGGCGGCATTGCACTGACGACTGCGGGCGTTCATTTGCAGTCGCAGGACCTGAGGATCAGCCAGGGAACCGCAGTCTCCCAAGGCGGTCAAATCCTTCTCGCCAGCAGCGCATTGGTGGTCATCGAGCCCGGAATCACTTACCAGTACAACGGCGCCAGCGGCAACATCTTCGGCGGCGGATCTAGCGATCTTGTCCACAATGCAGGAACGATTGTCCGGTCGTCCGGCACCGGCCGGGCCAGCCTTGCCGTTCCCCTGACCAATGTGGAAACCATTCGCGTGCAAACCGGAGAACTGAATCTGGGAAGGCTCAGTTCGCATACGGGACAGCTTCTGGGCGATCCGGGGACAATCATATCGTTTACGGGACTTGGATCGGACAATCATAGCCTTCTGCCCGGTTCCAACTTTGACGTCTCCTCCGTCAAGTTTTTTTCGGGTAGCGGAGATTTCCGCGGCCGGGTCAACATCGCGGACACGATTGAATCCTCTGGTGGAATCTACCGATTTCAACCCGAGGCCGACATCGTCAGCTACGGGAATCACCTCAGTGTGACCGGAACGCCGACCGGCTCTTCGGGCACCGTCCATTTCAAGGCGCCGACGGATCGACCGATTTCGTTCGGAACCGTCTCGATGACCGGCGGCAATCAGCAGATCCATTTTGAGACAGGCCAGGAAGTTCACATCCAGGATTTCATGCTCTCGAGTGGAATCGTCCATGGAAACAGCCCGATCATCATCGACGGAACGTTGACGTGGACCACCGGCGGATTCTGGACTTCCGGCGACGTAACCGCCAACGGGCCGATCGTGCTTCAGGGTTCGAGCAGTGAATCCAGGACGTTGCTTCGGCCGTTGTACAATACGCAATCGGCCACGATGTACACCGGCAGCATTGCCATGTCGGGCGGCAACGCCGGATGGAACAACCTGCCCGGATCGACTTTTCGTATTCAGGCCAATTCCGTGGGTATTTCCGGCGGCGCGTTGACCAACGCGGGCAGCTTGATTCGAGCCTCGGGAACGGGAATCGCAACGATCAGCTCCAGCATCACCAACACTGGACTGATTCACAATCAGACCGGCACATTGGCGCTGGGCGGAACGAGTGCCTACAGCGGCACCGTGCGATCCGATCCCGGCGCAACGCTGCGAATGGGCGGTGGCACGCATACGTTTCAGGCGAGTTCCAGCTTGGCGGCTGAGACGCTTGATCTGAGTCTGAGTAGCGGCACGGTCCAGGGAACGGTCGAAATCACGGATGCCATCCTGTGCAACGGCTGCAACTGGACGTTCGCCGCCAATGCGGCCATTCTCGACTACGGTCATGACGTGAGCATTACGGGGGGAACACTGCGGTTTGACGCGCCGACGAATCGAGCTGTCGATTTGGACAGCGTAACGGTGGGACCCACCGTTTCAGGCGGAAACACGTTTTATGCTCATACGGGACAACCGTTCAACATCGGCGTGCTGACGCTGGACGCCAACTCACAGATCTTCGGCAACAGCCCGATCAACGTCATCGACCAGTTCGTATGGCGGAACGGCAATATGTTCAGCGGCGGAGCGATCACCATTCTCGGTAGCAGCGTCATTCATCCGACAAGCAGTTCGCGTTCGACTTCTCGCCACATGCACAACCACGGAAACTTCGTCATGCTGGGCACATTCTCACTTTCCGGCGGTGCAACGTTTACCAACCACCTCGACGGAGTGCTCGACTTCAAGTCGGACAGCGCCTCGCTGGGCAGCGGTCCGATCAACAATGCCGGATTTTTCGTCAAATCGGGCGGTACCGGTCAGAGCAACGTCAACGGGGCGACTTGGACCAATACGGGAACCGTGGAGATTCAGACCGGAAGCATCGGAATGCACACCACCCAATTCACCCAATTGGCCGGGCAGACGATTCTCAACGGCGGCGATCTGCGGATTGTCTTCGGTTCATCTCCGATCATTATCAACGGCGGTGAAATCACCGGCGTCAACACCGTATTCGGCAATCTGGTCAACAACGGAGGGACGACAGCACCCGGATTGCCCACGGGTCAATTGACCGTCAGCGGCAACTATACCCAAGGTACGAACGCAACACTCGACATCGAGATTCGCGGAACCAATCCTGGCGAATGGGACAATCTACACATCTCCGGAACGGCCTCGCTCTCCGGGGCTTTGCATGTCTCGGAACTCAACGGGTTCACCCCACAAGTGGGAGATTCGTTTGTCATTCTTTCGGCCACCAGTGTTGTCGGCACGCTTGTGCCATCAAGCGTGCCGCCCCATTATGAGGTTCTGTACAGCCCAACCGCGGTCACGCTTCGCGCCCGCGGATCGTCGTTTGATCTCAACGGCGACGGCAACATCGACTTGAAGGACTTCCAACTGTTCCAGGCCTGCTTTTCCGGGCAAGGGATGCCGAAATTGCCGGGCTGCGCCGGCACTGGCGATCCGGATTTCGACGTCGATGGTGATGTGGATCTTGTCGATTTTGAGGCCCTCCGATTGGCCATCGGCGGTTAACCGCTGCTGAGTCCACCGCACCGCAACCGACCTTAGTGTCAGGCAAATGTTGTTTTGCAAGACGCAGAACATCCCCCCGCCGCCGTTAGAGTCTGTGTCGGCGTGCCGCATAAACTCGCCGAGGCGGATGATCAACCACTTCCCGTCCAGGGCTCCGCTCTCACCTCGCCCCCAATCGGCTTTCGCCCGGATTGCTTGCCCAGGACGCTTTCGATCCACACCATTTCGCGACTACGGAAGCGTCTCCCCTGAACAGCCGATAATCCCGTCAAGTATCGCCCGAAATCCAGAATCGGGTTTCGCTGTTCGGAGTGCCCGCGCGCCATGCTTTTTGACAGTCCTGCGTTCGCGTTAATCCTGCCGCTCATGCTCTTGCTTTATTGGGGCTTGAAGGGCAACGCCCGGCGCTGGGTGCTGCTCGGCGGAAGTTACTTTTTTTACGGCTGGTGGGACTGGCGGTTTTGCAGCCTCTTGGCGTTGAGCACTCTGGTGGACTATGGCTGCGGGCTCTCGTTGCCGCGGTCGTCCTCTCCGCGTCGAGTGCTCGGCATCAGCACCGCAGCCAATCTCGGAATACTCGCGACGTTCAAGTATTTCAATTTCTTCCGCGATTCGACCGCGTCGTTGTTGGCCTCATTCGGATGGACTGTCGATTTCCCCTTGCTTGATGTCGCTCTGCCGATGGGGATTTCGTTCTATACGTTTCAAACCATGTCGTACACAATCGACGTGTATCGCGGCGCCACGCCGGAGCGCAACCTGATCAACTTTGCTCTATTCGTATCATGCTTTCCGCAACTGGTGGCCGGTCCGATCGTGCGCGCCGGCGACCTGCTCCCGCAACTGCGCGACGACCGCCGATTCGACGGGGTTGACGTTTCCGCCGGTGTGTTTCGCATCTTCCGCGGTTTGTTCAAGAAGATGGTCGTGGCCGACGCGCTGGCGGTGTACGTGGACGCGGTGTTCGCCGATCCGTCGGCCTATGCCGGCGTTGGCGCGTGGATCGGCATGTATGCCTACGCCTTTCAGATCTACATGGACTTTTCGGGGTATACGGACGTGGCGATCGGCGTCGGGCATATGCTGGGTCTGCGTTTTCCTGAGAACTTCGATAGTCCGTATCTGGCCGTGTCGCCGTCCGATTTCTGGCGTCGATGGCACATCACGTTGTCAACCTGGCTGCGAGATTACCTCTATATTCCGCTTGGGGGATCGCGCGGCGGACCGAATCGAACCGTTCGCAACCTGATGATCACCATGGCGCTGGGAGGATTGTGGCACGGCGCCGCATGGACGTTTGTGGCTTGGGGCGTCTTTCACGGGTTGCTTTTGACCGGCGAGCGTTTGCTCTTCGGATCGAATCGACGAGCGGCGTCCGGTGAAGCGCCGATCGTCCGGCGCGTCGTCGCGATTTTAGTCATGTTCCATCTTACGTGTCTGGGCTGGCTGCTGTTTCGGGCGCAGGAATGGCAGACGATACCGGCCATGCTGTCGGCGATGCTCGATTTCTCGGCAGGCGAGGTTCGAGGACTGCGTATCGGCATCTTGGTGCTCGCGTGCATGATCGCTCACGCCCATCCACTGATTCGCACGCTGCCTGAGCGATTTGCACGGGTGCCGGCGTTGGGCCAAGGCGCGCTTGCGGCACTATGCATGTGGTCTCTGCTTCTTCTCGGAGCTGATGGCAAACCATTTATCTATTTTCAGTTCTGAGCCTATCTGTCATGAACAATCATCCGCAACAATCTTGCAAGCAACGATTTCTGCTCCTGCTGCTCGGCTTTTCAGCGACGTTTCTTCTGGGTGATCAGCTCTTGTCGCGACTGCGCCTGCCTTATATTTACGGGAGTCGCAACGGAGCACGGGCCAAATGCGAACTTTATGAACAATCACTCGTCAAACCGGACATCGTTTTTCTTGGGTGTTCCTATGAATTGTGCGCCATCAACCCGGCGGTGATCGACGCCGAAGCGTCCCGCTCCCTTCGGCGCCCCGTGCGTTCACTCAATATGGCGGCATCGGCCGCCGGTGCACATACACAGGCGATGATGTTACGACGAATGTGGGAGAAAGGCCGATTGCCATCCCTTGTTTATGTTGGTGTTTGTCCTGTCGCCAGCGATTCCAGTCAGCGATGGTGGTTCATCAACGGCCTCCGAGCTTTGGGCGGCATGCGCGACGTCGCACCGGCTGCCGCAATCAACAACGATGTCATGTGGGATGCGTTGCGAACGGGGTTGTTCGCCAGTCGGTTCCGATGGGAGGAATCGCGAATCGCCGTCAAACGACTCCTGATGGGCGCTCCTGCGAATCCGACATCCAAGCTCCGAGTCACCGGCAATGGCTGGGGAGAATGGACGGGAGGTCCCCGAGAGCTTCCGAGCTTGCCTGGAGACGCTCCATTGGCAGCGGTGCGCGGAGGAATCAATCCCGGCAATGCGCACGCGCAACCGTTTATCGAATGGGTCCGACGCCTCCAGGATTCCGGCGTTCTTGTTCGACTCATCGAAACGCCTCAAAGCGCGGCGGCCTCGGACTATGATCGCGCGGACCGCAACCAGGCCTATCGTCGATGGATCGATGCAGTCATTGCCGAGACAAAAGCAACGTTGGTTCAACCGCCACCCGATCTGATGCAGGCGACGGATTTTTTCGGACCGAACCACATGAATCCCGAAGGCGCCGCGCGGTTTTCTCGATGGCTTGCAAGCGATGTCGCGACGGCGGTAGCAACTTCCGAAACTCTTCGGTTGCGCAGCGCTCACGTTTCCAATGACCAGCGTTAGCGCGCCGAACATCCGGGGTTCACGGCTGGGGAGACATTGCCTCGGCCAGCAGTTCGACGACATGTCGTGATTGACGGCCTGTGTGATGCCGAACTTGCTCTCGACAGCTAAAGCCGGAAACAGCCACTGACGCGCGCGGTTGTTCTCGGATCGCGGGAAACAGCCGTTGTTCGCCCACGGCGCGAGCGACATCATAATGCTCGGTTTCGTGTCCAAACGCGCCCGCCATGCCGCAGCACCCGCTGTCGATTTCCGTCGCGCGATTTCCAAGAGCGAGACGAAGCAACTGGAGTGCGTCGGTCGAGCCGACGAGCGCTTTCTGATGACAATGGGCATGGTACAGAATCGGTGGCTGCAAAAAGTCGCCGTCGGATCGAAACGAAAGCGCCGTGGGCCGCTCTTTCATCAACCGTTGCAGAAATGACTCCACCATTTGTACGTGTGCGGCGACGATTCTTGCATTCGCTGTTCGAATGAGTTGCGAGTATTCGTCTTGAAGCGTCAGCGTGCAGCTCGGCTCCGAACCGACAATGGGAATGCCTTCGCAGGCAAACGGCGCAAGCAATTCGATGTTTCGTTCGGCTGCGTGCTTGGCTTCAACAACCAACCCCTGGCTGATCGCCGGTCGTCCGCAACACCCGGTCGGCGGACAGATCACGTCAAAGCCGGCGCGCTCCAGCAGCGTCACGGCCGCGATTCCGACCTGCGGTGTGAAAAAATTGGTCCAAGTGTCCAGAAAATAGACCACGCGAGGACGTGCGGGTCCCGTCAACGCCACGCGATGTTTTTGGTGCCGACGATACCAGGAACGAAATGAATGCATCGCAAATCGCGGAGGTCGGATTCGCCGATCCAGTCCGAATCGATTCTCGACAAAGCGACGAAAAAGACTCGAGCCCGCGATCACATTGGAAAGCCTCGGGAACCGGCTCGCTGTGTTTAACCGCAGGGGCAAGTCGGCGATCCAGCGGGCGCGGCGAGTCGAACCATCCATCAAGACCTTGCGCGCCAAATACTCGGCCTTGAGGCGGGCCATGTCAACGCCCGTCGGACACTCCGTCTTGCACGCCTTGCACGAAAGACACAAGTCCATGACTTCGGCGAGCGCAGGATCGTCGAGACCGCTGAGCAATCCCCGATTCGACAGGGCCGCGCGAAGCGCGTTGGCCCTTGCTCGCGTCGTGTGCGTTTCATCACCCGTAGCCATGAAGGACGGGCACATCGTTCCGACGAGACGCTGCCGACATTGCCCTACGCCACTGCACATTTCGGCCATGCCGGACATTCCCCCATGTGCGGAAAAATCGAAATGGGTCGCCACGCGCGTCGTTTGATAAGTCGGACCATAGCGCAATCGCTCCGTCATCGGCCACGGGTCGACGATCTTATGGGGGTTCATGATCCCCTGCGGATCAAACAACTGCTTCACGCGACGAAAGGCCTCAACGATTCGAGGACCGTACGTTTTTTCAATCCAACAGGAACGAACGATGCCGTCCCCATGTTCGCCGGTCACGGCCCCTCCAAACTCGATCGCAAGGTCGGCGGCCTGCTCCGCGATGCGCCGCATTCGTTCCACGTCCTCTCCGCGCTTGAGATTCAGCACCGGCTTGACATGGAGGAGTCCGACGGAAGCATGAGCGTAGAATCCCGCGTGAACCCCTTCGCGGTCGAGAATCATGGAAAGACGCTCGACATAGTCCCTGAGCCTCGCCGGATCGACGGCCGCATCCTCAATGAAGGAGTAGGGTTGCGCGTCGCCGGGACGCGACATTAAAAGTCCAAGGCCCGACGTGCGAAGATTCCATACATCTTTCTGTTGACCCGAATTGGAGACAACGACGGCGTCGAACGCGCCCAATGCAGTCGCTTCCGTCGCGCACTCCCTCAACGCCGATTCAAGCTCAGTCCTTTGGTCGGCGAAAAACTCGACCACCAGGATCGCTTCCGGATCGCCGCGAAGAAACGCACAACGATCGCGAATCGCCGAATTGGAGCGCCCGGCCTCAACAATGAGCTTATCAATCAACTCCACGGCGGCGGGCCCGCGCCTTAACAACGCCGGAACGGCGTCCAACGAACCCGGCAGCGAGTCGAAATGGAGGACAACGATTCCGGTATGCCGAGGCAACGGCACGAGGCGCAGTTTCGCCCCCACGATGATGCCCAACGTGCCTTCGCTCCCGCAAAAAACCTTGACCGCCTTCGCGGGACCGCCGGGAGGACCGAGCCGGTCGAGTCCGTACCCGCCGTTGCTGCGCGGCACGTTCGGAAACCGGCGCACGATTTCTTCATGGTACTCGTCGCGAATGCCCGCGAGTTCGCGCTCGAGCGCATCGGCCACGTCTCCTTCGGCCGACGCACTCTCTCCCAGTGCGGAATGCGAATCCTCGTCACTCCATCGAACGATTCTCCCGTCGGAAAGAACCACATCCAACTCGGCAACATGATCGACCGTGCGCCCGTACACGATCGAATGAGCGCCGCAGGAATTGTTGGCGATCATGCCTCCAATCGTCGCCCGGCTGCTCGTCGCGACGTCCGGCGCGAATTGCAATTGATGCGGAAGGAGAAACGCGTTGAGTTCGTCGAGCACCACACCCGGCTCAACGGCAACCGTCCGCTTTTCTCGGTCGAGCAAACCGATTCGTCGCATATACCGCGATAGATCGAACACCACGCCTGATCCGACTGCCCCTCCGGTCAATCCCGTGCCCGCGCCGCGGGCGATGATCGGCAGGCCGTGTTCTCGACAAATGTTGATCGCCGCGACAACATCGTCCGCGTTTTTGGGCACGACCACACCGAGCGGCGCTATCTCGTAAATGCTTGCGTCAACGGAGTACATCGTCCGGGCGAGTCGGTCGAAACGAACGTCGCCCTGAATGCCCGCGCGCAGCCGGTCGAGCACTCGGGCCGCATCCTCATCCAGGACGCTGAGCGACACCGCGGCCTCATTCAACGTCGATTACTCCCCGATGGAGAAAGTGGATCGAGCCAGCGCAAGCCCGCGGTACAACGCGGCGAAGCGCTCCGCCATTGAACTCATGGAATGATGAGACCTGACAAACTCCAGCGCGGTGGCGGCCAGTCGCTGTGCCAGCGCCCGATCTTGAAGTAGCTCCTCGACTGCTCCGGCGATCGCCGTTGCCGAATCGTCCTTGCAAACAAAAGCCGTTTCCAGATGGCGAAAGTGTTCACCCGACGAATCTGGAACCGCGACCACGGCAAGCCCTGCTCCCATAGCTTGCAGCCCATCCGCTCGAAAGGCACCGTCATCATGCGGACAGACGAAAAGGTCCGCGCTTGTCATCACGCTTGTTGCATCCCCCGCGGGCTGCGCGAACGTCACCGTCGCCGCCACTTCGTGTTCGCGCGCCTGCCTGCGAAGCGCGGACTCCTGCGAACCCTGCCCTAAAAGAAAGAACATCGCGCGCCGGCCCCGCTTGCGGAGAATCTCCGCGGCCTCGATCACGCGGTGGATCCCCGATGCTTTCTCGAGCGGTGCGGTGCATACGACACTTGGCACACGCTCGGGTCGCGCGAAGCACGCCGGCCGCTCAAAAGTCTGAACGCCCGCGCGAATGACCTCGATTCGATCCGCAAAGACTTTTGTGTCGCCCGGAATGGCGGCGGCCAGTCGATCGCTGAACGCCACGATCCTCGCAATTTGACTCGCGTTCATTTGTTCCAGAAAAGCACAGTCCGCGAGCGAGCTCAGTTGCAGCAGCAGATCGGCGTCATAATGCTCGGCAATCGCGGCGGCCGACCGATAGGAAGCTTCGGACATGGCGTGGACGATGGTCGGCGGCTGGTGCCCAAACGCCTCGATCATCTGTTCGGTACGCCGACGGGAAACCGGCCAGCGAATCGGCTGATGCACGATGGTCTGAATGGGACCGAGCGCCAAACCTTCGATCCGTCGGTCCGAACTCACCAGCCTCGTGCGAACCGCCTGATCCACCAGCCCAACCGTCAGGTGGCGAAGCACGATCCCCAGCCGGTCCAGAACTTCGCCTTCCACGCAAATCGCGACATGGAGCGGCGGAACGCGTGGAGTGTCGGCAACCTGTTCCATGCAACCATGACAACATGCACGCCGACGAGTGTCAACTTCGGTTTCCCATCCAATTGATTGAACCGCGCGACCGCGCTATGCTGGTATCGTCGATTGCTGCCGAAACCGTGAACCGATTGAGATGCTCTTGTGATCATCATCGAAGGTCTCGAACGCCTCGCCACGATGTCCAACACGGTGCTCACCGTGGGAAACTTCGATGGCGTGCACCGAGCTCATCAACAACTTTTGGCCGAGTCACGCCGATTCAGGGCGATGACGGGAGGTCAAGTCGTCGTCCTCACGTTCGAACCGCATCCCCTCACCGTGGTCGCGCCCGAAAAAGCGCCCAGCCGACTCACGCCACTGGATGAAAAACTAAGATTACTTGACCAACGCGGCGCGGATACGGTCGTCGTCGCCCGAAGCGACAACGCGTTACTCGGAATGGAGGCCGAACCGTTCGTCCGTGAAATCCTGATGTGCCGCTTCCGTCCAATCCATGTCGTCGAAGGCCCTTCCTTTGGATTCGGACGAGGAAGGAACGGAACGCCCCAACTCCTTCGCGCCATCGCCTCACAATACGGCTGCGCGGTGCATATTGTCGAACCGGTTTCAGTGGAAGTCGAACCCGGCCGAACACTGCTGGTCTCCAGCTCGCTGATTCGGAGTCTCCTTTCCGAAGGACGTGTTCGAGAGGCCGCGACCTGCCTCGGTAGACCTTACACGATTTCGGCCCATGTGGTTCATGGCGATGGTCGCGGACGGACCCTCGGTTTTCCAACGGCCAACTTGCACGTAGAAGATCAACTCATTCCTGAAGATGGCGTCTACGCGGGAATGGCTATGGTCGCCGATCAAACCCATCTCGCGGCAATCAGCATTGGACGAACGCCCACCTTCGACGGCGAACGCCGACGAGTCGAGGTCCATCTGCTCGATTTCGATGGTGATCTTTATGGCCGGCGCATTCGCGTTGAGCTGAATGAACGCATTCGAGATCAGAAGAAGTTCGATTCTCCCGAGTCCTTGATCGCTCAGGTCCATCGAGATATCGAAGCGGTGCGGCTTGGCCCAAGCCTTCAACCTCGCTACGAACGAACATTGTCACCGGAAAGCAATCTGTCATGATTCAACCATTGCAGTTTCGCGAGGCGGCGGATTGGATCACGAAGCGACGCCACCCGCTGCTGTTGTCACATGCCAAGCCGGACGGTGACGCATTGGGTTCGCTGGCTGCCTTGCACGCATTAATGAACAACCGCGGCGACCACGCAACCGCGGTCCTTTTTGATTCCTTGCCCGATCGCTTTGCTTTCCTCGATCCATGCGGATCGATGGTCATCGCGAAGGATGCCGCGACCATCGCCCCCCTTCTGGACGACGCCGACGCAATCGTTGTCGCCGACACCTCCACCTACGGACAACTTGGCCCGGCCGCCGACTGGCTCCGCAATGCCTCAACGCCCATCCTGGTCATCGATCATCACCAGACCCGCGACGACCTCGCCGATCAATGCCTGTTTGATGAATCCGCGGCCGCGACCTGTTCAATCATCTTCGACCTGGCTCGCGCCGCGGGCTGGCCTATCGACATTGAAACCGCACAGGCACTCTTCGTAGGCATTGCCACCGACACCGGCTGGTTCCGACACTCCAACACCGATGCACGGGCGCTCGCCGACAGCGCGGAACTGATCTCTCTCGGCGTGCAGCCGTTTTCTCTCCATGAGCTGCTCTATCTTCGCGATTCCACCGCGCGCGTCCGTTTGCTGGGCGAGGCATTGTCAACCCTCGAATTCCACGCCGCCGATCGCATCGCCGTCATGTCACTTTCGCAAGCCGCCTTTGCCCGATCGTCCGCGGTCATGTCGGACACAGAGGACATCGTGAACGAGCCGATGCGGATCGCTTCGGTTGTTGTGTCCATGCTGCTCGTCGAACAAGGCGATGGTCTCATCCGCGCCAACCTCCGAAGCAAGCCGCCGTGTCCGCGTTCGAATCGTCCCGACGTTGATGTTGCCGCGATCGCTAACCGCTTTGGCGGTGGCGGACATCGCCGGGCGGCCGGAGCACGCGTCGACGGCTCACTGGCCGACGTTTCCCAAATGATTCGCGAAACAATCGTTTCCTGCTTGCCCTGACCGAAAGCTCTTGTTTCTCCCGACTTCAGCTCCGCAACTCGTTATCGGATCACGGCGCGGCCGTCGCCCTTCCACACCGAATGGCAGCCATTGGCTGACTTCGATTCTCGGAACTTTCTTTCGCGCCGCTGGATGCCTAAAGTCATGCATCCATGCAACATGGCTTTCGGAAACGGGAGCAGCAAGTCAGTTTGAAATAGCTCTGGATTCCGAACAGGGCCAGCGTCCGGCGTGACGTGGCGCCCGCGCATGGAGAAGTACCACTTCCAGAAGGGGGAGAAAATGCAAATCGAACAGGGGCAGCTTATGACCCACCGTCGTCGTGGCGTCGTGATCGTCTTGACCGCCGTCATGCTTGTCGTCATCCTCGGATTCGCCGCGCTGACGATCGATGTCGGCGCGATCTACAACACGCGCGTCGATCTCCAGAACGCAGCCGACGCGGCGGCGCTCGGCAGCGCGTCCGAACTTTCCCGCATCGCTCTCGGCCGACCGGTCGATCGCGCCCGAAAAACAGCCTATCAGATTGTCAAGCAAAACCCCGTGTTCGGCGGTTCCGTCACCATCGATCCGGCCGCCGACCTGGTCTTCGGGCGAGCCGAAATCAACGAAGCCACCGGCCGAATCCGCTTCGTCGAAACCGAAGTGCAGCCGGACGCCGTCCGCGTCATCGTCCGAAAAACCGAGGATTCGCCCAACGGGCCGATGCCGACCTTTTTCGCCGGCGTTTTCGGAAAGCACCATGTCAACGTCTCGGCCTCCGCCGTCGCGTTTCTCGCGCCGCGAGACATCGCCATCGTGGCGGACTTGTCCGGGTCGATCAATGACGACAGCGAGCTGAAGAACTACAAGCTCACGTGGATCAATCTGTTCGATGTCTGGCGAGCGCTTCCGCAAAAACAAATTCTTCCCGGCGTGCAGCCATCGTGGATCGGACTTGATGCCCCGCCCCCTGTCTCCCAGACCGTCGCCAATCAGCCGATCGACGCGTCAACAACCGTCGCCAATCTCCCCGGTCCGGCGTGGGGCTTCATGAAAGGACTCGGCTTCGGCACTCCGTTGAATCCTTCAACGTACGATCCGGCAAAAGACGACGGCCTCGTGAGACTTCCCAGCCGCGCCAATTGGAGCGTCCCCGCCCTTGCCGCCTATTTGAAGGGCCGAAACTACTCCGATGCCGAAGTAACGGCCATTCAGTCCGCCGCGTTCGACGGCAATGGGGCCTATCCTTATCGCACAGCGGTGGCACTCGGGCTTGCCTATTGGAACAGCGGAACCGCCAACGGCCTCTGGTCATCACGCGGCGCGACCAAGGGCAACGGCGACAATCGCATCGACGCCGGCGAACTCGAATGGGTGCAGCCGGTGCTTGGACGAACCGCCGCCGCCTCGTCCGCCATTTGGACCGACTACATCAACTACACAGCCAATGCGCGTTCCGGTCTGAACAACACAGCCCCGGAGTTTCAGTTCCATTTCGGAATCAAGACGTTCGTCAATTACTTGCTGGACGCGCGCGGCTCCTTTGCCGCCACGCCCGAACTCGGCGATACGCCGGCCCAGCCCATGCAGGCGATCAAGGACGCCGCCGGCTACATGCTCGAAATGATCACCGATATGGAAACCAACGATCGCGTGTCGCTTCAGATCTACGGCACGACCGCCCATCACGAGGCGGACCTTACGCAATCATTCCTAAGCGTTTTCGGCCGCCTGAAAATCATGCAGGCGGGACACTACGATGGCTGGACCAATATGGGCGGCGGAATGGCCACCGCCATCAACGAACTCTCCGGCGAGCGCGCAAGATCGCTTTCCAAAAAGGTGCTCGTGCTTCTCACCGACGGAAACGCCAACGTCAGCGAAACCGGAAAGACCGGAGACGCGGCGGGCGGTCGGGCCTATGCAATCAAGGAAGCTCGTCGCGCGGCCTCCCTCGGCATGACCGTCTTCGCCATCAGCGTGGGCGCGGGCGCCGATCAGGGCGTGATGAAGGAAATCGCCGATATCACCGGCGGAGTCCACTTCCACGCCGAAGGCTCGATCGAAAAATACAGCGAACAGCTCCGCGACATCTTCACCGAAATCGGCTCACGCCGAGCCGTTGAATTGATCGAGTAATTCCCCAACGGCACTGACCTTGCATTGGTCTGACATCTTTGACCCGCTGGACGCTGTCGATCGCCGTCCCCCATCACTAGCGAACCACAGGGGGGTCCGTATCGCTTGGCGAAAACCTCAAACCCATCGAGCCGCGAGCTTCAGCTCGCGCGGCCCCGTCGCCGTCCCCCTTTACTGACACGCTCGGCCCTTTTACTCGGCCAACGGCTCCTTTACATGGCGGTAGACCGTCTTGGCGGCGATGAGGAGCAGAAGGGCCAGAACGGCCAGACCCCAGGTGGACGTGGTTGGGATGATCGTCGGCTCAAGACAGTCCGGCGTGCCATTGGCGTTGGCGTCGATGCGGTCGTCCTCGCCGGGACACTGATCGGCGCAGTCGGCCACGGTATCGCCGTCGGTGTCGACGTCCGGCACTCCGCAGCCGCACTGCCCCGGCGTGCTCTTCAGTGGATCATTCGGACAACCGTCGCCGCACGCGCCGTCGATGCCATCCGCATCCGAGTCGCCTTCGCAATGAGCCTCCCCCCTTGCCAAGGGGGGAATCGGGCGATCATCGCGCAAGCCCGATAGGGGGGTGTCTCTAAGAGCCGCGACTGAGCACGCGACCGAGGAGGGAGCGGCTCCCCAAGGGGCGAAGCCCCGGAGGGAAAGGGAGCGGTTCGCAAGCGTCCCGCTTGACAGCTCGCAGCAGACCGGATCGATGACGGTGCACAGCCCACCCGGCAGGCAACAGCCCGCCGGAGTCGAACACGACGCCATTGGCTTGAACGACCCACCCTGCAACGTGCAATCCGATTCCGATGCGTCAACGCAATCGTCCGAAGTCAGACAGCAGGCTCCGATCTCCGCCAGGGTGTATTCCACCGTGTTGGGCGTCCCCCCGGTGTTGAACGTGAATCGCGTCGTCACGCCGACCGACATGGGCCGGTCGAGCACAATCTCCACCGTCTCCGGCGGGCCATTGTCCTGCCTTCGCGTAGCGATCACGATGGGAATGTCGAATGTCGAATCAAGAATGTCGAGTGTCTCGGTTGCGACGTTCCGGTTATTTGACGTTTCGCCGTCTGCCTTCGTCGCTTCGTGGCTCTGTGGCTTCGTGGCTACTACGTCTACAGTGACGTCGTCGATCTTGACGTAGTTGGGCTGGTCGAAGGTAACCGTGAAACGATCGAGATTCGAATATTGCCCCGCGTTGAGCACGCCGCCGGGCGGATCGGAGGCCACGATCGCTTCGCCATCGGTGATTCGTCCGTAACGAACGTAGTCCCAGCGGTTGATGATGAAGGGAGGGGTGCTGGGCGTCGGCGGATAAAATCCTCCGCTTCCTTGAATCTGAAGATAGCTGACGGTTTCCGACGAAGAGTCTGCATTACAGGTGAGGAGCTTCCCATCGTACCAGAAGCAATAGGTGACGCCGTCCTGCGTCTCTATTCGGTAGGTTCGAAAGGCGTTGAGTTCCAATCCCCGGACATACGTTCCACCATCCTGGGACAATATTGCATCGCCATACAAGTTGAACGCCTCAAGGATGCGACCGTAATCAAAGACAAATTGCCCGTCGTCGCTGTACTGGACCGGTCCCAGCGCATTGTTGGAGGCATACCGGCACTCCGCCCAAAACGGCGGGGGGGGGGGGGGGAGAGTTTGGCTGGAACCAGCGATCAGCAAACTATAGTACGCCAAGCGACCGGCCGCCTCGGCGCCAGGCCACGTCATCACGAAATGACCCGGCTCAAGCGATTCGGAACAGGCCTGCTCGCAGGCATTGGCGATGACCCAGCCTGCGGAAGGGTCGTACGGAACAACGTCGCACTCGTACCGATACAGAAGCTCGTCGGCCTGCGCAACCGTGGCCGACACAAGAACGAGAAGCCCGGTTAGAATGCGAACGACGCTCATTTACGAGATCCGCTATTGCTCATAACAACTAAATGTAGCATCACCCCTCGCGAGTGGCGTGCTTTTCAATTCATCGGGGACAAGCCCCGACGCTACAGTTGATGGTTACAAGCTCCAAGTCCCGCCCGATTGTACCAAACGGCGATTCCCTGCCCCAAGACAATTTCGACGTCTTTCGTTCGCTTTCTCAGTGGAAACGCGGAATGACCCGCCGAATAAAACACCTATCACCACCACAACTGCACGAGGCGATCCCTTTGGCCCCCGCCACTGGCCGTGGAATGTTGCCACGGGTGAAGCGAAGCGCAACCATGGGGCCCCGCCAGGGCCAAGGAATGTGGCCACGGGTGAAGCGAAGCGCAACCATGGGGCCCCGCCAGGGGCCAAGGAATGTGGCCACGGGTGAAGCGAAGCGCAACCCGTGGTTGGCAACGTAAAAAAAATCCCGCCCCGGAGCGGGCGGAGGAAAAACGCCCGATCGGTGCGATATGCAATGTGTTGTTCCGTCCGCCTGCCCTCTGCCGCACCGTTCCATTCCAAAATCGCCATTCGTCCATCGCCACGACTTCCTCTGCGGTGATTCCCCCCTGCCACCTCACTTGATCTCCGTTATCACCAGTTTGCCGCTTGGTTTGTTGTGTTTTATCCACCTCCGTTTGATTCGCGCGCACAGGCGCGAGAGAAGCGCGCCCAAATGGCAAAATAGCCGCCAATAAAGCCGCCTAGCGCCATTATGACTGCTTTTTGTTCAATGGCAAGAAACCCCAAGTGCATTTGCGGGCGTCGTGCTTTAAATCGAGAATGCGCCGCTCTTGACCAATTAACTCTTTCTCGCGACTGAGAATCAACGGGTTTGCGGTGAATTGAGCGCCCATTGACAAGCTCTTATCGCCGATATACCTATAGATTTAGTCTAGGAATAATGTTATGACGCGATCCAGCGAATACGCTTTGAAGGCCCTTATTTTTCTGTTTCAACATGAGAAGCGGTGGCCCATTCCCGGGCGGGTCATCGCGAAAGAAGCCGGAGTTCCCGCCAAATATCTTCAAAAGATTCTCGGCGACCTGACTCGTACTGGTATCCTCGAATCGTCGCCTGGCCGAACAGGCGGTTTTCGACTGAGCCGGCCGGGCCACCGCATTCCGTTGATTGACGTTCTCACCTCGTTCGAGCGATTTCGCGAAGGGGCCTGCCCTTTTGGGAACGCGGTTTGCAGTGATTCGAAACCGTGCGGCGCGCACCACGAGTGGAAGAAGGTGGTTGACGCGGAACAACGGTTCATGCGGGAAATGACCATTGCCGATGTGTCAAAACCCACCGACTCGGGTCGGCGACCTCGCGAGCGCAGTTAACAGAGACATTGATTGAGATTTGACCGGAAACGCTGAGCGCACTGAATAGCCATACGACGATAGCTGTATCGAGAAAGCCATGGGCCAACTTCCGATCCAGGTTGAAGTTCCGGACGACGCGTATTGGCAACGGCAGATCAAATGCCAGTACGCGTGCCCGGTGAACACGGATGCACGAGGATACGTCCGAGCGATCGCGGCCGGTGATTTTGAAAGCGCCTATCTGATCGCGCGAGGGCCCAACCCGCTGGCGAGCATTTGCGGTCGGGTGTGCGGCGCGCCGTGCGAAGCCGCGTGTCGTCGAGCGTCGCTCGACGACGCCGTCTCTATTCGTGCCTTGAAGCGGTTTGTCACGGAGCGGTTCGGCGTGGAATCGTTTACGAAGGAGACGCTCAAACCGATCGAGCTGCTGCGGCGCGCGCTTCGCCTGGGTGAACGGCGCGAATGTTTGGGCGGCGAGGAACTTTCCGCTTTTCGAAATCAGTTCAACGAAGACGGCCTGGGAAACAACCAGGGAGCGAAGATCGCCATCATCGGCTCAGGTCCGGCGGGGCTGGCCGCGGCGCATGATCTGGCGCTGTTGGGGTACCGCCCCACCGTGTTCGAAATGGAACCGATTCCTGCGGGAATGCTGGCGGTGGGGATTCCCGAATATCGCCTGCCGCGCGAGTTGATCCGCGCGGAGGTCGAGGTCATTCGATCCCTGGGTGTCGAGTTCGTGTGCAACACGCAGGTCGGCAAGGACATATCGCTAAAGGAGATTCGCAATCGGCACAAGGCGACGATCATCGCGGTGGGCGCGAAGCGATCGCGGGCGATTCCGATCCCCGGCGGCGAAGGCCCGGGAGCGCTTGGCGGCGTTGAATTCCTGCGGGACGTCGCCCTCGATAACCGAACACCGCAGTCGACGCTTGGACGACTCGGTCGGAGTGTGGTGGTGATTGGCGGCGGCAACGTGGCGTACGACGTTTCGCGCACGGTCATTCGACAAATCGGGTACGACGTTTCGCGGAGCGCGCTGCGGCAAGCCAACGTCGGCGAGGTTCACCTTTGCTGCCTGGAAAGCATCGATGAGATGCCCGCGGATGACGTGGAGATTCTGGAAGGCCACGAGGAAGGCGTGGTGCTGCACCCATCGCTTGGGCCGGTCGAGATTCTACGGAATGACCAGGGGGCGGTGCGGGGAGTCACCTTCAAACGATGCCTGAGCGTGTTTGACGAGAATCGGCGATTTGCGCCGCGATTCGACGATTCGGATCGAACGACGATCGAAGCTGACACTGTTCTTTGGGCGATCGGGCAGCAGTCGGACCTTTCTTTTGTCGAAGCGGACTCCGACGTGAAGCTGAACGAACGTCGATTGATTGAGTGCGACCAGAAGACGCTTCGAACGGCGGCCCCGGACGTGTTTCTGGCGGGAGATATTGTTTACGGCCCCCGGCTGCTCATCGACGCGGTGGCCAGCGGAAAGAAATGCGCGCGATCGGTTCACGCCGCGTTGACGGGTCGGGACATGGAGGCTGAGTACCGTTTGGTCCACCTCAATCTGCCGAAGTATGAGCGCGAAGCGGATTACGAAAAGATTCCGCGCCAGCGCGTAGCCACTCGCGAGGCGGCGGACCGGCGGCGCAGTCAGGCGGTTGAAGTGGAGCGGGGCTTTGACGCGGATGCGGCGGTCGCGGAGGCCACGCGGTGTCTTGATTGCGGCGTGAACACGATCTTCGATTCCGAGAAGTGCATTCTCTGCGGCGGCTGCGCGGACGTTTGCCCGGAACTGTGTCTGCAACTGGTTTCGTGCGACCGGCTGACGGGCGACGCGACGCTGGCCGGCGTTCTGCGTGAGCGGTTCGGCGACGCCGAGCTCGGCACGATGTCGGCCATTGTCAAGGACGAGGAGAAGTGCATTCGCTGTGCTCTTTGCGCTGAACGGTGCCCCGTGGATGCGATCACGATGGAGCGTTTTTCCTTCGGAACCTGTTGGGCGAGTGGGACGTGAATACTCGCGGGAGCTGAAAAGAGATGTTGCCGAAATCGGATCCGCTGCATCAGGCGAAGCGGTTTCAACCGCAAAAGACCCGGCGGGATTTTCTGGGGCTGGCGGCGACCTGGTCGGCGATCGTGGCGATGGTGATGGCCGCGCTTGGGGCGATGCGTCTTCCGATGCCGTCGGTCTTTCCCGAATCCAACTCGCTGGCCAAGCTGGGCCGCCCCAGTCAATTCGCCGTCGGATCGATAACCTATTTCGCCAAACTTCGATTGTGGCTGTTTCGAGGGGAAAAGGGCTTTCACGCGATTTCGTCGGTTTGCACGCATCTGGGCTGCATCGCCGAGCGCACAGCGGACGGGCAGTTCCATTGTCCTTGTCATGGTTCCCGATTCGACGCGTCGGGAAACGTGAAAGGCGGACCGGCGCCGAAAGGTCTGATCTGGGCCGAGCTGAGGGTTTCTCCGGAAGGCTGGTTGATCGCGGATACCTTAAAGGCCGTGCCGGCGGGGACCGTGTTGAATGTATAGCGTTGAGAACGAAACGGGCGCGTGACGGAAGAAAGAACCTGGAGCCTGGCCATGCCCGAGACCGGAATGCCACCATCACGAATCGCTGACAAGGCCGCGCGACCGCCGATCGAATCGGAGCGTCCGCTCGGGGATTTCGTTCGCAACCTGGTCTCGACACCGCGAGAGTTTCGAGACTCGGTGATTCGCCACGGCAAGGCGACGTCGGATCGGGCGCGATCGCAAACGGTCTTCACGAACTTTTTCCTGCACATCCTTCCGGTTCGCACGCACGTCCATTCCATCAAGGCGGCGACCACGCTCGGACTGGGCATCGCGACGCTCGTTCTGTTCGTGCTGTTGTGCGTGACGGGCGTACTGCTGATGGTTTATTACAAGCCATCGGTGGATCAAGCGTATGCCTCGATGCTCGACATCATGCACGTTGTCCCGACAGGACGGCTGATTCGCAATGTCCACCGCTGGGCCGCGCATGCGATGGTGGCGTGCGTCATGCTTCATATGGCGCGGGCGTTTTACACCTCCGCGTACAAACGTCCTCGGCAATTCAACTGGGTCATCGGCATGGGACTGTTCGTGCTGACGCTCGCGCTGAGCTTCACCGGATACCTATTGCCCTGGGACCAACTTGCGTTCTGGGCGGTGACGATCGGCGCGAATATCGCGCAGTCGCCGCAGGAGCTGACGGACGCCTTGGGGGTCACCGCGTACTTTGATCCGGGAATGATGCAAAAGGAACTGCTGCTTGGGGCGCACTCGGTCGGGCAAGAGGCGTTGATCAGATTCTATGTGCTGCACGTCATCGTTCTGCCGGTGGTCACGACGGTGCTGATCGGACTGCATTTTTGGCGCATTCGAAAGGACGGCGGCATCGTGCGGCCGATGGCCGCGGACGTCGTCGAGAAGCTGTCTGTTCCGGCTCGATCGGTCGCCACCGGGCCCGCTCCACTCAAGACCTATGGACTGATGGCGTTGATGAAGGACCGGACGCCGGCAGTGAATCGGGAGATGAGCAACACGATTCCGACGTGGCCGAATGTGATGTATGTGATCGGCGCGGCGTCGATGCTGACGATTCTGATCATGCTCGTACTGGGCGTTTTCTTTGACGCGCCGCTGAAGGAGATGGCCAACGCCGCGGTACCGGAGAATCCGGCGAAGGCGCCGTGGTACTTCCTTGGATTACAGGAACTGGTGTCGTATTCCGCGTTCATGGGGGGTGTGGGCATTCCGGCGGTGGTGGTGCTGGGATTGGCCCTGGTTCCGTATCTCGATCGCGAGAAGGAGGACGCGGGCATCTGGTTCAGCGGCGCTCGCGGGCGGCGGGTCACGTTGATCAGTGGACTGTTTGCCGCAGCAAGCGTCATCGCGATGCTGTGGTTCACGGTTCGTTTCGGCTGGTTGCGCAACTGGGAATCCACATCTCACGTTCCGCAGATTGTCATCACATTGTTCAATCCGGGGACTGTGTTCGTCGCACTTTTCGCGGTGTGGTCGATTTTGATCGTGCGGATTACGCGATCGACGCGCATGGGCGCGATCGCCTTGTTTACTTGTTTCATGGTTGGGTTCGTTATTTTGACGTACTTCGCAACGGTTCATCGCGGACCGAACTGGGATTTCTACTGGTCGCCGGCGGACTGGCCAATGCACTGACGGGGCATCGCCGGCACGGCAACGAACTGGGAAGAACCGCATGGGCAATCGCCAGATTTATATGATGAAGGTGTTGCTGCTGATCAGCTCACTGGCGTCGCTGGGCGTATTGGCTTCGGCCGCCTACCGGGAGAACTTCGTCGGCGAGTGGCGGACATCGCAGCTTACTTACCGAACCGCGTTGTCAACGGCGGCCGACAATGATGCGGCGCGAGCGGCCGTTAATGACATGACGCTAAATCATCAGCAGTTGTATTTGTCGGAACTGGGCGGAGTCGATCGATGCACGACTTGCCATTTGGGGGTTGAGAATCCGGCGATGGCGAGTGCCGCGGCACCGCTGGCGCTGCATTCCGGAACGCTGTTGACGGAGCATCCGGTGGACCGGTTCGGCTGTACGATCTGTCACGGCGGCGAGGGTCGAGCCGTTCTGAAGGACGCGGCGCACGGCTGGCAGGATGATGGTTCACCCGTTCCGCATATGGAAACGCCCATGTTGCGGGGCGATGCCGTGTACACGAGTTGCGGGAAATGCCATGGCGAGCTGGACCTCTATGGGGGCGAAGCGGATCTCTTCGCGGCGTCATCCACATCGAATTCGGGGATGGGCAAACCGAGCATTTCTGAAATGTCGCTTGCCATGTCGCTTCCGGGCGCGGAACGACTGGCCAATGGGAAACGACTGACCGCGACCAACGGCTGCCTCGGTTGTCACCAATATCGAGGTCGCGGCGGGTTGCTTGGGCCGGACCTGACCTATGTGGGCGACAAGGGGAAACACGATTTTGATTTCAGCCGGGTGCGCGGGGAGCATACGGTTGAACGATGGTTGTTCGAGCATTTCAGGATTCCGAGCGAGGTTTCGCCGGGCACGATCATGCCCGACATGGGGCTTTCCGAGGATGAGGCGCGCGATCTGGCGTTGTACATGATGAGCCTGCACCGCAAGACGGCGCCGGCCAGTTACATTCCCAAGCCGCACGTCATGCAAGCTCTAAGCAAGAGTCGATCGAATGGCCTCGAGGTGGAATCGATTCATTCCGTGCGCGGCGAGACGCTGTACAAGATGTTCTGCTCGGCGTGCCATGGGGTGGACGGTCTGGGCACGACGATGCGGTCCGGACTGTGGCCGAAAGACGCGGACCCGTGGGGTCGTGGATGGGATCAGGCCAATGTCGTGTTGGAGCGGCGAGGAGACATCGACGTCATGGTGCCTTCACTCCACCATGCAGATACGCTCGCGACGGCGAGTGATGATTACCTTCGGGAGACGATCGCGGAAGGCCGACCGGGGACGAAGATGCCCGCGTGGGCCAAGGAGGGCGGCCTTACCGAGGACGAGATCACATTGATCGTTCGATATGTTCGGGGGTGGGATCATCCGGCTCCGGAACTCGGCAACGTGTCGGCGCACACAGGAGACGCGCACGTCGGGGGCGCTTTGTATCGGGCGAATTGCTCGGCATGCCACGGAATCAACGGCGAAGGTTCGATCGGCAATTCGTTAAATTCGGCGACGTTTCTGGCGGTGGCGTCGGACGGGTTCCTGCGGGATACGATCGTTCATGGTCGTCCCAACACGGCGATGCCGTCGTGGCGCGAATTCACGTCGCAAGAGCTCAGCGACCTGCTGGCGTACATTCGACAGTGGCAGCCCGCGCGAAGCGATGTCATGACGGCACGGGGACAATGCCAGGGTTCCGAGTCGGCGGCGGTTTCGGCGTCGATTGGACAGACGCTTTTCTCGGCCAACTGCGTCATGTGCCACGGGGAGAGTGGTGCGGGCGATCTTGGACCGTCGCTGAACACGCAGTCGTTTCTGACGGTTGTCTCGGATTCTTATCTGGTTGAGACGCTGGTTCACGGCCGACCGGGGACCGGAATGCCGAACTGGCAGCAACTGTCGAACGAGGACATTGCGTCGCTGGTTCGATTCATGCGAACCTGGCAGACGGAGCCGGCGAAAACCGCGGAGTGGCACGATCAGGTCGTCGTCCACGGAGACTGGGACGCGGGTCGGCACTTGTACGCGGGGCAATGCTCTTCCTGTCACGGTCAAGATGGAGAAGGGGCGACCGGTCCGCAACTGAACAATCCCCGGTTTCTTGGGCTTGTTTCCGATGTGATGCTTCGCGAGTGGATTTCCAACGGCAAAGACGGGACGGAGATGCGCGCGTTTCGCAAGGGCGGACAAGGCGTGGCGGAACTGTCGGAGCGGCAAATTGAAGACATCATTGCTTACTTACGGTTGCTGGAGCGCGCCGGTGAGGGCGAGTTGATTCGCGTGGCCAAATCACCGCACGGGCGACCCGAACGAGGCGAAGCGATTTACGCCGTCAACTGCGTCGGCTGCCATGGAACCCGAGGAGAGGGAACAAGCGGGCCGGCGCTATCGAACCCCGGATTTCTGCGTTTGGCTTCCGATGGATTCCTGATGGCTACGATGGCGCTGGGTCGGTCGGGAACGGAGATGAGACCGGTCAAGCGCGGACCGCAATCGATCCTGAATCTCAGCAGCGATGAAGTCAATGACCTTGTGGCGTACATGCGATCATGGGAATACGCGCCGCCGTTTGAAGTGCACGGCACGGCGACGATCCCGCACCGCTTTGTGGTTCCGTGGGACCTTGCGCGTGGCCGGGAGCTGTTTGCGTCGAACTGCGCCGGCTGCCACGGCGATGAAGGCAAAGGGTCCTGGGCGCCTGAGCTGGCCAATGAGGGATTTCTTTCGGCCGCGAGCGATGGGTTTCTTCAAGCGACGATTGTGCGTGGGAGGACCGGCACGGCGATGCGAGCCTTCGGACACGGGGCCAACGGACTCGTGGACCTTTCTCCAAGCGATGTGGATGACATTGTGGCGTACATGCGGCAATGGTCGAAGCGAACCCCGTCGCCGATGACAGTTCCGGCGGAACGGTCACTGCGAACCGGCGCAGCACCGCCTGGGGATGATCGTGAAGGCGAATCAAGCGGCAAACTCGAACCACCAGCGGGCACCGCGGCCACTTCGGCTTCGGCGGGGTCCAAGAAAGCAGGAGATCATTGAGATGAGCGATCAGCCATTGAAGGTATTGGATCGGGACAACGCGGCGGGCGCATGCACGATTCATCGCGCGGTCAAGCATGGAATGGGATTTGATCGCCGCGCGTTCATGAAGATGGCCGCGGGAACGGGCGCGGCCGTCGCCGCCACAGGGTTCCTACCGGAGGAGTTTATCGAAGCGCGAGCCAATCCAGGCGTCGATCAACCGTTGGGAACGGGCGTGAAGCTCTTGCAGGCGGCGTGTCCTTATTGCGGGGTGGGCTGCGGGACGCTCATCAAGGTGGAAAACGGAAAAGTCGTCGGCATGGTGCCGGACAAAAAGCACCCGACGAACCGAGGCATTCAGTGCATCAAGGGACTCAACGCGCACGAGCCGATCTATCGCGACCGACTGACCAAGGTTCTGGTTCGGCGCGACATGAGCGATCCGCTGCGCGGACATGTTTCCGGCAGCAAGGGGCGATTCGACGACGACGTGTTCCGAGAAGCCACGTACGAAGAGGCGGAAGAACTGGTGGCGGAGCGCATCGCGGAGATCATCAAGAAGAACGGACCGAACGCCATTGGACTCAACGGGTCGGGCCAATTGACCATGGAGGCGCAATGGATCGAGAACCTGCTGATGAAGGGAGTCATCGGGAGCAACTCGATCGAGGCCAACGCTCGGATGTGCATGACCTCGGCGGCGACGGGGTACTTCCACTCCTATGGTTCGGACGCTCCGCCGACGAGCTACGAGGATATCGAAGAGGCGGATTTCATCACGTTCTGGGGTCACAACGCGCGGGAGGCGCATCCGATTCTGTTCTGGCGGGTGGCGGACCACAAGAAGAAACACGATATTCCGACGAGCGTCGCTGATCCGCGAAAAACGGGCACGGTGATCGGGCTGGAGGACATCAACCCTCGCAACAGCTATCACATCCAGACGCTGAACGGCGACATCAGCTATCTGAACGCGATCGCCCACCTTCTGATGAAGCGATATCCGCAGGCGTGCATGTCGGAGGAGTGGATGGAGAAGCACACGAGCGGATGGAAGGAATACAAGGAAGGCGTGTTGCAACGCTATTCGCCGGAGCAGGTCATCGAACACCTGAAACCGATCGACGGCGGGCGCGTCACCGTTGAAACGCTGGAAAACGTCGCGCGGGAATGGGCGGAAGCGTCGATCAAGGGACGGCAGCGAGGGCGCGGCGGCGTGCTGACCTTCTGGGGCATCGGCTACAACCAGATGCTGCACGGGCAGCACAACACGATCAGCATCATCAATCTCCATCTGCTCACCGGCAACGTCGGTCGTCCGGGCTGCGGGAGTCATTCGCAGACCGGCCAACCCAATGCGATGAGCGAACGACTGATGGGCGGACTCACCGGGCGACTTCCGTTCAACCAGCCGCTAAGCAATCAAGACTGGCGAGACCATATCGCCGACTCGTGGCGATTGCCACGCGAACGATTGAAACAGACGTCGGTGCTTCCCAATCCGGGATTTGTCATGGGCATGATGGAGCGGGCGCTCAAGGGCGGTCTCGACGCCATGTTCTGGATGTATACGACGCATGTTCACATGCCTGATCTGGATACGCTGGTGCGTCCGGCGCTGACCAAGATGTTCATCGTTGTTCAGGATATCTATCGCCACGCGCCCAACAACCTCTATGGCGATGTCATTTTTCCGGCGGCGACATGGGGAGAATGGACCGGGGGCACGTACATTCAGTCGGAGCGGCGTCTGTATGTATGCGATGGCACGGTCAACCCTCCAACGAACTGCCGGCCGGACATGGACATGGCCATCGACAAGAGCAAAGTCCTTGCGGAGAAACTCGGTCTGGATGCCAAGGCGATGTTCCCCTACGAAAAAAAGATCAAGATGGGCAATGGGCTGATGGCTTATGACCCACAGGACATTTTCCGTGACATCATCGCGGCGAGTAAGGGATCGGATGCGGACTTCTCCGGGATGCTTGAAGTGGAGGAGCGTGACGGCGTTTCGCCCTATGACCAGCTTCGCGCGCTGCGTGGAATCCAATGGCCGGCGCCGAGTTACGAAATCGCCAAGGCGGGCGGAACGCCGCGGCGCTACCTCGGTCAGGAAGGCTGGGCAGGCCAACCTTACGGTGATTTCCGGCATCCCGACGGGAAGGCCAAGTTCAAGCTGTGTGAACAGGACTATTCGAAGCTCGACGACATCACCGAGCGACTGATGAAATACGGTGATAAACGGAAGCCCGGCGAGGGTCCGTTCTTCATCGACGACCTGCACGGCGAGGGTCCGCTCGCCGGTCAGCCGAAGATTCTCGTGGAAGCGCGCGACGCGGGGCTGCCTCCGGAGCTTCCGCATCTCAGCGTCTTTCGAGATGTTTCAAAGACGCTTACCGACCACAAGGCGGACGACAAGTATCCGTTCTGGCTGGGATTGGGCGTGGTGTACGAGCACTTCCACTCGGCGAAGACAATCCTGGGCGCGACGACGCAGAAACTGGTACCGGAGCAATACGTTGAAATCAATGTTGAGGACGCGAAGCGATATGGATTGAAAGACGGGCAGCGTGTGCGGCTAGTGACGCGTCGCGGTTCGTATGAAGCACGGTTGTCGGTTGGTCAGATGAGCATGATCCGACCAGCGCGCACCGAAGTTCCGCCGGGATACCTTTTCAGTCCGTGGAATCTGTCGGTGGCGGACAGCGCCGATCCACGGAAGAACAAGTGGCTGGTCAATTCAACGAGTCATCGGGCGTGGGACCCGGTCAGCGGACAAGCGGATTACAAGAAACTTGCCGTGAGGATCGAGGTGATTTGACCGTGACGGTGGCGGACCGACGACAGTTCCTGAAGCAGTCGGCGGCCATTGGCATTTCGGTCGGCGGCGGGCTCTATGTGTCGGGACTCGTGACCACGACCGCCAATGGGTCCGCGCCGCTTCGTCCGCCCGGTGCCCTTCCGGAAATCGACTTCGCCTCAACGTGCATTCGCTGCATGCGTTGCGTGGACGCCTGCCCGAACCACTGCCTTGAATCGCTACCGGGCAGCGCGGGCGCCAAGTCCGGTACGCCGACGATGCACCCGCGGCGGGCCGCGTGCATGTTGTGTTCGAGCGTGGAGGGAGAGTTTCTTCGGTGCACCGAAGTCTGCCCTTCCGGCGCGTTGCAACTGATCAGAAAAGAGAAGCAAGATGTCAAGGCCAAAGTCGCCATCGGAACGGCGGAGATCGATTTTGACCTTTGCTATTCGTACAACAACTGGAGCTGCGGGGCCTGTTTTCGCGCCTGCCCGCTGGCCGGTGAGGCGATGACCGTCGGCAACTGGGAACGCCCGGAGATTCACCCTGAGGCGTGCATCGGTTGCGGATGCTGTGAGCGAGCCTGCATTCGATATCCGCATGCGGTGCGGGTGAAGGCGAGGCCGGCATGAAGCGCTACCATCGCCGCGAAGTCTTTCGGATGATCGCAACCGCCCTGGGGTTGTCGGCCGTCGGTGGACTGGTGCACTGGATTTCCCGTTCTCGAGGCTCTCGCTACCCGATGATCCGACGTCCGTACGACAAGTCCGTTGGGCTTCTTCGTCCGCCGGGCGCACTGGGCGAACCGGACTTTCTATCCGCCTGCATTCGTTGCTACCGCTGTCAGGACGCGTGCGAGCCGGGGGCGATTCAGTTCTATTCGGAAGCGGATGGAGAGCTGTTTCACACGCCCTACGTCGATCCGGCCAAGGCAGGATGCACGCTGTGCAACAAATGCGGGCCTGCATGCCCGACCGGGGCATTGCTTCCGTTTGCCTTGATGTCGGAAGTGGACATGGGCAGCGTGGAGCTGCGCGAGGACCTGTGCCTTTCCTACAAGGCCAAGTGGGTTCGAGAGAAACAGGACCTCCTCATGCAACTGGGCCGCCACCCAACCGAAGTTGATACGGTTGCCGAGCGACGTGGTCCGTGCGGGGAGTGCTTCATGTTCTGTCCGTTGCGCGGCAGCGCCATCAAGCTCGAACCGGGATCGTTCCTTGCGCCGCTGATTTTCACGGAGCATTGCGTGGGTTGCGGCATGTGCGAGGAAATCTGCCGGACCGTGGTCCGCGGCGAGCCGGCGATTCGGGTGGTTCGAACTCGTCGGCGGCAGGGCGCGGAGGCCGCCGCATGAAGCTTCAATTGGTTCGGCGATTCGTTCAGGCGTGTGTGCTGCTTCTCATTACGGCGATCCCGCTGCTCAGCCTGTATGCGCATTATCGGGCGGCGCGGTCCATTGACGATGCCCAGTTGATGCAGGGACTTCGCGGCGCTGTCGCTACTCGAGCGATTCACCCCTATGTCGAGCGAGTGAGCGATCCCCAGGCATTTCTCGACGCCAACAAAGGTACGCTCTGGTCGATGCGAGTCGCCAACGTGGAGTGGACCGACCCGCTGGCGGCGCTGGAAATGACCGCCGCCTCGAAACGCATTCACTGGCCGTTGATCACTTCCATCGCTATTCCGGTGTTGCTCACCCTGATCCTGGGCAAAGTGTTTTGCAGTTGGATTTGCCCGGCTTACGTTCTTTTTGAGTTGACCGGGAAGCTCCGGAGGCTGCTGCGACTGGCGGAAATTGAGCCTGGCGAGGTGCGTTTTTCGCACCGAAACAAATATGTTTTTCTGGCTGTCGGGACGGCCCTCGCGGCGATATTTTCCGGACCACTCTTCGCCCTCGTGTATCCGCCGGCGGTTGTCACTCGCGCGATTCACGCCTGGGTGTTTGGCACGACGCTGGCGGGCATGATCGCGCTGCTCGGAGCGATCGTGGCGATCGAGTTGTTCGTGTCTCCGCGGTGGTGGTGTCGAACCATGTGTCCCGGCGGAGCACTGTATGGACTGATCGGATGGTTGCGTCCGGTTCGAATCAAGTTGCGCACGGAGGCATGCACGGGCTGCAAGGAATGCATTCCCGTTTGTGAAGAAGGCCTGAACCCAATCACGCAATCCAATTCGATCGAATGCGATAACTGCGGCGTGTGCATTCGCCATTGCGGCGACGGCGCGTTGTATTACACCATCGCGCTTCCGGGCCTGGACCGACGACCGAAGCATGAGGCTCACGTCGTGCTGAAGGCCAAAGAAAAGCAGCCGGATCGGCGCATCGCGGTTTCGATCGTCCTGTCCGCCCTGCTTCATTCTCAACCGGGGCGAGCCGAAGCGCATCACATTCTCGGACTGCCGCATTACTCCTACAAAGAGAACTATCCCCAGCGGCCGACGCTGGAATACCCCGCGACAACCGGACCCTATGACGTGTTGCTGACGAGCTATCCGGGCATCCCGGTACCCGGCGAACCGGCCAATCTCGCCCTGTACATTCGCGATCGGGAAGCGCAACGAGCCTACGGACAATCGATCAGTTTGCGCGTGCTTCGAACCTCGACGTTCGGTGATAACGAATTGATCATGTCGCCGACAACCCGGTTTCCCGTGGAACATGAGTACAAGGTTCAAGTGACGTTTCCTACCGACGGTGAGTACATTGTGGAGTTGTCCATGTCGGTCGAAGGGCGAACGGAAGTCATTCCATTCTTGATGATCGCGGGCGAACCCAGCGCGGCGGCTTCGATCGCCCTGGCCGGTTCGAGCGGATTCGTGATGCTGCTCGTTGTGATCCGCGCGATTCAAAAGAAACGGCGTCGGCGACGAGCGATGAATGAGCGCGGCGATTTGAATCGAACGCGATTTGCGGTCGCAAGTGAGGGATGCAACTGCGGTCATGATCCTTCAACCTCGCCGCTTCACCTACCGAATGGAAAAGCCCGGCGCGGAGCAGACGCCATGACTCAGCGCATCGCCAGCAAAAGCAACAATCGCTGCCGGCACGAGACACGGCTTCCCAACCAAGGATCACAGCGGCCATGAAACGATTCATGCTCATCTTTCCCTACGTCGTGCTCGCGGGCGTCGTGGGAGTCATCCTGGCGGCCAATCTGCCGCTGGGCGCGCCCGAAGAAGCTATGGTGTCGCACCATTCGCCCAACGTCTGTCCACCGTGCGGCATGACCGTGGACGACGACGCGCCGCTTACCGCGGAAAAGGACGGCCAGACGTTTCGTTTCTGCTCGGACGGATGCCGCGCGCACTTTCTGGCCGGCGACAGGGATGACGCTGCGGCTTCATCCGCGGGCGCGGAGCGACACGTGGACGTTGTCTGTCAGATGGAAGTCAACCCGGCCTGGCGCATTTCCTCGGAATATGAGGGCAAGTCGTATCACTTCTGCAATCAGCAATGCAAGATACTCTTTGAGGCCGATCCGCCGCATTATCTTCAGACCCGCTGCCTCGTGTGCAAGGTTGGGCTGGGTGATGACCGTTCCTTCCCCGCCACTTACCTGGGACACACGTACCATTTGTGCAGCGCGGAGCATCGCGCCGAATTCAAGAGCGATTCCGCCGCGTTCTTCATGCACACGATGTGGGGGATTCCGACGTGGTTGTACTACGCCTCGATCGCGTTGGTTCTGCTTGTCAGCTTCGGCGTTTTCGAGTGGCTCAGCCGATTGGGTCGGCAGACGACGTCCGATGAACAGAAGCCCGGCGGGAGCGAAGTCGCCCATCGCGTACCCTCCGCACGCCACTATACGCGCGAGGCCATCGCCGGAGAGGGTGAGCGCTTGTGGAGAGGAAGAAAGTCTTTAGGCTCTTCGGGTGAGATCGCGCTCCCCATTCTAGCCGCGCCAATAACCACTGCTGTTTCCAGCGTGACGACCGCCACGTTTCGACCGGACCGATTCGACCTTCTTTCGGTTCGCTGGTTTTCCGCCGCCGCGCGCTCGCGGATCTTCCGTTTCGCGCTGCGAGCCACCGTGACCGCAATGTTCATCCTCATCATCGCGGCCGGGCTTTTCGGCAACCAAAACCCTGCGCTCAACATCGCTCCGCTGCTGACTTGGACGATCTGGTGGGGATTGCTGATCGTGCTGATCCTCTTCGCCGGGAAGGCGTGGTGCTATGTCTGTCCTTGGGACGCGATGGCGGAATGGACGGAAAAGCTTGCATTCTGGCGCAAGAACGATGACGGCCTCAGCGCCAACCAGAAATGGCCTCGCGTGGTGCGCAACATTCTGATTGCAACGATTCTCTTTGTCGGCCTCACGTGGATTGAACTGGGGTTCGGCGTGACGATGAAGCCTCGCGTCACCGCGTACCTTGCGATCGCGATGCTTTTGATGGCCGTCGCTTCGGCGTTGCTGTTTGATCGCAAGAGTTTTTGTCGCTACGGCTGCCTCGTCGGCAGAGTCAGCGGCCTCTACGCGCTGTTTGCCAGCGTGGAGGTTCGCGCGCGAAGCGCGAGCACATGCACCGGGTGTCGAACCAAGGAGTGCATCAGAGGCAGCGACGAGGCGTATGGGTGCCCTACTTTTCTTTATCCCGGAAAGCTCGACACGAATACGTATTGCATTCAGTGCATGGAGTGCGTTCAAGCCTGTCCGCACGACAACCTTGCGGTCAACTTGCGCCCCTGGGGGACTGATTTGGTCGCGGAGGGCAGGCCGCGAACCGATGAGGCTTACCTCGCCTTGTTGATGCTCGCGATCACCGGGTTTCACGGTCTGACAATGACGCCCGTGTGGCAGCAATTGATCGACGCGATTCGTTTTTCAAGCGGCGTGGGTCGCATCGCCGGCTTTAGTTTGGGCATGGCAGGGCTCATGCTCGGTCCGATCGCCATCTACGCGGTGCTCGTGGCGGTTTCCATGTACCTTGGGCGCGATCGATCGCTCCAGCCGCTCCGCTATCAAGATTACTTCATTCGATATGCCTACGCCCTATTGCCCATCGCCCTTTTCTATCACATCGCGCATAACATGGAGCATTTGCTCATGGAGGGTCCCAAGGTCGTCGCCATGGCGTCCGACCCGTTTGGCTGGGGCTGGAATGTTTTCGGCACCGCCGGCTGGATTATCCCGCCGATGATTTCGCTGGAGAAGCTCTGGGTGATTCAGGTTTTCCTGGTGCTGGTCGGCCACGTTTACAGCTTGTGGATCGCCCAGAAGACGTCGCTTCGGCACTTTGGCGGTTCCAGGGCGGCGTTCCGCAGCCAGCTTCCCATGCTGGCCGCGATGATTGCGTTCAGCGTGTTCAGCCTCTGGCTGCTTAAGCAACCGATGGAAATGCGTACTTCGGCGATGTGAGGTTGACGTTTTGGCGAATTGTTCACGGCGAAGTTTTTTCGGTCAGTTCGGGCGCACGCTGATCGCCGACGTGGAAGATGTTTTCGGTGCGGTACGCAAGGGACTGGCGGGAGTCGGCGCGGATCCGGTCTCCGAGTTCAAGCCCCAACGGTGGCTGCGTCCGCCGGGGGCACTGCGTGAGTCCGAGTTTCTCACGACGTGTACGCGTTGCACGGCCTGCCAGGAAGTTTGTCCCTATCAGTCCATCCGGCGCCTCGGACCGGAATTCGCGGCCGCCGCGGGCACACCGGCGATCATTCCCACCGAATCACCCTGCTATCTCTGCGAAGACATGCCTTGCATCACGGCTTGCGAACCGCGCGCGCTGATTCCCGTCGGCCGAGCCGAGGTTCGCATGGGTGTGGCGGTCATCGATCTTGCGGCGTGCTACGTGTCCTCCGGACAGCCCTGTGACTATTGCGTCACGCGATGCCCGTTGCGAAGTGATGCCATCGTTTTTGACGACGCGGGGCTGCCGAAGATCGTGGAGGGTGGGTGTACAGGGTGCGGAGTGTGCGCGTATCTGTGTCCGGGCCGGGCCATTGAGATTGCTCCGCTTTCGCAAGGGTCGTCTGGACTTTCACAAAGATCAAAGGCGCGACAGGAAGACGGTCGCCAACTGCAACACGAGAAAGAAGCCGCACATGTCGGTCACCGTGGTTAAAATGGGACCGGAGGCCAACGCCGGGTCCATTTTCCAACGACGCAGCACCAGTGGAACTATTCCGCCGATCGAGACGGCGACCATCGTGTTGATGGCCATGGCCGTTCCGACGACGACGCCGAGATACGGATTTCCTTTCCAGAGCAACGCCGCGATGGCGATCAGGATGCCAAGGGCCACGCCGTTGATGGCGCCGACTGAGATTTCCTTGATCCAGACTCGCAGGAGTTCCGCAGGCCGGATCAACCCAAGCGTCAGCTCGCGGAGACTGACCGCGACGGCTTGATTGCCGGAGCAGCCACTCATGTCGGAAATGATCGGAAGGAAAACGGCCAGTGCGATCACGGCTGCCAGCGTTTCCTGGTACACGGCGATCACGCTTGCGGCGAGGATGTTCAACAGGATATTGACGCTGAGCCAGGACAGTCGCCGCCGGGCGCGTAACAGAAGCGGCATCGACCGAAGCTCTTCGCCGCCGATGATTCCCTGTGATTTGGCGTAATTGCTGTGGCTCTGCTCGGCGAGCGCCTCCTCGACGGCGGATCGCTGGACCAGCCCCAGGAGCACGTTGCGCTCGTTGACGACGGGTGCGCCGAAAAAGGGATGGCGGTCAAAGAAGTCTCGCAGGTCGTCGAGCGACGCTGAATCCCGTATGGACAACGGATTTACGATCATCAGGTCGCTGATCGTCTGGTTTGCCGGGGCCAGCAGGAGGTCGCGAAGTCGGAGGACACCCACGAGACGCCGCTCCGCCCCGAGCACATAGATGTACTGCACGTCGTATCGACGATACTTGTCGGCGTGGGAACGAAGGTCCTTGACGAGGTCGGCCACGGCGGCGTTGCGCGAATAGGCGAGATACTCCGTCACCATCAACCCGCCGGCGACGTCGTCGGAATAGGCCCCGAGGAACCGCACGTCGCGTGCTTCGTCAGGGTCCATGGCCGCGATAATTGCATCGGCATTTCCGCGGCGAAGGTCGCCGATCAGGTCGGCCTGCTGATCGCTGGGCAGTTGATCGACAATGGCCGCGGCGGCTTGTGGTGAGAGGTGCTCGATGAGGTCGACGGCTTGGGAGTCGGGGATCTGCTCGACGATATCGGCCACGTGTTCGGGATCGAGGAGCGTCACCAATCGAACTTGTTCGTCGTGATTCAGTCGCGAAATGGACCGCGCCGTTTCACCGACGGACAGGCCGTCGAGCAGTGTTTCCAGACCCATGACGTTCGACTGATCGAGCAGTCGGCGAAGGTCATCGGAAGGATCCCGTTCCATCGGTTTCGACATGGGTACGACTCCTCAAGGTATTGGCGGACATTGGGCGACTACTTTTAGCTCAACAGCGGTTCGATGCAGAATAGTCGCTCATCGGGGAATTGGCTACGCGAACTTGAACTGTTCCGATTCTGCGCGAGCGCTTTCCTGAATGCCGTCGTGCGGGTTGGATGGAAGGAACGGATTGCATACGCGGCCACTGCAATTAGAATCTCGGTCATGCCGACTCCATTCCTATTCGACCGAAGAACTCGCCTGCTTCTTGGCTTCGGGGTTGGGTGTTGCCTGTCGCCGCTCGCGTGCCAATCGCCCGGTGAATGGGCGCGGCTGGTCAAGGAAAATCAAGCGCTGCGAGAGGACAAAGGCCGGCTTGAGCGTTCCGTCTCCGATCGGGACGGAACGATTTCGTCCCTTTCCCGGCAGGTGGAACATCTCAAGAGCTTCGGGGCGAATCGACCGGCCGACGCATTTGCTCCGGTCAAAGTGGAAATCGCCAGTTTGTCGGGGGGCGCGGACTACGACGGCCAACCCGGGGATGACGGCGTGACGCTTCACCTGCGGCCGGTCGACGCGGACGGCAGCGTGGTCAAAGCGCCCGGGAAGATCACGATTCAATTGCTGGACAACTCGGTGCTCGGATCGCCGCGCGTGGTCGGGGTCTGCGTTTTTGACGACGTTTCGCAATTGCGAACCATGTGGTATGGGCTGGTCGGAACCAACCACTATACGATTCGGTGCCCGTTTCCGCCGGGGGCGTCGTTGCCCGCATCGCGGCAACTGCTGGTGAGCGTGGCGTTTGTTGATTACCTGACCGGCAAGACGCTGACAGTCGACAAACAGGTTCGTTTTTCGCCCGTGCCCCAGGGAGGCTGACTTGGCGCAAGCGCCTATACAAATTATACTTACGATCGGTCGTCGGCAGCGTGGACCCAGCAGGTCGGCGTAAACGCCGATGAAATTGTCAACGGGGCGGAAACTGGCCATGTCAAAAAGTGGTGCACAACATGCAGTCGTGGATGAACCGAAAAGCGATTCAGGCACCTTGACCGCAGTCGCGACAAAGCCGGTTCAACCGGCCAAGAAGCCCAAGAAACTGCCGCCCTACAAGGTGCTGCTGCATAACGACGACGTGAACTCGTTTGAGCACGTGATCGGGGCGATTCTCAAGCTGACGACGCTGACGCCGCAGGAAGCGATTCTGCGGACCATCGAAGCGCACGAATCGGGGTTGGCGCTGCTGCTGGTGACGCATCGGGAGCGGGCCGAACTGTACGTCGATCAATTCATTTCGCTGAAGATCAACACGTCCATCGAACCGGCCGAGGCGTAACGCGGGATCAGCGCGATCGTGAGGGTTGATCCATTCGGGAATCCGCGCGAACTGAAGTTCGCGGCTCAATGGGATTGATGTTTTCGATAGGCGAGACGGACCCCCTGTGGTCCCCCTTGGTCAGGGGGACGGTGGTGGAGCCGCGCGGGGGGAGGGCCGAGCGCGGGTTGCGCCGGT
>CAZAMB010000008.1:203409-222702 GCA_964486335.1 uncultured Phycisphaera sp. | reverse complement strand
CAAAACCCTGCTCCATGCGGTGAAACACGCCGCATGAGTGCCAAGGTCGAACGGACAGTCCGTCGAAGAGCGTGTGGTTTGGTTTTCCAGCCCGCGTTTGCACCGGTTGAAAACCGGCGCCACATGCCATCGGGTCGCTTTTTCGACAGGCGGCATATCATCAAAAAGACACGGTTCGGCGGTCGCCTTGCCGATATCGAAGGGGTGAGCGCGCCGACCGAGCCAGGGCGGCGGGGCCTCGCGCCACAGGAACGGCATCGACACCATGCGCATCGGCATCCATCCGGCGTTGAAACGCCACGACGGCGGCATCTATCAGTACACGACTGCGCTGTTACGCGCACTGCATAGTTTGTCCACCGGTCCCAACGCGAGGTTCGACCATGAATTCGTCGTCTTCGTTCACGATCAATCCGACCCCATCCTTAGCGAACTTGTCGGCGAGCGATGGAGGGTCGAGTCGTTTCGTCCGCCCTGGGCGCCCATGCCGACGAACGAACTGATTTTTCCAGAGGACGTGGATTTGCCGTTGGAACAAGCTGACATGCGCGCCTGGCTAGACGAGTGCGGCATCGAACTGATGATCTACCCGTCGCCGCATCGGTTGTCCTTCGAGGCCGGCGTGCCCTTCGTCATGGCCATCCACGACCTGCAGCACCTGCTTCAGCCGGAGTTTCCCGAAGTCTCCGCCCACGGCGAGTGGCGCCGACGAGAGTATGTCCTCCGCAACGCCGCTCGCGCTGCCACCCTCCTGATCGCTGAATCGAACATCGGGCGAGAGGACATCCTGAACGCCTATGGCTCTTGCGGCGTTCGTCCGAACGACGTCAAAACGCTTCCCTATCTCCCGCAGCCGCGGCTGAGCCTGATGGAAGCCCGTGAACGATTGCCCGCGAATCGCGAGCGCTTCGACCTTCCCGAACGATACTTTTTCTACCCGGCCCAGTTCTGGCCGCACAAGAATCACCTTCGCCTCGTCGAGGCCCTCGGCATCCTCAAGAAGAGGCAAGGACTGGAAATCCCCCTCGTGCTTACCGGATCAGGCACAGGCGAAATTCGCGAGCACGTCGTCGCCAATATGAGGTCGCGGCGCGATCAACTCGGCGTGGCGGGCCAGGTCCGATCGCTGGGCTACGTTGACGATGAGGACATCGCTGTGTTGTATTCCGGTGCCGTCGCGCTGGTCATGCCGACGTTTTTCGGCCCGACCAACATTCCGTTTCTGGAGGCCTGGTCGTTCGATTGCCCCGTGTTGACGTCGAGGATTCGCGGCATCGTCGAGCAGGTCGGCGACGCAGCCGTCACCATCGATCCGACGCAAGCGGAGGACATTGCCAATGGAATCCGCCGACTTTGGACGGACGAGCAACTCCGCCGAGACCTGATCGAAAACGGTCGGCGCAAGTTGGCGTTGTACACTCCATCGGATTATCGTCAGCGTCTGGCGGGCATTGTGGATGAGGCAGTGCAGCGGGTTCAGCAGGGCCGACGAATTGCCGCGGGCGCGTTAGCCGGTGGGAGCTGCGAATCATGATTGAAACACAAACAGGTTCAGCAGCTGTCGAACATGTCGTGGACGGGGATCGGATTCTGGCCACCATCGTCCGCGCGACACTCCGGCCCGCCGCCACGTCGTTCGTCACGCCCGACGATCGCAACCAGCAGGTTGGATTCATCGTGTATGCCGCCGGCGAATCCATCCCGCGCCATACCCATCGCCCCATCGAGCGACGGATCGTCGGGACGGGTGAGGTCCTGGTCGTGCGCGAGGGTCGTTGCGAAGTGGACCTCTACAACGACGCCGCGAAGCTCGTCGCAACGCGGGAGCTCAACGTCGGCGACATCTTGATCATTGTCTCGGGGGGGCACGGTTTTCGAATGCTCGACGACACGGTATTGCTTGAGGTCAAGCAGGGGCCGTACACCGGTCTTGCGGAAAAGGATCGGTTCTGACCATGCCGACGCCGCGAACTTTCTCGCAATCGACGACCATTGAATGCAGCGATGTGCCTTCTGCGCGATCCGCGCCGAATCTCCAGCCGTTCGGCGCGGCTTACGCCGATCACTACGACGCCATCTACCACGACAAAGACTACGCAGCCGAATGCGACTTGATCCAGCGCGCGCTGGCGGAATGCGCGACGCCTCCCGTCCGGTCGATTCTCGACCTCGGCTGCGGAACCGGGCGACACGCCGAGTTGCTCGCGAACCGCGGCTATTTCGTCGTCGGCGTGGACCGGTCCAAGCCCATGATCGACCTGGCCTTGGCTCGGTCTGTCGCCATCTGCGGTTCTTCCGCGCCCGAATACCACGTCGCCGACCTTCGCGCGTTCAGAATCGACCGCCGTTTCGACGCCGCGACGATGATGTTCGCCGTGCTCGGTTACCAGATTGAGGACGACGACGTACTCGCGGCACTGCGGACAGCTCGCCGCCATCTTCGCGAAGGCGGAGTGTTGCTTTTCGACTGCTGGTACGGTCCGGCTGTGCTTCGTCAACAACCGTCCACTCGCGCCAAGAAGTTCAATACGCTCGAAGGTCCGATCGTGAGAACCTCTCGGTCTGAGCTGAATGAGGATCGCCGATGCATTTCCGTGAGCTTTCATTTGCGTCGCGCCGACTCCTCAGGCGAAAACGACGTCGATGAAGTTCACGTGATGCGTTATTTTTTTGCGGACGAACTGGAGAGGTTTCTCAGCGACTCGGGCTTTCGCCTCATCCGCATCGGAGCCATGCCCGACTTCGAGAAGGGTGCCGACGAGACCACGTGGAACGTATTCGTGGCCGCCGCGGCCGTTTGATCGCCCGACCATGACACCTGATGGACCCGTACAAGCGGAGTTACCCGCATTTCGGACTGCGCTTGCGGATGCGTTGAGGGGACTTGCGATTTCCGTCGCGCCGGAGCAAATGGAGAAGTTGCAAGCCCATTACGCCGCCATGATCGCCGCCAATCAGTCGATAAACCTGACGCGAATCACCGATCCCATCGCCGCCGCGGTGAAGCACTACGCCGACTCCCTGGCGCTTCTGAAGTGGCCGGGTCTGCGATCCATGAACGCTGTCTCGCTGCTCGATATCGGGACCGGCGCGGGCTTTCCTGCCCTGCCCCTCGCGGTCATGTGTCCCGATTGGTCCGTCACCGCCCTCGACGGCACGCGGAAGAAAACCGACTTCCTTGCGCAGCTCGCTCGCCAAATTGGTTTGGATAACCTGGTAGTCGAACACGGCCACTCCGACCATTGGGAAGCGCCGCGGCGGTTTGACATGGTCGCGACTCGGGCCGTCGGATCGCTGAACCAATCCTTGCGTTCGGCCAGGTCCTTCCTCGCCATTGGCGGTCGAGTCGTCGCCTACAAGACTGCTGACCTCGAGGAGGACGAAATCGTCCAGGCTCGACGATGCGCCGACGAATTGAGCATGACGTTTGAGCCATCCATGGACTACGAACTTGCGCTGTCGGGAGAGACCATTCGACGATCGCTTCGCATCGCTCGCGTCATCGAAAAAACTTCTTCGTTCAAACGGCATCATCGGCGGCGATCCTCATGAATCCCAATGACGCCTATTCGGTCCCTTCCCTCGGCGCGACGGTTGGCGACCTCGGCGCCGAATTCGCCTTGTACTCCGGTCACGCCGACGCCGTTGATCTTTGTCTGTTCGATCGCGCCGGCGACGCGAGAGAATCGCGGAGAGTCTCCCTCGCGCGCCGCGCGGACGGCCTCTGGCATGGGCACGTCAACGGAGTCCGCGCGGGGCAGCACTACGGCTATCGCGTTCATGGACCCTTTGCGCCGAGGGACGGTCATCGTTTCAATCCGGCCAAGCTGCTTCTCGACCCCTACGCTCGCGCGGTCAGCGGTCCGACGCCTCCCGACGATTGCCTGCTTGGTTCGGTTGTGGGTTCATCATTGAATTCGGAGCGCCCCGACGACCGGGACTCGGCCGCCGCGATGCCCAAGTGTGTTGTGACCGATTCCCGATTCGACTGGCGCGGCGACGCACCGCCGCGAACGCCGTGGGATCGGACGGTCATTTATGAATGCCACGTTAAGGGCATGACCGTTCGACATCCTCAAGTCGATCGCGAACTTCGCGGCACCTATCTGGGTCTGGCATCCGCTCCCGTCGTGGAACATCTGCATTCCCTCGGCGTCACGGCCGTCGAACTGCTTCCGATCCACTATTTCGTGACGGAACGTCGCCTCGCCGCGATGAACCTGACCAATTATTGGGGCTACAACTCCATTGGGTTTTTCGCCCCCGATCCGCGCTACGCCGCTCGACCCGGTCGTGAAATCGAGGAATTCAAGGAAATGGTCCGCTTGCTGCACGCCGCGGGAATCGAGGTTATTCTCGATGTGGTTTACAACCACACCGCCGAAGGCGACCACGCCGGGCCGACGCTCAGTTTCCGCGGCATCGACAATGCCGCCTACTATCACCTTGATCCCGCCGATCGTGCGCGCTATCGCGATTTTTCCGGCTGCGGAAACTCGCTGAACGCAAGCCACCCGGCGACCCGAAAACTCATTCTCGACAGCCTGCGCTATTGGGCCTGCGAAATGCACGTCGACGGTTTCCGATTCGACCTCGCGCCCGTGCTCTGTCGGGAAGCCGAGGGAATCGACCCGGGATTCGAGTTATTCTCCGCGATCCAGAACGATCCGGTGCTTGCCGCGACGAAGCTGATTGTCGAGGGATGGGACGCCGCCGAGGACGGCTTTCTGTTGGGCCGGTTTCCGAAAGGCATCGCCGAGTGGAACTGCCGGTATCGCGATGACGTGCGCCGATTCTGGCGCGGCGACGAGGGTTGTGCATCCCGCCTTGCGACGCGACTGGCCGGCAGCAGTGACATTTTCGATGCGCGGTCGCGTACCCCTCTCGACGGAATCAACTATTTTGCCTGCCACGATGGATTTACCCTCGATGATCTTGTGAGTTTCGAGCAGAAGCACAATGACGCCAACGGCGAGGATAACCGCGACGGACCCTCGGAGAGTTTTTCCAAGAACTGGGGAGTAGAAGGTTCGACCGACGACCCGAGCATTCGAGACCTGCGCGAGCGCGTCACGCGGAATCTGTGGGCGACCCTCGCCTTTTCCCGGGGCGTTCCGATGATCTGCGCCGGCGACGAGTTCGGCCGAACGCAGCACGGAAACAACAATGCCTATTGTCAGGACAATGACATTTCCTGGCTCGACTGGCGTCTCGACGACGTGCAACAGCGACGATTGACCTTTGTTCAACACGCGTTGCGACTGCGGCGTGATCTCCCGCTCTTCCGCGCCGATCGATTCTTCACCGGTCAACGGGTCGGCGTTAATGGCGAACACGATGTCCATTGGCGAACGGAAGGCGGCCATGAAATGACCGAAGGCGACTGGAACGACGCCGCTCGTCGCACGTTGACCCTGCTCCTCCACCAGCCGGCCCAGCGAAGTTCAGCGCTCTCGCGCGACGGCTCGACCGACGCTTCGGCTCATTCGATTCCAATATCCCTTGCGCTGCTGATCAACGGCCGGGCGGATCCCTGTTGGTTTCAACTACCACGAGCGGCGAATGGCGGGAATTGGTCGCAACTTCTCAACACGGCTTGCGATTCACCCGCACCCGATCCCCTCGACGGTTTGACCGTTCCCGCGTATTCGGTAGTGTTGCTCGCCTCGCGGGAGGCCATTGAATGCGAACGGTTCCAGAAATAGACGAGGCGCGGTTTCCAATCGGCGCGAGCGCGAGTGAACAATGAATCGAAACGACGCCAAACGGTGCTCAAGTTCGGTCGCGGAGTCGCCGGGGAAACTTGACTTTCGATCAGCGCCCGACAGTCTGACCAATCACGCATGAGCGATCGTCCTCATCTCCGCGCCCTCGCCGATAAGCTGGGTATCCTGCCCGAATACACGAATTTCAACGCCACAAAATCGATCGTCGCCACCGACAACACGAGAATCGCACTACTCCGTGCCATGGGCGTGGATGCGGGCGATGAACAATCCGCTGAACGTGCATTGAAAAAACTTTCCCATCGACAATCGGCGTCAGGGCTGGATCCGCTGCCAAGCCGAACCGCCGGTCGCGGTGACGCGCGATGCCCTCAAACGCCGGCCCGACAGCTCCGTGGTCTTTGGGCGAATCTCTACAGCCTGCGAAGTTGCCGAAACTGGGGAGTCGGCGACTTCGGCGATCTGAAGAATCTGATGGCCTGGGCCGCCGGCGTCGGTCTCGATTTCGTCGGCCTCAATCCGCTGCACGCCCTTCGCAACCGAAAAAAAGATATCAGCCCCTACCGCCCCGTCAGTCGCCTGTTCCGCAACGAAATCTACCTGGAGATCGAGGCCGTTCCGGAATGGGCACAGTGTCCCCAGGCTCGAACACTGGCGGCGTCCGAAGCCTTTCGAGCCCAACGTGAAAAAGCCATCGCGGCGGACTGGATCGACTACGATGCCGTCTTCATGCTGAAGCGGTCCCTGCTCCGGCTGCTTCATGCCGAGTTCCTCCGATGTCATGCCGCCGCCGACACCGATCGCGGCCGCGCCTTTCGCAAGTTCGTGGCCGACGGCGGCGAGACATTGAGAAACTTCACCACGTTCGTCGCGATCGACGAGTCCTTTCGATCGCAATCTCCGGTACTGGATCATTGGAATCTCTGGCCGGCGCCACTTCGCGACCCTCGATCGCCCGAAACAGAGCAGCAACGCCACGAGCTTCAAGACGACGTCGGCTTTCATGCTTTCGTTCAGTTCGAACTTGATCGGCAACTCGCTGGGATTTCGGAGGCGGGCCGCAAGAACGGTCTGGCCGTCGGGTTGTTTCAGGATTTGGCGATCGGCACCTCTCCGGATGGCTGCGACCCGTGGGCGTTTCCAGGTTTGTTCGCCCTTGCCGCCGGAATCGGCGCGCCGCCCGACGACCTTGGACCTGCCGGCCAGGACTGGGCCTTGCCGCCGATCATTCCCCACCGGCTCGTCGAGACCGGCTTTGACTATTGGAGTCGCCTCGTCATTGCGGCCTTTGCACATGCGGGCGCGCTACGCATCGACCATGTCATGGGATTGCTGCGCCAGTTTTGGATACCGCAAGGCATGGACGCCACCGCCGGCGCCTACGTTCGGTTTCCCGTCGACGATTTGTTTGCTTCGCTGGCCGATGAAAGCCGCAGGCAGAACGCGATCGTGATTGGTGAGGACCTTGGAACCGTTCCGCCGGGTTTCTCAGAGTTGCTCGAACGGTGGGGCGTGTTCTCCACGCGGGTCCTGCACTTTGAACTCGACCATCAGGGTGAATACCTGCCGCCCGACCGAATCCTCAATCGAGCCTATCTCGTCGTCGGCACCCACGACATGGTTCCGCTGGCCGGTTTCGCGCAGGGGCGAGACCTCCAATTGCGAAAGGAAGCCGGAGCCATCGAATCCGACGCCGCGCTCCATCAGGCGCTGGCCCAGCGCCGCCGCACTCATGAAGCGCTGATCCGGGCGCTTCGTCGCGAAAACTTGTGGACCGATGCCGACGCGAACATCGCCGATCCGCTTCCATTGTGCGCCGCCGTTCATCGTTATCTTTGTCGCTCGCCGGCGCGAATGATCGGACTCTCGCTTGACGATCTGGCGGGCGAGACGTGGCCGGTGAACCTCCCCGGACTTGGGCAGGAGCGGTATCCCAATTGGTCACGACGAATGACGCGCTCCCTGGAGGACTTGATGTCCTGCGCACAGATTCGCCGTTCGATCGAACAGCTTGATGCCTAGCCGGTTTTGAAGAGAATGCGGCTGGGTCGGATCTTGTTCCTCAGCAGTCCAGCCGCGGACTCGGCGGATTCTCGGACCTACGTCGCTTCACCGCGGAAATCGGAAACGCAAGGAGTGCTTTCGGACGCCCGACGTAAGGTAGGTGCCCGGATCGGTTCGATATATCCGGGAACGGGCGGATATCGTCGGCGTGCTCCTTCCAGTTGCGGCAGGGGTGATTGCTATGGGTGTACACACGATTAGTCTTTCTGAACAGTCCAAGGGCAGCGAGCGGCGAGCTGCTTCGCCTGCCGCGTCTTCCGGAGCCGATCAGGAAACCGATTTTCTCGCGCCGCCCGACACGCGGCGCGTGGCCTATTTCTCCATGGAGATCGGCATCGATCCCGCCATCCCCACGTACAGCGGCGGTCTGGGCGTCCTGGCCGGAGATACCATTCGATCCGCAGCCGATCTTCACGTTCCGATGGTGGCGGTCACGCTCCTGCACCGCAAGGGTTACTTCTATCAGCGACTTGACCACTCCGGATGGCAGCGCGAGGAACCAGCCCTTTGGGTGATCGAGGATGCGCTCGACGAACTCAAGGAGCGAACGTCGATCAAGATCGAAGGCCGCATCGTTCACCTGCGTGCATGGACCCGAAACGTCATCGCGCAAGACGGTCGTTTCGCCGTCCCCGTCGTGTTGCTCGACGCCGATCTGCCCGAAAACTCCGAATTCGATCGCACATTGACCCATTACCTCTACGGGGGAGACGACCACTATCGACTCTGTCAGGAAGTGGTCCTCGGAATCGGCGGTCTGCGCATGTTGCGAGAACTCGGCTACCTCAATCTCACACGCTACCACATGAACGAAGGGCACGCCGCGTTACTCGCCCTCGAACTGCTTGACGAGCGATTGCAGGAACAGGGACGATCAGAGGCCTCACCGGACGACCTCGAAACTGTCCGCAGGCGATGCGTCTTTACGACCCACACTCCCGTCCCGGCCGGTCACGACAAGTTCCCGCTTGCGATGGTCGCCCAGGTCCTCGGTGACAAACGCGCTCTCGCCAATGGAAGCCTCTTTGAATCCGAGGGCATGCTCAACATGACCCGCCTGGCCTTGAATCTGAACACCTTTACGAATGGAGTGGCGCGACGCCACGGCGAAGTCGCGTCCATCATGCTGGCGCCGCGGCCCATCGATTCGATCACCAACGGTGTCCACGCTCCCACTTGGGCCGCACCCTCCTTTCAAGATCTTTTTGACAGGTTCATCCCCTATTGGCGAAACGACACCTGCACGCTTCGCGCCGCCGATTCGCTGCCGCCCGACCTGGTTTGGTCCGCCCATCAGTCCTGTAAGGAACGTTTGATCCACTTCGTGAATCGCGAAGACAACGCAGGAATGAATCCCGAGACATTCACCATCGGATTTGCCCGCCGCGCGGCCTCCTACAAGCGCGCCACGCTGCTGCTGCACGACACGGAGTGGCTCAAACGGATCGCCGCCGAGGCGGGCGGACTTCAGATTGTCTTTTCCGGAAAGGCCCACCCTCACGACAAACAGGGAAAAGAACTGATCCAGCATGTCTTCCGAGTGCGCCACGATTTGCGACCCCAGGTCCGCGTCTCCTATGTCGAAAACTACGACATGGAAATCGGTAAGCTCATCACTTCGGGCGTCGACCTCTGGCTCAACAACCCGCAGGCCCCCCTGGAGGCGTCGGGAACCAGCGGAATGAAAGCCGCGCTCAACGGCGTCCCTTCGCTCAGCATTCTCGACGGCTGGTGGGTCGAAGGATGCGTCGAGGGCGTGACCGGGTGGGCCATCGGCGAGGACGGCGGCGCCACACCGCCCGAATCAGACCTCGCTCGCGACGCGTCGCTACTCTACGACAAACTCGAAAACGTCATCCTGCCTCTGTTCCAGCACGATCGCCCCGGCTACATCGACGTCATGCGCCATTGCATCGCCATTAACGGCTCCTACTTCAACACCCACCGCATGATGCTCGAATACGTCCTGAAGGCCTACTATCGATAATCGCGATCAGTCGCCCAAGTCATCGAGATTCCCTTATGCGAACCAGCATCAGCGTCTGATCGTCCGATTGCGGACCGTGGTTTCGCACCGCCGACATGACCGCCGCGTACAATTCAGCCAGCGGCAACCGCGCCCTTTCCGCGAGCAATCGCCCGATGGCCTCCTGTCCAAACATCAGGCCTCGCGCATTAAACACCTCGGTCAGTCCGTCCGTCATCAACAGTAACACGTCGCTCGGCAAGCATGAAACCTTCACCGGCTGATACGCCTCTCCCGCCTGCACGCCAAGCGGCAGATGATCGCTTTCGATGGTTGCGACTTCTCCGTGGTTCGCCTGATAGTGAAGTACCGCTCCGTGACCGGCGCCGACGAACTCAACGGCTCCATCCGCGGAAAATCGCAGGCACGCGGCCGTCACAAACATCCCGCGCCCGGCCAGTTCGCAAACCACGTCGTTGACGTCGCGAAACACGCCGCCGAGTTCCACGCCCGACCGCAATCGCGTCCGGATCGCGCTCTTGACCACCGCCATCACCACGCCCGCTTTCACGCCGTGGCCTGAAACGTCCGCGATCAATACATCCGTTCCGCCGTCATGGGTGATCACATCCAGCAGATCGCCGCCCATTTCCGCACTCGCTTCCGATCGACCGAACAATTCCAGATGCCCGACCCGCCGATCGATCGGCGGAATCAACGACGCGTGAATCTGCTGCGCCAGGGCCAGTTCCGTCTGCATCCGAATCGCCTTCATTCCCTCCGTTCGAAAGAACACGACGAACATGACGTACCCGGTCACGATCAGCGCAATGCAGGCAGCGCCCTCCAGACTTGGCGTGAACCCCGTGCGAAAATCCGCGGCGAACCATTGTGGAATAAACACCCATAAGACTTGCGACGGAATAAGGATGTAGAAGATGAGCCGGTTTCGCAGGAACGCATAGGCCCATCCCGCCGCCGTCAGCCCGCCGAACACCGCGTACGTCGCGAGGCAAGCGAACGATCGCTTGGCCTCGAACCGCGAAATCAACAGGATCGACGCCGGTGCGAACAGAAAAAAGATGAACCCGAAAAGCAGCAGACGCGACCGCAGCGAAACGGAGGCAATGAACTCTCCGCGTTTCAAGTTTCGCGTCATGTCGCGCTCCGTTGCCGTGATCCGTCGAGATGATCCCGAACCGTCCGCAGTGTCGGCCCGATTGAATCGCGAATCAACAAATCGGCCATGTCATCCAGCGGAGTTTCCGTCGCGTTGACGATGACCAGTCGCGCGCCGCATTGTCGCGCGATGCGCGGAATCGACGCGGCTGGTTCGACGACCAGCGACGAACCGATCGCCAGCATCAGGTCGGCCTCGCTCGCCCAAGCTTCCGCCTCGGCCATTTCCTTCGCCGGCATCGCCTGCCCGAACGAGATTGTCCGCGATTTCAACGGCGATCCGCAGTCGTCGCAATCCGGCGCCTCGTCGCCGCTTTCGATGCGCTCGTGAATCTCCTCCGGCGGACACTCCCGTCCGCACCGAATGCAAGCCACCACTCTCGCCGTGCCGTGCAGCTCGATGACCGCTCGACTGCCCGCCAGCTGATGCAGCCCGTCGATGTTCTGCGTGATGACCCCGCGAAGCTTCCCGACGCTCTCCCAGTGCGCCAGCGCGAGGTGCCCATCGTTGGGTTTGGCCGAGGCGAATTCGCGGTACATCTCCAGCCGCGCTTTCCAATAACGCGCTCGCGCCGCCCGCGATGCGACAAATTCGTCGTAATACACCGGTTTGTGCCTCGACCACACGCCACCCGGACTGCAAAAATCGGGAATCCCGCTCTCCGTGCTGATCCCCGCGCCGGTAAACGCCACGGCCCGCCGCGCGCTCGCCACCCAATGCGCCAGTTGAGGAGTCGTTTCCATGGCGACCAGTGTAACGGATTCGAGCCGACTGACGATGACGTTCAATCCACTGAAGTTTGACGAATGCTGTGCAAAAAGGTCGAAGCCGTGGTTTCCAAAGCGACAGGGGAATTCCCCGGATGGCCGGAAACTCCAATTGCCCGATGAGAGGGAATCATGGCGATCGGTAGCACCTCGGTAGATTCCATTGAAGTACCTTGCCATTCATGGTATGCTTTTCCCTGAGTCGCCAAGGAGGTGTCCAGTGACTTCATTTCCATCTCGAATCAATGTGTTCATTTCGGGAAACATGGCATTGGTCGTTGTGATGTTGGCCTTGCCGTTCCGTCACGCGGTGGCTCAGGGTTGCCGCGAGTGGGTTCCGCTGGAGATCCCCGGTATTCCCGTTCGTCGCAGCAATCACGCCATGGTGTTCGATTCCCTGCGTGGGGTCATCGTGATGGTCGGCGGCGACAATGCCGCCACCGCCGGCGACGGCGATACATGGGAGTGGGATGGTGCCGCGTGGACGCGGAGGCTCGCTGCCGGACCCGCGCCCCGGTTCGACCATGCCATGGCCTTTGATAGTACTCGGAACGTCAGCGTGCTTTTCGGAGGTGGACCAGTGGCCGGTGGGTCGCCGTCATCGGAAACCTGGACGTGGAATGGCACGAACTGGACGCTCGTGAGCAACAGCGGGCCGTCCGCACGAATGGATTCGGCCATGGCATTCGATGCCGGAAGAGGCGTGGTCGTTTTGTTCGGTGGCGATGGCGCCGGTGGACCGCTGGGTGAAACTTGGGAATGGGATGGCACCTCTTGGACGTTGCGCAATGCAAGCGGTCCGCCCGCGCAAGGCGGTCACGCGATGGCCTATGACAGCACGCGAGGCGTCACCGTATTGGTCGGCCAGGGCCAAACCTGGGAATGGAATGGCGCCGTATGGTCATTGATAACCGGAGGTCCGGCGCTTCATGCAGGGAGCGGCGGCGGTCATGCGATGGCGTTCGACAGCAATCGCGGCGTCGTTGTTCTGAGTGGGGCCGGCGCGGATGGCAAATCGACGCTGGAGTGGAATGGAGTGAGCTGGGTTGGAGGCTCGTCCGGATTCCTCGGCAGTCGCCAGTACCATGCGCTCGCTTTCGATTCGGTTCGCAACAGCATGGTGCTTTTTGGTGACGATGAAAATGGAACTTGGGCTTGGAATGGTTCGGAATGGTCCGTTCTCCATTCGGGAAACCCTCGGCGGTTCGCTCCGGCAATGACATACGATTCGATACGAAACGTCACGGTCATGCTTGGCGGTTTCGAAGACGGTGACTACCAGACATGGGAGTTCAACGGCACGAACTGGTTACTGAAGAGCTTGATCAACCCCGGCTATCGAAAACACGAAGACATCATTTTCGACAAAGCACGGGGAAAAACATTGCTTTTTGGTGGATTCCGTTGCACCGCTGCTCCTCCATGTGTTCGGGGCGGCGACACATGGACTTGGGATGGGTCGACGTGGACCATGGTGAGCGATTCTGGACCTTCGCCGCGATATGGCCATGCCATGGCGTACGATGAAGCCCGGCAAGTGGTTGTGCTCGTTGGTGGTCAAGGTAGCGGAGGGCTGCTCTCGGACACATGGGAATGGAATGGAAGCAGTTGGACCTTTCGAAACCAGGACCAGGTGCCGCGCCTCATGCTTCATTCCATGGCGTATGACAGTCGTCGGCGCGTCACCGTGCTCTTTGGAGGCAATTTGACAACCGGCAGGTCGCAGGAAACATGGGAGTGGAATGGATCGTCCTGGACCTTTCGCACGGATGCTCGGCCGTCACCGCGCTCCAGCTCCACCATGGCCTTCGACAAGAAGCGCGGCGTCGTCATCCTTTATGGTGGATTCGCGGTTCCTCCCGATGATGACACCTGGGAATGGAATGGTGTTGAGTGGACAACTATCGGCACGTCCGGTCCCCTGTGGCCAATCCCATCGGCGGGCGAAAGAATGGTCTACGATGCTGCGCGGGATCGCATCGTCTATTCTCCCGGTCCCGATGTGGACACTCATACGTGGGAATTGTATCCCCAACATAATTTTCCTTTCGATGCGCCTCGTGCCGAGGTGTTTCCGCCCTGCACGGGGACGGGCTATGCGACGAAGAATCGCTACATCTCCTTTGTTCCGCCCGTCGTTCCTCCCGGCGCTTCCGGCATCGCGTTGCGGGTGACCCTCGGTCCCATGCCCGGGCCCAATGATTGCCCCCGCGTTCCGGACTTCAGTGCGAGCAACGGAGCCGAAATGTGGGTCGGCGAGGAAGTGCTTCAGGGCGGAGTCACCCCGACGGGTCTGTTCGCCTTGCGGTCCACGCCGCTTTTTCGAGATTGGACGTCGGTCGCGGACGGGGTTGTGCAGGTAGCCGATTGCAACATCGTTCCTTGCGCATCCTATTCCATCCAATCCATTCCCGACACCGAATACCCGGGCGGAGTCTATTCGGCGCCACTGGTGCTCTCCACCACGGCCGTTTGGGGTGACATCGTCGGGGCGACAACGCAACAACTTCCCAATGGCGACGTCAATTTCATTGACATCTCGGCATTGGTGGATCGCTTCAAGGATGTCTTCGGTTCACCGCTGCGCACCTGGTGCGACCTGTCGCCAAACCAGCCGACCCAGGGTGTCAATCTCAACATCGATTTCTCGGATATCTCATCCGTTGTGGATTCGTTTCGGGGCGCCTCCTATCCGTTCCCCGGCCCGACCGCGCCCTTGGCTTGTCCGTGATCGGTTGAACGCCTTGCCGCCAAGTTGGCTGAAATCCCTTTTCGTTCAGAAGGGACGCGCCGTTCATGGGTCCGTGTCACGTTCGGCGGGCGGCGCGCATCGCCCATCCGAACCCCAAGCGCCAGCGCGGGGCGGGCGCACCGCATCGACAGGGGTGCTGCCAACAGTCGCCCGTGACGCGATTGCCACGCCAGGGACCGCCCGTCGCTTGCGCTCCGGGTTCGCAATGTTTTTCGCCGGAACTGTCACGCACCCGCCGTTTATGCGCAAGCTGCCCCGGAATCGACAGTCTCGACTTTGCCCACTACACTGATGCGCCGTTGATTCCGCCGATTTGCCCCGACTCCGCCGGGCGGGCCCCGGTGTGGTGCGATCTTGATGGGCCGGACGAACCATGCAATGCCTCACGCCCCTTGATTTTGAACGACTCGAAGCCGGCTCCTTGTCCGGAAAGGACCGCTCCGAAACAGATCTTCATCTTCGAAGCTGCGATCGCTGCCGGTCCTCCTACGAAGCCTATCGCTCAAGCTCCGCCGTCCGGCATTCTCACGACAACGACAAGACCCTTCTCACCTCCGAGGCCCCGACTTTGGCCAATCAGTTGGACGCCGCCGCAACGCTGGCGATTTCCGGCGACAGACCCATCACCCAGCGACTTCCTCGCATCGACGGCTACACCATTACCGGCGTGCTCGGACAGGGCGGCATGGGCATCGTCTACCGCGCCATTCAGACCAAGCTGAATCGCGCCGTGGCCCTCAAGGTGCTGCCCGCGATGGTCGGGTCCGCCAATCCATCGGCCGTGCAGCGCTTCCGACGCGAAGCCACCGCCGCCGCGAGACTCCACCACACCAACATCATCCCCATCTATGATTTCGGTGAGTCGACCGATGCGTACTTCTACGCGATGGAACTCGTTACCGGTGAACCGCTCAACGATCTGGTTCGCAGGCTCGCCGAACAGGGGGCAACCCATCCCACCGCCGCGCAGCTTGCCAGCATCATGAGCGATCTTTCCATGGCCGCGGTTACCTCCGTCGGCAAACAGGATTCGTCGTCCATCGACTCCTCCCGAGATGGTTCGAGTGCGTCCATCGGCGCGAAGGGGCATTCCTATTTTCGAACGACGGCTCGCTGGATGGCCGACGCCGCCGATGCCCTGCACTACGCGCATGCCGCCGGGATCATCCACCGCGACATCAAACCGGCGAACCTCATCCTTTCCACCGATGGACGGATCATGCTGGCCGATTTCGGACTCGCCAAGAGCGCCGACGAGCAATCCGTCACCCGCACCGGCGCCCTGGTCGGTACGCTTCGATACCTCAGCCCCGAGCAGTCGATGGCCAGGCGCGTCCGCGTCGACCACCGCACCGACATCTATTCACTCGGCGCCACCATGTACGAGTTGCTCTGTTTTCGACCCGCACTGCCCGGCAACGACGAAAAGGAAATCCTCAGCGCCATCATCAGCCGAGATCCGGTTCGCCCAAAAAAAATCAACGCGTACGTTCCCGCGGAACTCGAAACCATTTGCATGAAGTGCCTCGAAAAATCCCCCGACGCTCGCTACGACACCGCCCGCGCCTTGGCCGAGGACCTTCGACGCTACATCAACGATCTGCCCATCGCCGCCAAGCGACCCGGTCCCATCCGCCGCATGGGAAAGTTCATTCGCAGGCACAAGGCCCCCGTCGCCGCTGTCACCGCCGTCATTCTTCTCGTAGTCTTTAGCTTTCTATGGAAGCGCGAAAGCGTCGCGCGGCGCAAAGCGCAGATCGCCTCCCGTTACGACAGCGCCCAGGCTTATGCCGCCAACAATCGCTGGAAAGACGCCGAAAGTGAATTGCAGGCCGCACTCCGCCTCGACGCCGATAACGTCCAGACGCTGCTTACGGTCGCCTGGTTCAATCTCGAACACTTCGCCAAAATGCCCGAAACCGTCGGTCGCGAAAGCCAGCAGGACGTCGTCGACGCCTGCAAAAAAATTCTCTCATTGTCTCCCGACCATCCCACCGCGCTGAACTATCTCGGTATCGCCTTGCGCCGTCTCGAACGGTACGAGGAAGCCATCATCCCTCTCGAAAAGGCGCTGAAGATCGATCCGCGCGCCTACGCCATCTGGGCCAACGTCGGCACACTCTATGCCGTCACCGGCGATCTTGTGAAAGCCGAGGAGTACATGCTCAAGAGCGCCGAGCTCGCGGGCATCGCCCAGGACCAATGGCATGCCGCCGTCTGGAGAAATCTCGCCGCCTTGCAGTTGTTTCTTGGGAAAGATGAAGCCTTCGATCACATCGCCAAAGCCAGGGAGTGTGACGCCGCCGACGTGCGAAACTGGATTCTCAGTGCTCGCACCAGGTTGGAGCTCAAGGATCGGGTGAATGTGGCCGACGCCCTCGACGACGCCAAGCACGCCGACCGCATGGCCAATTTCAAGGACCCGCGCGCCAAACGCGCCGTCGCCCTCGCCTGTCTCCAGATGCGAGACCACGCATCGGCGGTCGAACACGCCCGCGTCGCCTTGTCGCTTAACGACGAGCCGACCGTCAATCACCTCATCATCGCCGTCGCACAGGCCGAACTGCGAAATGTCGATGCCGCGCGGGAGGCACTCGCCCAGGCCGAATCCGGCTGGCCTCAAAAGCTCCGCGCCCCGGGTGCCTGGATCGCCCGCGCCGGAACCGGCGACCTCGCCATCGAATCCGCTGACGAGCGGTTCACTTTGCTTGAACGGGCTCGCGCCCTCCTTGGCGATTCACCAGGAACTCCCTGACGGCCGGTTCCGCCGTCCGGCGGCTTCTACCGCTTCCGCTCCGACATCGCGTTCTCGGAAGACCGCGTCACGCCCATGCCGCGCATCGCCGCCCACAGTTTCGTGAAGAACCCCGCCGCCGATGGCTCCACCATCGAAGCGTGTTCCACGGTGTGTGCATCCGCGCTTCGCTGCGCTGTCACCGGCTCGTCCGCGCGTGCCTCTGCCGATCGAACCGCCCCGACCCCGCGTGATCCGGTTCGCGCGCCGGGTTCATGATCGTGTCCGCGCTCGGAGTGATGCTCGTTCTGTCCGCCGTTGTCGTGTTTCTCGTGAGACTCGACGTCTTCAAAAACATCCGCCGCCGTCTGTCCGTCATGTGCGGCGTATTCGACCGCTCCGGATTCAACCGCTCCGCGAGCGGGCAGCGTGACCGTCTCGGCGCTTTCAAACGTATTGCTCATTTCAAGGCTCTCGCTCGCGTCGTCGCCGAAAGAATCAGCGCCGTCGGTCGATCCAAGCGTCGGCATCTGCATCGACTCGACCCCCGATACGCCCTCAGCCGCGTTGAGCACGCCGATATTCTCCTGCGCTCCCCAATTCACTCGATGCGAGTCGCCGGAACTCCGCGAAGCGTCATTGGATCCGCTGTTGCTCGAACCAGCGCCACGGCTCGGACCCGAGTTATTACTGGAACCCGTTGCCGTAGTTCCGGTCGAAGGTGTCTGGGAGACCACCGCGCCCGCCTCGGAACCACTTGATGTCGCATCCGGTGTTGTAGACGAGCCCGCGCTGTTAGAGCCGCCGTCTGCAACCTCACCCGATGGACCCGGCTTCACGGGAGCGACCGATCCCGAGCCGGAGTTGCTCATCCCGCCCGTCGCCGACTCCGCTACGCCCGACGGTCCCTCGACCGTGGTCGGACCAGAGGAACTGTCCGATGCCTCGGTTGCCGACGTCGCGGCCGGTGGCGCGGCTTCCGCTTTCGCCTCCGGTGCCGACTTGTCGACGCTCGGTTCCGGCGTGGATTCGACGGCCGGCGCGCTCGCCGCGCCCGCATTGGACGATGCATGGACCGTGACGGTCATGGTGGCCGTCGTCGTCGCGCCTTCCCCGTCCATTACTGTGTAATTGAACGAGTCCGGACCGTGGAATCCGGCGTTGGGAACGTAATTGAATGAACCGTCCCCATTGTACGTGACCTTGCCGTTGGCTCCCTGTGTGAACTCGGAGATGGACAGTCCTGCGCCGTCAGGGTTCTCGTCCGAAGCAAGCACGCTTTCCGTCGTGAGAGCGACGTCCTGCTGCGTCGCCTCGGCCGTGTCGTGGATCGTCTCGGTGAAGGTCGCCACGTCGTCCGTCAGGCTGCTCTCTTCGACGACCGATTGTGCCGCGACATTCGACTCACCAACCTTCACGGAGTCGACGTTCTTATGAAGGATCGTAAAGGACCCGCCTCCGCGCGAGACGTCGATGCGGCCTTCGCTTTGTGCGACTTCGCCGGAGGAATAGGACGAAAGGTCGATGGTGTCATTTCCCTTTCCGCCGTTCACCGTATAGGTGAACCCGTTTTCCGCGCGATCGAAGTTGAATGTGTCGTCGCCGGATCCGCCCTTGAGGGTTTGGTTGCCGGCCCCTGCGTAAAGAACGTCGTCGCCGGCGCCGCCGCTCAGCACGTCATCGCCGCTGCCGCCGTCGAGGACGTCGTTTCCCTTACCGCCTTGCAGGTCATCATTGCCCGCGCCGCCCATGAGATGATCGTCGCCCGCGCCGCCCTTGAGAGTGTCGATGCCTTCGCCTCCCAGCAGCGTGTCATTGCCCGCGCCGCCGTTCAGCGTGTCATCGCCCGCGCCGCCCTCAAGCTGATCGTCTCCCGCGCCTCCCTTGAGATTGTCGTTGCCTTCGCCGCCCAGGAGTGTGTCATCACCCTTACCGCCATGCAGCGTGTCGTCGCCCGCGCCGCCTTCGAGGTGATCGTCTCCCGCGCCGCCTTTCAAGTCGTCGTTGCCTTCGCCGCCCAGCAGCGTGTCGTTGCCGGCGCCGCCGTCTAGCTTGTCATCGCCCGCGCCGCCCTCAAGATGGTCGTTGCCCGCGCCGCCCTTGA
>CAZAMB010000008.1:201645-203309 GCA_964486335.1 uncultured Phycisphaera sp. | reverse complement strand
CCTCAAGATGGTCGTTGCCCGCGCCGCCCTTGAGGTTGTCATTGCCTTCGCCGCCCAGCAGCGTGTCATTTCCCTTGCCGCCATCCAGCTTGTCATCGCCCGCGCCGCCCTCAAGATGGTCGTTGCCCGCGCCGCCCTTGAGGTTGTCATTGCCTTCGCCGCCAAGCAGCGTGTCATTTCCCTTGCCGCCATCCAGCTTGTCATCGCCCGCGCCGCCGAGCAGCGTATCGTCTCCCTTACCTCCCACGAGCTTGTCATCCCCTGCACCGCCGTCGAGGTGGTCGTCGCCCGCGCCGCCCTTGAGAACGTCGTCGCCGTCGCCGCCGAGCAGCGTGTCATCTCCCTTTCCCCCGCTGAGAGTGTCATCGCCCGCGCCGCCGTCGAAGTGATCGTCGCCGCTTGTTCCGCTATGTGATTCGTCCGCGTCCGTGCCCACCCAGGTGGCCGACAGCAGAATGCGCGGTTCCAGCGCCTCGAGCTTGAGCGACGTCTTCCGCTTCCGTGTTCTCTTCGCTTCGCTCGTACCCTGGGTCGAGTTGTTGACGTGATTCTTCGATCGCTTCGATGGCTTCTTCATGGTCCCCTCCCGACGTTTCGTCCCCGGAGTGGCCGCTATCGAGTTGTTCTTTAGCGCCCTGTTGGTGGACTCACCTCAAACCTACGAAATAAACAAACAGACGTGCAAATGCCGGCGGTGAAATTGTCGTGTGATAGGTCCGCGAATCCCGCTGAAATCGCGCTGATGTCCTTACGATCGACGGACCCACCGGTTGCAGTCATTTGACCGCCGCGCGTGAGCCTCGACTATCTCCTTCGTTCGGTCTTTATGTCCTCCGTGGAACGAGAAGGCCCTAATCCACGCATGGCAACCCATAACTTGGCGAAGAATCCTGGGTTCAGTGGCTCTATGGCTGCGGCAAATTCAGGCGAATCTTCCATTTTCCCCGAACCAATCGCCGATTGTCCAGAGTCGAAGAATTTAGACGCTTCAATAGGCTCCGAGTCCCGTTTCCTGGGGTGCGCGAACCCATCGTCAGGCGCGCGATCGAAGCCATTCCTTCCCGTATCGACATGACGATCCTGATTTACGCTGATTTCCTTATACCCATCCTCGCCTTCTCTCCGATCGTTGGATTGGACGTCCCCACTGTTGAGCCTTACCGCAATCGGTGCCTTTCGATCGGTTGCCTCTACCAATTCGATGTCCGCCAATTCTTGGAATTCCTCTTGGTCGCTGTCCGGCAAACTGAAAACGACCTCACGTCGGACAGGGAGGATCTCACCAACATCAAACCCAAGATCGCCTTGCGTCAAGTTCGGCGATCCGATCGTCACTTCGTCATTACTGCCTGTTGAAAGCTCAACCGGATTCCTTGATTCCGCTGCCCTCGAATCGGGCCCACCAACGGTGCCTTGTCCGTCGAGATTTTCGGGCTTCGGATGAACGGGTTGGGGGACATGTCCGGTCTCATTCACGATCGATTCGTTGCCCGCGGGTTCCTCATTACCTTCGCCAATCAATGCCGGTGAATCCACTGTCGGAGCCGGTTCCGACGTGACTGGGATTAGCGGATGAGTTTCCACCAAATGGGGCGCCGTGCCGGACGACGGGGTCGAAGGCGATTCCGCGACCTCATCGGTGTCGTTGGCCAAGACGTTTCCGG